>NZ_LJHY01000040.1 GCF_001295795.1 Novosphingobium sp. AAP83
GCGCGCAAATCGGGCGTGGTCGATCATCTGGCCGACAATGACGAACACGCGCTGACGATTGTCAGGGATATCGTCAGCCATCTCGGCCAAAAAATAGGGACTGTCCCCATTTTACAAACGCCGCGCCCGCCCAAGTATGATGCCGACGAGCTTTACAGTATTGTCCCCGAAGATGTCCGCGCGCCTTATGACGTGCGTGAGGTGATTGCGCGGATTGTTGATGGCAGCGAATTCCACGAATTCAAGGCGGTTTACGGCACCACGCTGGTCTGCGGTTTTGCCCATATCCACGGCATGCAAGTGGCGATTCTGGCCAACAATGGCGTGCTGTTTTCCGAAAGTGCGCAAAAGGGCGCGCATTTCATCGAACTGGCCTGCCAGCGCCGCATTCCGCTGCTGTTCCTCCAGAACATTTCGGGCTTCATGGTTGGCGGCAAATATGAGGCGGAAGGCATCGCCAAGCACGGCGCAAAGCTGGTGACTGCGGTTGCCACCGCGCAAGTGCCCAAGATCACCGTACTGATCGGCGGCAGCTTTGGCGCGGGCAATTATGGCATGTGCGGCCGCGCCTATCAGCCGCGCTTCTTGTTCACATGGCCCAACGCGCGCATTTCGGTGATGGGCGGCGAACAGGCAGCATCGGTGCTGGCCACGGTGCACCGCGATGCGGCCAAGTGGACGCCCGAAGAGGCCGAAGCATTCAAGGCCCCCGTCCGCCAGATGTATGAAGACGAAGGCAACCCCTATTTCGCCACCGCGCGGCTGTGGGACGATGGCGTGATCGATCCGGTGCAGACGCGCGATGTGCTGGGGCTGGCCTTGGAAGTGTGCTTGCAGGAACCCGTGGCGGAGGCACCCCGGTTTGGGGTGTTCAGGATGTAAGCATGCGTAAACTTAAAACAGTTTTCCAAAGCGATGCATGTGGATGCTGGTTGGCAGCTGCATCTATGTTGACAGGGCAACAATACGAAGAGCTAAAAAGCAAATTTTCTTTCCGCGGGGAGGTAACGGGCAGAAGCGCTAAGCCACTTTTGGAATTGCTTTCCGCCAATGGCGTCACTGTCGATTTAAAATCAACCAAAATCAGTGAGACTACCCCCCTCCAAAACCTTGAGCATGATGCGCTCGTTTACGCCAAAGTCTATTTCAAGGACGGCAAGAAAAACCGTTTTAGGATTGTCGAGAAGCCACCCGGCCATTGGATGATTTGGGACTCGGAAGAAAAGGTGCTCCGAGATCCAGCGGGATTTGATGGTGAAATGTTGGTCGAGATTCGGAGTTATCGGAAAGTGTTAACGAGACCATGATCAAATCCCTTCTCATTGCCAATCGTGGTGAAATTGCTTGCCGGGTTATCCGCACGGCGAAGGCGATGGGCATTCGCACCGTGGCGGTCTATTCCGATGCGGATGCCAAGGCGCTGCATGTGCGCTCTGCCGATGAGGCGGTGCATATTGGTCCCTCGCCTGCCCGCGAAAGCTATCTGGTGGGCGAAAAGATCATCGCTGCGGCCAAGGCGACGGGCGCTGAGGCGATCCATCCGGGTTACGGGTTCCTTTCGGAAAACGCCGAATTTGCACAGAGCGTGATTGATGCAGGGCTGGTCTG
>NZ_LJHY01000041.1 GCF_001295795.1 Novosphingobium sp. AAP83
GGTCTCGGGCGCGAGGGCGCGCAGGTCGGGATCGAGGAATATCTGGAAACAAAGTACGTGGCCCTTGGCGGACTGGCAGCGGGCTGAGCTGAGTTGAGGGTGCAGTAATACCCTGCAAAGCCGCAGTTATCCCTGCTTCGTCGTCAGATATCGTGCGCTTTTGCAGCATCGGGTGATGCTGCTCCATCAACACCAGCTCCGAGATCCACACCAATTGGTTGAGGCTGACAAGACCATGCCCGAGCCGTTAGACCGGGCGAGGAGGATCTCCCCGAATGAAATCGGGTGGCTGGCAATGATCGCCAGAGCCAGCAGGCTGATGGCGACGACGCAGGGAATAGCCCGTGGGGTTGCAGTGGGGTGATCGGCGAGCGCGGTCATGGATTTGCTACAGCGATTTACGGCCATGCCGCCAGTCCGGCGCGTCAGGTCGGACGATCCAGCGCCCCTCTCCTCAGCCTTCCGGCCATATCCGCGACGCTCCGATGCATCCCCAGACCCAGGGAAAGATCGAGCTCTAGCACCAGACCATCGAGCATCGGCGCTTGCAACGCCGCAAGCTTGCCGCCTAACATCAAACCCCAGACGAGGTCCGCGCTCCGCTAATTTACGCCGCGAGCTGCGCCAAATGTTCTGACGACGGACTGAAGGTTTCTTCAGCACCAATATCGTCTATTGCAGCAAAACATTGCTGTCGAACTGCGATCTCTCGCGTTTCACCTTCCCGGCGGGCGAAACTGTCAACGTCAGGCTTGGCAGTCGCCATCCCGAAGGCACCTGGATAGCATCGATCTTTGCCCGCAATTTGACGCAGGACCGTCAACCCATCGGCTTCCTGCCGCTCGGCTTTGGCCGACAGGATGATCTTGGCCTTCAGGGTTGGCCGGTTGCTGGGCGCAGCGCTTCCCTTCCCCGAACCGAACGTGCACCTTTCGTCGCGATTGCCCTGGTTCCCCGGTAATACACGACCGGTGGCAAGCCAAGGCTCGGCGGCAGTGACAACAGGGCCAACCATTACCTCAGACGGCAACTATTGCATGGCGCGCGCTCCGCTTTGTTGCGGATCGCCAAATATGATGACCAGCGCTCGAAATGGGTACAGGCCCTCCAAGCTAGGGCTGGCCACAACAAAACCCTGGTCGCCATGGCCAACAAAACCGCACGTATGGCCTGGGCGATGCTGCGCAATGGTGAAACCTACAAAATGGCATGACGGCGAAGCGGATCGGCGAAAAATCAATCAGACGGGTTCAAACGCGAGGGGTATCTTTGATGGTGTAACGGCACGGACCATCGCTTCACAGCCTGTAAGGAACGATCGCCTTCGATGCCGCTCATCTTAAAAGGAATGAACCGCGCGGATTGCCACATCCTTGAAACTGGCAATGACAGCTTCCGCTTCAGGGCAAGCTCTGCCGCACCCAAATCCAGAAAAGGATAGCCTCCATCTTGACCTTGCCCGTTCAGGTTAGCAGATAACCTGCACCCACCCGGGTCAGTTCTCGGTGCTACTCAAAATTGCGCCCTTCGGCCGCGGAAAGGCCTCCGGTCTCGGTCGTGAAGGTGCGCAAGTCGGTATCGACGAATATCTCGAAACCAAACATGTAGAGATTGGGGGATTATCGGCCGGCTGATCAAAAGCCCGGGGCCTGCCGGCCGACGTGCTGTTTCTGGTGTGTGCTGGCCAGAAACGCTGTCACCACGGAATTGAATGGGTCGGGTTGTTCCCAGTGGCTCGCATGGCCACTTTCGCCGATTATCGTCAGTCGGACGTTGCGAAACTGTTTTGCCAGAATACGGGCGAGCGCAGGTGGAGCATAAAGATCCGCATCCCCATAGACTAGGAGGACCTTCAGGTTCAGCGCCTGCAGGTCAGCATAGCTGGGGCCACCGCTGCCGCGTACTCCGGCCCGCATGACAGCCGCAGCATCGGGGCGTTGCCCTAACTGTGCGGCAAGCGAACCCTGTTCTATGTCGAGCCAGCGTTGCACACCTTGCGGGTTAGCGATTCGGTAAGAACCAGAGAGCTCCTTGAATTCCGATGGGAGGGCCTGAAAGCCCTGTGGCAGGACAACGTCAAGCAATCGCACGAACTCGGGCTGGTTCAACCCGAGCAGGCTGTTTGCTAGGGTAAGCGATAGCACGCGCGTTTCGTTGGCGACAGCAAAGCGGATCGCAACGAAGGCGCCCGAGGCAGATCCAAGCAGGTGAAACCTGTCCAGGCCAAGCCCATCTGCCAGTGCCGCTAGGTCACGTGTTTCTAGCGTGTTGTTCGGGGCTGCGCCGGTGCTGGATTCCAGCGTGCCACGCCGCCAAGGCGCAATCACCCGGAATCCGGCAGCGGTGAGGGCCGGTAATTGATAGTCCCAGGATCGCCCGGTTCCCGTTGCCGCATGAAGCAGGATCACCGGTTCACCGTTACCGCCCGTATCAAGGTATTTCAGCCTGCCCTCGGGAACATCCATGAACCTTTCCTCGGCTTTCGCCGCAGGCGGCGCAGGGATGCTGGCCGGGTCCCTTCCGGGGATGAATTCAAAGCATCGCGAGGTGCCAAGCTTTCCGGCAGCAGGACTCGCAGCATGGGCCCGGACCGCGACCGGCGCTAGCATGCAGGCTGAAAGACCAAGCTGCAAGGCACGACGGCGGTGCAAGGGGAAACTGGAGGGTGCAGGTGCCATTATGTCCTATCCAATCTGTGGGGCATGCGTCCCGAAGCTGCAGCAGGTCATGATTGCAACGAGGGCGGTGCGACGTTCAGGTGAAGATCCGGCAGGAGCTGCGCCAGTGCCGGCGCAAACTCCGCGTCGACAAGCACAAAGAGCATGCGGCAGGTGCGATCCGAACGGTTCTCCCATGCGTGATCAGTTCCGCGCTGGATCAGCACATCGCCGGTTTGCATCAGGCGTTCGCTGTCATCCAGAACGGCGTGGATTTCTCCGTCCAGGACCACTGCATAGTCAATCGTGCTGGTGCGGTGCATTGAAGTCGGACGTCCGTCAGGGCGGACAGCCATGTTGCGATAGTTGCCCGGATGAACGTCGATTATGCGGATGATCGTGCCCTGAGACGGAGGGGGCAGTTGCAGCGGGCGATCGTTCGGCTCAGCGGGTTCAACCGCGTGGATGAGTGTCGGGCTGCCCATCGTGTTCCACAGTTCATAGTAAGTGACGCGGGCGTTGCTGGCGCTGCCGAACTGGGGCGAAGGACCATCTTCCAGGAAGATGGACTTGCCGGTTGCATCGTGGCCGGTAACGATGCGGCGAACTGCTTGACTCATGAAACCATCTTCCTTCGCCGAATTGATCGGTTGCGCCGAAATGATCGGTCTTGCGCACAAACTTGGCGCGCCTGTTCAGGCAGGCGCGAGGCCCATGCACGGTGACCTGCCTGCAGGACAGGCGCTAAGGCACTTCAGCAGAGCGGCGGATTACCATTCCCTTACCAGCATCCCTCCATCCGATCCAAGTTATTCCGGTAAACAAAACTGTATGTCGGTCTAGGCTCATGAGTCAAGCAACACCTTACAATAGCGTGATAAGGAATTTTTATGCTGCAAATTCATGATGTTCGATACAGAACATTGGTATAAGTTAACAGTGGTCCACAGCCCTCCAGTCCTTGCGAGTCCGTACATCGGAAAAGTTTTCCGTTACATTGACAAGCCGAGCCAGTGGTGCGAGGAAGCTGAAAATCAAAGCCAAGGGAGCGACGCAATGAAAATGGAACCGCGCTGCCCAGCACCCCTCACTTCATCGATGACAACCCTGCCTGCCCGTCGCCGGGCCTATGGCACCGGCCGGATGGCCGCTGGTGTGCCGGCGATCGACTTATAGGCCTCATAACAGGATTCCGAGCATGCGCAGTCCCCCACTGTCCGGCGTCAGGATAGTCGATTTCACGACATTTCTGTCGGGACCGTTCTGTACCCAACTGTTTGGTGATCTTGGGGCAGACGTAATCAAGATTGAATCATTCGAGGGCGACAGTAGCCGCTCGATTCCCCCTCACTTTGTTGATGATGACAGCGCCTATTATCTTTCGACCAATCGCAACAAACGGAGCATTGCGCTCAACCTCAAGACTCCGGAAGGCCTTGCGACGGCGCGCAAACTCATCGCCAAAGCCGACATTGTCGTCGAGAATTTTCGCCCCGGCATCTGTGCCCGGCTGGGGTTGGACCCGGCCGTAATCCGAAAGGATCAGCCGGAACTGATCTGGGTATCGATCAGCGGTTTCGGCCAGGTCAGCCCCTGGCGGGACCGCCCGGCCTATGACATGATCGTGCAGGCCCTTTCTGGCGTCATGAGCCTGACTGGTGAGGAGGGGCGATCCGCAATGCGCCTCGGTATTCCCGCAGGCGACATCATTGCCGGCATGTATGCCACGATTGCTGCCCTGGCGGCCCTTGCCCGCCGTGGACGGGACGGCGAAGGCCAGACAATCGACATCTCGATGCTGGATGGCCAGCTATCTATGCTTTCCTACCAGGCGCAATATCACCTCATTTCCGGGACAATGCCAGGTCCACAAGGCGCCGGCCATGACTCCATCCCGACCTATCGATCGTTTCGCGCGGGCGACGGGCGTGAATTCGTTGTCACTGCGAATACCGATGGGATGTGGCGAAGTATGTGCAATGTCTTGGGGCTGCCCGAACTGCCGGAATTGCCGGAGTTCGCAACCCAAGGGTTGCGCCTGGCCAATCGCGAACTTCTCTGGTCCAAGCTCGAGCAGGCGTTTCTTGCCCGTTCAGCGGTTGAGTGGGTTGAGGCCTTGACCAAGGAAGGGGTGCCGGTGGCTCTGATCAAGAATGTCGGCGAGGCCATTGCCGACGCGCGCGAGCATGGCCGCGACATGATCGTTCCGGTGGAAGGATATGGCCGCAATTTTGAGATGATCGGCAGTCCGATGAAGCTCGAAGGCGTGGATATGCCTCTCGATGCCCCGCCGCCGCTGTCGTGCAATGCCATGGAAATCTTGTCCGGCTTGCTGGGCTTAGACAGTGCAGAAATCGGCGCCTTGCAAGAAGCGGGCGCCTTGTTGCTTCCTCATGCTGTGAAGGAGAAATAGGCCGTGCTGCTTCGAGCAACCGTCAATTCACCATTCGGACGCAAGGTTCGCGTCACAGCCGAGTATCTGGGGCTCAGCCACAGGATTGAGCGCGTGGATGCTGACTTCCGCGACCCCGACGACGCGCTGCGCCGCGACAATCCGCTTGGCAAGATGCCGGTCCTTTTCAGCGAAGAAGGAATCCCGCTGTATGATAGCCGCGTGATCGTCGACTATCTCGACAGTCTAGCAGGCTGGACGCTTTGCCCGGCGACAGGGGAAGCGAGATGGCGCGTACTCCAGACGCAGGCCCTTGCCGACGGGATCATGGATGCCGGGGTGTCGATGGTAATGGAAAACGTCTTGCGCCCGGAGCAGATGCGCTTTGCCGATTGGCTGGATTTCCAGCGGGGCAAGATGGAGCGTGGGATCGATACCATCGCAGCGCTGGCAGAGCGCTCCTGCACTGTTGATCATGGCAGCATTGCGACAGCCTGCATGCTCGAATGGGCAGAGTTTCGACAGTTGATCGACTGGCGCAGCCGCCAGCCTGCCCTTGCCGACTGGCTTGACCAGTTCAACCAGCTGGTGCCTGCATTCAAGAACTCCGCGCCGCAATAATCGCACAACCTTGGTCACGGAGCTTCCGATGTCGTTGAATTTTACGCATGATCCAGCAGCGCGAAGCTGGGTTGAAACGGCGAACGATCCGGCATGCGACTTTCCGGTTCAGAACCTGCCTCACGGCGTCTTCTCTTGCCAGGGTCGGGATGCCAGTGGAGGGGTGGCGATCGGTGATGCCATTCTCGACTTGTTGGCATTGGCCAAGGCGGGTGTGATATCGACAGAGGCGCATCCTGTGCTGGAAGCCGCAGCAGAGGGTAGCCTCAACCGTTTTGTCGCGATGGGTAACCAGGCTGCATCCTTGCTGCGCGGCGAAATCTTTCGCCTGCTTGTGCTGGACGGGGCAGGGCCAAACCCCGTACGCGCCGATCCGCAACGGTTTATCGTGCCGTCAGCGCAGGCCATGTTGCACATGCCCTTGCGGGTGGGCTCGTTCACAGACTTCATGACGTCGGTCCATCACGTCACAGCGGCGCGTAAGGCCCGGCCGGCGCGCGAGCTGAATGAGAATTTCCTTCACTTGCCGGTTGCCTACAACAGTCGCGCATCATCGATCGTGCCTGACGGGGTGGCAATCGTGCGGCCGCACGGGCAAGTGCGCGAGGCTTCGGGACAGGTGGTGTTCCGACCCACCTCGCAGCTGGATTTCGAACTGGAATTCGGCGCGCTGATCGGCCCGGGCAATCCGCTGGGAAGCCGTGTTGGGCTGGACCAGACGGAAGACATGCTGTTCGGCTACGTGCTGGTCAACGACTGGTCCGCCCGTGACATCCAGATCTGGGAATCCCGGCTTGGTCCCTTCCTTGGCAAGAGCTTCGCGACCACGATTTCGCCTTGGATCGTCACCGCCGAGGCACTGGCACCATTTCGTGTCGCGCCGGTGCCGCGGCTTCCTGGCCAGCCCGCGCCCCTGCCTTACCTCGACAGTGCACGCCATCGCGCTGCCGGGGCGCTCGACATCCGGCTCGAAGCGCGCCTTTCAACCCGCAACATGCGGCAGGCGGGGCTCCCGCCCGAACGCATCGTGGCGACCAATCTGCTGCACTGTGCCTGGACCTTGCCGCAGATGACCGCGCATCACACCAGCAACGGGTGCAATCTGGAGGCGGGCGACCTGTTATCGTCGGGAACGGTTTCCGGCCCCACCGACGAGGAAGCCGCATGCCTGTTCGAGCGGACCGCCGGAACGCTGCCGCTCGACCTGCCTGGAGGCGAGCAGCGTCTCTGGCTGGAGGACGAGGATGAACTGGTCATCACCGGGCGGGCCGAGCGCGATGGATTCGCGAGTATTGGCTTTGGTCCCTGCGGAGCGCGCATCGCACCTGCCCGATGAGGCCGGTTGGAAAGATTGATCGCCATCAGATTCCGGTGTACGGATTTCAAATCCGTTAAACAGAAATCTTATATGGCGTTGCACAAGCTTGCCCGGAACTGAAAGGACTTCGAGTTGGACATCGACAAGGACCTGGGTGCCCGAAAGCCCGGCGATCATCTGCAACCGGTCACCGATATCCGAATGGAACCGGGCGAACATCTCGGCGGTGCGGGCGGGGAGCGCCTTCTGCAAGGTAGCGAGTGTGCGTCCTGCGGGGAAAAGGCCTTTCCGACGAGAGCATTCTGCCCGGCATGTGGCGGGCGCGACCTGGTGACGATCAGCCTGCCAGCCGAAGGCACTCTCTACAGCTATTCGGTGGTCCATGTCTCGTCCAGCAGGGCCACGCCCTATGCGATCGGCTATGTTGATCTTGCCAATGGCGTGCGTGTCCTTGCCGGCCTACGGGGCGATTCCACGCAGTTCCGGCTCGACGAGGCGGTCCGCCTTGTAGTTGATGGCGACGAATGGTCTTTCGCGCCTGAGTTGGAGAACGGCGATGCGTAATGTCCTTGTCACCGGCGCAGCCATGCTTCCGATGGGCCGCTATCCCGGCTCGTCCTATGCGGGTCTGGCAGTTCCACCGGTCCTTGAAGCCTGTCGCAATGCCGGCATTGCCCTCTCTGATGTCCAGGCTCTCTACTGCGGGCATGCCTTTGGCGGAATGCTCACCGGGCAGAGGGTCGCCAAGGAAATCGGCATCGGCGGCATTCCTGTCGTGAATATCGATAATGCCTGTTCGGGCGGCGCGTCTGCGATCCAGGCCGGCTATCGCACTATCGCCAATGATGAAGCGGAGATCGTGCTTGTCGTGGGAGTGGACAAGCTGACCCAGTTTGGCGGCGGAACCTTGCCACTGGTAGCCGAAGACGTGGAAGTGCAGCAAGGTATGGTGATGCCCGCACTCTATGCGATGCGTGCCCGCCGGCACATGCACGAACGCGGCACAACAGCACAGGATCTTGCCAGCGTCAGTGTGAAGGCACGTCGGCACGGCGCCTTGAATCCTTTCGCCCAATTGCAGAAGGAAACGACGATAGAGGACGTGATCAATTCGCGACCGATTGCGGATCCCTTGACGCTTTTCCAGTGCTGCCCAACGGGTGATGGTGCTGCAGCCGTAGTGCTCATGTCGGAGGCGGCCTGGCGCAAGTCCATGGTCCCGGCAATGCGCATCTTGGCGTCTGTCCTGCATTCTGGCTCTGTAAAAAGTGGCTTTCGCAACATGTTGCGCCCAGAGATCACTTATGAGTCTGCTCATGACGTGTTTGAAGCCGCAGGGATTGGCCCGCAAGATCTCGACATGGTCGAACTGCACGATGCCTTCACGATTGCAGAGCTGGTCTACTACGAAGCACTTGGCCTTTGTGCCGAGGGTGACGCGGTGGCGTTCATGCATTCGGGCGCGACAACCTTTGGCGGGAAAGTCGTAGTCAATCCGAGTGGAGGCTTGTTGGCCAAGGGGCATCCGGTGGGTGCGAGTGGTGTGGCCCAGGTAGTCGAAACGTTTTGGCAACTTACCCGGCAGGCCGGCAACAGACAGGTCGAAGGCGCAAGGAACGCCCTTACGCATGTGACAGGTGGCGGTATAGCAGGCCTTGATCATGGCGCTTGCGCAGTCCATGTTTTTCAAGCCCTATAAGGGTTGGGAATAAATTGGACACGAACATGATACAAACGCGAGGGAAGAAGACTTCGCAGCCGAACCTAGCAGAGGCTGCCGAGGGGACGGGAACCGTGCACCGTGCGGTCCGCCTGATCGCTGCTTTAGCTGCAACGCGCGGTGAAGTGGGAGTGGGTGACCTTGCCGGCCGGGTAGGCCTGCCCCTGCCCACGATCCACCGCTTACTCCATCTGTTGCGCAAAGAAGGCGTAGTCTCATGGAGTGAGGAGACACATCGTTATGCGATTGGTCCGGAGCTTTATCGCATCGCAGCGCAAGTCAGGGATTCAGTAGACATTGGCGACCTGGCGCAGCGTGAGTTGGAAATTCTTTGTGATCAGGTTCATCAAACCGCTCTTTTCGGCCTATACCAACCTGGCACACTCTCTATGTCGTTTGCCGCAAAGGCCGAGGCCGATCATCCGTTACAATACCGTATTCAGATGCACGTGCCCCTTTCGCTGGTCTGGGGGGCGTCTGGAAAGGCTATCCTTGCTTATCTAAGCGAAGATCAGATGGATCGTGCCCTTGCGAGCGAAACGGCAAACTCGGCGAGTGGCGCCAAGCTTCCTGAGAGGGAGCGGTTGTTGCAAGATCTGGCGCGGGTCAGGAAGACCGGATTTGCCGTCAGTGAAGGCGAAAAACTGTATGGCGCACGGGGCATTGCAGCACCGGTGTTTAACAGCAGCGGTATCGCAGGATCGATCTGCCTTACTTCGCCGCAAGATCGCATCGCGATAGACCGCATTGCCGAATTGGCAAAAATGGTGGTTCAGGCAGCTGCCAGACTTTCGCGCAGTTTTGGTGCCAGAATGGATAACGTTCTGGGATGATCGTTCCAGGAGTTTTCCTATGATCCTTCGTAGCTCGGCAACCTCACCTTTCGGGCGCAAGGTGCTTATCGCCGCCATGCGCCTCGGGTTTGGAGACCAGCTTTCGCTGGTGCAACCGGCGTTTTTGGATCCAGATGATCCACTGCGGAAAGATAACCCGCTCGGCAAGTCTCCATGCCTTGTATTGGCAGACGGGATTGCAGTGTTCGACAGTGGGATCATCGTGGAGTACCTTGATCATTTTTCAGGAGGCGGCTTGCTGCCTGCAGACCCGATGGAGCGTATCCGGATGCTGGTGCGACAGGCCCTTGCTGATGGCCTGGCGGACGCGGCGGTCCTAATGTCATCCGAGCGATTTTTCCGCTCCGAGGAGCAGGTCAGCGAACGCTGGCTGGATCATCAGCGCGGCAAGGTTGAGCGCGCGCTTGATGCATTCGTTGCCGAGCCGCCGGTACTTGAACCTGTCGGCATCGATGCAATCAGCCTCGCCTGTGCTCTAGGTTATCTTGATTGGCGCAAGCCAGTTCTCTGGCGCGAAACACATCCAGAACTGGTTGGCTGGCTTGAGCGGTTCTGCGTGCTGGTGCCAGAATACGCACAGACTCAGGCCTAGAGCGATTTTGAGCCGGGTGGAGTCACCCGGCGGCTCGGAAAACGCGGCAAACCAATGGATTAGAACGGTGGTCCTGATCGGTTAGGATCGGAAGCCGCTCTTAAGTCCTTCTCCAGAACACAATTGAATAGCCGGTCTTGGGGCTGAATTGGCGCAGAGAAATTTTTCTTGCA
>NZ_LJHY01000042.1 GCF_001295795.1 Novosphingobium sp. AAP83
GTCGCTCAAACTGAACAGGGACTTCGGATCCACCACGGCTCTCCATGATCGTTCTCGATCAATGAATCACCATCGACGCCGAAACTCCATCAGTTTTTGCGGGTCTCCAGCTCCCTTCTTTTCTCCGACGATGAAGCAGGACGGAAGGTCAGAACTTGTAGCTGCTGGTCTGCACAAACCGATGTGTTCTGCGTGTCAAACATCTGAGGACTCTTTCTATGTCCAAAATCAATGTTCAGCGGGCGTTGGCCCGTGCCGAAACGCATATTCGCAAGGGCGATGTTGACAGTGCCCGCGCACTTTACGCCGCGGTACTCGAAGCGTTTCCGAAAAACGTCCGCGCTAAGAACCGGCTTGCTGATCTTGATGCGGGAAAGAAGGACGGCCAACCGAGGATACCGTTGTCGCAAGAACAAGTGGATCGCTTGGTCGCCTTGTACAACGAGGGGCGCTTCGACCAACTGATCGAACAGGCGGATCTGCTGGTTGTGGAATATCCCACATCACCCTTGCTGTGGAATATCCTTGCAGCGGGACGCCAAGCTCTGGGGCAGCTAGCCGAGGCAATTTCTGCCTACCAGCGCGCGATTGAATTACAGCCTGCCTATGCGGATGCCTATAACAACATGGGCAATGCGCTGAAAGATCAAGGGAAACTGGATGCCGCGATTTCTGCTTACCGGCGGGCACTTGAGATAAAACCGGCCTATGCTGATGCATATTACAACATGGGCAATGCGCTGAAGGCTCAGGGAAAACTGGACGAGGAGATTGCTGCCTATCGCCAAGCGCTCGCAATCAACCCGAGGAATGCTGAAGCGCTCAATAACACGGGCAACGCGCTCAAAGACCAGGGCAAACTTGTTGAGGCCATTTCTGCCTATCGGCGAGCGGTCGAAATCAAGCCGACATATGCAGACGCGTTCTTCAACATGGGCATTGCTTTGAATCAGCAGGGTAAGCTCGAAGAGGCAATGGCTGCCTATCGGCGCTCTCTTGATATCAGGCCCATCTTTGCTGATGCATATTACAACATCGGAATCGTGCTGAAAGCGCAGGACAAGTTGGAAGAGGCAATTTCTGCCTACAAGCGCGCGATCGATATCAGGCCTGCCTATTCCGAAGCATATTTCAATTTGGGCAACGCTTTGAACGAGCAAGGCAGGAATGAAGACTCGATCATTGCATTTCAACGCGCTCTTGAAATCCAGCCAACTTACGCCGAAGCCTATAACAATTTGGGAAACAGGCTGAAGGACAGGGGAAAGTTGGCAGAAGCCATTTCGGCCTATCGCAATGCACTCGAATTTAAACCTGCCTATGCCGAAGCCTACAATAACATGGGCAATGCTTTGAAAGATCAGGGCAAGCTAGATGAAGCAATTGCAAGCTATCGGCGCGCAATTGAGATCAAGCCGACTTATGCCGCAGCAGAGGCGCACCTGTTGTTCCAATGCCAGCATACCTGCGAGTGGGACGGGCACGAATGGTTAAAGGAGATATCGGCGCGGCTCGGTATCCAAACCGACGCTGTTCCTCCCTTCGCGCTTTTAAGCGCAAACGATAATCCGGCAGAGCAACTCGAGCGTGCAAAGACTTACGCTCTGGAACAGTACAAGCTTCAGCCGAAGCCGCTGCCCGCAAAAGCTGCAACAAAGCCGGAGCGTATCAAGGTCGGTTACTTCAGCGCTGACTTTCACAATCACGCTACCATGTATCTGATGGCTGGCCTGCTAAGGGAACATGACCGCAGCCAATTTGAAGTTTTCGCCTATAGCTATGGTCCCGACAAATCTGGCGATCTTCGACGGCAGGCTGAAAGCGGCGTTGATCATTTTTTTGACATTGCCGACTTGGCCGACCGTCAGGTTGTTGCAATGGGGAGATCGCATGGATTGGACATTGCAATCGATCTGAAAGGCTACACGCAAAACACGCGAACGGAAATCTTCCAGCACCGGCTTGCCCCGATTCAAATCAATTATCTCGGTTATCCCGGATCATTGGGGGCAGACTTTTTTGACTATATCATCGCTGATCCTGTTGTGATCACCGACGAACAGCGCACGTACTGCTCGGAAAATGTAATATACCTGCCGCACTCTTATCAGCCAAACGATAACATGCGGCCTATATCGGCCACCGTAACCACAAGAGCCGACTTTGGCCTGCCAGAAGAAGCGTTCGTGTTCTGCTGTTTCAATAACAACTACAAGATAGGCCCCCAAGAGTTCGATATCTGGATGCGTATTTTGAAGCGCATTGATAACAGCGTTTTGTGGCTTCTCAGGTCCAACAGTTGGGCAGAAAGCAACTTGCGCAAGGAGGCACAAAAGCGGGGTGTTGAACCTTCACGGATTGTCTTTGCGGAAAAGCTTCCCCACCCCGAACATCTCGCCCGCCACAAGCATGCTGACCTGTTCATCGATACTTTCAATTATAATGCCCATACGACTGCGAGCGATGCCCTATGGGGCGGCTTGCCTGTCGTCACAAAAAAAGGTCGGCAATTTTCCGCTTGTGTTGCTGCCAGCTTGTTAGCCGCCATTGGCCTACCCGAGTTGATAACGAACAGTGATGAGGAATATGAAAAGCTTATAGTGGATATAGCTTTAGATCGAGATAAATACTTGAAAATAAATCAAAATTTAGGTGTGAACAGAGCAAAAGAACCGCTTTTTGATACCAAGCGCTATGCAAAGAACTTTGAACGAGGCTTGCGGCAGGCCTACGAAAAATTCTGGGAAGCTTCGAGCCATGAAGATATCTGGGTTCGAGACGGTGATTCATGATGACCTGCCCCCCGATCATCCTTCAGTCATAACGAGAGTCCAGCGGTTAAATACGACGGCTCCTACGCCTGCACAAGAACGAGTGGGGTCGGATATTGTTGTAGTCATAGCGCCAGATGGCCAACTTCCGGCGGGCATCAGCCAGGCTGTCGAACAGCTCTTCGTTGAGCAACTCATCGCGTAGCGATCCGTTGAAGGACTCGATGAAGCCGTTCTGCTGGGGCTTGCCCGGGTCGATGTAATGCCATTCGACCTGGTTCTTGCCAGCCCATTCCAGGATCGCCCGACTGGTAAACTCGGTGCCATTGTCGCTGACAATGCAAGTTGGTTTGCCATAAAGGCGTACCAGCGTGTCGAGTTTGCGCGCAACGCGTGCACCCGAGATGCTAGTGTCTCCGACCAGACACAGATTCTCCCGGCAGCAAGCATCATTGACAGCCAGAATTCTGAACTTGCGCGATGCGCCGAACGTGTCGGACACAAAGTCCATCGACCAGCGTGCGCCCGGGGTCAGCGGCACGGGAATCGGTGTCCGGCTGCCGCGAGCCCGTTTGCGGCCACGCCGACGGCGCACCGACAATCCTTCCTCCCGATGCAGCCGGTACATCTTCTTGTGGTTAATGATCATACCTTGGCGTTCCAGTATCACGCCGATCCGGCGATAGCCAAAGCGGCAGCGCTTGCCCGCGACCTCACGCATGGCAACACGGATGGTACCATGGTCTGGCGGGCGTTTGCACCTGACCGTCTTAGGATCGACACCAATCAGCACGCAGGCCCGGCACTGGGAGATTGGATAACCTCCCAGCACCTTAAGCACCGCGCCGCGCCGCCGGGCTGGCGTCGTTAGACTTTTCCCAACAGATCCTTGAGGATGACATTGTCGAGCATGCTGTCGGCCAGCAATCACTTGAGCTTGCCATTCTTATCCTCAAGATGACGCCGCCGCCGGGCATCAGAAACCTCCAGCCCGCCGTACTTCGCCTTCAGCTTGTAAAAGGTCGGGGTGCTCAGCACGTGCTTCCGGCAAATCTCAACCGTCGGCAGACCTGCCTCCTGCTCCTTGATCATCCCGATAATCTGCGCCTCGTTGAAACGGCTCTTCCTCATTACGTCTGCTCCTTCCAATGGGCAGACTCTACATCAGATCGAGGGATATTTCGGGGGGGCAGGTCATGGCCCGTGCCGAAGCGAAGCTCACCCTCTGCGAACGCTCGGGTCAGGACTCATTGATTGAGCCAGAAGATGACAGTTGCGGCGATGCAGATGGCGGACATGAAGGTATGGGTGTAGCGGTCGTAGCGGGTGTGGATGCGCCGCCAGTCCTTGAGTTTGCCGAACATGTTCTCGATCTTGTGCCGACGGCGATAGAGGACTTTGTCGTGAGGGATTTGGACCTTGAAATTGGCCTTTGACGGGATGCAGGCTGCGATCTTGCGCTCGGCTAGGGCATTGCGAAACCAGTCGGCGTCATAGCCTTTATCGCCGAGCAGGGTTTTTGCCTTTAGGAAAGCGCCGATCATGAGCGCAGCGCCATTGAAATCGCTCATCTGGCCTTCGCTGAGCAGCATGATCAGCGGCCGACCATGTCCGTCACAAACAGCGTGCAGTTTGGAGTTCAGCCCGCCTTTTGTGCGCCCGATATGGCGGGGAGCGAAGCGGGGGCAGCCGATGATCTGGGGGATCATTGGCCCGCTGAGCCCCTTTTTGAGCAGACTGGCTGCTGTTCGGTGCGCCCTCGGGTGAGTGGCGTCGATCATCAACTGGTCCGGCTTTCCGGCTTTGGCCGCCAAAGCTGCAAAGATTTTGTCAAACACGCCCAGACGGC
>NZ_LJHY01000043.1 GCF_001295795.1 Novosphingobium sp. AAP83
CGCGGCAGCAGCAGTTCTTGCATCGCTTTGGCCATCGCCAGCGCTGCGTCGAGGTGCCCTCAAGTCGCATCGCCTTCACCAACCGATCCTAACGCACTCTCGCTCTCGACCATCTTCAGATGCATGAGCTCGCTGGTCGCGTCGTCGATGTAGACCAGCAGCGTGCATTGCGGGCCGCGATCCTCAAACCACCAGTGCTTCGAGCCATCGACCTGAATCAACTCACCGCGGCAATCCCGGCGATACCGCGGCTGATAAGGGCGCGGCCGCCGCACATCGCGGTCCTTCCACGAACCTGCAGCGATCATGATCTAGCGAAGCGTCTCGCACGCAACCGTGATCTCTTGACGTTCGATCAGGTACTCACGCGCGAGCGTCGGACCGAAATCCGCGTAGTGTTCGCGCACAATCGCAACAATCTGATCGCGCATGGCATCGCTGTACCGCCGGTTACTGGGCCGGCCGCGCTTGCGCGAGACCAGGCCGGATGCGCCTTCGGATCACAGTCGATCGAGCAATCGGAATATCTGCCTCCGCTTCAATCCCAGCAATCCGGCCGCGTCCTCAACCCGAAGCTCGCCGCGCTCCACGCGCAGCAGCGTATCATACCGCGAAAGTTCGCCATAGCTCATCGCCAGCACCGTCATATGCGTGCTCTCCTGACCCGCAGGAAAGCCATGCCACCAATGTCAGCGGGACGACGCCTAGGGTGTCATCTCTATCTAGCGCAGGAATGTCATTTCTATCTGGCTCTTACACCATGGCAGCCAGGCATCAAGGGCGCTAGGCCGCGTGCGGAATAGATCCAGACGCTTACCGCGCAGAAAATCGCGTACGAGCTTGCGGCTTTACCCCGTTTCTCGAATAATCTGGCGGAACGAGATCCCATTCTGTAAGAGTTGCTTGATTGCTTCATTCGTCTCCTGCCGGCGTAGGTATCCGTGATAGCGGGCTTCTTTGCGCCATAGGGCATCGCCGTTCGAAAACCGGATCCGTCAGATGCCGCCGAGCGCTACGTATTTGGTTTCGAGGTATTCCTCGATGCCGATTTGTGCGCCTTCACGGCCCAGTCCGGATGCCTTAACGCCACCAAACGGGGCAACTTCGGTTGAGATCAGCCCTTCGTTGACGCCGACTATGCCAAATTCAAGCTCCTCGACGACGCGGAATATCCGACCAACATCACGAGCGCACAGATATGCTGCAAGCCCGAATGGTGTATCGTTGGCCATTGCGATCACCTCGTCTTCGGCTTCAAAACGGAACACCGGGGCGACAGGGCCAAGGGTTTCGTCATCGAAGATCATCGCACTACGCGGCACGCCCGCCAAAACCGTGGGTTCAAAGAAATTGCCGCCGAGCGAGTGACGTTTGCCTCCGGTTAAAACATGCGCGCCTTGCGCCATGGCATCGGCAATGTGTTGTTCGACCTTGGCAACAGCGGCCTGGTCGATCAATGGACCAATGGCCGCACCCTGTTCGGTCCCGGCAGCGACCTTGAGCTCGGCGGTCGCCGCAGCAAGCGCGGCCACGAAAGCGTCGTGGATGCCCGCCTGCACAAGAAAACGGTTTGCACCAATGCACGATTGGCCACTGTTGCGATACTTTGCCACCATCGCGGCACGCACCGCCACATCCAGATCTGCATCGTCAAACACGATGAACGGGGCATTCCCGCCCAGCTCCATGCTGGTGCGCTTGATCGTCGTTGCACATTGTTGCAGCAACAGTGCACCAATTTCCGTCGAACCTGTGAAAGACAGCTTGCGCACGTGTGCATTGGCCGTGAGCTCGCCGCCAATCGCCTTTGCGCTGCCTGTAACGATATTGCACACACCGGGCGGCACTCCGACACGCTCGGCCAGCACGCCGAGAGCCAGCGCAGTAAGCCGTGTCTGGCTGGCAGGTTTGATCACCCAGGTACAGCCTGCCACCCATCCGGGGCCAGCCTTGCGTGTGATCATCGCAGCCGGAAAATTCCACGGCGTGATAGCGGCAAAGACACCCACCGGCGCCTTTTGCACCAGTATGCGCCGTCCATGCAGATTTTCTGGTATCACCTGCCCCTTGACGCGTTTGGCCTCTTCTGAAAACCATTCGATGAAGCTTGCGGCATAGAGCACCTCACCGCGCCCTTCTGCCAGCGGCTTGCCCTGCTCCGATGTGATCAACAGTGCAAGATCGTCGATGTTCGCGATCATCAAATCAAACAGGCGGCGCAGGATCGCAGACCGCTCCTTGGCCAACATCGCGCGCCATGAAGGCAATGCCCTTGCCGCTGCATCAACCGCACGGCACAGCACAGCACAGCACAGCACAGCAGTGAGAAGCGCTATCATAGGTCAGTCTAAAATCGACATTGATGCATGTTAATTATTAAATTAAGCTTATTTTTTGTGGGAGAAGCCTATGGTATCATGCCGTACAGGAGTTGAATTTGAGCCAAGATCTAATGCGCCTGCGCACATTCCTTGATGAGACCGTGGAACGCGGTGAACAGCGCTTGCCACCAGAACCGCGCCTCAGCGAGGAGATCGGCGTATCACGCGGACGGCTGCGGACTTTGCTGCGCAAGCTTGAAGAAGAAGGCGCCATTTGGCGGCATGTAGGCAAGGGCACATTCGTTGGCCCGCGCAACCATGCCAATCTGTCGGCAGCGGCGGTGCCGTATAGCATGGATGACCTGCTTCAGGCCAGAATCGTGCTTGAACCCCAACTCGCGTCGGTTGCAGCCATGCATTCAACACCTGACGATATCGCCCTCATGGATGCCTGCCTTGCAGAAATGCAGCTTTCCACATCAATGCTGCAATGGAAGCGCCTTGACGAGCGGCTTCACCATGCAATTGCCAATGCGACCCATAACCCGTTGTTGCTTATGTTATACGATACCTTACGGGCGCAGACACAGGTGACTTACGACAGGCGGATCGAAGAGGTTCTTAACAGCGACAGCCGACCGAAACAAAGTTCCCAGAACGAACATGGCGAAGTGGTTGAAGCCATTCGAAACCATGACCCGGTTGCTGCGGAGAATGCGATGCGCTCCCATCTCAAAACAGTCAAGGCGCTGCTATTCGGGCTCCGATAAGTGTTCTGATCTTGCGTCATTGCGCTCCGGTGCTCACACGAAGCGCACAGTATGAACCAGCAGGAAGCGCGGATCGGTACCCTCTTCAAACACCCCTCCAATGCCGATCAACGCATTGGCGAGTGCTGCAATATCGGTGTCGTCGGCAATGCCAATTTCGCCAAAGTGCCGATGGGCGAATCCGGCATCATCAGCACCGCGCAGCACCTCGCACTCCTGCGCAAACATCATCACGGTACCTTCAGGTTCACTGAGATTCGCTTCATCGGGGCCAACCTTCTCCCGGTAACTATCACTATCCTTCGACGAGGTCGCATCGGCATCGACTGCTTCCATAAGGACGGTATCGCCAAATCGCATGAATTCCGTGCGCACCACTCCGTCGTCGACCAATTCAATGCCACGTCGTTCGGCAATACACGAGGATGGGTGCGGTTCTGTTCCTTGCTTGCGAGGCCTTGACCCTGATGACCGGAACCAGTCTGGTCGTTGATGGCGGATGGACGGCTGAGTAGAGGGTTGCATGCATGCTTGCCGATCGGATATAACTGATGGAGGCCGAAGCAGTGGCCGATTGGCTGCTCGCCCGCGTTGACGAAGTCTGCATGACCGGACCGATCCTCTACCGCCTGAACAATACCCTGCACGTGATCGTTGAACTGCCGATCAGACCGATCCCAGCCTGAAGAAAGACCCTCATGTTCGAACCGTTCCCGGGAAACTACGTCTGGAACCTTGGCATTAATCTGGCGCTGATTGCGGGCGGCAATCACGGTGAACTTGACGAGGTTTGCCGCCCTGTGCGCGAAGCTGCAAAAGCGGGGGCCGATGCCGGGTCCGCGCAGCTTTTCGACAGCTGGATTGCAGTGGCAGATCAGGTCTCGCGCAATGCAGCACGCGACGAAGCCGATGGCTTTGCCCTGTCTGCCGGAGCGAAGTATCTGCGCGCATCAGGTTACTATCTGGGAGCCGAGCGATTGCAGAGCCGGGACTATGCCCCCCGGTGGATCGCCTATGACAAAGGGCTGGAACTGTACCACAAGGGCTGCTCACTGAGCGGGTTGCATGTCGACAAGGTGGAGATTCCTTACGAAGGATCGCACTATTCGGCGATCTTCGTGCACGATGGTTCGGGGACTCCGCGTCCCACGCTAGTCTCGGTCAACGGTCTTGATTCGATGAAAGAGCAGGTCGATATGGCCGGGCACGGTGCAGTGAACCTTGCGCGCGGCATGAACACCTTGCTGCTCGACCAGCCCGGCACGGGCGAGGCAATCCGCAAGCGCAACCTGCCTGCCGTATTCGATGCCGAACGCTGGGGCAGTCCGGCGTTTGACTACCTGCTGACGCGCAGCGACGTGATCCATGACAAGATCGACATCTTCGGCTTGTCGTTCGGCGGCTATCATGCCCCGCGCATTGCCGCCAACGATCCGCGCTATGCGCTATGCGCGGTGATGGGGGCCAACCACGTCTGGGGCCAACGCCAGCGCGAGCGAGTCGCCAATGAGGGCGAGAACCCGGTTCCGCATTATTGGGATCATGTGATGTGGGTATTCGGGATCGGCAGTCAGGCCACGTTTCTGGAATATGCTGATCAAATCACGCTGGATGGGCAGGTTGAGAAAATTCGCGTGCCATTCCTTATCACCCACGGCGAGAACGACCGGCAAATCCCGGCTTTCAATGCACAGATGAGCTATGATCAGGCAGTGAACAGCCCGAAACGCACGTTGCGCCTGTTCACCAAAGCTGACTTCGAGGTAGAGCATTGCGGTGCTGACAACGGCACCGGCATGCGCGATTATATCGCTGATTGGTGCGCGCAAACATTTGCTGAAATGGAGTGATGAAATGACGCAATACCTGAAGAACACCTGGTATCAGGCTGGATGGTCGGATGAATTGCCACCGTACGAAAGCACGATATCAAAGCCGCTGGCGCGTACAATCTGCGAAGTGCCGATCGTGTTCTTCAGGACTGCTGACGGGGCCGTGACCGCATTGTTTGACCGCTGCCCGCATCGTTTCGCTCCACTATCGGCAGGGCGAGCAGGCCCGGACCGCATCGCCTGCGGATACCATGGTCTGGAATTCGGCGTCGACGGCAACTGCGTGCACAACCCGCATGGCCCGGTTGTTTCGGCGCTGACGGTTCGCTCGTTTCCGGTCATCGAACGGCATACCGCGATCTGGGTGTGGCTGGGCGATGCCGAACGCGTCGATCCTGCGCTGCTGCCCGACCTTGGCTATATCGACGAGACGCCAGCACCTGCGCGCATCGTGGGATATATGCCGACAATGGCGAACTACCAATTGCTGACCGACAACATCCTCGATTTGAGCCACGCCGACTATTTGCACCCCACATCGCTGGGCGGATTCAATACGGCAGCAAAGACCACAAATCGGCAAGACGGCAACAGGGTGCGTGTCGATTGGCTTGCGGATGACTGCGTGGCACCGCCGGCCTTCCGTGCGGGGCTGAACGGCGCAGAACGGGCCGACATGTGGATTGAGGTTGTTTGGCAAGCCCCGGCGCTTATGACATTGACGTTTGCCGCCTCTCCTGCCGGCGCGCCGCGGCGTCCCGAGGACGAGGGCTATACGTTGCACAATATGGTGCCCGAAACGGCAACGACAACGCATTACTTCTATTGTGCGACCCGGCGCTTCAAACTGGACGATGAGCGCTTTAGCGGATTCCTGAAAGGTGCGCTGGCACAGGCCTTCAATGAAGAGGACAAGCCGATGCTGGAATTGCAGCAAGCGCGGATTGGCAGCCACGATTTCTGGGACCTTGAACCCGTACTGCTCAAGATCGATGGGGCATCAACCCGTGTGCGCCGCACTTTGCAAGCGATGATCGAAGCAGAAGCACACAACTGATGGCCGAATTCACCTTTCACCATGGAGGCGTTTCGGTTCCCTCGCTGAACGAGGCGTTAGAATGGTACGGTCAGGTTCTGGGCTTTGAACTCGAAAAGCGTTTTTACATCGAGGCAGCGCGAAGCCACACCGCCATGGTGCGCAAGGGACCACTGCGTTTCGAGATTTTCGAGGTCGAAGGCGCAAGTCCCCTGCCCGATGATCGCCGCCATCCGCCGCGCGACGTACAGACACACGGCAACAAGCATGTGGCATTTTGCGTCGATGATCTGGAGGCGTTCCTTGCCGAAATGGAAGAAAAGCAGGTCGACGTGACCTTCGTGGTGCGCGAGGCTTTCGGCAAAGGCTGCTTTATTCGCGATTGTGCCGGAAATCTGATCGAGTTCGTCGAGGAGACCACATCATGATTTTTTCTGATGCCCGCGTGGCAATTGTCTTTGACCGCTACAAGCAACGCGAAGCGGCTGATCGCAAAAGAATGCAATCGCTCGGCCCTGCTGGATTTGCCCTGCGCGACGAGTTTCTCCTGCCCGTCGGCGAAGACGTGGGCGCAGTCCTGCATACGCTGGTGCTCGCCCGTCGGCCAAAGACCATTCTCGAACTTGGAACCAGCTACGGCTATTCCACCCTGCTGCTTGCCGATGCCGCACGCAGCGTCGGTGCGACCGTTGTCACCATGGAACTGGCCGATTACAAACAGGCCTTCGCCCGTGAGCAACTTGAGGAGGCGGGCCTTGATGGAGTGGTTGACTTCAGGTGCGGCGATGCCTTGGAACTGATTGCCGCCGCCTCTGGCCCATTCGACTTCGTGTTGCTTGATATCTGGAAAGATCTTTATCGGCCCTGCTTTGAGGCATTCTACCCCAAGCTTGCCGAAGAAGCGATCATCGCGGCCGACAATGTCATTTTTCCCAATTTCGACCGGGCCGAAATGCGCGCCTATCGCGCGGCCATAGCGGCCCTGCCCGATCTTTCGAGCACGCTTTTGCCGATAGGGCAAGGCATCGAACTGTCGGTAAAATGGAGCGCGGGTAACGCCAAACTCTGAGCCGGGAAAGTGCCGAGGGCTAAAACCAGACCGGCTATTGAAGTTATCGGTGAACTCGGCCTTTGGGCCTGACGCTGCCACCATCGACGAAGATATATCCGTCGCAGGCACTTTCGCCAGGGCATACCCATTCGCGAGATCAAGCGGCGCACCGGCTTATCGCGCAATACGATCCGCAAATATCTTCGCGCCGACACCGTGGAGCCGGTGTTCAAAGTTCCAGACGGGCCGAGCAAGTTGGAGCCGTTTGTCGAGAAGCTGACAGGTTGGCTGCGGGTGGAGACTGGCAAGGCGCGCCCAGTCAATGTCCGGTTCGCCGCCTTGGCCAGCCATTATCTGTTCGAGCCGGATTTCTGCAATCCAGCCTCGGGTTGGGAGAAGTGGCAGGTCGAGAAGAACGTGCAGGATGCCCGACATGACATTGTCATTTGTTCAATACCATCGCATCGACGCAGCCCATCGGGCAGAACAGAAGGTACGCCTCACACGCAAACCTATCGCTGTAGTGCGCAAGCCAACAACACGCTAAAGTGAGCAGCTTATGCAACGACTCAACCTGCTCAACGTAGATCTGAACCTGCTGGTGGCGTTTGACGCGCTTGTAGTCGAAGGCAGTGTCTCACGCGCGGCCAGCAGAATCGGGGTGAGCCAACCGGCCATGAGCCGATCCCTGAAGCAATTGCGCGAGCTTTTTGGAGACGTCCTGTTCCGGCGGACGTCTGATGGAATGCTGCCAACCCCGCGCGCGGTCGAGCTGGCCCGACTGCTCAGACCCAGCCTTGAAAACATCTCAAGCACGCTGAGCCAAAAGCTGGAGTTCAACCCTGCCAAGGCAGAGCGCAAGTTTGTCCTTGCCATGCCAGATATGGCTGCAACGCTTGTTCTACCCACGCTTTGCCGGGAATTGAACCGGACTGCGCCCGGCATTGAATTGCGAATAATCAGCGCAGGCAATCGCGAAGCTATGGCGAAAGTGGAGAACGGCCAAGCCGAGTTTGCCCTGGGGGTTTACGAGCACCTTTCGACCAGCGTGTGCAGTGAGAATATGTTGCCATTGCGAGAGGTATGCATTGCAGACCCCGGCAATAATGCACTCGTCAGCGCCAATTGCGATCTCGACTCGTTCCTGTCCCTTCCCCATGTCGCTGTTTCGATCAACGATGATTTCGGCACGCCGGTCGATACGCTTCTCGCGACGCTCGGCCTGCAGCGGCAGATTGTCTATACAACGCCCTTTTTCACATCCGTACCCCGGATGGTTGTAGGTACCTCGCTCGTCGCTGTCGTCGCCGAAGCACTGCTTCAGACCATGCCCGAATCCGCCATGCTGATGCACTTCCCGGTTCCCTTGCCGCTGGACCCGGTGATGTCCAAACTGATCTGGCATAAGCGATGGGACGGCGATCCTGGTCACGAATGGTTCCGCCGCCAGATATCACGCGCATCGCAAAGCGCGATTCTGCAGGTTTAGAGCACTTTACGTCCGGTCAGGCAGCAGCCAGACGCTTCCCCGGCATACGCAGCGTAGATCGGCCAAGGCGCGGACAGCGATGCGTCGGAATGAAAGTCAAGCCCATGTCGAACAGTGTGTTCGATAAAATGACTGTATATCAATAGGCTGCTTACGGACGAACGAGTGTTACCACTACATTTTTCGATTGCCGTAAGGGACGCGCTGGTGCGCGGCGGCGCTTACGCCGCTGCCTGCTCGGTGATGCTGGCCGGGAGAGCAATGCCGACGGCCTTGAAGACGTTACCGACCTCGCCTGTTACGTGCGTGCGGGTGCCCAAATCGATTTCAGAGGTCTTGCCGCTGGTTTTCAGATAACGCCAATAGGCTGAGTTGCCGACCAGCGCCTTGTCACCCTTTTTGAGCTGGGCCTGAAGGCCATCGATAATGGCCGGCCGGTCGGCCTTGTCCTTCTTTGCCTCGGCCTCGTTCAGCGTGAGAATGTAGCACTGCGCGGTCTTTCCGGTGCCAACGCGTACTTCCTTGACCCAGAGCTGTGTTTCGCCAGCCTGCCGTTCGAGAACGAGCGGGATCATTGGAGCGGTGTCGTTCAGCACGACATCTCGGATGACAATGCTGGTGCGTGCAGCCGGTGTAGTGTGGCAACGAATACAGCGCGGTCGACATCAAAGCCAAATCGGCGCCCTTCCACCCGCAATCACGATGATCCAGACTGGCCGGAAAGTGCTCAAGTTCGCCACTGGCGGCAAGAGCACCCTTGCGGCCAAGCGCCTTGATGGTGCGCTGGCGGTTGATCCGCCCCCTGCGTCATGGATCGACCTTTGTCGTAGCATCGCCTGAAGCGCATATTGCAGATAGCAGATTGCCTACCAGCGAACGCACCCCCTCGCCATCCGGACGCGTGCCGAACACCACAAAGTCCGGCCGGTAGAGCATGCACTCGATCCCGTGTTCTGCAAAGAATGCAGCGTAAGTGCCATCCACGTCGATCAGCGCGTCAAGCGATTGGACCAGTCCGCCGATTGCCGTAAAGACCGACTTAGTCTGCTCATCCAGCAGCTTGAGCGTTTCTCCTGTACGGCAAAGCAGCACAAATCCGCGCCCAACAACATCATCGAACCGACCGCGCCGCTCGTTCAGGCTGACTGTGCCCTGATGGGATATCTTCCCTCTGAGCGGCGACGGTTCCGGATCAAGTAGACCTGATGTTATGAACGGCAAGTCAGGTTTGGCCGGCGGATGCGCGCGCATCGCTTCGTCACGAAGCCTTGCCCGTTCCGGGTCGTGTTCATTTGCGATTTGGCCCAGCCCGATCGCCATCCGCGTGATGATGGTGACATGCGGCTTGCGTTCAACTTCATAACTGTCAAGCAGATCGGGCCGCGCCAGACCGCGCAACACCAGATCTAACCGCCAGTCTAGCGCAATCCCGTCGCGCATGCCTGAACACGCCCCCTGCCCAAGGTAGGGCGGCATGGTGTGGCAGGCATCCCCTGCAAGCAACACTCGCCCGATTCGCCAAGTGTCAGCACTACGCGCTTCAAAACCGTAGACCACTTGGCGGGTGATCGCCACATCATCGGGACCAAGACCATGGCGTTCACGCAACCAGTTCCAAGCAAATTCCGGCTTTGTGAAAGACGCAGGATCCTCGCCTTGTAAAAGGGCCAGTTCAACGCGCAATCGCCTTGTCCCAACGGGGAGATGCATATGCCCTCGGGCTGGATCGCAATATTGGATTGTGCTGTCAAAGCGTTCGGGCAAAGGCCGCAGGATCAGCAGATCGATATTCAGCCAGCGCTCGGCAAAACCCAGATCTGTCCGCGTGATTCCTAACGCTTCTCTGACGAAGCTCTTCACCCCATCACTGCCGACAAGGTAAGCGGCGCGCAATTGCCGTATTTCTGTTGCGGGCTGGCTTGCAGGACGAATGCCGAGCGTAACGCCTGAGGCATCCTGATCCAGCGACACGGCCTCCCACCCCGTTAGCGTCGTGACCGAAGCGGTCGCGACAACACGATCATGGATTGCTTCCTCGATGTCGGGCTGAAAGATAGAAATGTCGGCAGGGTATCCCGAAACACCGGTAACCGTGCCGTTGCCTACCCTGGTCAGCAATTCGCCTGCTGCATTCACAAAACTATAGTGCTGCACCGGTGCGGAATCACGTAGGGCATGATCGACGTCGGCTACCGCCTGGATGATACGCGCGGTTTCATCGTCGATATGCGCCAGACGCGGATGTTTGTAGAGCTCAGGCCAGCGCTCGACCACCGCTACCTTGTGCCCACGCGCTCCCAGCGCTGCTGCCAGAACCAGACCAGTTGGGCCGTAACCCACGACAATAACATCAAACTCCTCGGTCAAGGTCACTGCTCCATGGTCAAATGATCAACAAACCACGCTGAGACGAGGGCATCGCGATCGGTGGCATGATTATAAATGGTGTGCTCTCCGTCCGGCCACGTCAGCACAGTTGCTGCATCGCGATCACCCTCACGCAGAAAGCCTAATTGCGCGCCCACCGCCACGAGGGGATCGGCCCCCCCTTCGACGATCAATGTGGCACAGGCGATCGGACTGGCCTGCGGATCGAACCCCAGATCGCCAACACGGCGCGCAAGTTCTGGGCCTTCCACTCCGAAGACCGCTTCCATCTGCTCACGAGCGGTACGGAAATCCGGCACTTTCATGTCAGGAACAGCGCCATTTAGGCAAAGCGCCGTAATCCGGGCATCTGTCGTTGCAACATGGGCGGCGATCAAGGCTCCGAAGCTGTTACCCATAATGCCCACGCGTGCCGAATGCCGGGCTGCTTCATCGACAAAGCTTGAGACAAGGGGAATGTTTTCGCGTGAAAGAAACAGGCCGCCGTCCATGCGGGTCTCGCCCTGTCCCGGTGCTTCGGCGAGAACTACGGCAAGGCCACGCGCCTGCATGGCACGCGCCATTCCAAAGTAGGCTGTGCCCCAACCACTCAGTCCGCCCACGATGACAACCGCTCCCAGCGGTGCTGCGTGGGGAAAGCACCAACCAGCGAGCCGATGGCCTTGGAACTCAAGGTGCAGTCGATGGTGGCTGAGAATGCCCAGATCGGCGGATCTTGCAAAAAGGGCATTGGCTTCACGGTACATCGCGACTTTTTCTGGCGAATCGTGATTGAATTCCAGTTGCCCGACCAGCAGCGCCGCTCCGGCCCACAGGTGGTACTGTGACGCCATAGCGCGCCGGTTTGCGGAAAGATGATGAACCGCCATGGCGATATTGCGATCGGAAAGCGAACGGGCCATTTCCGCCCAACCAGCGCAGTGCCCATCAAGACCGCCAAGAATGGCAGCATCGCTTCTGGCCATGCCGTAATCGATCATCCGCGTCTGCGGTATGGCGCGCTTCAGCGCCAACATCGCCTTTTCAGGATCGTCTATCGCAGTGCCTGACAATACTCGTTCCTCTCCAGCGTCTCGTCAATGCGAGCTATTTCGCCAGAAATGATCGCAAACCGTATTCAGAGCAAATCACCAATTGATATCATGGATATAACATTTGTGGATATCACGGGTGCAGTCTCGCATCTGCGATGGTCTGCGCAAAGCAAACACTCGCAACAAATCAACCGCCAAGCTGTAGATTCCCTCTGAACCAGTGTATTGGCTGATCTGCTCGCCGATATCCTCGCCTGCATTGCGGACCATCCGGCCACAAAGCTCGATCACCTCCTGCTCTGGAAGAGGGTGCCGCGCTCCGAAGCCATCCCCGCCTAAACCAGACTACGCGTCGGTCGCCATCATCCCGCAGCATTCACCGGACGGATACGCCCACTGAACAAGGCCAGTAGAAAAAACGAAGTCGGCGGCAGTAGTGATACTGCCGCCGACCATTTATCGGAATAGCCGGTTATAGTTTAGAAGGCGAAGCCGGCGCGAACCCCCACAACGCGCGCTGTAAGGCCAGCAATTGGCCAGCTGCGAATGGCTCCAGTTCCTGGCACTAGCGGCGCAAAGTAAGCCATTGGCTCACGCTGCTTGGTCAAGTTGCGGACATATACCGACACATTCCACCCACCGTTTGATTCCCGAATACCGAAACCGGTATTGATAATCGCATGGGCCGGGAAGATAAACGACGGGTCGGCACGTACTGCGTAAAGCACCTCGCTTTTGTAATTGACGTTGGTGTTGATGAACGCTTCTACGCTATCGTTCAGTGCTTGCATATAGTCGGCTGACAAAGTGACCTTGTGCTTAGGCGACAGTAGGAACTGTCGGCCACCGATGTCGAGCGGGTTTGTCGGAGTGCTATCCTCGGCAAGGAAGTTGCTTGGGAACCTCACGTCATTGAACTGATAACCGAGGTTTACATTCAGTCCGGCAACCACCGTTCCGCTCACGTTGAATTCGAAGCCCTTAGAGACGACTTTCGAATAGTTGATGGGCGAACTGATGAGTTCCGTACCTCCGGAAATATTAATCAATCGATTGATTTGGCCCTGGAAGTTGAATAGGGAGTTGTGGAAAATGTTTGCAGCAAGCTGTACTCTGCCGATGCTGGCCCTTGCTCCCAATTCAAAAGAATTGGCTTTTTCTGCATCCAGTTGGAACAGCACGCCAGAAGGATCCGTACCCACTGCCGGTGGCTTGTAACCGCGTGAATAGGACCCATAGAGGTTGATATCATCGGTTGGCTTAAAGCTCAGTCCGATACGGCCTGACAAGGCATCGTCATTCAACTCAATCGATTGGTTTGTTGCCAGGCCGTTTGTGCCCAACGACGTTGTGTTATTGAAATCATCGTAGCGCAGGCCACCGAAGGCTTCGATCTTGTCGTTGAGTTGGATCGAGGCATCAAAGAAACCCGAAAGTGTCCGGTTTCTTGTGACTTCTCTAGTGAAGAGTGGTTGCCGTCCAGGTACGCAGGCGGTGCCGCCCGCGTTGCATATACTGAAGCCGATGCGGTTGTCGCTGGCTGCTGGACCAAAGGTAAACGGTCGTGGTCCGTTTGGAACTCTCTCAAACGCAAAATCGGTGTAAAAGCCGCCAAACACGAGTTCTATCCCATTGCTGGAATAGTTCGCCCGCAATTCCTGGCTGAACCCATTGGCGCGCTCATCATTGCGTTCATTCCGTGCTGAAAAGCCCCACGTATTTCGGGAGAAATCACGTCGGGTGTTGAGGAAATTGCGTTCACGGAAGTTGCTTACCGAAGTCAGTGTCAGCGAGTCGCTGACATCGAGTTCAAAGCGACCGGTTAAAGCATATACTTCGGTTTCCACCACGGATGACAAAGCCTCGCAGTATTGGTCGGCACGTGCGCTGAATTCGGTCATTCCACACGTCGGTCCTGCCAAATTGTTGCGAAGTGCATTTCCTGCTGGCGATGTATTTGGCGCGGCGCTAGTGACAGCGAAGGTCTGTCCGTCTTCGTCACGCCTGCCATATTCAGCGGTAATATTGATGCGCGCAGTGCTTGACGGTTCGATCAGCAGTCTGGCGCGAATGCCAAGGTCGCTGAGTTCGTTATCCTTGCCAGCAGGGTCGGTGGGGGTTGCATTCATCCGACGTTGCAGTCCGCTTTCAACGCGATACTGCGAGGCAATCCGGAGGGCGATCCTGTCGCTGAACGGCACGTTGATGGCAGCGTCATAGATCTGCTCGCCGAACTCTGATCCAGCCGTACCTTTATCTGCAAATTGTACGCTGCCACTGGCGGCAAAAGCCTTAGTGGAAGGCGCCGTTGTGCGAACGTTGATCACACCAGCAGACGCGCCCTGACCAAACAGGGTTCCTTGTGGTCCGCGCAGCACTTCAACGGCAGACAAATCATAGAGTTGCGGGAAGGCAAGGTTCCCGATAGGTGCCTGATCGACAACGAGGGCCACCGATGAGGACACGCTGGGGTTGAAAACGCCGGTACCGATGCCGCGGATGCGCCCACCACCATTCGATTCGCCGCCAAAGCTTTGACTGATTTCCAAGGCTGGCGTGGTACGGGCGAGGTCTGTCAGGTTGTAGATCTGGTCGCGCTCCAGCTGGTCGGAGCCCACAATCGACACAGCCAATGGCACGTCGACAAGGTTTTCCTGACGCTTGCGCGCCATCACGATGATTTCGGGGGCAGTATCGTCCATTGACGCTGCCGGACTGTTGCTTTGCTGTGCAAAGGCTGTTGCCGGCAGGCATACACTTACCGCAGCAAGCGCCAAGGTCGAAACTCGGCTTAATTTCAGGTGGTTCCTCATATTTTCTCCTTTTTGATTTCTAGGCAGAACGAAAACCAGAGCGCGTTTTGCCAGCTTCCATTTGACGTGCGGCGCTCAATCCGCGTTTGTGTAACCTGTCGGCAGTCTCCCAGACGATACGGTTGGCAATGATGCTTGACCTACTTATTATAGCGATTTGGCTATATTGATCGGTATTATACGTATTTAATCTGCCTTCAAAAAAAGGAACGCTTGCCGTATCTATACAAAACCCAAAATTTTTCTAGTTACACTTCATTTCTGAAAACTGCTTGTCCAATTTCCCTTCTCATTAATGAGTATATCTCCGTATAAAATAATAAATCTCATTTTAAAATTTATTAATCCAGCATACCCAAATTTTATCTATAATTAGATTATTAAATTTTTCTGCCTCTTATTAAACTGATTTTTTCTTTTTAAAAAGGGATGATCAATCTCAAGTTGCATAAATTTTTTATTGAAGTTTAATTTTCGCGTTTTATCAAATAATTATATCGATACAGATCAAATTGAAATTCCATCGGTGAACTTGCCGTCAATTAGAATGAAGGCCATTCGGCAAACGCGCCCGGAACGGTTGGCCCAAGCATGGTTCGTCCCCTTTTGTACGACAATGTCTCCTGTACGAACTACTGTTTCGCCCTTGTCGACGATCAGAGTAATCTCTCCGTCCAGCACAATGCCGTAATCAATGGTCTCGGTGCGATGCATGAACGGATGAGGGGCATCGCCGCGTCCACGTGCGGAGGCATCGCCAGCACCGATTTTTTCGAAGTGGGCCTTTGCTTCTTCGTCACTCATGCCAAAGATGTCTTCGGCATCCGGCTCAATGTCCAAAACCCTGATACGTGTTCCGTTCGTAGGTGGCGCAAGAATAAGGCCAGCTTCCTTCGGTTCGCAGCCCATTCGATCAATTGCTGCGGGCGTTTCACGGGTGTTCCACACTTCGTAGAAGGTCGGCCCATGTGGTCCGAGTGATTCCACACGCTCAGGTTTCCCGTCGGATACAATTATCGCAGCCCCACCGGAGTCATGCCCGGTCACGATGCGGCGGAAAGGCTGTGTCATCGTTTTCCTCCAGTTGAATCAGATCGATGCGACGAGAAGGCGCGCGCTGGCATCCATCAACGCCCCGAACTCTCGAGGGTCAGCCCCTGCGATTTCCATGGCCCCGAGCCGAACCGAGTTCTCGACCACCAACCGGCATCGTTCAAACCGACGTTGGCCAAAAGCCGTGAGCCCGGCCTCAATCGAACTTGCCCTGGCAAGTTCATCACACAACACAATGGCATCTTCAACGGCAATGCCTGCGCCCGATGCAAGATGCGGTGTTGTAGAATGCACGGCATCGCCGATCAGAACACACCTGCCTTGATGCCACGGAAGCGGCATCATCAACACTTCAAGCGGGCGGTAAAGAATGCTGGAATGATCTCCCAACTCCTCGCGGACCTTGTCCACGCGCCCGCTGAAGCCGGCAATTACAGATCGCATGTTCTCAATCAGATCCTCGTCCCGTTTGCGCTGCTTCTGCGGCTCATTTTCCAGCGCAAACATGTACATTTCCGTGGGTGAGCACGGCACGAATCCGACTTTGATCTTTCCCAGATAGAATTCGGCATCGACCATGTCGGCAGGGCGCGGCGCAAGGAGGCGCCAGCATGCCTGTCCGGTATACTTGGGCTCGGACGAGTCTGGAAACAGCATCTTGCGAGTGGCAGAGAAGCAGCCATCTGCGCCCACGACCAGATCGTATGCTTCTTCCCGACCGTCACTTGACTGCACGAGGACACGTTCGCCATCGTTCTCGATGCTCGTGGCGACAACGCCCAGTTGGACATTCACCCCGCAAGCCCGAACCTCTTCGCATAGTAGGCGGTGCAATACAGGCCGCAAGATGCCACCACTATGGGGAATGTCCGGATCGTCCAGGTGGCCCGGCATCGCGCTAATCAACTTGCCCGTCTGATCGAACAGCTTCAGTCCTTCGGTCAAGGCGCCGTGTTCGCGGATCTTGTCGAGCATACCAAGCTGCCGAAAGGCCCGCAGAGTGGCACCTGTCATCGTCAGGCCGGCGCCATAAACCCGCCAAGCAGGGTCAGCTTCGAAAAGGTCGACGTGAACGCCAGATCGCGCAAGCAGGAGGGCTGTCGAATTCCCGCCGACTCCTCCGCCGATCACCAACGCCTTGCGAATATCTGCCATGATGTTGTCTCTTTAACTGGACCACACGCACTCAAAAGGCCCGGCCTTGCCGATGAGTATGCGCAACGTTTGCGACCATATCACCTACTAAGAAGCCACCCGATTTGCGTCGCCCGAAGTCAGGCGCGCCGTTCTGCTTCAATACTGGCTGTTGGCCCGAATGCTCCATAGGCCATCGACCAGCCCTTCACCTCGTCCATCGTTTCCCAAACTCCCGGTTCCCAACCATCGTCGGCGCGGTCCATATCTGCAGCCAGTTCAAACGCGCAGCCCAAGGGTGTGTTGAAATACCAGTACCAGTTCGAGCCCATCATATGCCGCCCAGGCCCAAACACAGTCTTGAAGCCCGCCTTGGTAAGCCGATCACCCCCGATCATCACTTCCTGCATGTCCCGGAACTGGAATTCGATATGCTGGAGGCTGTTCTGGAAAGGAGCCTTTCCGGGGTTAAGGAAGAAAATGCTGTGATGGTCAAAATGCGCCGCAGCGCGTAGCAAAATGCCCTGATTGCCCGAGACGCTGTCTGTAACCCGGAAACCAAGCCGCTCTTGATAGAAGGCTGCGCTCTTTTCAGGATCACGGCTCCAGAACACCAGATGACCCATGGCCCGCGCAACCTGCGGTTCATCGAATGAAACGCGCGAGTTGATTGGCCGACCGCCCTCCACCCCCGTCACGTTTATTTCTGCCGGGGCCGCTTCATAGGCACGACGCCGGGTAATGCGAAATGCAATTACATGACCGTCATCATCGACGGACGAAAGCAGACCATCTTCGCTCACGTGCACGTCTCGGTCGCGTGATAACTCGCTCGATATGAGATCAAGCGAAGTCTGATCCTTGACGCCCCAAGTATAGCGACGACCAGTTGGTTCATCAATCATAGGCGCAGGAAGTGTGGCGTCGTCCTTTAGACGTAGCGTAATCGTAGAGCCGTCAAGGCTCTCCCAGATGCTCTGTGCTGCATCACGCGCGATTTCCTTCAGGCCATAAAGCTCAAGAAAGCGGCAAGCGTTATCCATGTCCTCAACACCGAAAAGGATATCCTCGATGCCCGTAATGCTTGGTGCAGTATCGCTCACTTAGTATTATCCTTGGGCTTGGAGAAAGGTTGCACACCATCAGCCACCTTGCGTGGTGGCTTTGAGAAGAAAGCGAGGTGCAGGCTCCCCTTCTTGGTGAAGGCGGCGTGCACGCTGCCAGCCTGGCGGACGGCGAAATTGCCAGCGGTCACCACGCCATCGTGATCTTCGAGTTCGCCCTCGATGACAAAGGTCTGTTCCAGTCCGGTGTGCTCATGCAACGGAGCCTGAGCGCCCGGGGCGAAACGGAACAGCACGGTAGATGCGCCGGTTTCTTCATCCTGGTAAAGGATCTTCGCCTCAACGCCTTCGTCGAATTCCCGCCATTCCATTGACAGCACGTCAATGATTTCGGTCTGGCCTTCGAACGGCTTGGACCTTGCTCCCACTTCCTCCGCCATGGTCTACCTTTCTCGATTGAGAGGCCGAAAGTGGCCAGCATGGCACACTCTCCCAACCGCGCTGAGCTCTTGGATTAATTCATACTTTGATTGATGTCAATTGATAGATTGAACTGACCCCCGGCAATTTTTACGGATGGCATGGAAGAATGCAGAGGTTAAGGGCAGGGAGCCATTGATCTGCCACCCTTCAAAGTGGTCCAAAAGCTCTGTTTTCTTGGATTATGAAAGAGTTTTGTAGCGCGACGAAATAAGTTGAGAACGTGATTCTCGCGCATGGTTTTTGTCGCCACCATTACCTTGAGCGGTCCGGGCGGAATAATCATCCCGCTTGCCTCACTGCAGCAAGAACGCGCCTGATATGATCAGCGCTGACCTCCGGCGAAACATTAATTGCCAAACCGCCGGTGCGGATCCCGATCTCAAGCGCATCCCAAGCCATCGGCACCGCCGATGCCGGTTCATCCACGATTACCACAGCAAAACCCAAGGGCTCACCCGCCAACTTACGGCCCCGAATGTGATCGTGCCGCCAAGCGTATAGCAGTTGGGGCAGGAGATCATGGGTGCGGGCAATCTGCGCTATGTTGGCACCCGGCTCAAAACTTGCGGTGATTACGCGCGCCTTCGCCTCGTCGGTCCATCTACGCCGCACACGACCCGCCGGAATGACGTCCATTCTTGATGGTCGCTGATGCTCCGAAGTTGCGAAACTTGTTTCGAATGGACCTTCGTCACTCGCCATTACGGTACCCCTCATTTGAGGACCAACTCATAGCCGCCTAATCGCCGGTAAAAATATGGAGGTGCTTTTGCGCTTACCCAGTCCGGCTTCAATGCCGAGAAACTGAAGCTGCGCGCGGCCGAGAGACTGGTCAACTTGATCGCCATATTCTGCAGTCTGGGCTGGCGGATCTTCTGGCTTACTATGCTGAACAGAGCGCACACAAATGATGATCCCGGGTCCGCACTGACCGCCACCGAGATCGTGATCATCGATCGAATTGCCGCCCGCTCCGGGAGAATGACTGCAAACGCGCCGCCGATTTCATCGTACCTGACCGAGATCGCGGGCCTGGGCGGTTATCTCGGTCGACGACACGCCCCTCCGCCCGGCAACATGATCATGTGGCGAGGTTGGACCCGGCTCATGGACATCCGACTTGGCGTCGAACTCGCCGCCCAGCCACTTGTGGGTAATTGAAAGCCACGCCGGATGGATACGATCATTCTGGGTCCTATCCGCAGGAGCTGAAGTAGTTGGCGCATTCGGTGGGCTGGAAGACATCGAGGAGTTTGCCGATGAGTTGCCACAGCCCGCTGACCATGCCAGCCCCCGTCGCCAACATGGATTATGAATCAGAAAATCGTTGTGCTGCGAATCCCCCGCGATTCATTGCGCTCGAAAAAGGCTTTAATGCAAAGGTACCAACTGCCCCAGCGCGCCGTTGGCCCAGCCCAAGATATCTTCGCGCCCTGTGGCGATCAGGTCATAAACCACCCCGATCAGCAAATCGTGGGTGCCGAACGACAGTGTTTCGCGCACTTCGCAAAAGATACTGGCCGGGGCACCAGCGATGTACCACACTTGCCCATGCTGCTGCCAGTCAGGCTGGGTAAAACGCTGGTCGCGCAGATCGGCGCTGGCGAATGAGGCCATGTGGTCGCGCAGTTCACTGGCAAGCAAATTGATACAAAACTTGCCGCTGGCCAGCATCCCGGCATGCGCCGAGCCTGAACGGTTGACCGAAATTGCCATCGAGCAGGGTTCGAGTGAAATCGGCATGATCGCCGACATGGCAAGGCCGATTGGCTGGCCAGTATCGGCGGCGAAGCTGCTGACAATACCGACCGGTGCAGGCAGGAAGCGCAACACCTGCTTGATCGAGCTAGCCAGATCTCCATTGCGAGTTTGCGTGGTCATGGCTTTTCCTGGGAGTGCGAATTTCAATTGCCATCACGGCTAGCCTCGGCGGCCCCAGGACCAGTGTAGCAACATCGCGCGAAGGCGATACAGGCCACGGCTCCTCAATAAAGAGTTGGGCATGGCAAGCACGCAACCACAAAGCGGCGCGCAGGCTATTGGGGGCGACTAGCCAAGGTCATATCTTCGTGCCCCAATGGATGCCCCCTCAGACAGCGCCAAGGGTATATCGTCAGAGATACTACTGCACCGGCCAGGAAATAAGGATCCTGCTCCATGAATTGGCGCACCTTGGCTTCACTGTCGGACTTAAAGATTAACAGCCCGCCCCCGATCGCACCTTCCGCATCAAGGTACGGGCCGCCCTGAACGATCGCAACGCCTTCAGCCCCGGCAGCCAGATGTTCGGAATGTGCCTTGCCCAAGCTCTGGAGGAATTGCGGAGCTTGCGCAGAGTTTTCGGCGATCACGACGTAAAGGTCTGGCGGCATGCGGCGGTTCCTATCGGTCACTTTTTCAATTTCAAAAATGAACCCGGGAGCGGGATCCTTGGGCGTCCGCTCCCGGGCTAATGGCACAATGCCCAGCCTTAGAAGTTTACCTGAAGGCGAGCACCAAACATCCGCGGTGGCTCGATATGCGCAGTGTAGTACCGTACGCCGTTAGGAGCATTTGCCGGGACGCTGACCCCGCTTGTGTAGATCGCCGCGTTCGTGATGTTCGTGGCAAATGCCGAGAGTATCCAGCCATTGCCCGGAGGGGTATAGGTAACTTCAAAATTCACGTTGGTATAAGCTGGCGCCGTTCCGTTTGGTCCATAGGCGATGTCGAGGAAGCGGCTGGTGACTCTTTGCACAAAAACCTTTGGCACGATCTCACCTTCGTTCGCGAGTACGAATTTATGCGAGTAATCGGCCTGAATCGTCCAGGTTGGGACCCGCGGGAGCGGCAAGCCGTCGCAATTGATGTTGAAGAATGGTGCTGTGCCCGCCGTGGCAGAACACAACGACAGCTGTGCTGGCGTGTAAGCACCTGCACCGATTTGAGAGAAACTGAAACTATCGGCCCTTGATTTCAAATACTCCGCGAAGAAATGCAGGCTGCCATTAGCGGTCGGCTTCCAAAGAAGGTCTATGTTGCCGCCATAAACCGTGGCACGACCAACATTGAAGGTCATGAACCCTTGGGGACCGGGCGCTCCGTTGGCAGCGCAGACCTGGGTGAGCGCACTGACCTGCTGCCCCTGTGTCTTGGTCAGGAACGCCTCACCGTTGACCTGGAGTGCGTTGCCGAAGAACCGGTTACGCGATCCGAATAGGAAAGATCGGACGTCCTCTGGACCAAACGATGGACCTCCACAGGGAGTGGAATTGGTACCGCCACCCTTAAATCCGGAGGTTCCGGTCGCATACAGCATAGACTGCGGCGCGACGTCCAATTCCAGTCCGAACTTCCAGTTGACCTTGTTCACTTCCAGCGGAGCGAACTGGTTCACCCCGCTGGTTGGCACAAACGGAATAACTGGTGGAGCCCCTCTTCCGTTGACGAATGTCCCGTCGGTAGCCTCATTGGTGTACCGCAATCCGCCAATCAGACGTAGCGTTTCGGATACGCTGTAAATTGCATTGCCAAAAACTGCCTTGGAAATAGTTCTATCCACAAATTGTTGCGACGAATTGAAACTACCCTGTCCTGGATAGATCGCGGCATTGTTTTTGAAGTCGAAGTAGAATCCGCCCAAAATCCATTCCAGGTCGCCGATCTCGCCAGCCAGCCTCAACTCGGCAGAGATCGTGCGGTCATCGACCGTTTCACTAAATCGGAAATTGGAATTGAAGGACACGACCTCCTGCTTTTGCGTGCGATAAGCTGGCACGAAGGTCAGTCTGCCAAATCCCAGGTCGGCGTTGATTTCCGCGCTGACGCCCCACAGGTCTGCATCAATGCTGCGGTCAGTCGGGGCCGTGAATGGTGCAGTTCCAGGGCCAAACTGAAACGGGAACGGAAGCAGCCGCGTATCGGTGTTCGAATACCAGGGATTGTTCTGGAACACAGGGCGGGTTGTCACGCCCGACCCCTTGCCGCCAACGTGCGATGCGTCGGCATTGATCATCACGTCGAAGCTGTCGCTTGGCTTCCAAAAAAGGCGCAACCGGCCGGCGCGTGTCCGCTGATCCTGTGCACCGTCAGAAAGGTAGCCATCGCGATCAACGATCTTGCTCGATACGCGTAGCGCAACCTTCTCGCCCAGAGGGAGGTTGATAGCAGCCTCGCCTGCGACAAGATTAAAATTGCCGGCTTCAAAACTCGCAAAGCCACTTGTTTCGTCGAGCTTGGGACGTGCGGTAATCAGGTTGAGAACGCCACCGCTGGCATTGCGGCCATAGAGCGTGCCTTGCGGGCCTTTGAGAACTTCAATTCGCTCCAGATCGAAAAAGTTGGCCGTTGCAGCCGAAGGGCGCACCAAGGCTACGCCATCGATATTGAAAACGACGCCGGACTGCGCACGTGAATTTCTCGCTGCGTCTCCGACACCGCGAATGAATACCTGGGGATTAGGTCCCGACGAGCCGATCTGCACTCCCGGAACCAACGCATTAAGGTCATTGGGGCGACGAACAGTAGCGATCTCGTCCCGAGAAAGTACCTGCAGCGATAGTGAGGAACGCTGGACCGTCGTTTCCTTGAATTCCGCAGTAACGACAATCTCCTTAATTCCCTGCTCCTCATCTTCCGACACGGTAGCGGTTTCGGACTGCGCCATCGCCATTTGCGAAATGCCAATAAGAAGCAGTGGTGATAACTTAATCAATTTAGACATTCTGCCCTCCCAAGATACTGTTTTTCAGTTGAAATAACCATTGCCGATGAGGTGAAAATCAGAAAAATTCCGGATATCAGGACTGGGAGTGGGATGGCTGCCATAAGGGCCCACTCCAGCGCCCCCGCATTGCTATGCAGTCCACCGAGGCGATCGCTAAGGGCTCCAACTGCCCAAGGCGCTAGCCCGCCACCAACGATGCTCACCGCCGCCAAAATCAAAGCTGTTGCCAAGCCCCGAAGGCGGTCAGGCGCGAAATCGAGCGCAAGGGTGCTGGCTGCAGTTCGGCTGGAAAACAGCAGCAGAAAAAACACCGCCGCCATGCCCACAAACAGATTGAATGTTGGCGCCAGCAACATGCCGATCGCGAATGGCACCGAAGCAATCGCAACCAAACCCGGAAGCCGCGCACCGAGCGACTGGTTGCCGGTTCGGCCGATCACATAGGCCAGCAGATAACCGCTTCCGACGTATCCGACCAACATGATTGCCCCGAAGAAGAGCGCGTTCATCAGTGCCCCGAGCCACAGGTCTATTCCGAACTTGCGCATCATGAACGCGGTCAACCACACGGGCATCACGCCAACCGGAATGCCTACCGACAGCTGCGACACAAAGAGCCAGAAGAACCGCCGATCCTTCAACAACAACCGCCCGTCGCTCATAAAGGTCGATTTGCCTGATGATCGCTCTTGCGGCCTGGCTCGCGCAGGATTCTCCCGCACCACCAGCCACACCACCACCGCGACCACCAGGCCGAGAATTCCGAAAACGATAAACGGAGCGCGCCACCCGTGGGAATGGGCAATGAGGCCAGCTATCGGCACGCCGACCAACGCGCCGACTGCGGCACCACCCTGAAATATGCTTACCGCAACGTGGCGCTTGGCATTGCCGAAGCTTTCCGAAATGAGGGACAGGGAGGTGGGCGGGCCAGCTGCCTCGGCCAGGCCAAGGCCGATCCGGGATACTGCGGCGTGCCATATATTCGTGGCGAACCCGTTGAGCATTGCGAACAATGACCACACGCCGACCGCCCCAGCCAGCAAGACGCGCCGATTACCGTGGTCAGCCAGTCGCGCCATCGGCAAACTGAACGTTGCATAACAAAGCACGAAGGCAGCTCCGCCAAGCAGGCCCATCTGAGCATCGCTGGCACCGAGCTCTTCGCGCATCGGCTCCATCACTAGAGAAAAATTGTAGCGATCAACCGCAGCGAACAAGTTCACCAAGGAAAGGACAGCAAGCATCGCCCAAGCGCGCCGCCCGACCTTGTCGCCAACCAGCGCAGGAGACCGCTCACCTACCATGCAACATCTCATCCTTCCCCCAAAGTCGATGCGATTCCACATTCAACCTAAAAACCTATTTATTGACCTAATGGACGTTGGTCAAGGTGCAAAGAACTATCCGCAGTGCTGCTTGACATCAGTGACCTTCCGGTCTCGGGCAAGCTCTGCAGCGATCTGGTCAAGCGTTTCCTGGTC
>NZ_LJHY01000044.1 GCF_001295795.1 Novosphingobium sp. AAP83
GGGCATGATCCCCAAAACAGCCGGGCGTGTGGGAGACTCGCGCCCGGCTGTTGGTGGGATCAGTACTTGAAGCGTGCGCCCACCAGGAAGTTGCGTCCGAAGTGATTGTTTTCGTAGTTACGGTCTGCATCGAAATCGGTGAAACGATAGCGATAGGTATCGAGCAGGTTGTTGCCTTCGACCGAGATTTCGGCCCATTCGGTCAACTTGTAGCGGATCGAGGCATCGAGGTTGAACATGCCGCCGAAGCCTTCGAGCACGTTGCCGGTGCCGCTCGCGCCTTCGTGATAGCGGCTGCGATAGGTGCCCATCACGCGCGCCGAGAAGATGCCATCATCGTAATAGAGTGTGCCGTTGTAGGCTTGGCTAGATACGTTGGCGAGCGCAGCGTTGCGGATCACGTTGACCAGCGCGCCGCCCGGAGCGGTGGCTGGACCTTGCAGTGTATATTCGGCGTCGCTGTCGATGAAGGTGGCGTTGGCCAGAATGCCGAAATTGCCGAGGAACCCGTCAGCGAAAATCTTGAACGGGATTTGCGCGGCGATTTCGATGCCCTTGAGCTTGGCTCCGGTGCCGTTGACGGTGGTGGTCAGCGTCCAGATCGGCTGATTGAGCAAGGCCGGGGTCAGCGCGGCAGGCGACGACGGGTTAAGCACCGATACCGGCAGGCCGGTCTGAGCAAACGTGGCTTCGGTGATGGCGGCTGACTGGGTGAAGCTGGCCACGTCCTTGATGAAACCTGCGATGGACAGCAGTGCTTGCGGGGCAAAGTACCATTCCACGGCCACATCATAGTTGGTGGCGCGGAACGGTTCGAGGAACGGATTGCCGCTGGTGACGCGGAAGTTGAAGCCATCAGCCGAACCGCCCGGGGTGAGCGATCCCAGCGTGGGGCGCGTAATCACTTCGGCAACTGCGCCGCGAATGATGACATTTTCGGTCGGGTAGAGCGCCAGATTGGCGGCGGGCAGCCAGTCCGAATAGCTGCGTGTCACCGTGGCTTCCACGCCGCTGACAAGGCCGTAGGAAGACTGGTCGGTCTTCACATAGCGCATGCCGGCGTTCAGCGCATAGTTCAGGCCGAACAGATCGCCCTTGGCATCGAACTGGATATAGCCGCCCTTGGTGGTTTCCTGAACGCCACGGATATTGCCCGCATCATTGACGAGGGGCCGGTTGTAGAGTCCGGTCAGCGTTGTGGTGGCAGGCAGGTTGGGCACCAGCCACGAATTGGTATTGCCCGCAGGCTGCCCGGCATTGCCAAGGTTAAACACTTGCGAAAGCGCCGAGGTTACCGGAAGGCCATAGATCGCCGTTGGGCCAAATGCAGTGCTGGCCGAACAAGTGACCGTGCCAAGCACGCGATCAAGGCCGCCGTTGCCGCACACCGCAGTATCACGCGTAAAGGCTTCGGCATCGAAATTGAACTGGCGCCACATCGCACCTGTCTTGATGGTGAAGCCTTCGGTCACATCCCATTCGGTGCGCAATTGTGCGGTCTTGAAGCGGTTGACCACGTTGGAGGGACGATCACGGATTTCGGCGAGCTGGAAGTTGGCAGGGTCTGTCACGCTGGTGCCGAAGGTCAGCTTCGGGCGCTGCATATCGGTGTAATCATAGGAATACCCTTGCGCATCACGATCATCGAAGATCATCGTGGTTTCGACAGGGATATCGGCGTCTGATTTGGAAATGCCGCCCAGCGCGGTGAAGCGGAACGTGTCGGACACGTCCTGATCCCATGTGCCGCCGATCTGGTAGAACTCGGTCGTGCTCTTGCGCAGATAATGTTCGGTGCGCACCCAGGCATCGTTGAACGTGCCCTTGATCATGTTGTTGTTGGCATCATAAACCGGGTTGAGCACATCGATCGAGCGTTCGTTGCTGCGGAACAGCACTTCGCCCCACTTTTCGTTGCGATCATTGTTGAAGCGCGAATAGAGGCCGTCGATCGAGATCTTGGTCGCATCGGTTGGCGCGAACTGGATCGAGCCGGTAACACCGAGACGTTCACGATCATGCTTCACTTCGCCATAGCGCGGGATGCGCGGGTGAAAGGCGAGCGCGGCTTTATCGCAGGCAGCATTGCGGCCATTGGTATAGACGCCGCCGCTGTTTGGGCGACCGGTGAGAACGACTGCGCTGGTGGTAAAGCAAGGTGCACCATCGACCGAATCGAAGCGGGCCTGTGCCCAACGCACCGAGTTGTTGCCAAGTTCAAGGATCTGCGTCTTCTGGTAGGCTGCGGACACCGACACACCGAAGGTTCCGGAATCGTTGCGCCAGCTGAGCAGTCCGGCAAGGCGGGGGCCGACATAGTCTGACAGATCGTTGTAATTGGCGACGACCGAAGCAACGCCGGTGAGGCCTGCCTTGCCCGCGAGCGGGTTGCCGGTGTTGAGATCAACCACCGCGCCGAGCGAACCTTCATCAAGCGAGGCTTCGGCGGTTTTGTGGACGACGATCGAGCTGAACAGTTCGGATGCAAACACGTTGAAATCGAACGCGCGATCACGGTTGGAGCTGGCACCATCGACCGAGGTGGCGACGGTTTCCATGCCGTTTACGCGAACGCGGGTGAACTGGCTGGAGAGACCGCGAACAGTGATGGCGCGGCCTTCACCAGCATCGCGCGAGATCGAGATACCGGGAATGCGCTGGAGCGATTCGGCAAGGTTCTGATCGGGGAACTTGGCGATATCTTCGGCGACGATGGCATCGACCGCGCCGACCGCGTTTTTCTTGACGTTGATCGCGGCTTGCAGCGACTGGCGGAAGCCGGTGACGACAATCGCGCCATTTTCAGCCTCATCTGCGGGCAAGGTGGCATCAGCCGCCTGTTCTTGCGGCGCGGCATCCTGCGCCATGGCAAATGCGGGAGCGCCAAGCGCTCCACCGGCCAACAGGGCCACCTTCAACAGCGAAACGCGCGAAACCAAACTTGGCATAACCAATCCCCTCGACGCCCCTTTCAGGGCAATTGCTACCGGTGTCAAAGGGGAACGCGCATTGGCGCTGCACCTCCACTGACACCACTACTCCCACATATCGGTCAGGCGCTAAGCTGCCATGCCGATTGCATTGTCCGATGCCGTGACGCTTTTGATGCGATCAAGGTAACCGGTGTCATTATTTATTGCCCTTCCTCTGCGCCTCTGTCAATAACCGTGACACGGGAGATTCGAAAATGCTTGCAAGCTTGCATAAAGCCCTTGTTTCCGTCGCCGTGCTGGCGCTGACTGCCGGTGTGGCGATGGCGCAGCCGCATCCTGCCGATCCGACCAAGGGCGGAGTAGGCGGGCGAATCATCCGCGTAACGACCTTGGCCAAGGCAGGGCCGGGATCGCTGGCCGAAGCGATTGCCGCCAAGGGACCGCGCACGGTGGTGTTCGAAGTGGGCGGGGTGATCGATTTTGGCCGCAGCTCGATTGACATTACCGAACCCTATCTGACGATTGCAGGGCAAACCGCGCCATCGCCGGGCATCACGATCATCAAGGGCGGGATTGACCTCAAGACGCATGACGTGATCCTTTCGCACTTGCGGGTCATGACGGGCGCGGACGGGCAGGCGAAGCTTTCGGGATGGGAGGCAGACGCCTTTTCCACCGTGGCGGCGCGCAATGTGGTGGTGGAGCATTGCAGCTTTCTATGGGGTCTGGATGAAAACATGTCCGCCTCCGGCCCGCGCTTTACCGGCAATAGCGTGGCCGATTGGCGCGCGGGCACCAGCCACGATATCGTGTTCCGCGACAATCTGGCAGCAGAGGGCCTTGCCAATTCAAGCCATCCCAAGGGCGAGCATTCCAAGGGTTCGCTGATCCACGATAATGCGACGAACATCACGTTTTACCGCAATGTCTGGGCGCACAATGTCGAGCGCGCGCCGCTGGTGAAAGGCGGGGCGCAAGTGGCGATGATCAACAATGTGATCTACAATCCCGGCCATCGCGCGGTGCATTATAACCTGATGAATCTGGAATGGGCGGGGCACGATTATGTGACCGGCGAGATCACCGCGATTGGCAATGTGATGCGCGGCGGGAACGATACCAACCCCGGCCTGCCGTTCCTGATGCTGGGCGGCGATGGCGATCTGGCCTATTACGGCAAGGACAACCGCGCGGTGGACCGGCACGGCGTGGCGCTGCCGCAATTCGGGCGCTATGGCGAAACGCGCGCCAAGCTGATTGCCGCCAAAGCGCCGCTGGCGGACCTGTCGCGCTATGCCGTGCTGCCATCGGGCGAGGTGGAAACATCGGTGCTGGCCACCGCAGGCGCGCGGCCTTGGGACCGTGCGCCCGATGACATCCGCGTGCTGTTTTTCGTCGCCGAAGGGCGCGGCGATATCATTGATGATGAAAGCGAAGTGGGCGGCTATCCCCATCCGGTGCCGACTTTCGCGCCGTTTGTGGAGGCCGACTGGAACCTTGATGCGATGACGCCCAAGGCGGGGCGCTATCCGGGGCAGAAGGCGGGCGCTCAGGAAAAGCTGTCCGAGCGCGACAAGGAGATGCGTAAGCCATGAGCGTATTGCTGGGCCTGCTGATGTCCGCAGCGCCGCCGATGGCGGTGATTGACGAGGCCGATACTATGCGGCGCGAACCGGTGCCGCACGGGGCCATCGGCATGAGCACGGCATGGCGGATCAGCGATCGCGCCCCGCAACCGCGCCGCATGGAATTCCGCCGCCGCACGCTGGATGTGGGGGCGGCCATTGGCGAACACGTGATCCGCCATGACGAGGTCTATTACGTGCTGGAAGGGGAGGGCGAGGTCGTCTCTGACGGGCAGCGCGCGCTCTTGAAAAAGGGCATGACCGCCTATCTTTATGACGGCGCGAATGTGGGCATCTGGCAAAAGGGCGATAAGCCTCTGGCGCTGATCGTGGCCTATCCGGTGGCGGAACCTTCAGCCTCGGCGCCGGTCAGCTCCCCGGTTGAACATAAGGCCCCGTAGCCCACAGCGCGCGTTCCCATCCGCGCGGGTCGTCGCTGATGCTGACCACACCGTCACCCACCAGCAGCGTTGCGCGGCGGGGCATGGTGTAGGCCGACCAGTCTGCCAGCCCCGGCTTGCCGGTTTTGGCAAGGCCGGTGAACGCCTGCATCATCAACCTGCTGGTGCATTGCGCGCCGGTATCGGTGCCGCTTTTGCTGCCGGGTGCATTGAGCGTACCGAAAACATAGGGAATATCATCGGTATGCGCCGCGCCGCGCAAGGGATCGAGCGGGGAAGCGCGGTACAGCTGATAGACCCATGTGGCGGTTGCGCCTGCCTGCGCGCGCGCATCGGCCTCGATCACCTGCCCCGGCCATGACCGGCCGGCGGTGGTGGCGGCGTAGAGCACCTGTTCGGGCGTCCATTGCGGAAACTGCGCGCGGTATTGGCTGACCACCCACGCGACATCGAGATCGATCTTGATTTCGGGCGCGATGCGGGCGGGCAGATTGTCCCAGCTTAGGCCCTGCGCTTTGGCCCCGCGCGGATCGATGAAGGCGCGGGTTTCCTCGCGCGTATTGCCAAGGATCATCGGGATGGCCAGCGATTGCGGCGCGGCATCGGGCCAGAACGGGTGGCGCGGCAGGTTGGTCATATCCAGCACCGGCCCGAAATAGAGCGGGCCAGCGCCCATCACCGGATCAATCGCGCCCAGCCCTTCGATCAGCCGCTCAAGCGGCATGGTGCGCAAGGCCTCGACATCATCGGGCGGCAGTTTGAGCGCGGCCATCAGCGCCTGCGTGCGCCGCCATGCGTTGTTCGGGCCGCTGGCGGTGACTTGCTGGCCGCTCATTGTGGCGGCGGCGTGGAACAGGCCGCGCGCGGCGGGCATGGCCATGAGCGTGGCGATCTTTGCGCCGCCGCCCGATTGGCCAAACGCCATCACCCGCGCCGGATCGCCGCCGAAACCGGCGATGTGATCGCGCACCCATTCGAGCGCGAGGATCAGGTCCAACTGGCCCAGATTGCCGCTATCGGCGAACCGGCTGCCGAACGGTTTTAGCCAGGCATAGCCCAGCGCGTTCAAGCGGTGATTGACGGTGACGACCACGACATCGCCTTGCGCGGCAAGGGCAGCGCCGTGGGTGAGCGGATCGGTGACGGTGCCCGAAGTGCAGGCCCCGCCGTGGAAATAGACCATGACCGCGCGCTTGGCGCGGGGGTCGGCATCGGGGGTCCAGACGTTGAGGAACAGGCAATCTTCGGATTGCGCTTCATCCCCGCCACCGCGTTGCGGGGCGATGGGGGCAAAGCCTTGCGCTTTGCCCTGTGGGCCGGTGTAAGGTTCGGCCACCGCGCGCGCAAACCGTGCGGCGCGGCCATAGCGGATGCCTTTGAAGGCTTGCACGCCGTTTTCGCGCTGGCCGGTGAGGCGGGAGGCCAAAACCGGATGGGCCAATAGCGCCGCGCCACTGCCGATCAGCGCGCGGCGCGTGATGTTACCGCCGGACATCGCCGCCTTGGGCAGAGAACGCCGCCAATTCTGCCGGACCGATCAGGCACATATCGCCGGGTTGCGAATGTTTGAGCGCAGCAAGGGCGAGGCCGCCCTCGGCCATCGCCTGCTCATCGCCTGCATGCAGCCACTGGTGCAGGACGCCTGCGGCAAAGGCATCGCCGGTGCCGATCCGGTCAACAATCCCGGTCACGTCAATTTCGGGCGTCTGGAACTTGCCGCCGCGTGTATCGACGCGCGCGGCAAGGCGGTGATGATCGCTGCTGACCACGTGGCGCGCGGTCGAGGCGACCAGTTGCAGATTGGGGAATGCTGCAAAGGCGGCGTCGACTGCCTCGCGCCGCCGCTCTGCCCCGTCACCCGAAAAGGTCTTGCCCAAAAGCAGCGAGATATCGCGGTGATTGCCGATCAGGATCGTGGCCGCGCTGACCAGTTCGGTCAGGATGCTGCGCGGATCGCTGTCCCATGCATCCCACAGCAGCGCGCGGTAATTGCCATCGAAACAGATCGGCACGCCCGCCGCTTTGGCCGCCGCCATCGCGGCAAAGGCCAATGCCACGCCATTGGGGCCAAGCGCGGGAGTGATGCCCGACATGTGCAGCAAACGTGCGCCGCCCAACGCTCCGCTCAGATCGAAATCTTCGATGCGCGCCTGCGCAAAGGCGGAACCTGCGCGGTCATACGTGATGGACGAGGGCCGCAACCCTGAACCGGGTTCAAGGAAATAGAGCCCCATCCGGCCCGGCCCCTGCACGGCAAAGCGCGTATCGACGCCCGCGCTGCCCAGGCTTGCGCGCGCCTTTGCGCCCAGCGGGCTATCGGGCAGGCGCGTGACCATGCGCGTGGCGTGGCCGAGCGAGGAGAGTGCGGCGGCGACATTGGCCTCGGCCCCGCCGACGTTCACCTCAAGCGTATCGGCCTGCACCATCAGTCGCGCGCCCGGCGGCGAGAGGCGCAGCAGCATTTCGCCAAAACAGACGACCGGCGCGTTCGCCGTCACCGCGCGAGCCATCCGCCATCGACCGCGAGCACATGGCCTTGCACGTAATCGGCGGCCTTGCTGGAAAGGAACACGGCGGCCCCGCCGATATCCTCGGGGCTGCCCCAGCGGCCTTCGGGAATGCGCTCGATGATCTGGCGGTTGCGCGTTTCATCAGCTTGTAGCGCGGCGGTGTTGTTGGTGGCGATATAGCCGGGCGCGATGGCATTGACGTTTACGCCCTTGGCCGCCCATTCGCAGGCGAGCAGCTTGGTCAGCCCCGCAACGCCGCTTTTGCTGGCGGTGTAGCTGGGCACGCGGATGCCGCCCTGAAAGCTGAGCATCGAGGCGATGTTCACGATCTTGCCGCGCTGGCCGGTGGCTTCGTGACGGGCGATCATGTGGCGGCCCGCAGCCTGACACAGGAAGAACACCGATTTGAGATTGGTGTCGATCACCGCATCCCAATCCGCCTCGGTGAAATCGACCGAATCGGCGCGGCGGATGATCCCGGCATTGTTGACCAGAATATCCAAGCCGCCGAGCGACGAGACGACCTGTTCCACCACATCGCCAACCGGCGCGATGGAGGACAAATCGGCGCTGACCAGTTCACACTTGCGGCCAAGCGCGCGCACCATTGCGGCGGTCTCATCGGCAGACGAGCGGCCAACTGCCGCGATGTCTGCTCCTGCCGCAGCGAGGGCCACGGCGATGCCCTGTCCGATGCCGGTATTGGCACCGGTGACCACCGCAACGCGGCCCGAAAGATCAAAGCTGGGGTTCATGGCTTTTGTGCTCAGGCCGTCAGTTCGCGCAGGTAAGCGACGATGGCTTCATCGGTGGCATTGGCATAGAAGTATTCGGCGAAGTGTTCACCGGCGATGGTCGCCTTGAGCAGGTCCTGATCGACGGTCTTCAGCACGGTGAGCATATCGCGGCACGATGCGGATTTCAGATCTTTCAGGATGCCACGGTTCTTGGCCATGATTTGCGCGCGTTCCTTGGGGTAGCCAAGGCCGCGTTCGCCATCGAACAGCTTGGCGTAAACGTCTTGCAGGTTCAGTTCGGCAGCCCAGCCAAAGCCCTTGGAATAGGGCATCGAAATGGCGTTGCCATCGTTGATCTGGCCAAACAGGAAGGCATCGGTCGGATCAATCACAAGGCCGCAGAACACGCCGGGCATGGCGTTTGCCGCCAGCATCGAACCCATGCCGGTGCCGCAACCGGTGACGACGAAATCTGCCGCGCCCGAATTGAGCAGGATGCCCGAGAGCAAGCCGTTCATCACATATGTCAGCGAGGCTGCGTCTTCGGGTGTGTACATGCCATAGTTGAACACCTGATGGCCCAAAGGTTCTGCCACGGCAGTCAGGGCTTCATTGACCACGGCGTTTTTGGCAGCCTGGCTATTCTCGATGATGAGTGCGATTTTCATGAATGTCCTCTCGTCCCCGCGTGATTGCGCCGGGGCTTGATCGTTAAACAGTTGAGGCGTTGGTAACCGGTGTCATAAAATCGCGCAAGCCGATTCTTGGGGTTTGGGGTGCGTGGCGGTTTTGATCCTGCGGGTTTTGTTTCACGCAGAGACGCAGAGAAGAAGGGAGACGCGGAGGGGGTGGGCGTAGGCGAGGCTGGCGAAGCAATCGGCGGTGGTTCCGGCCAACTCTGGATTGCTTCTCCGCGCTTTGCGCGGCTCGCAATGACGAAGGTGGGTAGAAGTTTAGCGGGTGTTTGCAAAAGATATAATTGCAAAACCTTTGCGGATCGGAAGGGGCCTTTGACCACGCGCGCGATCTCCGCGCCTCCCTTCTTCTCTGCGTCTCTGCGTGAAACCCTGCTGCGATTGCGCCGTGCGCTTCGGCAGCCTTTGTATCGTCACCGCAGCTTCGTCATGGCGAGACGGGCGTGGCGGGGAGAAGCAATGACGAGGGTGGTGGGATGGGTGACCTCGCCAAGCGCTAGACGTCATTCACCGATGCGCGTTCGATCAGGTCTGAAAGGAAGAGCGAGGGTTCATGCCGGGCCTTTGCCGGGTCGATCAGTTTGATTGCGGCGGCGCGGGCCATGGCCTGGATCGGCCAGCGCACGGTGGTGAGCGGAGGCCAGATGTGGGCGGCAATCGCGGTATCATCGAAGCCGACGATCGAGAGGTCTTCGGGCACCGAGAGGCCTTGTTCGCGCGCGGCATGAAGCACACCTGCGGCCATTTCATCGTTGCTGGCAAAGATCGCGGAGGGGCGGGGGGTGGTGGCGAGGAGTTTCTCGCCCGCTGCGTGGCCGCTTTCGAAAGTGTAATTGCCCTCGGCCATGATCGCGGGATCGGCGGTGATCGCAGCGCTGGCCAGCGCATCGCCATAGCCCAGTGCGCGTTCGGCAGCAGAGCGGAAGCCTTCGGGGCCTGCGACGAAGCCGATCCGGCGATGGCCGCGCCCGACCAGATAGGCGACCGCCTTGGCGACGGCCTCCCGGTCGTTCGAGGCAACCATGTGTTCTTCGGCGTCCAACTGCGCCGAACCCATACGCACCCATGATACGCCCAGTTCATCGCACACGGCGGCAAGATCATCGTTTTCGGAAATGGGGGGCAGGATCAGCACGCCATAGAGCCGCTGCTGTTCGAGAAAGGCACGCACATCTTCGCGCATCGTGGGCGAGCGGCGGTTGACCGGCCGCACCACCAGCGCGAATTCAGTTTCGCGGATGGCGGAAAGGATGCCTTCCTGCACGCCCAGCACCATCTGCGCATTGGGGTTATCGTGGATCAACCCGATCAGGAAATTGCGACGCAACGCCAGCGCGCGGGCTTGCGGATTTGGCACATAGCCAAGATCGGCGATGACCGCCTCGACCTTTTCGCGCGTCGCCTCGTTCAATAGGGGCGAGCGGTTGATCACGCGGCTGACGGTCTTTTTGGAAACGCCCGAAAGGCGGGCCACATCGTTGATCGTCGGCTTGCCGTCGCGTTTGATTTTCACGCTGATTCCTCAAAACACACCGGTGTCAGTATGGTAATCTTCCTAGCCGTTGCATCGGGGCAAATGCAATGGTAGCAAAGATGACACCGGTTACCACTTAGAGCCCTGCGTTGTTTCCGGTTGCGGAGTGTTGATGGCTTACCCTTCCGATTCTGCTGCCAAGGCATTGCAAATCCACGCGATTGATAACGTGGCCGTGGCGCTGTGCGCGCTGGAGCGCGGCGCGGTGGTGAGCGGGGCATTTGGCATGGTGACTTTGGCCGATAACGTGCCGCAAGGGCACAAGATAGCGCTGGCAGCCATCGCGGCGGGCGCAGCGGTGACCAAATATGGCTTGGCCATCGGACGGGCGACATGCCCGATTGCGGCAGGGGCGCATGTGCACACGCACAACCTTGCCACGGCGCTGGCCGGCGAAGTGGCCTATCGCGCTCCGGCAAAGGTGGTTGCGGCAGCGGCAGTGCCGTCAAGCCGCACATGGCAAGGCTATATGCGCGCCGATGGCCGCGCCGCCACGCGCAACGAGGTTTGGATTTTGCCGAGCGTTGGTTGCGTTGGGCTGACCGCAGAGCAGGTGGCGCGCGAGGCCAATGTGCGCCACGCGGCGCTGATCGCTGCGGGGCGGATTGATGGCGTGATGGCCTTTGCCCACCCGCACGGCTGCTCGCAATTGGGCGATGATCTGGGCGGGACGCGCGCGCTTCTGGCGGGCCTTGCGGCCAATCCCAATGCGGCAGGCGTGCTGCTGTTGGCGCTAGGGTGCGAATCGAATCAACTGGCCGATTTGCTGGCGGCGATTCCGCAATGCGCGCGCGGCAAAGTGCGGGTGCTGTCATCACAGGCGGCAGGTGATGAACTGGCCGAGGCAGGCGCGCTGATCGACGCGCTGGTGGCGCAGGCTGCGATGGCCAAGCGCGAAACACTGCCGCTATCGGCGCTGACGGTGGGGCTGAAGTGCGGCGGGTCTGACGGGTTTTCGGGGCTTACGGCCAATCCCTTGCTGGGGCGCTTTGCCGATGTGCTGGCAGCGGCGGGAGGTACTCCGGTCCTGACCGAAATCCCCGAGATTTTCGGGGCAGAACAAGCGCTGCTGGCGCGCGCGACAACGGCGCAGACGTTTGAAAAGGCGGCGGCTTTGGTCAACCGGTTCAAGCGTTACTATCTGGATCAGGGCCTGCCGGTATCGGAAAACCCATCGCCCGGTAACATTGCGGGCGGGATTACCACGCTGGAGGAAAAATCGGCAGGTGCGGTGCAGAAAGCCGGAACCGCGCCGCTGGTTTCGGTGCTCGATTATGGCGAGCAGGCACCGCCCGGTGGCCTCGCGCTGCTCGAAGCGCCGGGCAATGATGCGGTATCATCCACCGCGCTGGCGGCAGCGGGCGCGACGATGGTTCTGTTCACCACCGGACGCGGGACGCCGCTGGGCTTTCCGGTGCCGACCGTGAAAGTGGCGTCGAACGAGGCGCTGGCAAAGGCCAAACCGCACTGGATCGATTTTGATGCCAGCCTTGCCTTGCGCGAAGGCACTGTGGCGGCAGACGGGGCATTCCTCGATGCGCTGATCGCCATTGCCAGCGGGCACAAAACGGCGGCAGAGCGCGGGGGCCAGCGCGCAATTGCGATCTGGAAACGCGGCGTCACTTTATAAAAATTGATCGTGCCGGTTGAACCGGCGCTTGTGAATGACACCGGTTTCCTATAGGCATCCGGGCAAGGAATGAAGGACTAGGGATGGGGAATGCATTGACTGTGGATGTGGCCGGGAATGTGGCTGGGATTGCGCAAGCGTTTGTTGCGGCAAGGGCGCAGGCTACTGGCCTTGCGCACTTTCCTGGCACCGCGCCAATCGATCTGGCAAGCGCTTATGCCATTCAGGATCGCGCGATTGCCATTGATGGCCGCGCGATAGCAGGCTGGAAGGTGGGGCGGATCAATGCGCCGCTTGATGCAGCGTTGGGGGCCAATCGTCTGGCGGGTCCGGTCTTTGCCGATAGCGTTGTTGATGCAGCATCGGGCGATGTTCCGGCGATGCCGGTGTTTGCCCAAGGCTTCGCGGCAGCGGAGGCCGAATTGCTGCTGCATGTGGCAGCAGGCTTTGCCGGCCCCGTGCCGACCGATGATGCGGGCACCATCGCCATTCTTGATGACATCCGCCTTGGCATCGAAATCGCCAGCTCGCCTTATCCCGGCATCAACAACGATGGGCCGCTGGTGACGATTTCGGACTATGGCAACAACTTCGGGCTGGTGCGCGGGGCAGCGCTGGCGGGGTGGCAAGAGGTTGATTTGTGCGCCATCCCGGTGCGCACCGAGATTGACGGCGTGGTGATCGGCGCGGCCACGGCGGCGACAATGCTTGACGGGCCTTACGGCGCGGTGCGGTTTTTGCTCGCCAATCTGATCGCGCGCGGCGTGGATGTGAGCGGCGGCCTGTGGGTATCGACCGGTGCGATCACCGGCGTGCATGAAGTGCGCATCGGGCAGAGCGTGCGCGCGGTGTTCGAAGGCTGCGGCGAGGTTCTGTGCCATATTGCCGCAGCAACGCCGCGCCAGATCTAGACAGTTTCAGGCGCACCGCCAAAAACGCGGGTGCCCGCAGGAGAGATGCAGTGGGTGAAGCACCAATTGCCAGCATAGAAAACGCAGCGGTGAAGGCCGGACGCTATCGCTGGGTGATCGTCGCGCTGCTGTTTGCGGCCACGGCGGTCAACTATATCGACCGGCAGATGATCGGCGTGCTGAAGCCCACGCTGGTTGCCGAATTCGGTTGGACCGAGGGTGATTTCGCCGCAATCGTGTTCTGGTTCCAGGTGGCTTATGCCATCGGCTATATCGGCTTTGGCCGGATCGTTGACGCGCTGGGCGCAAGGCTTGGCTATACCATTGCCATCGTGATCTGGACGCTGGGCCATATGGCGCATGGCTTTGCCACAGGCGTTACCAGCTTTGCCGCCGCGCGGTTTGGCTTGGGCGTGGGCGAGAGCGGCAACTTCCCCGCCGGTATCCGCGCGGTGACCGACTGGTTCCCGCAGCGCGAGCGCGCCTTTGCCATCGGCCTGTTCAATGCCGGCGCAAATGTGGGTGCGATCATCACGCCGCTGCTGGTGCCGGTGCTGGTGCTGTACTTCGGCTGGCGCGCGGCGTTTTTCATTACCGGCATCTTCGGCGTGGTGTGGCTGCTGGCATGGTGGTTCATCTATCGCCATCCATCCGAACACCCGCGCGTTTCGAAAGAGGAACTGGCGTGGATCCAACAGGACCCGGTCGATCCGGTGGAGCCCATCGGCTGGAGCAAGTTGCTGACCGTGCGCGAAACATGGGCTTATGCGCTGGGCAAGTTCCTGATCGACCCGATCTGGTGGTTCTTCCTGTTCTGGCTGCCGGGCTATCTGTTCGAACGCTACGACATGGACCTCAAGACTTTCGGCCTTCCGCTCGCCGCGATTTATCTGATCTCCGATTTCGGCTCGATTGCGGGCGGGTGGATGTCGTCACGCCTGATCAAGGCGGGGCATAGCGTCAACTTTGCCCGCAAATCGACCATGTTGCTGGCGGCGGTGTGCGTGCTGCCGATCTGGTTTGCGCAAAGCATCGACAGCGTGTGGGGCGCGGTGCTGATCATCGGCCTTGCCACCGCCGCGCATCAGGCGTTCTCGGCCAACCTCTATACCATCCCGTCAGACATGTTCCCGCGCGGCGCGGTCGGCTCGGTCGTGGGCATCGGCGGGACCGTGGGGGCGCTTGGCGGCATGGGGATGGCGCTGTTTACGGGATATATTCTGGACAGCACCGGCAGCTACGAAATCCTCTTCGCGATCTGCGCCAGCGCCTATCTGGTGGCGCTGGCGGTGGTGCACATGCTAAGCCCGAGGTTGGGCGCGGCGAAGGTGTGACGAGAGCGCTTTCCGACCAATCTGGCTCTAAGCCGCGCGCCCGAAATCTGCATCTTCACTGTCCGCACCGCCATCTTGCAAGTCGAGTGAAAAACCGTTCAGCCGCGCTTTTTGGCCCTCAATGGAGTTGCCAATCGCGTTGCGCGGCGTCACCTTGACCGCCGGACGGGTAACCTTGGTGGTGCGTGCAGGCACGCGTTTCCGTTCCGGTGCAGCAGCGCCCTTCGCTGGCTCGGCGCCATCGATCGTGAAGAACGAAATCGAATCCTGCAATTGTTCGGCCTGCGATGCGAGTTCCTCGGATGTGGCGGAAATCTGATCAGATGCGCTCGCGTTGATTTGCGTAACCTTGTCGAGTTGCTTGATCGCCTCGTTGATTTGCGATGCACCGATATCCTGTTCGCGGCAGGCGGCGCTGATTTCGATGACCAGCTCAGCGGTGCGGCGGATATCGGGCACCAACCGCCCAAGCATCTCGCCCGCCTCGGTCGCCGCCTTCACCGTTTCGCCGGAAACCGTGACGATTTCCGATGCAGCAGCTTGGCTGCGTTCGGCCAGTTTGCGCACTTCGGATGCCACCACGGCAAAGCCCTTGCCGTGTTCACCGGCGCGTGCAGCTTCAACCGCAGCATTAAGCGCAAGAAGATCGGTCTGCCGGGCGATTTCCTGAACGATCCCGATCTTTTCGGCAATCGTGCGCATGGCTTGCACGGCTTTGTCTACCGCCTTGCCCGATTCCTCGGCATCCTTTGACGATTGGCGTGCGATCTTTTCGGTTTGCGCGGCATTATCGGCGTTCTGTCTGATGTTCCCTGCCATCTGCTCCATCGACGCCGAAGCTTCCTCGGCAGAAGCGGCCTGCTCGGTAGCCCCTTGCGAGACCTGTTCGGAACTGGCGGCAAGCTGGCGGCTGCCGCTCGACACATTTTGGGCTGCGAGGGATGTGCTTTCGACGACAGAGGACAGGCGCTCGATCATGCTGATCAATGCATTGCCCAACCGGTCCGCATCGGACAGTGCGAAGTGCTCGACAGTGAGGTCTCCATCGGCGATCCGATCCGCGACTTCCGCAGTCTTGCGCAAGTTCTTGATCATGCTGATCAAGGCGTTACCCAAGCTGTCCGCACCGGACATCGCGACATGATCGACGCTGAGATCTCCTTCGGCGATCCGGTCCGCCACTTGCGCTGTCTTGCGCAAGTTGTCGACGACCAGGTTAATCGCGTTCTTCATGCGCTGGTGATCGCCGTGGCAGTCAATTTCAACGCGCCGGATCAGGTTGCCTTCGCTCACCAGCGCAAGCACCTCGTTGCCTTCGACGATGGGCTCGATAATAGCCTCCAGCATCCCGTTGATGCCCGAGACGAGCCCTGCAAAGTCACCGACAAAGCGTCTTACATCACCCCGTTCCCCGAGCTTTCCGGCAGTGGCGGCCGTGATCAGGCTCTGCACTTCGGAGGTGATATCGCGCAAATTGCCGCGCAGGGTTTCGATAGTGTCGTTGATGAACGCCTTCTTGCCGGGGAACTGTTCCAGCGGAGCATCGAAGTTGCCCTGCCCGAAAGCCTTGACGCAGGCCATCGCCTTTTTCTTCACGGCAATGTGGCCATCAACCATCTGGTTGATGCCATGGGCCATGACCGCAAAATCGCCTTGGAACTTTTCGACCGGCACGATCACATCGATGTCGCCCTTGTCGTGTTCGGCGCTCATGTGATTCATCGCCGCGATCAAGCCCGTGAGGTTTGCGCGCAAGGTCTCGATGATGTCGTTAATGAACGCCTTCTTGCCGGGTAGTTGTTCAAACGGAGCTTCGAAATTGCCCACGCTGAATTCAGCGACGCAGGCCATGGCCTTCTTCTTGACCGTGATATGCGCTTCGACCAGTTCATTGATCGCTTGCGCCATAACGGCAAAATCACCACGGAAATTGCCGGTTGGAATGATCACGTCGATATCGCCGCGATCATGCTCATCAGTCATGGCGTGAATGCTGGTACCCAGCGCTTCAACCGGGCGCATTGCTGCATCCAGAACGCTATTGAATGCGGCAATGATGGCCTGTGTTTCGACATCATCGCTGGCAAGGTTCATCCGTTGGGAAAGGTCGCCTGCATTAAAAGCCCGTTCAACGCGGGCGGCTTCCTGAGCAATGAATTCGGGCGATATCTTCGAGAACAACTGGAACCGCATGGACCTGCTTTCGCTCTTCTGGGCCGGTATGGCTTGACCATGAGGCAGATATCAGCATTTCCTGTTCAGAGCGTTCGGAGCCGATAAGGGATTATCCCATCAGTCGACATACAGAGCCTGGTTCTTGCGGATCTTATCCATAAACGTCAGGCGCAGAACACCGCCCGCCACTGGCGGGGTCGATGCCTATCCCTCTCCCC
>NZ_LJHY01000045.1 GCF_001295795.1 Novosphingobium sp. AAP83
CCCGAGACGAGGTCGAGCCGACCATCGCCGTCCAAGTCTACGAAGACTGGCGCTTTGGCAAATCCAGACGTGTTATCAATCAGATTGAAGGGGTTGTCGGCACCAGTAAGCTCTGTGTAGCCGTTAACGGTGTTTTGCCAAACCCGGATGGTGCCATATTGTTCTCCCGAGACGAGGTCGAGCCGACCATCGCCGTCCAAGTCTACGAAGACTGGCGCTTTAAAATATCCAGACGTGTAATCAATCAAGTTGAATGGATTGTCGGCGCCAGTGAGCTCTGTGTAGCCGTTAACGGTGTTTTGCCAAACCCGGAAGGTGCCGTAGTACTCTCCCGAGACGAGGTCGAGCCGACCATCGCCATCCAAGTCTACGAAAGTTGGTGTACTTTTGTCCCTAAAGTTTACTCCTGCGTCGAAGCCGTCGAAGGGATTGTCGCTGCCGGTGAGCTCTGTGTAGCCGTTAACCGTGTTTTGCCAAACCTTGAAGGTGCCGTAGTACTCTCCCGAGACGAGGTCGAGCCGACCATCGCCGTCCAAGTCTACAAAAGCTGGTGTGCTGTTGTCCCCTGCATCGAGGCCGTTGAGGGGATTGGCGGCGCCGATCAGCTCGACGTAGCCGCTGTCAGTTCTTTCCCAAACCTTGAAGGTGCCATCTGTACCACCCGAGACGAGGTCAAGCCGGCTGTCGCCGACCAGGTCCAAGAAGGTCGGCGCACTGAAATCCGCACCTTTGCTGAACTCTGAAACAAAAGAGATAACGTTAGAAGGGTCTGCCGGGTCGACAAAAGGATCTGCCGGGCCGTCCAGCTTTTCAAAAACGGGGCTGTAGAGGGTGCCATCAAAGGCCCTAACGATGATGTCATAGACGTTGTCAGCGTCTGCATCGGCCGGGGCTGCGAAGTTCGGCGCAGTCTTGAAGGTCACCGCGCCCGTGTTGCTGATGTCGAACAGCGCAGCATCGGCCCCGCCCAGCGTCCAGGTCAGGTTGTCGTTCTCTGGGTCGGTCCCGGTGGCAGTGTAGACAGTGCCGGTGCCAGTCTCCGCGAAGTTCGCTGTCGCGCCTGAGGTGACGCTCGGCGCTTCGTTGACGTCGGTCACCGTGATGGCAACCGCTTGGGCGGCGCTAGAGTACATGTAATCGGAGGCCGTAACGGTGATGTCATAGACGTTGTCGGAGTTTGCATCGGCCGGGGCTTCGAAGTTCGGCGCAATCTTGAAGGTCACCACACCCCCGTTGTTGATGTCGAACAGTGCGGCGTCCACCCCGCCCAACATCCAGGTCAGGAAATCGTCCTGCGGGTCGGTTGCGGAGGCGAAGTAGGCACCGTAGTCGCCATTCTCCTCGAAGCTCCTCGTCGCGGCTGAGTCGACGGTCGGCGCCTGGTTCTCCCCCGGGTCCTCTAGGATTGTGACTTTGATGTCACCGGTGCTCTGCCACGCCGTGGTAGAATAAAGCCCCCCTGCGACTAGGTCGAGCTGACCATCGCCATCCAAATCTACGAAGCTAGGTCTGCTTAAGCCCCCAATCCCAACGTTGATACCGTCTAAAGGATTGTCGACGCCGGTGAGTTCCACATAGCCATTGGCGGTATTTTGCCAAACCCGGAAGGCGCCGTAGCCCTCTCCCGAGACGAGGTCGAGCCGACCATCGCCGTCCAAGTCTACGAAGACTGGCGCTTT
>NZ_LJHY01000046.1 GCF_001295795.1 Novosphingobium sp. AAP83
GCCGCACGCGCACGCGTAGCGGACCCTTCACGGGTTGATTGAAGGAGGACAGGCTTCGAGCCCAGGGATCAGCGGCTAATGCGAGCGAGTGGTTCTGCGGCGGTTCGAGTTATGCCAATTGCGCCAGTCAGATTCCGGCGGTGACATATTCTTCAGGTATCCGCCGTTGACGGCCAGTTTCTCAAGATTGGCAGGCATTACGGGGCCGGCAATATCGATATGTGCGACCTCGGCGATCCGAAAAAGAGTTTGCCTTGCGCTGTTCTGGCGCAGCACGCTGCCTCTCTGCCAAGGCGCCCGACTGCTAGCAGCGAGATGAGCCGTTTCACACCACACGTTAGGCGCAAGTTCGGGCGACATCGATCGACAATCTTGGTGCAAAAAGTGGGCTCAAAATTCACGAGCTACGACCGGCTTTCCCCACGACGCCCCAACCTGTACCAAAATTGGAGACAATATGGAGACAATGGGGGTCTAGGCGAGGCGTTGTCTCCAGAATTTCAAGGGTCGCCGGTCGGCGAAATCGTTGATTTTCTGGGAGAAAACTGGAGCGGGCGAAGGGATTCGAACCCTCGACCCCAACCTTGGCAAGGTTGTGCTCTACCACTGAGCTACGCCCGCTCGAGCGTTTCTAGCCGGTGGAAAGTGTCCCGTCCGGCTGGGGTGTTGGGGCCTCTAACTGCGACTCGGCATTAGCGCAACACCAAAAATGCACCGATGCACAACTCTCTGGGCAAAACCCCGTTTCCTCTTGCCGAATGGCGCGCACATCCCACATTAGGGGAACAACAAAACCGCAGCAGATTGACCGGAGACGCAACTTGGCCAGCATGGGGCTTAACCTCGACGAACAGAAGGCAGTGGACCGCTTCCGCAAGGATGTGGTCGAGCCATCGATGACGCAACTGGTCATCCTCGATTTCTGGGCGGAATGGTGCGGGCCATGTAAGACGCTGACCCCGGTGCTCGAAAAGATCGCCGCCGAATACGCCGACAAGGGCGTGGTTCTGGCCAAGGTCAATGTCGATGAAGAGCAATTCATCGCAGCACAATTCCAGGTGCGTTCGATCCCCACAGTCTATGCGATGTTCCAGGGCCAGCCCGTAGCCGATCTGACGCCTGCGCGCACCGAAACGCAACTTCGCCAGTATCTGGATCAATTGCTCGCAAAATTGCCGGTGCAGGCAGGGGAGCCTGCGCAGGATATCACGCCGCTGCTTGCCATGGCCGAAGAGGTCCTGGCGGAAGGTGATGGTGAACGCTCCGTCAGCATCTTTGCCCAGATCATCGAAATCGCGCCCGATAATGCACAGGCCCATGCGGGTTTGGTGCGTGCCTTGCTGTTGGCGGGTCAACGCGACGAAGCGCAGGCCGTGCTTGATGCGCTTGATCCTGCGCTGGCGGCCGATCCTGCCATCGCACAGGCACGCTCTGCGTTGGCATTGGCAGAAGATGCCCCTGAAGAGGCAGAGTTGGCCGCGTTGCGTGCCGCTGCGGCTGAACGTCCCGCCGATATGGACGCGCAGCTGGCTTTCGCCAATGCGCTCTATGCCAGCGGCCAGCGCGATGATGCTGCGGCCAAGCTGCTGGCGATGGTTGCTGCTGATCGTGAATGGAACGACGGCGCGGCCAAAGCGCGGCTCTTGCAAATCTTTGAGGCTGTGGGCCTTGAAGATCCCTGGGTTGCGGCCACCCGTCGCAAGCTTTCCACTGTGTTGTTTGGTTGATCTGATGGGCGCAACTGTAAACTCGACGCGCCTTTCGATCTTCCCGTTGACGGGCGCGGTGCTCTATCCCGGATTGCAATTGCCGCTGCACTTTTTCGAGCCCCGCTATCGTGCGCTAGTAAGCGATTCGCTCGCGCGTGATCGCCGTATCGCGATGATTCAGCCCCAGGCGCCGGTAGAAGGCGCGCCGTTGTACAAAGTCGGTTGTGTCGGCAAAATCGCCGATGTCGAGGCTTTGGATGATGGCCGCTACAACATCGTCCTTGAAGGCATTTCGCGATTCCGCATCATCCGCGAACTCGAAGTTACTACCCCGTTCCGTCAGGTCGAGGCGGAATTGCTGGTCGACGACATGGCCGAAGCGCTGAGCGCTGTCGAACGCGCGTCGTTTGAGCAGGAATCGCGCAAGTTTGCCGATGCTCAGGGCTATTCGGTCGATTGGGACTCGGTTGGCCGGCTGGATGATATGTCGCTGATCAACGGCGTTTCGCAGATTGCGCCGTTCGATGCCGCTGCAAAACAGGCCTTGCTAGAGGCCGACACCCTTGGCGCGCGCTGTGAATTGCTGGTGCAATTGATGCAATTCTTCAGCAAGCGCGACAATGACGACGGCGGGCGGGTGACGCTGCAATAGACTTTAAAACTGCGCCTGAATGCCGTCGATTACGAACTGCGCGGCGAGCGCTGCCAGCAGTACACCGAGCAAACGCGTGACGACCGCTTCGACTTGCGATCCCAGCGCGCGGATGATCGGGCGCGCGCCCACCAGCGCGATAAAGCTCAGCACCATTACGGCGGCCAGCGCGCCCAGAATCACCAATGTTTCGGTTGAGCCCTTGGCGCGCGCGGTCAGTAGCATGACCGACGCGATCGAGCCCGGCCCTGCCAGCATCGGCATGGCCATCGGGAATACAGCAACGTCCTCAACCTGAGGCTGTGCGGTGCGCACTTTTTCGGCACGTTCTTCGCGGCGTTCGGTGCGCTTTTCGAACACCATATCCAGCGCAATCAGGAACAGCATGATCCCGCCCGCTATGCGGAAGCTATCGAGTTCGATGTGCAGCGCGCCGAGCAAGTCTTCGCCAAACAGCGCGAAAACCAGCAGAATGCAGGTGGCGATCAAGCACGCGCGCAGGGCCATGCTGAACGCCTGTTTCGCGGTGGCATTGGCGGTAAGACCCGCATAGATCGGCGCGCAGCCGGGAGGATCGATCACCACAAACAGCGTGACGAAGGCCGAGACGAACAATTGCCACATTGCGATTAAGCTCCATCCGCCTTGAAATTGCGCAAGACAACTTCTTGCATCGCGCCGTCTTTCCACATCCACGCGGCAAAGCGCCGGCTGCCATCAGGCATCACGGTTGATCGCCAAGCCAATGTGCCATCGTGCGATTGGCCGTCCTTGCTATCGGCACCTGTCGGCGCATCGCTTGGCGGAATGGGGCCGGCCAACGGGAGGATTGGCGGCACCTTGCTTTGCTTTTCGGGTTTGCGTTTGCCAGTGGCGGGCGCTGCTGCGCCTTCGGTTGGCTTGCGCACTCGGCAATCTGCCACTTTGCCCTCGGCCCAATCAAGATCGCGCAAAGGCGCGGACAGGGCCTGCCCGTCACGCAGCACCCATTTCCAATCGACTTTGCCTTTGATCTGGCGCTGCCAGACGCTGATATATTCGCCATTGCCGCCGTTCGGGTTTTGCCAACCGCCAAAGGTCAATCCGGCTGAACCATCGCAACTGATCCACGCAGAACGCGGTGCCCATTGATCGGCCTTGGCGGGGTCTTTGCGATCCTTCAAAGCTGTTTTTGCAAGCACCCGCCCGCTCTCCAGCAGTTCCGCTGCCTCATCAGCGGTCTCGCGGAATGCTGCCCAATGGCCTTTCTCACGCGCAAGGCGGGCAATCGCAATGTCTGCGGCGATCAGTGCGCTGGGATTGGCATAGGCACGCTGGGGGCGGCCCTGAGCGGCCTCTGGCGCAGGTTGCGCGAGGGCAGGAGCAGTTAGGGCTAGCAATGCAAGGGGTATCAAGCGCTTCATGCGTGGCAGACTAGACGAAGGTCTGCGCTCTGCCCACCCCCAACCCCCTCCCCCTTCGATAAGCGCAGGATGAGCGGGAGCGACTGTCTGTTGGGTCAAGTGTCATGATGCGATTTCGGCTTTTGTTTCGCG
>NZ_LJHY01000047.1 GCF_001295795.1 Novosphingobium sp. AAP83
CCGCCGCCCAGCGCCTCGGCGGTAATCTCTTCGCCGGTTGCAGCCTTCACCAGCGGCGGGCCTGCCAGAAAGATCGTGCCCTGTTCGCGCACGATCACCGATTCATCCGACATGGCAGGCACATAAGCGCCGCCTGCGGTGCAACTGCCCATCACGCTGGCAATCTGCGGAATGCCCAGCGCGCTCATGTTCGCCTGATTATAGAAGAACCGCCCGAAGTGATCGCGATCCGGGAACACTTCGGCCTGATTGGGCAAGTTGGCCCCGCCGCTATCGACCAGATAGACGCAAGGCAGGCGGTTCTCCTGCGCAATTTCCTGCGCGCGCAAATGCTTCTTCACCGTCATCGGGAAGTAGGTGCCGCCTTTGACCGTCGCGTCATTGGCAAAGATCATGCACTGGCGGCCCGATACGCGGCCCACCCCGGTGATGATCCCCGCGCCCGGCACTTCATCGCCATAAAGGCCATTGGCGGCGAGTTGGCCGACCTCAAGGAACGGCGAGCCCGGATCGAGCAAGCGCTCTACCCGATCACGCGGCAGCAATTTCCCACGCGCAACATGGCGGTCGCGGCTGCGCTCGTCGCCGCCCAAGGCCGCTTTGGCCACGCGGGCGCGCAAGTCTGCGGCCAAAGCGCGATTGTGCGCGGCGCGGGCCATCGCCTCGGGGCTACTGGTATCCAAAGCACTTGCTAGGACAGGGGCGCTCATCGCTGCATCCTCTCGTTGTTCTTGGGCACAAGGGGTATCATCAGTGATTCTGCCCTCAAAATTGATTTATTGCAGGTATGAGTATAGAATTTCCCTATGATAAAACGGACTCACCTCCGCCAATTCCTCGCGCTTGTTGAGACGGGCAACTTCACCCGCGCGGCTGAGCGTCTTGGCGTGGCGCAGCCCACCTTGTCCGCCGCCATTGCCGAGCTTGAGCGTATGGCCGGAACGCTGCTGTTCCAGCGCGAAAGGCGGCAAGTGCGCCTCACCGAAGCGGGCGCAAAGCTCGTCGCCCATGCCCGCGCGATCGAGCGCGAATTCCGCGCTGCCGAAGCCGCATTCAATGACGCACCAGCGCCGCTTAGCCCTTTGCGCCTCGGCGTGATCCCGTCTATCGCCACCACCAGCTTGGCATTGATCGCCCGGGCGTTAAGCCAGATACAGCCGATGACCCTGTCCGAAGGCACCGATGCCGAACTGCGCCGCAAGCTGGGGGAGGGGCAGATCGATGCGATCATCACCCTGCTGCGCCTCGAAGATGCCAACCGCCCGTCAGTTACGCTATTGGAGGAGGGCTATCGCCTGCTCCTGCCCGAAGGCCACGCCTTGGCCAACGCCGCCTCCATCAATGCACGCGATGTCGCATCCGAAACCATGATCGCGCGTCGCAGTTGTGAAATTCTGTCCGAGACGAGCCGCTGGTTCACCCAGCGCGGCGTGCGCCCGCCGTTCTTCCTGCGCTTGGCCAACGATGACCGCTGCCTTGCAATGGTGCGCGCCGGGATGGGTGTGACCACCGCGCCGCAATCACTGGTGGGCACAGGCATCGTCGCCGTACCGCTGGCCGATTATGATTTCCGCCGGACACTGGGCCTGCTGACCGCGCGCGACCGCCCCGATTTGCTCGTCTCAGACCATCCGCTGATAATAGCCTGTCGTGCCGGATTTTCATAAGAGGCGATGGCGCCGTGTGTCATGATCTCTCTCGGAAAGGCGTCGGATTGCATCGCGCTATGCTCCCAGCGGACTTCATGTTACAAACAGAGATGAAGCGTTTCGCGGACTGCTTTCCTCACGCTGACAATTCGGATGACGGCGTTTGTCCTAGGGTCATTTTCAATTCGGCCGCCAATTAACTTTGCCGCTGGGGCTGAACTGCTAGAACGGAGCAATGCTCCATGCGCTTTATTCCCCCTTCAGAACCGCGGTTCAATGAATTGACCTACAAGTGCCTTATCGTACATCATGTCTAGAGGCAGGCTAGTTGACCATACCTAATGCCGGGTTTTGACTTCACCCAATCGCCGCACTGAAGGTTGTGTGATCAGGCGACATGCATGTCGGCTCAGATGATCTGCCAGACTTTCTGCACCCCGCTTTTCGGCAGCGTATCTCAGTTGGGGTAATTCGAGTTATTGGTCAGGACGCAGATGCGGTTACCGTTCCAGGGTTGGTCCGTTCACCGCGCTGTCCAAACCTTCCCAAGCCTGCGTGGGCCGGCAATTGAAAGGCAGCCTGCCAGAGCGGCGGATTTTGACTTCTCGATCGGTAAGAACTGTATGATCGGATTTTCCTCCCAGTTTGGCGCCCCCAAGGCCGTGGGCCTGTGACTGACGGCTGCTGGCAGTCCGTAGGTCTGGCAGTGGAACTTCCGGTTCAAAGCGAGGACGGCATGGTCGCCATGATCAATGCGGATGTGCAGGCAGCCCGCCTTGCCTAGCTGGACCACACGCAACATCACCCGGCTGCTCGACGCCGTGATCGTCAATCCAACTGCGTGGAACGATCCGTGAACGAATCTCTGCGGGCTTTTTAACCGGCCTATTGAAGTGCCGATTTCCCCTTTTTGTTCGCGGGAGAGAATGGCAGAAATCCGCGAATTTCTGAAGATTTGAGTCCCTAATAAGGCATCGAGCCAATACGTTATTTGAATGTTGCGGGCCTTTGTGTTGGCCTTCGCGGTAAACCACGTAGACTATGTTTCTGTTATACAACGACGAACATACTTCGATGTGGGTCCTTTGTGATCACCGTTTTCGGCTCCACATACTCCCGGTCTCTCTGTATTCGCTCGGCGGCGGACCGCGAATGATGCGCCGCCCCTGCATAGCTTGAGCATCAATTGCCGCCATGGCCGCTGCTCGGCCAAGCCCATCAATGTCCTCAGCGATGTACAGCGTGGCAATTTGTGACAGCACTCTGACCAGGGCAAGGCGCTCGTTGCCAAGCGCTGCCCAGCACGTCGCCTTCGAACTGCCTTGCCCATGCGACTTCGTAACATCTATGAGAGTGGCTGTGTCAATTACGCGGCGTCCGCAATCTCAGGCATCCATGCGGCAAGGTCTGCTCAGCGAATGAAACTTAACTTGAGTGGGCTGCGCTTCTTGATGCTGCCAGTAAGCTAAGCGCAAAGATTGACAGAATTTTTCATTTTCTTTGTGCTCCAAATTTGGGGGCACCAGAGGGGGCATCTGGTCGGTTTTGTTAATAATATATCACTTAATATCAATAATTTGATCTATCGGCTCTACGGACTCCCGCTCCGCCACATACCCTTGATTTAATTTAAAAATTAAAAGGGTTTTGGGAAATGCCCTTAAAAATACTCTTAAAGAGGTCGTGGCTTAGGACGGCTGGCCCTGAACGCTAGCGGTCACCTAATCCCGAGACTGGACCACACCTCACGTTACGGTTTCCGCATTCTTTGCAGCGAAAGCGTTGTTCGAGTTGCGGCATTGAACGCGACGAGCCACGCTGATGGCAGAGCTTTATCGGCGTCTCAGGATCATGGATGGTAGAATGCCCACTATTGGTACATTGAACCTGCAAGCGGTAACCGTGCCGCCGGTAAGCTGCAATGTCGTCTAGCCGTTTGCTTCCCATGCCCCTTGTAAACGGAAGGGGAACGATTTGGAAAGGCTAGGGCCATTCTGTTCCACAGGTTGCTCATAATTTCCTTTGTTTGAAAGTGCCTCGCTCGGCCTGCCAAGCGACGCACAGAACAATGCGGGCGGTCAGTTAACAGCCGTAGCGGGTTGCGGTGTTGCTGAAGCGGTCTCCGATAGCGCATCCTTCCATTCATGCATGGATAATGCACCATCAATCCCCGGGACCAAACATCTAAAAGAGCAACTTTACCGCTGGCCGGTTTTGTCACCGCCGTTCAGAGGTCTTGAGAGCGGCTCGAACACCAGCGAACCTGGAATCGCCAATTCCGGCAGCATGCCCGGATACTGGCGAGGGTCGGGAGTAAGCTCGGCGTCCGTGATATGTCCGGTTCGGCCGAGGAAGAGGGCAAATTCAGCATTGGTGACAGGCGTTTCATCGAGCCAGAAAGGGCCAACCGAAACTTGCCGCACCGGGGCCTTTTCAGGATAGAGCACGTCCGGTCCTATGGAGAAGACCCCGCCGACCAAAGGGATCATGCCCTCAGTCAAAATCGACCGTTACATGGGATACATCACCTTCGATGGCCCCGTGCGGAGTGGCGTAATCGATCACAGGAACCCCGATGTCGCGCCCGACATCGAGCGTTTCGCCGCCGCCGGCAGGCATCAGGATTGCGCTGGGCAATTTTGCCCTCGCAAGCTCTTCACTGCCGGACGAGATCACGACTTCAGCACCCTTCCCAAGGCCCAGTGAGGCGAAGCGCAGCTTCACGTTGCTCGTCCCCTGCGGCAGCGCCATTTTGGCGCGCACCTGAGTGATCTCGGCCGGATCAGTCGAGATGGCGAATGTGAAGGCCGGGCGCCCCTTGTCGAGGTAAAAGCTCCAGCCGCCGAACCGGCTTCCTAGTGCTATGATCGCACCCGAACTATCGGTCTTGTCCAGCACCAGATCGGCATTCAGCGTGAACGAACGTCCGATCAGCATTGGTTCGGACATCGCCGGCAGGCTGACATCCTTGCCCCAGAAATCGAAGTGCTTCCGGCCCGAACCGCGCATCATCGCCGGAGTGACACGTCCTGCAGCAAAGCGGTGCTCAAGCGGGAACACGTTGTTTGCCCTTGCAACCTGCTGCCACAACGCTTTCATTTCCTGCAACTTTGCAGGGTGCCGCGCCGCAAGATCGGTGCTTTGCGAAAAGTCTTTTGACAGATCGTAGAGCGTCCAATCAAACTTGGGCCGACTGCCTCCGGGACCAATATCATCCCACGGAGGGCGTCCATCCTCACCGCCAAGAAACCAGCCATCGTGATAGAGACCCACCTTGCCACCGATCTCGAAATACTGGGTACGCGGCTTGCCAACATTGCAAACAGTCATGCTGGGCAGCAGACTTTCGCCGTCCATCGGCTTTTGCACGGTGCCAAGAACGGCCTTGGGTGCGGGAAGTTGTGCCGCATCCAGAACGGTTGGGGCAATGTCAATCAGGTGGCTAAACTGACCACAGACAGCGCCGGGCTTAGCCACGTGGCCATGCCACGACAGGATCATGCCATTGCGCACTCCGCCCAGCATGGAGGCATATTGCTTTACCCAGCGCAGCGGCGTGTTCATCGCCCAAGCCCAGCCGACCGGATAGCTCTCGTAGGTCATCGGACCGCCCAGCCGCCCGGTGTTGGCCTGGATCCACGCCTCGCTCTCCTGAGGCTTGCGCATACCCCGAAGCTCGTTGATCGTTCCGGGTGGGCCAGCCTCACCGCTGGCACCGTTATCACCATTGATCACCGCGACGAGCGTATTGTCGAGTTGGCCCATGCGGCGAAGTTCGTTAAGCACCTTGCCCAGTTGCTCGTCCTGAAAGGCAAGTTGAGCGGCGGCGACTTCCATCGTGCCAATGGCAAAGGCCTTCTGTGCGGGATTGAGTGAATCCCACGCCGGAATTTCGGCAGGGCGCGGTGTCAGGCGGGTGCCCTTGGGAATGATGCCCTGAGCCAATTGACGCTTCCAGGTCTCTTCACGCAGCTTGTCCCAGCCTCGGTCGAACTTACCCTTGAACCGAGCGATGTATTCTGGGGGAGCCTGATGGGGTGCATGGGTTGACCCGGGGGCGAGATAGATCAGAAATGGTTTGTCCGGTGCCGCCGCCTTCTGGTTATGGACCCAACGGATAGCATCTTCGGCGAGTCGCTGATCCAGCAGCTTTCCCGCCCCTTCATTGGGATCGACCCGTGAGGTGCCGCGATAGACAGCGGGCGAAAACTGATCAGTATCGCCGCTCGGAAAACCGAAAAAGTATTCAAAGCCCAAGCCCGTCGGCCAGGCATCAAACGGCCCGGCGTCGCTGCGTTCATTGCCCGGCACGTTGTGATGCTTGCCGAACATCGCTGTGTTGTAGCCGTTTAGCCGAAGCACCTGCGCGATGGTGGCCGTTTCCGGGAGGATCTTTCCGCCATATCCGGGATAAGGTGCTGGCAGGTCTGAGAGGTACCCAACCCCGGCATTGTGATGGTTGCGCCCGGTCAGCAATGCCGCGCGACTGGGTGAGCAGATGCCGGTGGTGTGGAAGCGGTTGTAGCGCTGCCCCTGCGCGGCGAGTTGCTCCATGTTGGGCGTCGGCACCGGACCGCCGAAAGCGCTAGACATTGAGAAGCCGACGTCGTCAGACATGAACAACAGAACATTGGGTGTGCCTTGCGGTGCGCGCAATGGTGGCTGAGGTGAAGGCGTTGAATCGAGAACGTTCTCTGCCATGGTTCCGGCGAATGGCGCCGGAACCATCGGCAGGACGCTGCGGTCTTGGGCAAAAGCTTGAACTGCCGGAAACAAGGACAAGGCAGCGCAAACAAGGTTAAGGCGAAACTTCATCGTGAGGTTCCTTGAGATGCAGGTATCGCGCCGTAAGCGGCTACTGCCATTGCGATGGCGTTGTCGAATTGCTGCCTAGCCGCTTCGAAAGACAAGTTCTGGTCTTGATCGATGATCTGCAATGCCGCGCCTAACATAGCGAAGATCAGGCGCACCCGGTAATTCGCGGTGTCAGTGACCTCACGGGGTAACAGCGCTGCCATGCGGGCGGTCAGTCGGTCTGTTTCCGGAAAGTCATTGGCCACCAACGCCCGTGCTTTTAAGAGGCCTGAGCGCTCCAGCCCGATCAGGAACCTTGCATAGCTGTGCCGCCCGGAAGCATCGGTTTGTTCGAACAACGGCAGCGCGAATGCTTGCACTAAGACGGTAAGGTTTTCGCCGTTGCCTGCTTGATCCGCTTTGACCAGAAGTTCACCCCTGCGGCGATCGATGTCTGGAAGGCGATGACGAAAGACCGCATCGATAAGGCCGAGCTTGCCACCAAAATGGTAGGCGACCACGTTGGTATTGAACGCGCCTATGGCAGCGCCGATCTGGCGAGTGGAGACAGCATCGGCACCGTTCTCGGCAAACAGGCGCTCAGCAGCCTCTATCAACGCCGCCCGCGTGGCTTCACGGCGTGGATCATCCCGTTTTCGCTTTGTTTTAACGGCAGCCGTTTCCATCCGTCTTAAATAAGGCGAATGATTTAAATGTGTCAACTAACGCAAGGCAAGATTTTTAAAAGGCACGACTGCACACAACTGGATGACTGGTATGCTGCAGGTCTAATCGTGACGTTTTGATCGATGCACCTCTCATCCGCAGCCCCCTTACCATGGAGATCTGTTGATTGAGATTTTCAATCAACGCGCAACCGTCATGCTAGGTGTCATTGTCAAGTATCACTTACGCAGAGTCTGTGTTTCGGTCTGAAGCTTTACCGGCCCAATCAAGCCGGACGGCAGCAGTTTGGCATCGGCGCGGTAAGTTGGCATTGATGTGAATGTAATCTTCTTTGTGCCAGGTTGGGCATCGCCGATAAGCCTGTTTACCCACAGATTGGCAACCTTGATTGACAGGACGTTTCGCCCTTTGCGCAGATAGGGGCCAACATCAACGCGGAATGGCGCGTGCCATGCGCTACCTGCAGTCTGGCCGTTAACGGAGACATCAGCCAACTCCCGCACGTCGCCAAGATCAAGCCACAGCGGCTGACCTTTTCTGCATCGACGCGGTGGCGTAAAGCCTTTGGTGTATGTGGCGATGCCTGAAAAGTGTTTGATCCCGCTATCGGCGCTTTCATTCAGTGGTTGTAGCTGCTGCATTATTGCAGATGAAGGCGCACCACGCTCCGGTGGAAAGCTGACTGTCCACGCACCATCCAGTTGCTTGATTGTCTCAAACGAACGGGCCGGGACTTTCATGGCCTGAAGTGTTGCGTCTTTGCGGAAAACAACGTGGACCGATTGATCCTTAGCTAAGACCAGTGGCACGATCGTTTCATCATCCATGATCCGGTAACTGACCGGTTCAGCGGTGCCGGTGTCTGCGTGCCACAATTCAGGAACTTTACCTGTTACCCTGAAATGTGCTTCAACTGCTTCTGGCCTGTTCGCGCGATTGACGACGAAATAGCTATGGCCGTCGGGCAGTTGGCGGTGGACGAAGGGCAGCTTGCTGTCGTTTTGTCCGCCCGCAAAATGGAAATCAGGCGTTACGGCGATTTGGGCAAGCGCTGCATCGATATTCTGGCTGGGGATAACTTGTCCCTTGCCAACCTGGGTAACAGGGCCGCCAGCCTACAATCGCTGAATCAGATTGCGATATTCATCAGGAGCGTCGGCAAGTGAAGGGGTGGCGTTTGGCGCAAGCCCAACGATGGTTGCACCCTGATCGGCAAGTTCTGCGATCCGCTGCAACATCTTAAGCGTCATCCGCTGCGATGATCCGCCGAGATAGAGCGCGCGATAGCGCGCACCGCCTGGTGTCACCAGATCGCTGCCATCGTTCGAGACGACGTTCATCAGCGCATCGGCATTGATGAAATCAAAGGCGTTGTTTGTTGGCGCGTCGGCAACCAGCTTGTCACCGTAAAGGCTGGTGAGGGGGGCTTCTTCGCCATAGAAATAGGCAACATCGGCCGCGTTGCACCCCTGCTGCAACATAAACGCGTTGCGCGCCATGTAATCGACCCAAGGCTTGGCCATTTCAGCCCAGCTTTCATGTCGATTGAAGTATTGGCCGAAGAAGAAAAACGACAACCCTGGAAACTTCGAATCAAGAGGCTGATGCACTGACGTGTGAATGATCGGAAGATTGATTCCATAAGCAAACTCCAGATCAATGATCGGGCGCAAGTTTGCGGGTGAATATACGTAAGGTTGCATCGCCGCCGTCAGAGACTCGGCCCCGGCAATGTTCTGGCCATAAATATGGGCAACCGATGAGGCGCCCTTCATGTCTGCCAGATACGTCGTGCGCGGGCCTTCCTGCGGCCCATACGCCCACAACGCGGCCATTGGCACATCGGCGTAACGGCGCATGGCCATATCATCGCCAAGCGAGGGGCGGTGGTCCTCCAGCGCCTCGCCATAGACCTTCAATCCGTTGGCGTGGGCAACACTGGCGATTGTCCCATAATGTTCCGTCGCCAACAGATCGGCCAGCGTTCGGCGATAATCGTAAAGGAACTGGTCGCTCTGCGTGCGAGAACCGATGACAACGCCCGCCAAAGCAGGGAGCCATGGTTTGGCGTCATAGCCACGCAAACGCTCGAACTGCTCAAACATGCGCGGCGTCCAATTAGCCGCTCCGACTTCAATGCTGTCGGTCAGAATGCCGCGTAAGCCGCGCTTGCCGAAAAGACTGGGCAAAGCCGTATCGCGGTACATGCCAAGGTAATGGTCCAGATAGCGCCGCACCGCAGCACCATCAAATTTATCCACTTCAAGCCCCGTCGCTTCTTTTGGCGCGGGGTGATTGGTGGTCCCCAGCAGAGACGACCCCAATCGCAGAATTTGCCATTTGCCCGCAGGCGGTAGCCAATCCAGCTTGCCATTGGGCTGAAGCTGCCCGGTGAGGTTGATGACCTTTGCTGGATCGATCCCCTTTTCCTCAGGCGTCAGGTTGCCAAGCGCGTAGTAATCCGCTGCGATTGCAAAGCCTGCCTTGAATTCAAAATGATCGACTTTTGGCAGACTGCTCAAACGCAGATCATTGATCCGAAACGGCTTGGCGCTGGCTGTTGCTGCAGCCTTGGCAGGGCCACTTGCCGTGGCCGAACCACGTGCAATTGTTCCCGGGGCGCCTGTCCAGCGAGGAGGTTCCGGCGGGGTTGGCAACAGTATGACGCGGAACTGCGTTGCTGTTACAGGTGCAAAGCTGATCGTGGTTGGAACGGGCGAGAGCGTGAAGTCTGCAATTTTGCGCCATGTCTGGCCGTCGGTGCTCGCCTCCAATTGCGGAGCGATGGCGGCGTTACCGAAGATCGACTTAGCGCCGGGGATGAACAGAGTGGCCGATTGGAGGCTTTGCGGCTTGGCATAATCGAAGACGACAGTAACCGGTGCGCCAGCAGCGCCAACCGGTAAAGAGATGCCCGTCTCTAGGTCGCCATCTAGCAAGCTTGCAACGTCAATCGTTGCGCCGAGGGCGTTTTTGACAGTTGCCAGCATCATCGCGCTTTCCGCGATCGGGTAAGCCACTAATGCGATGTCCCGATAGAATGGCGTATCGACCGCAACTTTACCAATAGAATCGCGATTGATAGCGGTCTGAAACGGTCCGATGACAACTGGCGGCGGGGGTAACACGCCCGAAAAGTGCTTGCCGCCATCCACTACTGTCGTACTCCAGACAATCTTCTTCAGGCCGTCTTCAGGCTTTACCCAAGGCCCGCCCGTTTCCGAAAATCCGGGCGACGAAGCGACAGACAATTCAAGACCCAACCGGTCAGCTTCGCTCACGGCGAATTTAAACGCGCTTTTCCATTCGGGCTACATGTAAATCAGGCGCTTATCGACGATCTGCGGCGTGGAAAGATCTGCGTCGAAGTTTTGAACGCTGCCAATCCCGATCCGCTTCATCCACGCCAGATCCTTGGCGATCCCTTCTTCGCTGATGTTGCCATTCATCCAGTGCCACCACACGCGCGGGCGTGCGGATAGTGGCGGATCGCGAAATCCTTCGGCAACTGGGTCGGCCTGGGCGAGGGCAGGGCTGGCAAGTGCAATCGCCACGGCGGCGACACCATAGCGCAGCATATTTCGGCGGCTCATCTCAGTGTCTCCAACCCCGTATTGCAATCTTATCGGACGACAACCCTTACGCGGGCCAGATTGGGAATGCGGGCGTAAGGGGTTTTGGGATCACCCTGCCGCTGCGAAAACGCCTTGATCGTGACGAAGTAGGTGCCCGGCTTTTCAAAAGTGTGGCTCTGTTGCAGCTTTGCTCGACCTGTCGGCGTGGTGATCGAGGCTGACACCGGGAACGAACCATTGCCATCGAAATCCCATTGCGCCGCAACAACCTTGCCTGCTCTTTTCGGAACCTCAATAACGGCAGCGAAGTCCACTTTTTGCCCAGCTTTCACTTCAGCACGCTGGCTGCCATTTGCGCTGAGCATCACGACGGGTTGAACGCCTCCGCGTTTCGCGGCAGAGGCGGCAACGGTCACTTGGCCATTGCTTATGGAATAGCTTGTGGTGGAGGGTGGTGCGATGCCCTTTTCTACCCAAGCGCTGACATCGCGCAACGCTTGTTGCAGCACTGCATTGTAATCGATCACCCGCGTTAGCGCATTTACATCTTCGCCACTGCCGTGAAGCGCGTTTTCGGTAAACCATATGCGGTAGCGATTAGTGCCATCCTTACCCAGATTTTCATCGAAGCGTTGGCGATGCCAATCGGCCTGCCAAGGGAACGCCTCGCGGTCGAGCAGCGATTCTACCACAATCACTTTGCCATTGAACTTGCCACTGGGGACCGTGCCTGCCGCACCCATCGCGAACATCGGGCCAAGGTTGATCTTGCGTTGCGGATAGATCGCTTTGCCCTGGCTATCGCGGAACTGGTCCCAAACTTTATAACTGGCATCGGGCACCTGATGGCGATGGTAGGTTTGTGCCGCCAGAAAATTGCTGTTGTCTAGGCGGACCTGATCGCCCGGCTCAACCAGCGAAAGCGTTTTGAGATCGCCCACCCCAAGTGTGGCAATGCTGCCGCTAAACGCGCTTTTGTGGTTGCCGCCTGTGATGCAAGAGGTTTCTGACCGTGTGGCATAGTGATCGAGTGCGTTCTTCTGTAAGGCCTTTGCATGCGGCCTTCAGAAGCCGCTAGCCGGTATGGTGATCCGCGGTTCAGATCCAAATCTCATTGGCGAGCTGTAACGCTCTGAGTCCTGAACTGGTTTTTCTGATCCAGATCTGTTCGATCGTTTTGCCCATTCGGGTCATCGCCTTCTTACACTCCCGTTATCCGGCCTCAGGTAGAATTTGCGGCATAATGTCTATGCAACTCCTACCTGTGCCGAAACTCGATAATCCTCCTTCTTCATCAGCATTGCCCAGATTGTACGGGCCATCTTGTTGGCCAGGGCGATCGCCACCAGCACAGGCCTCCATCACAACTAGCGCCGGTGGCTGCTCGGCCATGAACTTTGGGAAGCTTTGGCGAGACAGCTTCTTGCGAAACCTTGGTTCCCCCGTCATCGATGCGCCGTGCACCTGAAAAACAGCCTTTGCCAGATCTACGCCGATCATCGTATCTTTCTGCATGGTTACCGTCCTTTCCGCTAAGTGGCCTTCAACACCACTTTTTTGGCACATTGCGATACCGTTCGGGAGGGCGGCAACCACCCCATCTCATTGATTGAGCCAGAAGATGACAGTTGCGGCGATGCAGATGGCGCACATGAAGGTATGGGCGCAGCGGTCGTAGCGGGTGTGGATGCGCCGCCAGTCCTTGAGTTTGCCGAACATGTTCTCGATTTTGTGCCGACGGCGATAGAGGACTTTGTCGTGAGGGATTTGGACCTTGCGATTGGCCTTTGACGGGATGCAGGCTGCGATCTTGCGCTCGGCCAGGGCATTGCGAAACCAGTCTGCGTCATAGCCTTTATCGCCGAGCAGGGTTTGTGCCTTTGGGAAAGCGCCGATCATGAGCGCAGCGCCCTTGAAATCGCTCATCTGGCCTTCGCTGAGTAGCATGATCAGCGGCCGGCCATGTCCGTCACAAACAGCGTGCAGTTTGGAGTTCAGCCCGCCTTTTGTGCGCCTGATACGACGGGGAGCGAAGCGGGGTCAGCCGATGATCTGGGGGATCATTGGCCCGCTGAGCCCCTTTTTGAGCAGACTGGCTGCTGTTCGGTGCTCTTTCAGGTGAGTGGCGTCGATCATTAACTGGTCCTACTTTCCGGCTTTGGCCGCCAAAGCTGCAAAGATTTTGTCAAACACGCCCAGACGGC
>NZ_LJHY01000048.1 GCF_001295795.1 Novosphingobium sp. AAP83
CCCCCCCCCCCCCCCCCGAAAGCGAGTGCTGCAATCATCGCCGCCCATTCGGGCCGCACGGAATGCGCAAGGATCAGGGTTTGCGTGCGAAGGGCGTCAAGGCTATTAAAGCCATGCGACCAACGGGCATGTTGATCGCGCGTTGCCCCGCCCTGAACCGGCGGGGTTTCGCATTTCTTGGGTATTGATTGAATTTCCATAACAGCTTGCCTCTTTGGCAGGCGCGTCCGTCCGTTCCCGAAAGCCGGGGCAGATCGGTCGCAATGAACAATTGCGAACAGCGACGGACAGGGTTAGGAAAGTCACGCGATGAACCGACCAAAGTAAGTCGCGCGATTCCCCGGCCCTGTGGTCGGGGTTTCGTTTATGTGCTACGCATTATTCGCCCCTTCGATGAGGCGGCGCAGGCTGGCAGCAGGGACAAAGTCCGCTTACCAATTTTGCGCGCTTCCAAACGGCCCTCATTAATCAGGGCATAGATGCGCGTGCGACCGATAGATGAGACGCGAACGGCGTCTGCGATGCTGAATGCCAGCGGTTCGGGATGGGGACTTGCAGTATTCATGTATGCTCCTGCGTTCAAATGGACAGGAACACATTAGAAACACTGACTGGGTTCGGAAAGGTTAACGGGCGCGTCTTTCTCCAAACAGTGAATGCAATTAACGCTTCATTAGTTGCGTTCTTTGCATTCAGGGGTGTAAAAAGGGTTTTTCCAAAGCTCGGTTTTGCATAAATTGTCTAATAAAATGCGCTCTTTGCAAGTGCACATGATCTTGCCCTCTTTCAGCGCCTTTGGCTGCCTGCAAAAGTGATTCGCGATTTTCAGCTACCAATACTTATTTCGGTCAATTCAGCGGCAATTCGATTTCCTGCATGATGCGGTCTGTTTCGCTCAGTATCTTGATGATGCGCTGGTAATGGCGGATGTCATCCCAGCTTAGCGTGCGGCCCTTGCGGTCTTTCAATCACTTTTGCGCAGGCTGACATCCACCGATTTGGAAATCCCAAGCGACAGGCGGAACAGCATCGAAGTATTGGCCTATGCCGTCATTGCCATTGATATAGACGCGGTCATTTTCGAACCGGGGCTTGTCTACTACGCAATCCTGTTCCTCGGGCGGCTGGCCGTCGAAGGCATAGGGCGTTGCACCGATGGCAGCATCTTTCAAAGGATGGACTTAACCGTAAAAACGTACACCTCTAAACTCCGTTTGATGTGGTGAATTTCTAATACGGAGCGTTGAAGCTGGAGACCCGCAAAAACTGATGGAGTTTCGGCGTCGATGGTGATTCATTGATGGAGACCGA
>NZ_LJHY01000049.1 GCF_001295795.1 Novosphingobium sp. AAP83
ACTCGCGGCTTCACGTTATAATCGATCACGCGCTTCACGCAGACCAGGGCTTTCATGGCATTTGCTCCTGACTTAGGCTTGCTGTGGATGCGGCACATCCTTTGACGCCTTGCCGGTGGCAAGGTTTGGCGGCGCTGTCCACGGTAAACTTGCAAAGGTGCAAAGCGCAGCTTTGCAAGTTTTAGACAACAAAGGCCGCCCACGCCCATGGCGGAGCGGCCTTTGCAAAAGATTTTGGGTGATCAGGCGAGCAGGCGTTGCATGATGGCGCGCACATCGTCGGCCAGATCGGCGCGTTCGAGCGCAAGAGTGATCGTGGCTTCGACAAAGCCGGCCTTGCTGCCGCAATCGAAGCGGCGCCCGGCAAACTTGACCGAATGGAACGGCTGGTTTCCGATCATGCGGGCCATGGCGTCGGTCAACTGGATTTCACCGCCAGCGCCCTTTTCCTGCCCTTCGAGCAGGCGCATCACTTCGGGCTGAAGGATGTAGCGACCCGAAATGATCAGGTTCGACGGGGCTTCTTCACGCTTGGGCTTTTCCACCAGACCGGTGACTTCGGTGAGGCTATCGGAAATGCGCGCGCCGGGCGCGATCACGCCGTAGCTGGAGACTTCTTCTTCGGGCACTTCGAGCACCGAAATCAGGTTTCCGCCCAATTCGTTATAAGCATCAACCATTTGCTTCATGCAACCGGGGCTGCCGACCATCATTTCATCGGGCAGGAAGATCGCGAAAGGTTCATCGCCGACAATCTCGCGCGCGCACCAGATGGCGTGGCCAAGGCCCATCGGCACTTGCTGGCGAACGGTGACCAGATTGCCCGGCTTGATCCGCGTATCATCGAGCACCGAGAGGTCTTTGCCACGGCTGCTCATCGTGTGTTCGAGTTCGTATGCGGTATCGAAATGTTCGACGATGGCGGTTTTGCCGCGACCGGTTACGAAAATGAGCTGTTCGATCCCGGCTTCGCGCGCTTCGTCCACCGCGTATTGAATCAGCGGGCGATCGATGATCGGCAACATTTCCTTGGGGATAGCTTTGGTGGCCGGCAGGAACCGCGTACCAAGGCCCGCAACGGGGAAGACGGCTTTGCGGATGGGCTTGCGCTGAGAAGTGTCGGTCATCGTTTCCCTTTTGGCCAAATGGTTAAGGCAATGCTGTGATCTTTGCAGTGATTTATTAGGGTTAATACGTAAAGCAATCGTCAATGCGCCAGCGTCTCGTTCCAATCTGTCCGGCATGACCAGCAGGTAGGGCCAACAGGTAAGGAACCCCGACCGGTATACTTGCGCCTCAATACAAACTGGTTAAATGAAAAAATATGGACAAAATCATAATCCGCGGCGGAAAGCGCCTTTCGGGCACGCTTCCGGTTTCCGGCGCGAAGAATTCCGCTCTCACCCTGCTCCCCTGTGCATTGCTGACCGACGAGCCGCTGACATTGCGCAATCTGCCGCGTTTGGCGGATATTGACGGGTTTCAGCATCTGCTCAACCAGTTTGGCATCTCCACATCAATTGCCGGAGCGCGGCCCGAAGATTTCGGGCGGGTGATGACGTTGCAGGCAACGCGGCTGACTTCAACGGTCGCGCCTTATGATCTGGTGCGCAAGATGCGCGCTTCAATCCTTGTGCTGGGGCCGATGCTGGCGCGCGCGGGCGAAGCGACGGTTTCGCTGCCCGGCGGCTGCGCGATTGGCAACCGCCCGATTGATTTGCACCTCAAGGTTCTCGAAGCACTGGGCGCGACGATTGAACTGGCAGCAGGGTATGTTCGCGCGATTGCACCCGATGGCGGGCTTCCCGGCGGGCGCTACTCCTTCCCGGTAGTATCGGTGGGTGCAACCGAAAATGCGCTGATGACTGCCGTGCTGTGCAAGGGCAAATCAACGCTGCACAATGCAGCGCGTGAGCCGGAAATCGTGGACTTGTGCAACCTGCTGGTCGCGATGGGCGGGCAGATCGAGGGCATTGGCACGTCTGACCTGACGATCCACGGGGTCGACCGCCTGCACGGCGCGACCTATATGGTCATGCCCGACCGGATCGAGGCGGGGTCTTATGCCTGTGCCGCAGCAATCACCGGCGGCGATGTGATGCTGAAAGGCGCGAAGATCGAGGACATGGAAGCCACGGTGCAGGCGCTGCGCGATGCCGGCGTGTTTGTGGAGCCGCGCGCGGGCGGGATCTATGTGGCGGCAGACGGCCCGATCAAGCCGGTCACGCTTTCCACCGCGCCTTATCCCGGCTTTGCCACCGATATGCAGGCGCAATTGATGGCGATGCTGTGCATGGCCAAGGGATCATCGGTGCTTACCGAGACGATCTTTGAAAACCGCTATATGCATGTGCCCGAACTGAACCGCATGGGCGCGCGGATTGAAACCAAGGGCCGCACCGCAGTGGTTCATGGCGTGGAGAAATTGACCGGGGCCGAAGTGATGGCAACCGATCTGCGCGCTTCGATGAGCCTTGTGATCGCAGGCCTTGCGGCCGAGGGTGAGACGCAGGTCCACCGCCTGTACCACCTTGATCGCGGGTATGAGCGGCTTGAAGAAAAGCTGCAATTGCTGGGTGCAGAGATCGAACGCGTTGGCGGGGATTGATTTGACCACCTGTCCCTAATCCCACGATCCCCGTTGGTGTCGAGCGAAGTCGAGACACATGTGCGCGGTGTCTCGACTTCGCTCGACACGAACGGAACATTGGATTGTGATTAGTTGTAAAACCTAATCCAGCCGCACTTTGCCGCGCCCGGCCTTGATCGTGCCACGTATTTTTTTGCCTTCTAGACGCTGGACTTTGCCGACGCGGTTGAGGCGGGATTTGGCGCGTTTGGCGGGCAGGTTCATCGCATCGCACAGCAGTTCGCCCAAGCGTTTGCGCGCGTCTTCGCGGTTTTGTTCCTGCGTGCGATAGCTGCGGGCGGTCATCACGATTTCACCTTTGGCGGTGAATTTGCTGCCCGCCAGTTCCTTCAACCGGTGGAACACCGGCGGGGGCAGGCGCAATGCATAGACATCAAGCCGGATTTGCACGGCGGTGGCGACTTTGTTGACATTCTGCCCGCCCGGCCCCGCAGACGCGATGAAGCTTTCTTCAACCAGCGTGAGCGCATAGGCGACGAGCGCGTCAGGCGTCATCTTCGGCAGATGCGTCGAAAGTGTCTGCTACTTCAGGAGCTGCTGTTTCAAGGTCGGGGCGTTCAGGCCAATCAAAGCCCATCGCATCAAAGTCCATTGGCAAGGGTGCGTGGGCAACGATGGGGTCTTTACCAACGCGCGGGATGGTGAGCGCGGCGGCGTGGAGCATGGTGCGGGCTGCCCCCTGCCCGTCGCCATAGATCGGATCGCCGACCAACGCCGCGCCAAGGCCTGCCAAGGCGTGAATGCGGATCTGGTGGGTGCGCCCGGTTTCGGGGCGGAATTCGACCAGAGTCATGCCGGGCAGGCGCGCCATGACTTTCCAGTGCGTGACGGCGGGCTTGCCCTTTTTGGCTGCGATCATGCGCCAGCCGTTTTCAGCCGAGCTGATCTTGAGCAGGGAAAGATCGATGGTGCCTTGTTCGCCCTTCACATCGGCGGCGACCACACCGAGGTAGACTTTGCTCACCTCGCGCGCTTCGAAGGCGGCGGAGAAGCGCTTCAAGGCCTTGGGATTGCGCGCCAGCAGCAGGCAGCCCGAGGTATCGCGGTCCAGCCGGTGGACCGGGAACGGTTCGCGCTGGAAACCGAAGCGCATGGCATCAAGATGATCTTCCAACGCCTCGCCCCCTGCGCGCGGGCGGTCAAGCGGAAGGCCCGCAGGCTTGTCGATGACAAGCGCTTCGCCGTCTTCGAACAGGATGGAAAAATCAATCATTGCAATGTGTTCCAGTGGCCCGGAGCGGGCCGATTATTCAGGCAACAGCGGCGGCGATGCGGCGCACGGCCTCTTCAATCTTTGCCTCGTCTGCCGCAAAACTGATGCGAAAGCCATCGCGCCCGCCAAATGCCGAGGCGGGGACGACCGCGACGCCGCTTTCGAGCAAGTGCAGGCACAGCGCCTCATCATCCCCGAAGCGGTCCATCAAGGGCGCGGCATCGATCATGCAATAGAACGCGCCATCGGGCACGGGCGTGCTGAGGCCGGGGATCGCGTTGATCGCGGCCACGACCATATCACGCCGCGCGCGGAAGCGTTCGCGCCAATCGAGCAGGAATTCCTGCGGCCCGGTGAAAGCGGCGACGGCGGCGGCCTGGCTGATCGAGGCGGGATTGCCCGAGGAGTGCGATTGCAACCGGCCCATCGCGCCGATCAGCCATGCGGGGGCTGCCGAAACGCCGATGCGGAAGCCGGTCATCGCGTGGCTTTTGGAGACACCCGAAACGGTGAGGATGCGGTCTGCCAGATCGGGGCATTCGACCGCGAGCGTGGCGTGCATACCCTCGCCATAGCGCAGCGGGGCGTAGATATCGTCGCTCATCACCAGCACGCGCGGGTGGCGGCGCAGCACTTCGCCCAAGGCGCGCAATTCGGCGGCGGGGTATGTTGCGCCGGTGGGATTGCCGGGGCTGTTGAGCAGGAGCCAGCGCGTGACAGGCGTGATCGCGGCTTCAAGCTGGGCGGGTGTGATGCGGAAACCGCCTGCCGCTGTAGTGGGCAGATCGACCACGGCAGCGCCGGTAAAGCGCACGATTTCAGGGTAGCTGACCCACCAAGGGGACGGGATCAGGACTTCGTCGCTAGGATCGAGCGTTGCCAGCAGCGCGTGGAAGATTGCCTGCTTGCCGCCTGCGCTGACGATCACTTGCGATGGCGGCACATCGATTCCGAGATCGCGCTGGAAGTGGAGCGCGGCGGCTTCACGCAAACGCGCGGTGCCGACGACGGCGGTATATTTTGTATCGCCTGCATCGAGCGCGTCTTTTGCGGCCTGGATGACGTGGGGCGGCGTGGCGAAATCAGGCTCGCCCACCGAAAGCGAGATGACATCGCGGCCCTCAGCGCGAAGCTGGATCGCGCGGTCTGTTATTGCAGTGGTGCGCGAAGGGGCGATGCGCGCGAGGGCCTTGGAGAGCATGTCAGGCGCCCAGCAGCTTTGCCGGGATCAAGCCGCGCAGGGCGTTGCCGACGAGGAAACCGCCTGCCAGATCATCAAGCGTCAGGTCTGCCTCAACCGCGCGGCCTGCATCGATCAGGTGGCGGCGCAACACACCGGGCAACAGGCCAAGGTCTGCGCGCGGGGTGAGCAATGTGCCATCGCGTTCGACGAAGACGTTGCTGAAAGTGCCTTCGGTGATCAGACCATCATCGCGCAGGAACAGTGCTTCGCCAGCACCCGCCTGTTTGGCGGCGGCAAGGCCTGCTTCGTAAAAGCCGCGGTCGGTGGTCTTGTGGCGCAAACGCCAATCGCCGTCTGACACGGGCAGCGGCAGGACCGCGCATGTGATCGATTCCAGCGACGCTGGCAGAGCCGATGATTCGAGCGCGTGCGCCCCGCCCTTTGATACGACCAGTCGCACTTTGGACGGCGCTTCAAGATCGAAACAAAGCGCGTGAATGGCGTTGCGGATGGCGTGGCGATCAAAGCTGAAGCCGAGCGCGAGCGCGCTGGCCTTCATCCGTTCCAGATGCAGTTCGAGCAGTTCGATCCCCTTTGCCGGATCGAACGCCATTGTTTCAATCAGATCGGCATGGCCCGCAGTCAAACGCAAGAAATTCCCCTTCACTACACATTCGCGCCATTCGCCGATCATGACAGAATCGGCAACCACTGCCGAGCCCACTCCCATGACTGCGCGACCGGCCGATGCGCCCGGATGATCGCTGCTGAGGCGCACGGTACGGATTGCCACATTGAACGCGGCATCGCCAGAGGGGTCTATCCGTCCGATTGATCCGCAATAGAGCCCGCGCGCATCGCGTTCGGCCTGATGGATCACTTCCATCGCACGAATCTTGGGCGCGCCGGTGATTGATCCGCAGGGGAAGATCGCACGCAGGAGGCTGCGCACGTCCTCGCCGCGAGAGAGGCGCGCGTTGACCGTGGTGACCATCTGGTGGACGGTGGGATAGCTTTCGATGGCGAAAGGCGCTTCGACTTTGACCGAGCCTGCCTGCGATACGCGCGCGAGATCATTGCGCATGAGATCCACTATCATCAGGTTTTCAGCGCGGTCTTTGGCGCTGGCCGAAAGATCGGCCTTGAAGCGCGCGTCCTCGTCAGGGGTCTGGCCGCGCGGGGCGGTACCTTTCATCGGGCGGACGCGGGCCTGCCCGTCTGCCAGTTTGAAAAACAGTTCGGGCGAGAACGAGAGGTGCCAGTGCGCGCCATCCCAGATCACCCCGCCATAGCCTGCGCGCGCATCGCGGCGGACATCGGCATAGATCGCCAAAGGATCGCCGTCCCACGTGCCCGAAAGCGGAAAGGTGAGATTGGCCTGATAGATGTCGCCCGCGCGGATGGCTTCCTGCACGAGGTTGAAGGCGTGGGCATAGCCGCCGCAGGACAGCGCGGCCCCCATCGGCCCGAGCCTGCCGGGGCCGGTGGCCTGCGCGGCCAGCCAGCGTTCCACTTCGGCGCTGGGCATGCGCGTGACCTGGCCGAAGCGGGCAAACCACACCAGCGGGCCAGCCGCGCCGGTGCGTTGATCGGCCAGCGGAGCCAAGCGCGGTTCGAGCGCGAGGCCTGCTTCATAGGCCAGATAGCCCGCCCAATCGCCGGGGGTGGCGGCGATTTGCGCGAGTGCTGCCTCCACCTCGTCAGGTCGGCGCGCGATGACGACTTCGAGCGGCTGCTCATAAAGGCGGGCGTCGCTGGCGCGTTCGCTGCGGGCGTCGTCGAGGAGGATGAAGGGGGCGAGGGTCATAGGCTTGGGCGCGCTCTAGCGGTTCTGCGCAATGGATGCAAAAACCTCTCGCAACCGCGCCGTCCGGGCCGTAATCATCGGGCAACTGGATGGGACAAGCAGCATGGACGATATCTACCTTGGACTTGCATCAAATGGCGAAAAACAGGTGCTGCGGCTGGGCCGTGCCAACCGCCACGGGCTGATTGCAGGGGCAACCGGCACCGGTAAAACGGTGACATTGCAAGGCATTGCCGAACAGTTTTCCAACCGTGGCGTGCCCGTTTTCATGGCCGATGTGAAAGGCGATCTTTCGGGCATTTCGATGCCGGGCAGCCCGACTTTCAAACACGCCGCCAGCCTCGAATCGCGGGCGAAGGAACTGGGCATGACCGATTATGCCTATTCCGACAATCCGGCGGTGTTCTGGGATCTCTATGGCGAGAGTGGCCACCCGATCCGCACGACGATTTCGGAAATGGGGCCGCTGCTGCTGGCGCGGCTGATGGGTCTGAACGATACGCAGGAAGGCGTGCTGAACATCGCGTTCCGCTTTGCCGATGATAACGGGCTGCTGCTGATCGATCTGCCCGATCTGCAAGCCGTGCTGATGGCCTGCGCGGAAAACGCCAGCGAGCTATCGGGCAAATATGGCAACGTATCCAAGGCCAGCGTGGGCACGATCCAGCGCCAGTTGCTGTCTTTCGAAAGCCAAGGCGCGGACCGCTTTTTTGGCGAGCCCGCGTTCGAGATCAACGACTTCATCAAGACCGACGATCAGGGACGCGGCATCGTCAACGTGCTGGCGGCTGACAAGCTGATGCAAAGCCCCAAGCTTTACGCCACCTTCCTGTTGTGGCTGCTTTCGGAACTGTTTGAAGCGCTGCCCGAAGTGGGCGATCCCGAAAAGCCGTGCCTCGTGTTCTTCTTCGATGAAGCGCACTTGCTGTTCGAAGATGCGCCCGATGCCTTGATGGACAAAGTGGAACAAGTGGTGCGCCTGATCCGCTCGAAAGGCGTGGGCGTCTATTTCATCTCGCAGAACCCGATTGATATTCCTGAAAAAATCGCAGGCCAATTGGGCAACCGCGTGCAGCACGCCCTGCGCGCCTTCACCCCGCGTGACCAGCGCGCGATCAAGGCGGCGGCAGAGACGTTCCGGATCAACAAGGAACTGGATGTTGAAACGGTGATCACCGAATTGCGCGTGGGTGAGGCGCTGGTTTCCACGCTCCATGATGATGGTTCGCCATCGGTGGTGCAGCGCACGATGATCACGCCGCCGCGTTCGCGCCTTGGGCCGATCACGCCGAAAGAGCGTGCGATCATCCAGTCGATCAGCCCGTTCGAGGGCAAGTACGATGAAGCGGTGAACCGCGAATCCGCCGCTGAAATCCTGGCGCAAAAGGCGACCGATGCAGCAGCGGCAGCACAGCAGGTTGAAGAAGAGGGCGAGGAAAAGCAGCGCGCTGCGCCCCGCCGCACAACATCGATGTGGGAGCGCGCTGGCAAAGCGGCGGCAGGTGCTGTGGCAACTTCGGCAGGCGCGGTGATCGCGGCGAAGATTACCGGCAAGAAGACGCGTTCTGCGCCGGTGGCTTCGGGAATTACCGCAATCGCCGGATCGATTGCGACATCGATTGGCGGCGAGGCGTTTGGCCGGTTTGCACGCGGGGTGCTGGGTGGTTTGCTGCGGTAAGATGGCGTTTTGAACGCGACCGCCGCAAGCCCACCCCCAGCCCCTCCCGCAAGCGGGAGGGGGGCTTAGGCAGACTGGCAGCTTATTCGCCGTCCATTTCATAGGCGGTGTGCAGGACGCGGACGGCCAGTTCGGTTTCGTCTTCGTCAATCAGCACCGAAACCTTGATTTCGCTGGTGGTGATCGCCTGAATGTTGATCCCGCGATCAGCCAGCGCGCGGAACATCGTGGCAGCAACGCCCGCGTGGCTGCGCATGCCGACACCGACAACGCTGATCTTGGCGACCTTGCTGTTGGCCAGCATGCGGTAATAGCCAATGGTGTCCTTGCGCTCTTCCAGCAGCGACTGGGTGCGGGCAAGATCAGCCAGCGGCACGGTGAAGGTTACGTCGGTTTCGCCACGGTCCTTGGCGATATTCTGGATAATCATATCGACGTTGATGTTGGCCGCAGCCAGCGGGCCGAAGATCGCGGCCACCGCGCCGGGACGGTCAGCGATGCGCGTCAAAGTGATCTTGGCTTCGTTCTTGTCGGCAGCGATGCCGGTGATCAGCTGGCGTTCCATATCAAGTCCTTCAAGTTCTTCGTCGCTGACGATCATCGTGCCGGGGATAGTGTCTGCGGCGGGCGCATCATCATCGATAAACGAGGAAAGCACTTGCACCCGCACGCCTTCCTTCATGGCGAGGCTGACCGAGCGGGTCTGCAACACTTTCGAGCCAACCGAAGCCAGTTCGAGCATTTCCTCGTAAGTGACATTCTTCAGCTTGCGCGCTTTGGCAACGATGCGCGGGTCGGTGGTATAGACCCCGTCAACGTCGGTATAGATATCGCAGCGATCGGCCTTGACCGCAGCGGCCACGGCGACCGCCGAAGTATCCGAACCGCCACGACCCAGCGTGGTGACGCGACCGGTGGGGGCAACGCCCTGAAAGCCCGGAATAACCGCGATTTCGCCCGAGGCCATGCTGGCGATCAGGGCATCGGCATCGATATCTTCGATGCGCGCCTTGGCATGGGCATCGTCGGTCTTGATCGGCACTTGCCAGCCGAGCCACGAGCGCGCCTTGCAGCCCAGCGCCTGCAAATGCATCGCCAGAAGGCCCGACGTGACCTGTTCGCCGCTGGCGACAACCACATCGTATTCGGCAGGATCGTAAAGCGGATTGGCTTCACGGCAGAAGTTTACGAGGCGATCCGTCTCACCGGCCATAGCCGATACGACCACGGCAACCTCGTGCCCCGCGGCTTGCTGGCGCTGCACAATGCGCGCCACGCGGCGGATGCGCTCGGTTCCGGCCATCGACGTGCCGCCGAATTTCATCACGATGCGGGCCAAGGGCGAAGCTCCCAACTTGAACAAACGAAAGAATCTTGCACGCATGGGCCATAGACCATGCGGCGCGGGCGCTTTAGTGGGGGGGCATGAGCAATGCAACCTCTGCACACACCATGGGTCAGAAAACGATCCGGGCTGATGAAGCCGCCCATTTCGGCAAGCTGGCGGCAGACTGGTGGAATCCCAAGGGTTCTTCGGCCATGCTGCACAAGCTGAACCCGGTGCGGCTGAGCTTTATTCGCGAGGCTATCGATTCGCACTTCGCCACCGATTCGCGCGGGGTGAAGCCACTGGCGGGCAAGCGCGCGCTGGATGTGGGCTGCGGCGCGGGCTTGCTGTGCGAACCGCTGGCGCGGCTGGGTGCTGACGTAACCGGCGTTGACGCAGCGTTTGAAAATATTGCAGCCGCACAGGCCCATGCCGCCGGATCAGGCCTGACGATTGATTACCAGTGCGGTGATGTGGGGCAGCTTGGCCTTGCCGGGTTTGATCTGGTCACGTCGATGGAAGTGATCGAGCATGTGGCAGACAAGGCCGCGTTTGTTGCCGCGCTTGCGGCGGCGCTGGCCGAGGGCGGGCTGATGATCCTGTCCACCCCCAACCGTACAACGCAATCACGCGTGCTGCTGGTCGAAGGGGCCGAGGCGCTGGGCATGGTGCCGCGCGGTACGCACCACTGGGATGATTTCATCACGCCCATTGAACTGCACGATTTGCTCGACGCTGCGGGCCTGAAGATGGGCAATCCGATGGGGATTTCGTGGGGGCCATCGCGCGGGCTTCATTTATCGGATAACCTGGCGCTGAATTACATCGTTACCGCCACACGCGCCTGAACTGGAATACAAAATGGCCGAACGTTTCGAGCGTCACAAACAGGCGTGGACCCCTGATGAAATCCAGAAGCTGCATACGCTGGCCAAGAAGGGCATGCCCTTGAAAGGCATCGCAAAGGCGCTGACCCGCAGCGAAGAATCGGTCAAAACCCGCGCCAAGGCGGACAGCCTGAACATCGCCAAGCTGCGTTAGGCGGTCTTTTCCGTCGGCAGGAATTTTTCGATCAGATCGCGTGCCAGCCGCGCGGGGCGCAGCGTTTCTGCATCAAGGCAGCACCAACTTGATTTGACTTCCGCCAGCACATCTTCGCCGCGCTTCAGGATCGTTTCGTAAAACGCGCGCGCGCCCTGGACACGTTCAAGAATTACGTGTGCGATCACCACATCTTCAAGGAAAGTGGGACGGCGATAGGTAATCTCGTGCTTAAGCGCGACCCAAAGGTGCGCCGCAACAGCATCAGCTGGGGCGAGGGATCGCCAGTGATCGATAACCGCATCCTGCACCCAATTGAGATAATTGGCATTATTGACATGGCCCATGAAATCAATGTCCGATGGTTGGACAGTAATCGGGACGAGATGGGGGATTATCTTGTTCACACAGATGTAGGTAACACGATTCGGATAAGCGCGATAGGCTGGCCATCACCCTTTTTATGGTAAACCCAGGTCCGCATTGCTGCTCTTTCAGGCGATGATTATCGGATCAACAGGCCCCAGCCTGACAGCAATTGCTCTGCCTGCTCGCGCGAGATGACAGCGCCGCGAAACAAAGCCGCATCTTCCAGCTTCAGCCCGCCAAGATCTGCGCCGCGCAAATCGGCACCGGCAAATTGCGCACCGTCCATATTGGCTTCGCGCAGGCTGCACCCTTCGAAAACGGTGGCGCGGAAATCGCATTTGGTCAGGTCTGCCTGCGCCAGATCAACGCGCCGCAGCACCTCTTTGCGGAACGAAAGACCCGCCAGCCGCGCGCCCACCAGCAGCACTTCTTCAAACGCAAAGCCCATACCCTTGGCCCCATGGAAATCCGCGCCGGTCATGCGGGTGGCTGTGAAACAGGCTGCGGCGATATTGGCGCGACGGAACGCAGCGTTGTTGAAATCGCATGCCTTGACAACCGCTTCGGCAAAATCGGCGGCGCTGAAATTGGCAAAGGCGGCGCGGCACGATTGCCACGTGGTATTGGCCAGATTGGCGCCGGTAACATCGGCGTGGCGCAGATTACACCGCTCGAACGTCCAGCCGGACATGTCCAGCTTGCTGAGGTCCGCCTCCTCCAGATCACAATCGATAAGGTGCCCGGGCGCTCCGGTCAGACGGTCAATGTCTTTGCGGTTCAAGGTCGCGGCGGTGATCGGGGACATGGTCATCCCCGGGACATAGATGGCGAACGTGGCGCAGACCAGCGCGCAAAGGGGAATCCCTAGTCGAGAAAACCGGTCAAACGCCCCACCACGATCCCAGCAGGGTACAGCAAAACCGCATAGACCCCGAGCCACACCCCCGGACGCGGGATGCGCGCAAGGTCTGGGCGGCCTTCTGGCCATGTGACCCGGCAGATGGTGCCTTCCGATAAAGCAGGACGTGATCCATAGAGTTGGTCGGTTATCTCGTGCACTTTGCCATCTGCTTCAAACCGCAGCCGCGCTGCTTGCGTGCGGACACCGTCGCTCCGGCCCGATGCCTGCCCCACAACAATGGCTTGCGCTTCGCGTATCGGGTGCGTCCAACGCAGAAAATCGCGGCGCACCAACAGCCAAATGCAGAACCCGCAAAACCCGAGCACGATCCACAAGATTATCCGTTCCATCGCCATGGAATCGCACAAATTTCCTGCAAAATAGTCAATAACCGGGCGGCCCGCACGCGTTTGTCACGCGCATGAAGTCTAATGGAACTTCACCTGCCACTCCGGAAAACTACACACAGCAAACGTGAGCAAAAGATTATGACCCCTGACCGTAAAAGCATCGATACAGGCTGGAGGATGCCGTCTCGGCGACCATCACGGCTGATGCAGGTCGCAATTGGGGATTGTTATGGGTGTTGAATTCACGGGCGGATCGCGCCTCAAGCGCTTTTTCGGTGGCGCGTCTGCAATCGATAGCGCCCCAGACGAAGAAAAATCCCCGCAACACCCCACCAGCAAGGCCGCATCACCACAAGACATCGCGCAACAAATGCTGCTGGACGAAATTTCAGAGCTGCTGCTGGGAAATGGCCTGCTGGTTACGCCAGGCAATCTGCTGGCAGCCCATGCCGCCTTTTCCGGCGAAGATACAAACCTTGCGCGCAAGATCATCGAACAGCGCAAGGCAGGCGAGAAAATCACGCAAGAATGGCTAGACCAGAACCGCATGCCCGACACCACACAAGAAGGCGTCAAAAAGATCATCGGGCATCTGGAAAGCTCGCTCGACAACTTTGTAACCACGACCACATCGGCCAGTGATGCCGCGACAAGTTATAACACCGCAATCACCGCGCAGGTAACCGGGGCCGTGAGCTTGGACCCGGACAATGCGCTGGTGGCGATTGAAACGCTGGCCAAGGAAATGATTGACCGGACGTCGCACTTCGCCGCCGAAATGAAGCGCAGCGCCGATGAAACGCGCAAGCTGCGGCAGGAACTGGACAAGGCCAAACACGATGCCGACATCGACCACCTGACCGGCCTGCCCAACCGCCGCGCGTTCGAGGCGATCCTTGACAAGCACTATCGCGAGGCACGGCAAGAGGCCGAAAACTTGTGTGTGGCGTTTTGCGATATCGACCATTTCAAGCGCGTGAATGATACGCATGGCCACGATACGGGCGACCGCGTGATCCGCGCGATTGCCGAAACACTGGCGCGGATCACCAATGACAATTGCCACGTGGCGCGGCAGGGCGGCGAGGAATTCGTCATGCTGTTCAGAGGCAAAACGCCTGCCGAAGCCTTTGAAAAGCTGGATGCGGTGCGCGAAAACTTTTCGAACCGCAACTTTGTGAACCGGTCCAATGAAGAGCCGATTGGCCAGATCACGTTTTCGGGCGGCATTGCCGATGTCTTTGCCCACGCCAACCCGCGTGATGCGCTGAAAGCGGCGGACGAGGCGCTGTATCGCGCCAAATCCGAAGGGCGCAACCGGGTTATGCTGGCGCAATAGGCGCCGTGAATGCCTTAGGGGCAGGACCTATTAATCCCGCCTTCGAGGTTTGAGGCAAAATGGCCTGGTGCAAGGCGGATAGGCGCAGGAATAGTGGCTCTATTTCAAGCCTATCCAACGCAGCATCGGGCCATTTTGGTCAAATCCCTGCGGGACGCCGGAATGGCTTCCATCTCGAACAGATAGGTGCTTGGAAAGGCAACCAGCCTTCCCTGCACACCTATCCGCCCGATATGTTCGCCATTCCGGCGCCTCGAAGGCGGGATTAATAGGTCCTGACCCTAGGTGACGGGGCGTATTGTAAAAGTCGCAAGCTGCCGCACCGGTTTGTTTGCGCGGGCATGCCCATAATGCAGAAACCAGCGTGTTTCGAGACGCGCTGGATCACCACCATTTGCGCTGATTGCAGAGCGCATTGCAGATTCAAGCGCTTCGGGTGGATAAGTGCGGACATCGGCAACGATGGCCAGCACCGGACATTGATCACGGCCGGAAATGCGGGCAGCCAACACCTCGCGTGGGGCAACGCCGCCGAAATACCGGCCACCAACAAGCGGAAACAAGCGATAATCGTGCTGCACCCGCCGGTCATAATACCCAAAGCGCTCAGCTAGAAAACGGCGCATTTCTGCTTGATGGATCTCACCCGGCTTCGGTTCGGATTCCACGTTGCGCAGCACGGGGATGATGGCGCCATCACATGCGGGCATCCCTGCAAGATGCTGCGCCATTGCGCGAAAATCGTGTCTTGATGGCAATGGTTGCAAGCCCTGCCGCGTGAGGATCACAAACGCAGATGCCGCCACAAGGCCAAGCGTCATCCCACCCATAACGCGCGGCCAGTCCTTCAGAGCGCGATCGATCAGGCCGATCAAACCACACCACCCCAAAACCAGCCCGACTTGCGGCCCGCGATAGTTCAGACTTGGCACCACCATCGTCACCAGAATGCCTGCGATCGTGACGGCAAAAGGGCCGAAACACAGCGCCAGATCAAAGCGTATCGGTGCCATATCCGCGCGCTGGAAAGCGTGATTGCGTATCAGGCCGGGGAAAACGGCAACCACGGCAATGGCGCCGATTGCCAATAGTGCAGGATATCCGCCGGAAGTCAGGCCAATCTTCAGCTGGCCGATGAGATAATCCGGCCCATGGGCAAACAATCTCCCCGAATCCTCGAAGTTATGAAACAGGCTGACCTGGAGCAGGTAGGCACCGCCAGCCAAAACCGCACCGCCAAGCCCGGTGACAGCGATTTTCCAACACTCAAAGCGGGCAATGACCAGGCACAGGCAGAGCCACGCTACGGCATAGATCGCAAAAAGATGACTGGCTGCCGCAACCGTAGCGCTGATCAAAAACAGGATGGCGAAAAAACGCCTGCCGCCTTGGCCTTGCAAGGCGTCGGCCGGAACAAGTCGCGATGCTGCAAGGGCGGCAACGCCAAGCAGAAGACTGACCGGCGCATAAGAACGCACCTCGTCTGCATGTTCGATCCAGAAGGGCGATGTGACCACCAGCACCACCACAACCACGCGCGCCAACCAACCGGTCTCGCGCCGTGGCAAGGCCAGTATCACCATGATCAAACCGATGGAGCACAAAGCGGGCAGCAGACGCGCCGACACTTCATCAAAACCGAAAAGATGCGTCCACGCCCAAAGCAGCGCATAGAACGTGGGCGGATGGGTATCTTCTACCGCGCTGGACATCATGGCTGAAAAATCGGCCTTTTCGGCAAGCCGCATCGAGAATATCTCGTCTTGCCAAAAGCTGTTGAGGCCCAGCCCTGCAAACAACCGCCAGAGCGCCAGGGCCACCACTGCGGCTGCAATTGTGCCGATCAGATGGCGCAGCGGGGCCACCTTGATGTAAGACTTCATTTGCCCCCCATGTTTGCCCCTACCGCAATGAATCACGGTTAAGCCTGCGATTGCCCGCTAACGCAAGTCCTGCCTTGTTGCATTGGCCAAGGCGCATTACAGCGCCAAGCTTTAGTGGATGGCAAATCCACCGGACGGGATCGATCTTTCATGACTGCCAGCTCAAAAACCTCTGCCATGATGCGCCGTGGTGCCGAATTCCTTGGCACCGAACATGCAATCCTGTGCGGCGCGATGAGCTGGGTTTCCGAGCGCAATCTGGTTTCCGCCATCAGCAATGCCGGCGGCTTTGGCGTGATTGCCTGCGGCGCGATGACGCCTGAACTGCTCGATACCGAAATAACCGCGACCAAGGCGCTGACGGACAAGCCCTTCGGCGTGAACCTGATTACCATGCACCCGATGCTGTCTGATCTGATCGCGGTTTGCGCCAAGCACCAGATCGGCCACGTGGTGCTGGCAGGCGGCATTCCGCCCAAGGGCAGCGTTGAGGCGATCAAGGAATTTGGCGGCAAAGTGCTGGTATTTGCGCCCACGCTGGCGTTGGCCAAGAAGCTGCTGCGTTCGGGCGCAGACGCGCTGGTGATCGAGGGATCGGAAGCGGGCGGCCACATCGGCCCTGTTTCCACATCGGTGCTGGCGCAGGAATTCCTGCCTGAACTGGCCGCCGATCATGTGGTGTTCGTGGCAGGCGGCATTGGCCGGGGCGAGATGATCGCCAGCTATCTGGAAATGGGCGCAAGCGGCGTGCAATTGGGCACGCGCTTTGCCTGCGCGACCGAATCCATCGCGCACCCTGCGTTCAAGAAGGCGTTCTTCCGGGGCAATGCGCGCGATGCCGTGGCCAGCGTGCAGGTTGATCCGCGCCTGCCGGTGATTCCGGTGCGCGCGCTGAAGAACAAGGGCACCGAGGAATTCACCGCCAAGCAGATTGAAGTGGCCAAGCGGCTGGATGATGGCCTTGTCGATATGGGGCAGGCCCAGCTTGAGATCGAGCATTTCTGGGCAGGCGCATTGCGCCGCGCGGTGATTGATGGCGATGTGGAAACCGGCTCGGTTATGGCGGGGCAATCGGTGGGCATGGTGACCAAGGAAGAACCTGTCGCCGATATCATCGCGCAATTGCTGGCCGAAAGCGAAGCGGCGCTGACCAAGCGCTAGAGCCAGATGACGGGAACGATGGCCAGCACTTCTCCAGACCGGGCCTCGTTCGGGATCGTCTTTGCGATCGTGATGCTCGACATGCTCAGCTTCGGCATCATCACCCCAGTGCTGCCGGGGCTGATCATCGATCTGACGCACGTGGATATCGGCACGGCGGCGGAATATGCGGGCTGGCTGGGCGGCGGTTATGCCGTGATGCAATTCGTGTTCGCGCCGGTGCTGGGCAATCTGTCTGACCGCTATGGCCGCCGCCCGGTGCTGTTGGCCGCCGTGCTGATGCTGGGGCTGAACTATCTGTTACAGGGCTTGGCGACCGATTTCGGCTGGCTGATTGTCGGGCGCTTGCTGGCAGGCGTGACCGGCGCCAGCTTTTCTGCCGCCTATGCCTATATTGCCGACATCTCGCCGCCGGAAAAGCGCGCGGCCAATTTCGGGATGGTGGGCCTGGCGTTCGGGTTCGGGTTTGTGGTGGGCCCCGCAATGGGCGGGCTGCTGGGATCGATCAACCCGCGCCTGCCGTTCTATGTGGCAGCGGCGCTGGCGCTGGCCAACTTCGTGTTCGGGCTGGTGTTCCTGAAAGAATCGCTGAGCCCCGAAAACCGCCGCCCGTTCGATTGGCGCAAGGCCAATGCCATTTCATCGTTGCAGGCGCTGCGCGGGCAAAGCCCCACCGTGCTGTGGTTTGTGGGCGCGCTGGCGACGTGGCAACTGGTCAACGTGGTGTACCCCTCGGTGTGGCCCTATTTCGCGATTGCCGCCTATGGCTTTTCGGTGCGCGAAGTGGGCCTTGCGCTGGCCATGGTGGGCTTTGGCAGCGCGCTGGTGCAAGGCCTTGGCCTGCGGCTGGTCTTGCCCTTGCTGGGTGAGCGCCGCGCGGTGGTGCTGGGCGTGGCGGGACTGTGCGCTTCGGCCATTCTTTACACCATCGCCCGCGAATACTGGCAGGTCTATCTGGCGATTGCAGTGGGCGCGGTGCAAGGCTTCGTCCAATCCCCCATCGCCGCGCTGAACAGCCGCGCGGTGGACGCGCGCAGCCAGGGCGAATTGCAAGGCGCGGTGCAATCGATGGGCAGCATCGCCGCGATCATCGGCCCCCCGATGTATTCCCAAGCCCTCGCCCGGTTCAGCGGACCCGATGCGATCATCAACCTGCCCGGCATGCCGATCCTGCTCTCGGCGGCGATATCATTGATCACGCTGGGGCTGTTCTGGAAGGGCGCGAGTTTGCTGGAGCGGGAGGGGTGAGCTGCAAAATTTCCGCAACTGGCATCTCAGCAATCATTGTGGATTACGAATTAAGCCCTCCGGGTGAACCTGTAGCGATAGCTGCTCGGTATAGCTGCCCTAGCCTACCATCCATCGTATCAAAGCCCGGTCCGCCCCGCTCGAAGTGTGCCCGGGTCATTAGCAAGTGTTCCCGCGTAATCTCACCAGCCAGATCTTTTGGACGTACCAACGCCAAAAAATCTGCTCTCGGCTTCGTTCGACCCGCTTGCGCCTTAATGATGTGATTACGATGGAGCCAAGCTAGCATATCTGCTGCCTGCAAGGGCAGCGCATCTTTTTTGTCTAGGAACGCGTGGGCATTATAAAACATGAAGTCAGCGACATCAGGTCCGTGTTTAGCGATCATGTTCATGTATTGATTGGCTTCACTTGCATGCTGATGCCCAGACTCAAAAAAATAGGAAATCCGACCTTGGAAACCAGCGGTATTTGCCCATTGTCGAACGCCCGCAACCGCGACTGTTAGAAGATAGCTGTATGCTGACATCGTGGCGGCAAATGGCCCCATAACTTCATCATAAAGTTGGGGATCAACGGCAAAGCTAAAGCCTAGCACTGATCGTTTCTTGATAGTTTCTATGAGTAGCTTTTCGGATAAAACCCGCTGACTCATAGACATAGATGCGTAATCGCCATTACCAGTTGCACAATCTGTCATATGAGCAGCGGGTAAGCCAAGGCGCTCAAGGCATTTGGCCCAGTATCGAGAAAAACGTTGTGCCTGCTCCCTTTTAAAAAGGTAGCCCGCCATGGTGATCATTGGTGAACCAGCGTGAGTACCGCTTTCGTCGAAGTAGACTTCCGACAGTACCATTACATTGTAACCTTGGCAGACAAAGGTCTCACTGAAAGACTCCCAAGGGATCGTCGACCTTGGCATTAACCATGGTGCGTTAGGCTGTAAACCCGATCAAGTCTGCATAAACGGTAGCGGCGAACCCCAAGAACAGACGCCCCCTCTCGTCGCCGCGGGCTTGATCCGGGGTCAGGCTTTTCCTTGTGGCGTGCGGCAAGAAAAGGGGTTCGCGCAGAGAGCGCAAAGGACACGGAGACATGTAGCGATTAGACACAGGGGATCGCGGATCGATCGGAGGCTTTGTACATTCTCCCTTTCTCTGCGCTCTTTGCGGCCTCTGCGCGAAACAACGAAGCCTTAGCCCGGATCAAGTCCGGGCCGACGATGGGTTGGATTGGACGACTTGGAGGTGGCTCGGGCGACAGTAGAGCAGTCCGGACAAATGGAGCGGCGCCAACTCAGCTTTCCAGTTCAACGTCCCAGTACAGCCAGTCGCGCCATGTTTCGTGCAAGTGGCCGGGCGGGAAGGCGCGGCCGCGGTCCTGGAGTTGCCAGGTGGTGGGGCGGATGGCGCGGTTCATCAGCTTCATCCGCGCTTGTTCAGGCGTGCGCCCGCCTTTGCGCAAGTTGCAGGGCGAACAGGCTGCCGCGACATTTTCCCACGAGGTGCGCCCGCCCAGACGCCGCGGGACGATGTGATCGAAGGTCAGGTTATCGGGGCAGCCGCAGTATTGGCACTGGAAGCCATCGCGCAGGAACAGGTTGAACCGCGTGAAGGCGGGATATTCGCTGGGCCGCACATATTGGCGCAGCGCGATGACCGAGGGCAGCTTCATGCCAAAGCTGGCGCTGTGCACCTCGCGGTCATACGTCTCGATAATATCGACGCGTTCGAGGAACACCGCCTTGATCGCGGTTTGCCATGGCCACAGGCTGAGCGGATAGTAGCTGAGCGGGGTGTAATCGGCGTTGAGCACCAGCGCGGGGCAATTGGACAAGTGCCGGTCATTACCCAACACGTCATTAAAGGCGGCGCTATCGCCGCTGTGAGGCCTGGCCGAAGCCGCCTGCTCTATCAGCGCCTTATGAAGCACGTCCCGTTCCGGTCCCTGCACATCGGAGCGTGATCGCCCCGGCAAGGACAGTCATGGCTGAGCCGCATGACTTCTGTGTTACGCATAAACACAAGGAACACCGCCGCCCCCCTTCCGTCAAGGGGGTACGGCGGGCAGTTTCCACAGACTGTCGTGTTTGAACGTAGGTGCCGATCCCCCACCCCCAACCCCTCCCCGCTGGGGAGGGGGGCAATGTAAACTCCCCTCCCCGGTGGGGAGGGGTTGGGGGCGGGGGATCAGCGGCTGCGCTGGCAGAGCGGACGCCGCTCTTAAAACGCGTATGCCGTGACCAGATCGGTCAACAGATCGCGGCCGATGAGCACCGATTGGATCGAAACGCGTTCGTTCAAACCGTGCACGCCGTTGCCATCGGGATTACCGAAGAAGCCGGGAGGGCCATAGCTGGGGATGCCGATGGCCGAGAGGAACACGCCGTCAGTCGCGCCGGTGGACATCATCGGCACCATCGGCACGCCGGGATAATACTTGGCCACCAGCTTTTCAGCAGGGCCGATGATCGCGGGATTGAGCGGCGGAGCCTTGGCATCCGGCCCGCGATTGTCGGTGCGCACGACGGTCATTTTCGGATCGGCAACGACTGTTTCCAGCGTCTTGCGCACATCTTCTGCCGAAACGCCGGGGAAGATGCGACAATTGACGTTGGCCCCGGCGCGCTGCGGCAGCGCATTGTTGGCGTGGCCGCCATCCAGCAGCGTGGCAACGCAGGTGGTGCGCAGCATCGAATGGAACGAACGGTCGGTATTGAGCAGCGCCTCGGCCTGTTTGTCAGCCGGATTGGCCGCAATGGCGACCATCGCCTTGCCCTGGGCATCGGTGCGCGAGGCACCAGCCTTAGTGAAGTAGGCGCGTGTGGTGTCGTTCAGCATTAGCGGGAAATCGAAATCACGCAGGCGGGCCAAGGCATCGGCCAATTCGTAAATCGCGTTTTCCTTGACCGGGGTGGAGCTGTGCCCGCCGGGGTTGGTGGCTTCGATGCGGTAATTGACCGGGGTCTTTTCGCCGACGTGGATGGTCTGGACGACAACCCGGCCCCCCTCTTCCAGCGGCTTGTCGGTGCGGCCCGAACCGCCTTCGTTCAGCGCGAATTCGGCATCGATCAGCTCGCGGCGGTTCTTAGTCAGCCAGTCCACCCCGTTGAACGCGGTGCTGGTTTCCTCGCCGCAGGTCAGCGCCAGCTTGAGCGTGCGTTTGGGGGCCTTGCCCGCCTTGCGCCAGCGCATCAGCATATCGACCCATACCGCGTCCATCGCCTTCATATCGGCCACGCCGCGACCATAGAAATAGCCGCCCTCTTCGATGAAGGCATAAGGATCGCGGGTCCAATCCTCGCGCTTGGCGACGACAACATCAAGATGACCGAGCAGCAGGATCGGTTTGGCCTTTTTCGAGGTGCCCGGAAGAATGGCAACAATGCCGCCCTCTTTGGGGAATTCGGGCACGGCAAAGCGGTGCAGTTCTTCGCTGGTGAAACCGGCGCTGCGCAAATGGCCCTCGATCTTGTCAGCCAGCGCGGTGCAACTGCCGGTGGTGATCGAGGTGTCGGTTTCCACCATCTCCTTCAGCAGCGCGCGATAGGCCTGCTGATCGGGCCGCAGCGGGGCCTCTGCGGCCATGGCTGGAAGCGCCGCAAGTAACACTGGCACAACGGAAAAAAGCAATCTGCGCATAATCGTAGCGATCCCCGGAACAATCTTTTGTGTTTGTTATCGTGCGCCTGCCAAGCCCTTTGCGCAAACGCCTTTTCCACAATGTTACAGGCTGTGTAAAACGAACCGGAAAAGCTTGGGTTTTTGCCCTCAAGTGCCTATGGCCTGACGATGGCCAGTACCAATGAAAACATCCCCAACGCCAACGAGTATGGCGCCGATTCCATCAAGGTTCTTAAAGGGCTTGATGCGGTTCGAAAGCGCCCCGGCATGTATATCGGCGATACCGACGATGGATCGGGCCTGCACCACATGGTGTTCGAGGTTTCCGACAACGCCATCGACGAAGCGCTGGCCGGGCATTGCGATCTTGTTCTGATCGAATTGAACGCCGATGGCTCGGTCTCGGTCGAAGATAACGGGCGCGGCATCCCCACCGGCATTCACGCCGAGGAAGGTGTTTCTGCCGCCGAAGTGATCATGACCCAGCTTCACGCGGGCGGTAAGTTTGAAAACACGTCTGACGACAACGCCTATAAAGTCTCGGGCGGTCTGCACGGCGTGGGCGTTTCGGTGGTCAACGCGCTGTCTGAATGGCTTGAACTGACGATCTGGCGCGACGGGCAAGAGCATTGGATGAAGTTTGCCCACGGCGATGCGGTATCGCCACTAATCGTGCGCGGTCCTGCACCTGATAACGGCAAGGGCGGCGTCAAAAAGGGCACGCGCGTCACCTTTGTTGCCAGCACCGATACGTTCAAGAACGTGCTCGAATTCGATTTCGACAAGCTGGAACACCGCTATCGCGAACTGGCGTTCCTCAATTCAGGCGTGCGCATCCTGCTGCGTGACAAGCGCCATGAAGAGATCAAGGAGCACGATCTCTACTACGAAGGCGGCATTGGCGCATTCGTAAAATACCTTGATCGCAACAAGGTGGCCCTGATGCCCGAACCTGTCGCGATTTCGGCAGAGCGCGATGGCATCGGCATCGAAGTCGCGCTCGAATGGAACGACAGCTATTATGAAAACGTGCTGTGTTTCACGAACAACATCCCGCAGCGCGATGGCGGCACGCACTTGGCGGCATTCCGCGCCGCGCTGACCCGCACGCTGAACGGCTATGCCGAACGCTCGGGCATGCTGAAGAAGGAAAAGGTCAGCCTCACCGGCGATGATATGCGCGAAGGCCTTACCGCCATCGTCTCGGTCAAACTGCCCGATCCGAAATTCTCGTCGCAAACCAAAGACAAACTGGTGTCCTCAGAAGTGCGCCAACCTTTGGAAAGCCTGATGGCCGACAAGATGGTGGAATGGCTGGAGGAAAACCCTGGCCACGCCAAATCAATCATCCAGAAGGTGATCGATGCCGCTGCTGCGCGCGAAGCCGCCAAGCGCGCGCGTGAACTCACCCGCCGCAAGGGCGCGATGGATATCGCCTCGCTTCCCGGCAAGCTGGCCGATTGTCAGGAACGTGATCCTGCCAAGTGCGAACTGTTCCTCGTCGAAGGTGACTCCGCTGGGGGATCGGCCAAGCAAGGACGCGACCGCAAGACCCAGGCGATCCTGCCGCTCAAAGGCAAAATCCTCAATGTCGAGCGCGCCCGGTTTGACCGGATCATCGGCTCGAAGGAAGTCGGCACGCTGATTCAGGCGATGGGCACCGGCATCCGCGATGAATTCAACCTCGAAAAGCTGCGCTATCACAAGATCGTGATCATGACCGACGCCGACGTTGACGGCGCGCATATCCGCACCTTGCTGCTCACCTTCTTCCACCGCCAGATGCCCGACATCATCCGCGCCGGGCACTTGTTCATCGCGCAGCCCCCGCTTTACAAAGTGGCCAAAGGCCGCAGTGAGGTCTACCTCAAGGATAACGCCGCGCTGGACCGCTATCTGCTAGAAGCCGGGCTTTCGGGCCGCGTATTGGAAACCGCAGGCGGTGCACGCAGCGGGCCAGACCTTGAAAATTTGGTCGATCATGCGCTGCGCATGCGCAACCTGATGGCCTTTGTGCCGCGCCGCTATAACCCTGCGATCATCGAAGCTCTGGCACTGGCGGGCGCGCTCGATTTCGACATGCCGACCGAAGTCCGCGCCGAAGCCTTGGCCCGCACCACGCGCTGGCTTGACCGGGGCGATACCGAGGCGCGCTGGCTGGTCGAAATGGCCGAAGAGGGCGGCTATCACATCAAGCGGGTGTGGCGCGGGGTAACCGATCATCACGTGATCGAACCCGGCTTCCTGCTCAGCGCCGAAGCGCGCAAGCTGGCCAAGCTGGCCGCCGAAAACGCCGAGGTCTATTCGGGCGTCGCGCGGTTGGTGCGGCAGTCTGCCGCAGCGGCGGAGGTTGAACCCGAAGTTGTGGTTTCAGCCGATGACGATGCCGATGTTCCGGCAGCCGCGCCCGTAACGCAGGCCAAGGACGCGATCACGCGGCCTTCGGAACTGCTCGAAACGGTGTTTGCCGGGGGCCGCAAGGGCCTGTCGATCCAGCGCTACAAGGGCCTTGGCGAAATGAACGCCGACCAGCTTTGGGAAACCACGCTGGACCCCAACGTGCGCACGCTATTGCAGGTAAAGGTCGAAGACGCCGACATTACCGACGAAATCTTCACCCGCCTGATGGGCGATGTGGTGGAACCGCGCCGCGAATTCATCCAAGAAAACGCGCTGAACGTGGCCAATCTGGACGTTTGAGGCGTGGCCTTCACCGATGCCATTCCGTGGGACCAGCCCGCGACGATGATTGACCTTGAAGGCCGCACGCCGATCATCGGCACGATCCGCGACTGCGCGCTGCATTTTGGCCTGTACAAGGAGCACGCGCGGGGCAACGCGCGCGTGCTGTTGACCGTGCCGATCCACCGCGAAGGCCGCGTCACGCGCACATGGCTGCTCGATCCATCCGAAATCGCCGAACTGGCAGACCGTCTGGCGCGCGAGACGAACTAGTGTTTGGCCGTCCGCGCGGCTTGGGCTTGCGCGGGGTAATCGGTGAACACGCCATCGACGCCTGCTTTGACCAGCGCATCCCACGCCGCAGCACAATTGCCGTGGGCAGCGGGATCAGTGCCGATGCGCAAGGCGGGCGGCAGGAACGCGTTTTCGCAGCGCAGTGTCCATGTGTGAACTTTCAGCCCGGCGGCGTGGGCCATGGCGACAAGCCCGGTCGGCTGAAGCTGCGCATCGACCACCATCGTTGCCTCAACGCCAATCGCATCGACATGCGCCGCCAGCGCCTTGAGCCCGGCAGGCTTTGCCATCGCGGCATATGTCGTGCCCGGACGATCGGCAGGGCCACCCTCGGCTGACATCAACTGCACCAGCCGGATCTTGGTGCGTTTGCGCAAGGCCTCCAGCGGGCCAGCTTCAAAGCTCTGGATGAACACCGGATCGCTGGCATCGCGATAGCCCGCTTTGTCAAGCATCGTCAGCAGCATTGATGCGGTATCGATGCCTTGCGCGGTGAACCAGCCGGGGTGTTTGATCTCGGGGTAAATGCCAATGCGCCGACCCGTCTCGGCCTCCTTGGCTTTGACCAAGGCCAGCACTTCGGCGAAAGTGGGCACCTGATAGAGGCCATCAAAGCGGGTGTTGGCGGGGCGCAGCTTGGGCAGGCGTTCTGTGGCGCGCAGGGTGCGCAGTTCGGCCAGCGTGAAGTCTTCGGTGAACCAGCCGGTCATGGCCTCGCCATCGATCACATGGGTGCGGCGGCGGCTCGCAAATTCGGGGTGATCGGCCACATCGGTCGTGCCCGAAATCTCGTTCTCGTGCCGCGCCACCAGCACGCCATCCTTGGTGGGCACAAGGTCCGGCTCGATAAAATCCGCGCCCGCATCAATCGCGCGCTCATAAGAGGCCAGCGTATGTTCGGGCCGCTCACCGCTCGCGCCGCGATGGCCGATCAGGATTTGCGCGTGGGCGGAAGGGATCATCACGGCGAGCACCAATGCGGCAAGGATTGACGTCTTTATCATAACAGCGCTTGCGCCCAATCGGCTTCCTTATAACCCACCAGCAAGCCGCCGGAATGTTCCACAATCGGGCGTTTGATCACCGAAGGATTCTCCGCCAGCACCGCCGGAGCGCCGCCATCGGCAATCGCCGCTTTCTGCGCATCATCCAGCTTGCGATAGGTGGTCCCCGCCCGGTTCACCACTTTGTCGAGGCCAGCCTGTTCGATCCAGCCAGCGATTTTGACGGGGTCTGCGCCCTGTTTTTTGTAATCATGGAACGTGTAGGCAAGACCGTTGGCGTCAAGCCACGTGCGGGCTTTCTTGACCGTGTCCCATGTTGTGTAGGTTGTAGACAGAAAACTAACCCTTGCCTGCCATGTTGAACGGATGAAATCGGCCATACTTTACCTTAGAGTTTCCTCAGCGGAACAAATCAAGGGCTATGGCCCTGATCGCCAGAAAAACCTTGGGCGAGAGTATGCCGTCCGCATGGGTTGGGCAATCGAATGCGAAATCGCGGATGAGGGGCGCAGCGCATTTCACGGCGCGAATCGCATGGAAGGTGCCGCCCTCCATGATTTTGAGCTGGAGGCGCGCAACGGCCTTCATCGTGGTAAGGTGCTAATCGTCGAAAACATCGACCGCTTAAGCAGGCAAGGTGCAAAAGCCGCTGCTCAACTGATCTGGGCGCTCAACGAACACGGCGTTGACGTGGCCACATATCATGATGGCTATATCTATAAGGCTGGCAACAACGGCGACATGATGGAGTTGTTCTCCGTCATCATCAAGGCCCAGCTCGCCCACGAGGAAAGCGCCACCAAAAGTCGCAGAACGAGGGCCAGTTGGGACAAGCGCCATGCGGACATTGCCAATGGCTCGAAGGAAACCATGGCAGGCCGAGCACCTGCTTGGTTGACGATCCGCGATGGCGAATACCGTGCGGCTTCTGGTCGAGCAGAAATCTTAAATGAAATCTATGATCTATATATCAACGGGATAGGGATTTATAAGATCGTCCAGACCCTGAATGCTCGCAGAGAACCGCCTTGGCCAATAAGGAAAAAGGATGGCGCAGGTGGCTGGTATATGGCCTACGTTCACCGCCTTCTGACCAACCGCGCAGTGCTAGGTGAATACATTACGCTGGAGGGGCAGTGCCTTGCCGCGGACTACTTCCCCCAAGTCATCACCGCTGAAAAATTTGCTCGTGCGCAGGCTGTCCGAGGCAAAAAGGCTAAAACTGGCGGTAGATATTTTAACCGAGCATCCAACTTGCTCAGCGGAATAGTGTTTTGCCAAGAATGCCAAGGAACGGCGTGCTACGAGCACAAAGGCAGTAATTCCTTCACAACCTACAAAGGCAAGGATGGCCGCCTTCGCCATTATCGCCGCAAAACTTATGAGCGCCTCCGCTGTGACAATTTCAGGCGAAAACATGGCTGCGACAACGCCAGCCTGCTTGATTATCGGGTGGTTGAGCGCACAATCCTCGATGAGTTGTTACCCCGTCTAGTCAATAGGCCAGCTGTGGACGGCGCACTGTTGTCTTTGCGCGAGGGCGTAGCCGAACGGGTCCGCCTGAAAGATGCAGACCAAAAGCGCCTCGACAACATCATTGACGCAATCGGCGATGGTGGTGTGAAGGCGTTGATTGAGAGGGCCGCGACTTTGGAGGCCGCACTCGATGAGCACACCAAGAACATTGATGATCTTCGCGCGCAACTTGCCATAGAAGAGGCGAAACCGAGCACCTTTGACGACACAGCATTGATCGAGGGCCTAAGAAATGAACTCGACAGTCCTGACGAGGAAGTTCGGTCTGTAACACGCGGGCGCGTCAACATGACGCTGCGGCGATTGCTCCATCGCATCGAGATCACTCCGTGCGACACGTTCATCGTTTGGCCCGATAAAGACACATGGTGGCGGTTTGATGAGAACGGGGTGCTTTTGGACGGTGAACAGATTTGGCACGCAAGTAGCAAGCCCTTGAATGCTGCTTAGCAGATTGCCCGTCGAAGCCCAGACAAGCCAGTTCTGCTTACGCTTGCTACACTGACACCCCGCCCGCGTTCTTGCGCTTCAGAAGCTCTGACAGCGCAGCAAAATCCAACGCTCCCAGTCTCACTAGTAGTGAGCGGAACGCTTCTGCTCCGCACTTTGATCGACAGGCAGTGGAAAACCCTGTCGATTAACGGTGAATAGACGGAGGAAACGGCAGTGCGGCAAAATCTACGGGACAATTCAGGCAATCTGTTGGGATGGCGGCAGCAGGATGGGCGGCGCATCAACGGTTATACGGCTAAGGGCTTGCCAGTTGGCTGGTATGATACTGGCACAAATTTCACTTACAATATCAACGGTCATCGCGTTGGCACAGGCGATCTGCTCACCTCACTAATCGTGAGTGGGCGTTAGAGCAGCAAAATGCCGGGGAGCAATGCCCGGAAAAAAGGGCAGCCAAACCACAAACCCTCCGCTACAAAAGGGAGGTAAACCTTCGGGCAAACAGTTTGTAAAAGCCGGCTGAGTGGGATTCACTTTTTGTTCTTAAGTCGCTATGGCGAGGCAAAAGTAGGTCCGATCCGATGTCGGAAGATTCAAGGACGAAGGCTAGATGTACAAGGCGTACGGACCAGAAATGACACAGACGACATTAACGGCCAAGACGCATTCGCGTCGAAGAGCGTTATCGGTGGCATCCCTTTTCGCGGGCATCGGTGGGTTTGATTTAGCCTTCGAAAGCTATGGCGCAAAAATCGTCGCACAGTGTGAGATCGATCCATTTTGCCGAGCCGTCTTGAAACGCCATTGGCCCAGTGCATTGCTCCATGGGGATATCCGCAATGTTGAAGCGCACCACTTGAATACTGCAAGTGTATGGACTGCCGGATTCCCATGCCAAGATGTATCGCTTGCTCGTGGCAATCACGGAAGGAGTGGCCTGAAAGGCCACAACACCAGCCTATTTTTTGAACTTGCAAGGTTGCTTGATCAAGGCGGACCAGAAGTCATTGTTCTCGAAAATGTCGTTGGTCTTCTAAATTCACATAAAGGCTCGGATTTTGCGGTCGTGCTTCGTGAGTTGACCATGCGAGGATATGCGGTTGCATGGCGCGTCCTAAATGCACGATACTTCGGTACACCGCAGTCACGATCTCGAGTTTTTATGGTGGCGTGGAAAGATAATCCTCTCAAGGCCCTATCATCTCTTTTTGAGGGGACACGTGGAGCGCGAACTGGATTGGCTCGGACAGGTTTCATTACGCCAACATTTCACAAGGCAACTGGTGCAATCGTTCCTGAGGTCGCCTACTGTGTCGCTGCGACATCTGGGCGACATACTGGAAACGACTGGGCTCGCTCCTACGTTTCGTATGTAGATAAAGTGCGCCGTCCGACTGCTAGCGAAAGCGAGAGACTACAAGGATTCTCCGCGAATTGGACAATTCCACACCCTGATTTCAAATCACCTGCAAGGGGGCTCGATTCGGAGCGATATCACGCCATCGGTAACGCGGTGGCGGTCCCTGTAGTGAAATGGGTTGCAAATAGAATTACTCGAATTGCTGGTGAGAAAGATCATCCGGGTAAACTGCCTAAACTTGATATATGGCACATCGCACCAGATATAGAGCGACGCTCGGAAGATTTGAGCCTTGAGCATATCATGCCGCAAATCGACACTGGAACCTTTTCGTATCGGTGGAAAGGCTGCGGGTTAGCAGTGGGCAATGATATATACGAAGGGTCAACCTCATCAGCGCCCTCAACGATAATCCCATCTAGATTTGTTGACTTGCTCGACGACGAAGTTCCTGATGATCGCTATTTCTTGACCTCCAATGCTGCTGTTGGCATCCTCCGTCGAGCAGACACGGTGGGGCGTACATTGTTCGCTCCAATGCGTAACGCATTGGAAAAGCTGGTGGCTAGCACCAACCTCCATCCCACTGCAGTATGCGGATTGAATGGAGAAGCTATTGCCAAGGCCAGCATTCGTAAGACTCGCGCAGAGCAGCGCCGCCCTCTTGAACGAATTAGCTCAGGCTCCGACCGGTCCATATCCGTCGACGGTTAGCTTCCATTGTGCGCAGGTTCCAAAGGAATTTGAGCCGGGCTCGCTCGTTTGGATTTGGTTAGGAAGTGACAACAATAAAGGTGCAAAAACCGACTGGGTGCAAGGCATTCGAGCGCTAGGCTCTTGCGTTAGTAAGAAGCCCGTCGCGAACAAGCAGTTCGAGATTATTCTCGGAGATATCCTCATTCTCGCCGAGACAATCGAGAAGCGCGATCTTCTTGATTTCTCGCCTTGGACGTATTCTAAAGAGTTAGCTGAAGCCTCAATTATTGGGCTCAATAATTATGCTTCGCAAGTCGTCCAAATGTTGGCAGATCGTGAGTTTGCCACATTGGCCGCTATGATTGCCGAAATGGTGCCTGAAGTAGCCGATGAAGTAATCTTCCGAGTGCCAGAAGCAGCCTCAATTGATCTGGTCCGAGCAGATGGCACTACCGCAAAGGCTGGGCCTCCCCAAGCGCCTCTGAAGTCAGAACTTAAGCCAGATGACGCCATCTTGCAGGAAGCCCGCAAACTTCTACTCGAAGATGGTTGGGGTGGAATTCTCCTTATGGGCGCACCTGGCACAGGAAAGTCATGGTATGCCCGTCAGATCGCTATAAGCCTGACGGATGGGATACGGCACCGTATTCGAGAGGTCCAATTCCATCCATCTTATCAATACGAAGACTTCGTTGAAGGCTACGTGCCCGACGGAAGACAAGGTTTTCGCCTTGCCGACAAACATATGCTTGAGATGGCTGCACTCGCACAGCGCGAGGACGAAATTGTCGCACTAGTTATCGACGAATTTAGCCGAACTGATCCTGCTCGCGTGCTTGGTGAGACGATGACCTATATGGAGCGATCTCTCAGGGGTGTTGAGTTTTTCCTGCCTTCAGGGCGGCAAGCTATAATTCCAAGCAAATTGCTTTTCATAGCCACCATGAATCCCGAAGATCGATCAGTAGACGAGATCGATGCGGCAATGGAGCGTCGGTGGGCCAAAATCACATTAGAACCCGACGTCACAAAATTGCGTGAATTTCTGGCAGAGAATCAATTGCCGATGAAGGTGATCGGCGCGGCTGCAAAATTTTTTGTCGAAATCCAAAAGTATATGGAAATCGGTCATGCATTTTTCCGCAACGTTCGCGACACGGAGAGCCTACAGCGTCTTTGGAATAATCAACTCAGGCACATCTTAGAGCCCGATCCGAAAGTTGTTGAGCAATACCAGCATGTTGTGATTCACACCTC
>NZ_LJHY01000005.1 GCF_001295795.1 Novosphingobium sp. AAP83
AGATGAAGGGGCGAATGGTCAAGACCGGCCTCAGAAGTTGAAGCCGACCGAGGCGCCGACGACCCGGGTGGTCAGGCCTGCAATTGGCACGCTGCGGACGCTGCCATCATCCGAACCCCGGAAGTTCAGAGGGATTGCAGATGCAGCTTCGCGGTTCTGCGTTAGGTTTCTGACAAACAAAGAGGCGGTCCACTTACCATCGGCTTGGCGGACGCCGAAACGAAGATTTACGAGCTCCCCAGCAGGATCAACGAACCGCTCGGAATTGCGGTTAGCCAGCCGGAGCGAGCTTCGGTAGACGATGTTGGTGTTAAAGAATGCTTCAAGATCGGAGCTGACTGGTTGAACATATTCGCCCGAAATAACGAACTTGTGCTTCGGCGCCGACATCAGCTGCTGGCGGCTGAGATCGGTGCCATCGTCGCCGAGGAAAACATCGGGATAGAGAACGGGGTTGAACGTATAGCCAGCGTTTATCGAAAGGTTGTCGTTCACCTGGCCCGAAGCATTAACTTCAAAACCGTAGGATTCGACATCACCAATGTTCCGCGCCTGAGAAACCAGATCACTCCCGACGAAGATGCTTTCCTGGCCCTGGAAATTGGCAACCTTCATATAGAAGGCGTTGATATCAAGCTGGATGCGACCGACCATGGTCTTTGCGCCGAGTTCGAAGGCGGTGTTTTCTTCGGCTGCGAGCGGGATGAAGGGCTGGCCCGGATCAGCCGGAAAGGTGAGGGCCGAGGGCTTGTAGCCCCGCGCGAAAGACCCGTAAATGTTGGTATCCGGGTTGGGCTGATAGCTCAGGCCGATGCGACCTGACAGGTTGGTTTCGCTGATTGAGCCGAATTCGGTGGGGTTCAGCGTGTTCTGGCCAAAACCACTGTCGTTCTTGTAATCGGTGAAGCGCAAGCCGCCAAACAATTCCAACTTGTCAGTCAGTTCGACCGTCGCGTCCGCGAACAGCGCCAATGTCCGGTTCTCTGCCCGTTCAGGGACAAAAGTCGGGTTCGGGCCGCAGTTGGTACCGTCCGGAGCGCAAATGCTGAAGCCGGTCCGGAAACCCGGGCGCGTATCCCCGAACGGCAGGCTGGGATCGAGTGGAACCTGAGCATACTTAAAGTCGGCAAAATAGCCCCCTGCCACAATATCAAAGCCACTGCCCCGATAGCCCAGCCGCAGTTCCTGAGTGAACTGCTGGTAATTGCCTTGCAGGTTTTCCGAGCGTGCCGCTCTGCCGAGTGCACGAAGAGAGAGATTTACGTTTGGCGTCTGCACTGCCAGATCCCGATAGGATGTCACCGACGTCAGCGAAAGATTGTCGGTCAGATCGGCTTCGATTAACCCAGTAAGGCTCATGATTGAGCGTGTTTCTTGCGACTGCCTGTCCTCGCAGAAGAACCGGGCACGCGTCGTAATACGGTCAGGAGTAAGGCCGCAGGCGCTCAGGTTAGCTTGAGAGGCAGGATTGGTCGGTGCGAGGGTCGGGGAGAAGAAGTTTACCCCGTTCTGATCAATCTCTGCATAGTCACCGATCAGGTGAACGCGGAGGGTATCGGTCGGCTCGAACAGCAATCGGCCACGGATTGCGAACTGGTTTTCTTCTTGATCGAGATCGTTGAGGAAGACGTTGGTCCGCAAACCGACTTCCTGCCGGTAGAAACCTGCAAGACGCACAGCCACCTTGTCGCCAAGCGAGAAGCTCATGCCACCACGAGCCACAATCTCGGTCTGTTCCGAACCGGCGAACCCATCATCGGCATAGTCGAGATTGAAATTGGCCGAGGTCTTACCAATTTCGGGGGCTACGGTGGAAGCATTCAACACACCAGCCGAAGCACCCTGGCCGAACAGCGTCCCTTGAGGCCCGCGCAGGACTTCGACTTGAGCAATATCATGCAGGATCGGGAAGGTCACGTTGCCTGCGGCCGCCTGATCGATCACGATGGCAACCGACGGATGAACGCTGGGGTTGAAAGCCTGCGTGCGGATACCACGAATACCCGCGCCGCCGTTGATGTCCCCACCAAAGCTGGGGCTGACCTGAAGGGCGGGCGTAATGCGCTGAAGATCGGTCAGTGAGTAGATCTGGTCACGACCCAATTGTTCAGCAGTCGTTACGG
>NZ_LJHY01000050.1 GCF_001295795.1 Novosphingobium sp. AAP83
TGGCGGCGACATCACTGAATGCGCTCGATACCGCCACGACGGGCGCGATCGATGCGGCAAGTGTGACAAAGCTCACGGGGTCTTCTTCGGAACTTGCGACGAGCTACGCGTCGGGCGGTGTTACGGGTCTTGGCGATGAGGTTGTTTTGCTGACCGGTACAGCGGCTACTGCGATAGAGTTGAACGCAATCAATGCTGCCAACACCGGTACGGTGGATATGTCGACTGTTCTGACCGTGACGGGTTCTGCTGCAGATCTAATCACCACATATTTCGGTGCTGGCCTCCGTGGCCGGGGTAATGAAGCACTTACGCTAACCGACACGTCGGTAGCGGCCTCAAGCCTGAACAGCCTCGACACAAGAACAACCGGCATCATCGATGCTTCGTCTGTTTCAGTCCTTACCGGGGGATCAGCACAAGTATCCGCTGCATTTGCATCAGCCGGTATTTCAGGGCTGGGCAATGCTGCGATCGATGTCACTGGTAGTAGCGGAATTGATACAATCGCTGGCAGTACATGGAACGATATCATCGACGGTGCTGGAGGTGCTGATATACTGACAGGCGGCCTTGGTAGTGACACGTTTGTTTTTGTAGCCGGCCAGGCAAATGGCGACGTCGTCCTGGATTATAGCGGCGTATCCGGCCAACAAGACGAGCTCGTTTTCGAAGGTTATGGAGCTAGTGCGACCTTTACGGATCTGGGTGATGGGCTTTACGAAATAGCCAACGCATCGAGGACGATTGTAGACGTCATCACAGTCAATAACTATTCGAGCGGCCTTCTCGTGGACATCATCATATAAAGGCGTTTGGCATTCCAGCGCCACATAGGCGAAGGGATTGTCTGTACGCCTGATGGGTTCAATTCAACGGGACGAGGGGTATGCCTCTCGTCCCGTTTATTCTTGGGCAGTCAGAGCCCATCGCGCTTACGGTACAGGGTGCGCCAAGTCTGAAACCCAATCCGATAGCGACCTCTCATTTTGCGCCGGGTCAATCGGCGTGTTCGATCAAGACGCAGGATCGGTTTTGCCCCACGCGGATAACGTGGCGGAGACTGCGCACGCAGCACATCAAATCCGAGCCAGTGAGCGATTATAAGTTACTACAGCAAGGCAGGATAACTGCAGAAAGTGATCGTCATCGCGGAGGCAAAAATGCAAACGCGCTGTCCAAGAGGCGTCAGACTTCAATGAAGTAAGTGCCTTGATCGATGATGGTGCTCGATGAGACATACCGGCTAAGCGAATTAATCTTGGGAACGTCCGAAAGCCCTTTTCGAATCTGCCGAAATCGCCTAAGTGTTCAAGACTAAACGAGGAGCGTCAGCTTGCTCGTAGATCGTACGAACCACGGAAGGTGCAGATGCACCTGCCGTGCGGTAGCTTTAATACGCGCAGTATCGATCAAAACCATGGCAAATGATAGAATTGCACAGCAGCGCGAGGACTTGCATTTCAGGGTCTTGCGACTACTGGAAAGCCGACCGGACGCATCTCAGCGTGAAATTGCCGGAGAGCTCGGAGCGAGCCTTGGTGCGATCAATTTTTGCGTCAGCGCATTGATTGAAAAAAGGGCACATCAAACTCGCCAATTTCAAAGCCTTAAAAAACAAACTTGGCTACGTCTACGTTTCAACTCCCAAAGGGATCGGTCACCGAGCCCAGCTTGCAGTTGGATTCATCAGGCGCAAGATGGTTGAATTCGAGGAAATCCAGGCCGAGTTAGAACAGCTCATCGGCGAGTTTAAAGAAGCACCTGTCAACTTGACACGAGATTAGGCGAGCCGGCGTCTTGGCAAAAGCAATGCCAGTTTTGAGCTATCGGCAGCAGAGCAAATAAGAGCATCGGTCACGACGGCGCCGATGGTAGGGATTTGCCGGGTGCTATGTTTTTCCTGGCGGCGAGCTGCCTGTTGGTGCTGCTAGATACTCCGCTGTTCAAGTGCGTCGAAGCTATCCCCCGAAAGTTGGCTGCAGATGAGTCTACACAATTTACCGCTTGGTTTCGAGACAGTTACACAAAGTAGGATGTTATGACCGTTCACTCCCAGTGGCTCGGCGATGTGCGGATCGCTGTTATCGGCCTCGGTTACGTCGGACTGCCACTTGCTGTCGAGTTCGGTGCGAAATTTCCTACATTAGGCTTCGACATTGACGTAGCGCGCATCGTATCATTGCGGGCGGGATATGACCATACGTTGGAAACCGAACCCGAAGCGCTGGCACGGGCGGACCAGCTAAAATTCAGCACCGATTGCTATGATTTGCGTCATTGCAACGTCTATATTGTGACCGTGCCGACACCGATCGACAAGCACAAGCGTCCTGATCTCGGTCCAATCCTTGCGGCATCGGAAACGGTGGGACGTGTTATCAAAAAAGGCGATACCGTAGTTTTTGAATCGACTGTTTATCCTGGCTGCACCGAGCAGGATTGCGTGCCGGTGCTGGAAACGTGGTCAGGCCTAAAGCTGAACGAGGATTTTACCGTCGGCTACTCGCCCGAGCACATCAATCCAGCTGACAAAGAGCATCGTCTTCCAAACATTCTGAAGGTAACCTCAGGCTCGACACCAGAGGCGTGTGGCCGCATTGACGCCTTATATCGCCAAATCATTACAGCAGGTACTTATAAGGCTGACAGCATCCGCATTGCTGAAGCTGCAAAGGTTATCGAAAATACACAGCGCGACCTTAACATCGCCCTGATCAACGAGCTAGCAATCATCTTCGGTCGCATGGGTATCGACACTGAAGCTGTGCTTAATGCTGCCGGAACCAAGTGGAATTTTCTTCCATTCCGACCTGGCCTCGTTGGCGGCCATTGCATCGGCGTTGATCCCTACTACCTGACATACGCTGCAGAGGCGTGTGGCTATCACCCTGAAATCATTTTGGCGGGAAGGCGTTTAAATGACAGCATGGGGACTTATGTCGCCTACCAACTGGTCAAAGCGATGCTCCGGAAGAGGATACATGTTCAAGGCTCACGCGAGCTAGCACTACTTTGGCAGAATTGTGATTTATGGGATTCCCTGCAGGGGAAATGCGTGATTCATAGGGAGCCAGCTTTGATGGAGGCTGGCGATGGAAGAGGATTGGCAGCGGGATCTCGAGCATTGGCTTGGGCCGTATCTCAAGAAGTTGGGTAACAAGACGCGGCGGCGGATGTGCCCGGCCTGCATCGCCGGCTTGATTGGACCTGGCGATCGCAAGAGCATCCAGCCCATGGCGGCCCGCGCAGACGCGCGCAGCTATGACCGGCTGCATCATTTCATCGGTGCCGGGATTTGGGACAGCGCGCCGTTGGAGGCTACGTTGTGGCGGCAAGCGGATGAGTTGGTTGGTGGTGACAAAGGCTGGCTGATCATCGACGACACAGCCCTTCCCAAGAAGGGCAAGGCCTCGGTCGGGGTCGCGCCCCAATATGCTACGGTACTGGGCAAGAACGCGAACTGCCAGACGCTCGTGTCGGTAACCTTGGCTTCGGGGGAGGTGCCGGTCATGCTGGGTTTGCGGCTATACCTGCCGGAAAGCTGGACCAGCGACACGGCCCGGATGGAGAGGGCCGGCGTGCCCGAAGATTTCCAATCCTATCGCACGAAGCCCGACATCGCCATCGAGGAGATCGACCGGGTCATTGCTGCCGGCGTGCGCTTCGGCTGCGTCCTTGCCGACGCCGGCTATGGCTTGTCAGCGCCGTTCCGGCAGGCGCTAAGTGCACGAGGCTTGTGCTGGGCCGTTGGCATTCCCCGCCACCAGAAGGTCTATCCTGCCGACGTGCAGTTGATCTTCCCGGTGGCAGGACGTGGGCGACCACGGGTTCGGCATGTGCCCGACGTCAAATCCCGAGCAGCCCATGCCATGCTCGAAGATGCGAAATGGCGGCAGGTCAGTTGGCGCCGAGGGACCAAAGGCCGCCTGACGGCTCGCTTTGCGGCCATGCGTGTGCGTGTCGCCGATGGTGCGCCACAGCGGATCGGCGCTGCTGGCGCACAGCATATGCCAGGCGAAGAAGCTTGGCTCGTGGGTGAGCATCGCTCGAACGGCGAGCGAAAATACTATCTTTCCAACCTTCCCGCCGACACCGCGATCAAGGACGTCGCCGGCGCCATCAAGGCGCGCTGGATTTGCGAACAGGCGCACCAGCAACTCAAGGAGGAACTCGGCCTCGACCACTTCGAAGGACGATCATGGACGGGGCTGCATCGCCACCTTCTCATGACAATGATGGCCTATGCCTTCCTGCAAACACGAAGGCTCGCGCAGGCGGGCCGGAAAAAAAAGAGTCTCCGGACCTCCGCCTCAGCCGAGCATGCCAGCCATCCGACAGGCCATCATTGACCGAATATCGCGACCTCCGCCAGACCAGTGCCCTCACTGCGGTGGGAGCCTATCAGTCACGCATTTCAAACTTCTGCCAAAGTAGTGCTAGTTATGGGCTTTGCCTTCAAGGAAAACTGCCCGGACGTTCGTAATACGCGAGTGATTGATGTCGTTTCGGAATTGAATGATTTGGGTGCAAATGTTGACATTTTTGACCCATGGGTCAACCTTGATCTGGCGAATGAAAAAAATGGCGTCAATTTTATCCAAAATCCCAAGCAAAATGAATACGATGGAATTGTTATTGCTGTTGCACACGATTTATTCAAAAACATGGGAGCGCAAAAAATTCGGCAATTCGGGCGCGAAAATAGTGTGGTTTTTGACATAAAGCATCTGCTTCCGTCAGATATGGTAGATATACGTCTTTGAAAATGTGAGGGCATTGGTGAATAAGAATATTCATCGCTTAATTGAACATACTGCCACGCGACAAATGTCGTTTTACGCAAATTTTGTATTTCGGGGAATTACGGCCTTTGGACAATTGTGCCTTATCTGGTTCGTCGGGCGTTTCGTTGGAGCCAGCGCGCTTGGCTTGATGGTCTTAAATCTCGCATGTATTACGCTCTTGTCTGTTTTGGTAAATCTCGGTCATAACATCGCAACGATGAGGCAATTTGCCCTCGATCCTCACAGCCAAAAATCATACCGACTTTTATTTCGGTCAGCCATCACAGTAGCGCTTATTAGTTTCGTCGCATCTACATTCTTGGCCATTTCTAGTAATGAATTTTTTGATTTGGTCGCATTAGATTTTGCCGAGCGCAAAGTGAGCCAGTTATACATATATTGTATATTTCCGGCCTCAATGACTTTATTGCTTTCTGGATTTCTTAAAGGTGTTGGGCAAGCCTCCGCAGCAATATTAAGTGATATTGGAGTTGTTTCGTTCTCATCGGTAGTTTTATTATTAATTTATTCGAGTATCAGCGGTGGTCGCGAAGTGACGGATAGCATGGCAGCCTATGCTATTATTGGGTCCTATTGGCTTGTCTTTTTTGCAAGTCTTGCAAATTTCTTTCGAGGGCTACCGCGCCTGGGTAACAATAAGCATTCCATGGGCATTGCAGAAGGGGAATGGGGGCTTCACTGCCGAACCGCGGCTCGACTGTTGGTTGTGAATTTAGCTGAAATAGCAAATGCGACAATTCCGCTTATCATCATCGGCTCGCTTGTCTCAAACGAGTCTCTTGCCGGATTTCGAGTTGCGGAACGCGTTGCGACATTGATAAGCTTCGGATTGGTGGTGGCAAACATCACGCTTCCGGCAGCTATTGGAAGTGCCATTTCAACCGGGAACCGCCAAGGAATCCAGGATGCACTGAAGAGCGGCTCCAAAAAAGCATGTTTGGTTGGGATAGTTATTGCTATTCCGCTGTTGCTTTTCCCCACCTACATTTTGTCAAATTTGGGAGTCGAGCTTATAAATTCTATATATATACTTTATATACTGATGTTCGCCCAAATAGTAAACATGGTCACAGGGCCCACTCTTCTTACTCTGAAAATTTCAGAGCATACAAAATTTGTAGCTATCTGGAGTGGTATAACATCGATCTTATACATCGCTTTTTTGCCAATATCGATTAATTATTTTGGAATATTGGGTGCAGCAATACTGTCTTGCATGAATATAGTGACTTACAACGTCGTGAGTGTTCTATATTTAAACATGGCGTTTGGGGTTTTAGCAATTCCCTTTACACGTCGAAAAATAAAGTAACGAATGGTGGTGATATTTTGCTGAAGCATAAATCTATAATTTATATCGCTGGGTATGGACGAAGCGGTTCAACGATATTGTCATTGCTCATTTCGCAAAACAGTGACGTTATTTCATTAGGAGAAATATGTAATTTTCAGAAAGATATTTTCGAAAAGAGTCGTTGCAGTTGCGGATCACTTTATCATCAGTGTGATTTTTGGGGGGACTACTGTCAAGATAAATCTATTAGCGATCCTATTTGCTATGCGGCTCGTCGATCTGAGGCATCTTATCTGGTTGATTCAAGCAAAACGGCATATTGGAACGCTTTGCGGCCATTTATGCTCAGGCGTTCCGGCTGGAATGTTTTCGTCATACACATGAGACGGGATTTGCCGTCAGTTATACGTTCAGCAAAAAAGGGGCGTAACACACATTTGGAAAATGGCGTTATAAGAAAACGGCTATTTGAATCGTTGCGCACGTGCTTTGGTCGGCTGATAGCAGATCTAGCTGCGATAATTTGGAAGCTTTTTGGATTTGGCCCATATCTCGCAGTTAATTATCAAAACTTGCGAGAGGATTTTGATTATTCAGTAAATGCCATTGGTAAGTTTTTGAATGTCGATTTGAGTATCGCTCGCGAGAAAGTCCTAAAAAGGCAGGCGCTCGATGTCGGTCATGAGGTTTCGGGAAACCGTCTATTACGTGCTGGGCCTGTGTATTTTTGGATTTGACCATATAGTGCGTGCCCCTTTGATCGTGCTGCCTAGGAGTAGCTGTCAATCACCAACCAACCGGGTATAAGGCTGTATCTCCTAATCCGGAAGTTACACGCAATTGGCCTTGGACAGATAGCTGGACACCCGCAAAAACTGATGGAGTTTCGGCGTCGATGGTGATTCATTGATGGAGACCGA
>NZ_LJHY01000051.1 GCF_001295795.1 Novosphingobium sp. AAP83
CAGGCGCTTGCCGATCTCGATACCGATCCGAGCGACTTCAATTCGGCGCTGACGGGTGCTGCTGAGGCCGCTGATATCACGGCGATCGAGACTTCGAATGGCAGCGGCACGATTGATGGCTCTGCGATCACAGCGATCAACGGGACGGCGACTGCGGTTGTGCAGGCGCTTGCTGATCTCGATACCGATCCGAGCGACTTCAATTCGGCGCTGACTAACACTACGCTTTTTGCGGCCGAGTTGAATACGCTGGATGGGAATACGACTGGGACCATCAATGTATCTTCTGTGATTAGTCTAACTGGTTCAGCTATCGAGCTGGCGGCTACATACTCATCTAATGGGGTTTCAGGTCTTGGCGATGAGGCAGTAACTCTAACGGGAACAAGCGCTGCTGCGTCGGACATCAACGCGATTATTTTTGACAATACAGTCACAGTTAATGCATCGTCAGTAACAACTCTGGCGGGTTCCGCATCGGATATTGCGACTAGCTATGCCTCTGACAGAATTACGGACCTCGGTAACGAAGCTGTTACGCTAACTGACACAATCCTAGCTGCCACTGAACTCAACGCTTTGGACGGTGAGACCACCGGCGTGATTGATGCGTCGTCTGTAGCGAGGCTTGTTGGTTCTGCTGAAAATCTGGCCTCGAGCTTTGCTTCGGTTGAGATTGCAGGCCTAAGCGGTGTGGCGGTAACGTTGACCGACACAATGCTCGCCGCAACGGCGCTTAACGTCCTCGATACCAAAACAACTGGCGTGATCGATGCATCGTCTGTTGCTGCTCTGACGGGGTCTGGAGCGGACGTGGCGATCAGCTACGCCTCCAATCAGATTTCAGGTCTCGGTAGCGCAGCGGTAACGCTTTCTGACACGACGCTGGCTGCAACGGCGCTTAATGCGCTTGATACCAAGACGACCGGTACGATTGATGCGTCGTCTATAGCGGCATTGACGGGATCAGTGGCAGATCTGGCTACAAGCTATGCGTCTCTGGAGATCACCGGCCTCGGTGGCAGAGCGCTAACGATATCTGATACGACGGCGGCAGCATCTGATCTCAACGTGATTGATGCAGGCACTACAGGAACGCTAGATGCATCCTCTGTCTTGACCCTTACCGGGACAGCTGCAGATGTGGCAACAAGCTATGCTGCGGCCGGCATCATCGGCCTTGGCAGAGAGGCCGTGACGCTCTCTGGCACCACGGTCGCAGCAACCGACTTGAATGCGATCGATGAGGAAACGATCGGCGTTATTGATGCGTCTTCTGTCACGAGACTTACAGGTTCAGCGGCAGATGTAGCGAGAAGCTATGCCTCTGTCGGCATTACAGGTCTTGGTAACGAAGCGGTGACGCTGTCGGGAACAACCGCAGCTGCGTCGGATCTCAACGCCATCAATGCCGCGACAATAATCACGGTCAATGCCTCGACCGTGACGACCCTTACCGGGTCTGCGGCGGACGTTGCCGCGAGCTACGCTTCCAGTGGTGTCGTCGGCCTTGCCAACGAAGCAGTGACGCTGAATGACAGCACTTTGGCAGCAACCGCGCTGAACGGGCTGGATGGCGTGACGACAGGCACTATTGATGCGTCGTCTGTTGCAACGTTGACCGGTACTGCATCGGCTGTGGCGGTTAGCTTCGCATCTGCAGGTATCACAGGGCTGGGCGGGTCTTCCGTGACGCTGTCCGATACGACCTTGGCAGCGTCCACTTTGATTGCGCTGGATGCCAACACTACCGGCGTTATAGATGCTTCGGCCGTATTGACACTCACAGGATCTGAACAAGAATTGGCCCAGGCCTATGCTTCGTCAGGAATTACAGGTCTAGGTTCAGCCTCTAGCGGGTTCTCCGGTACGACTGCGGCCGCTTCTGCGCTTATCGCGCTGGATCTTTCGAGTGCTGGTGCCGTTGATGCCTCGACCGTGACCACGCTAACTGGCTCTGCGGCCGACGTCGCCGCGGTTTACGCCTCGCTTGGGATAACCGGTCTTGGCAATGAAGGTGTGACTTTGTCCGGTACTACGGCCACTGCAACACAATTGAACGCGATTGATTTCGGCACGACCGGAACGATCAACATGGGAGAAATCCTCACTGTGTCAGGTTCTGTCGCGGATCTGACGACCATGTACAGTGCCACTGCCTTCACCGGTCGAGGCGATGAGGCGCTCACGCTTACCGATACGTCGGTTGCGGCTTCAAGTCTGAATAGCCTGGACACCGCCACGACGGGCGCGATCAACGCAACGACTGTACTCACGTTGACGGGCACGGCTACGGAACTTGCGACGGCTTATGCATCGGGTGGGAT
>NZ_LJHY01000052.1 GCF_001295795.1 Novosphingobium sp. AAP83
CTGTTCGAGCCGCTGCTGCCGTCAGAGCGGAGCCGCTGGGCACGACCGGTGGGAGATAACCGGTTCTTTCTCAATGGCATGCTCCACGTGCTGCGGGTCGGCTACTCTTGGCGCGATATGCACGAGCGTTACGGCAAGTGGAACTTGGTTTATGCCCGGTTCCGGCGCTGGGCCGAACAGGGCGTTTGGGATGCACTACTGCAAACGCTGGTTGATCTTGGTCTGACCGACGACTGGCAGCACATGATCGACAGCACCAGCATTCGCGGCCATGTTTCGGCAGTGGGCGGAAAAGGGGGGGGCTTGTGCGCAGGCTTTTGGTCGATCACGCAGCGGCCTTACGAGCGAGATCCACGCCCGCTGAGACAATCAGGGACTGCCTCTCGGCTTCATCCTGACTGGCGGTGAGGCTTCGGATTATACCGCAGCCGAGCCGCTGATGCAGATCCCGGTCACCACACCCAAGGGATATGATGGCGACCGCTTCCGGGAGAGCCTGCTGATCCGGGACATCCTGCCCGTCATTCCGCCCCGCTCGAACCGCAAGGTGCCAGAGCATCCCGACTATCGCCGCTACCGGGACCGCAACCGCGTCGAGCACATGTTCGGCAAGCTCAAGCAACAGCGCCGTATCGCCACCTGCTACGACAAGACCATCCTATCCTTCGAGAGCTTCCTCAACCTCGCGGCCACTCGCTGAAGTCTTTTGTCAGCATCGCCTAGGGTAAAAAGCAGTGGTGCCCTCGCTGCCCCGAATTCAGCGCCCCGCGTCAATCTCGCCAGCGACCGATGGATAGGGTCCGAGACGGCCGAGGAGGAGGGCGCTCGCGAAGGCTGATACAGCCAGTACGATCAGGCCGAAGTCATAGTGCTTCAATCTGTCGACGCTGAGGGCGAGAAGGGCGGCGCCTATTCCGGCGCCGAGCTGGAAGAGGCTGAAGGCCAACCCGTACATGCGGCCGAAGTTAGCCAGACCGAAATAACGGCGCAAGCTGAAGGCCAAGATATCGAATTCGCCGCCCGCCAGTAGGCCGAGTGCACCCACAGCGGCGATCTTGGCCAAGGCTGGGGCTGGCAGAACGAGCACGATGAGCGAAACGATCGTTGAAATCATGAGAAGCCAGTAAACGCGGGAAACATGCATTTGGTCGAGCAGGTATCCGGTGAACAGTCGGCCCAGCAGGTTCATGACGCCAAAGATGGCAAGACCGTTGAGCGCCTGCCCGGTCGACAGGCCTTTCGATTGCAGGATCGGCACCAAATTGGCGACAAGTCCCGTGCCGGTCAGCCCGAGCAGCAAAAAGCATCCGGCAATCAGGCGGTAAGAAGGATCCCGAATAATCCGGGCATATGTCAGTGACTGGGTCGGCCCGGCAACGGACGGCGAATGCAGGATCGGCAATTCGCGCAAGCCCAGCAGCGCGATCGGGAAGGCCACCAGCGCAAGAGCGGCCATGGTGAGATAGGACGCGTTCAAGCTTACCCGTGCCGCGATGGCAGCAAGGGAAGGCGGTATCAAGACAACACTCACCGCAATGCCGGCATTAGCGACGCCAGTTGCCAAGCCGAGCTTTCGGTCGAACCATCCGCTCACGACCCTGAGATACGATGCCGGCCACAGTCCAACGGACGCAAAGGGAAGGGCGAACCACGTTGCGTAGAATAGCGGCAGCGAACTGGGCAGGAGGCAAAGTCCGGCCAGTGCCACAGAAAAGCAGGGAATGCTGGTCAGCACCACGCGTCGCGATCCGAACCGGTCAATCAAAGCGCCCTGAAGTACGCTACAGAGCATGATTCCCGCCGCCATGAAGGTCACAGCGAGGCCAACCTCTCCTCGGCTCCAGCCATAGCGAACAGAGAGCGGTTCCAGCAGAACGCCGAAGCTGGAAACGAGCAGTGAGCTTGGCCCGACGATCAGACAGGACATCGCGACAAGGGCGACTGTCCAACCTTTTGCGCCATCGCGGTCAGACTGCGGAATTTCCGTAGCTTCGGCCATGCTTCTAGACACGTTTCACCCCCAAGTATCGTATCGACGGGCCTGCTGATCGGAGGATCACGCTGCCACGCCATCAACCTTCCGAGCATATCTTGAGAAGCCGGTCATGTGCCGCTTGTCTGTTGATTACGCACAAACCGTACGATCGTACGGTATAATGTCAAGCCGCTTGGTTAGCGCATCGTCCGAGCATTGATCTTGCTGTAGTATACGGGCTTTCCGCGTTTTTACATTCGGAGCCAAGTTTACCCGACGGCAGCCGTAAAGGTGAAATTGCCGAAAAAAAGTGGTGCTCCCTGAACCGCGAAAATGGGATTGACTCCGTCTGTACGATCGTACAGTTTGTACGCACGTACTGTTTGTTCAATTAGTGGCCGTAGAGCCGCAACGGAGGGGAAGTCATGAGACTGCACAAACTGATTCTGCAAACGTCTTCGGTTCTGGTTCTGGGCATGAGCCAGCAGGCGCTGGCGCAGGCAGTGCAAGAGACACCGGGGGACGAGCCTACCGGCATTTCCGAGATTGTGGTGACCGCGCAGCGCCGCGAAGAAAATCTCCAGAAAGTCGCTGTCGCGGTGTCAGCAGTCGCGCCTGATCAGCTTATATCCGCGGGCATTTCAGACGTCTCAAACATCAGCAAACTGGTGCCCGCGCTTGTCGCGCAACCTAACGGTGGTTCGAGCACAAACTTCTATCTTCGCGGCGTCGGATCCTATGCCACCAATGCCTTCGCCGAGAATGCCATCGCGTTCAACTTCGCTGGCGTCTATGTCGCACGTCCCACATCGCCGCTGGGCACATTCTTCGATCTTGAACGCCTTGAAGTGGTCAAGGGGCCGCAAGGCACGCTTTATGGTCGCAATGCCACCGGCGGTGCGATCAACGTCCTGCCCAAGTTGCCTGAGCTGGGCAAGTATGGCGGAAGCGCAATGATTGAAGCGGGCAACTATAGTTCTGTGAAGGCGCAGGCCGCCGTTAACATCCCGTTGGGCGAGAGGGCGGCCCTGCGCATTGCCGGTCAGGTGGCGGATCGCGATGGTTACATGTCCGACGGTTATGATGACGACAACGGGCAGGCCCTGCGCGCCTCGCTGCTTTTCGAGCCGACCGAGACCTTGAAGATTTCGCTGATGGGCGATTACTATCACCAAGGCGGCAAGGGCGTGGGCTCGGTTCTGGTGCGCGGGCCGCTTACGCAGAACGCTCCCGCAGCAAGCGCCCGCATCGGTGGGTCTGACCCGATAAGTCATGCTGCAGTCGCTGCGAACTTCCCAACGCTCACCACTGCGGCCAATACCGGTATCGCCGCCATGCCGCGCGACGATGGCTTCGTCGACAGCCACTTCTACGGGGTAACCGGTACGATAGAGGCGGACCTGGGCTTTGCCACGCTTACCGTTATTCCCGCATACCGCCGTAGCGAGCCTGACTTCCTGTCCTATGCCCTAGGTTTCCTATCCCGTGTGCAGGAAATCGACAACCAGTACAGCCTCGAGGTTCGTTTAGCATCGGCCAGCGATCAGCGCCTGCGTTATGTTTTGGGTGGCTTCCTATTCAAAGAAGATCAGGCCGCGCAGAACACCTTCACTCAGGGTCGCATTACTTCAACTACGTTCAATCCCAATCTGGAAACCAAGAGCAAGGCGATCTTTGGCGAGCTGACCTTTGATATCAACGATCAGTTGCGGCTCGTAGGTGGTGCACGCTACACCAAGGAAGACAAGTCGCTGGTCACGCCACTGCGACAGGTGACGCTGGCCAATCCCAACCCGCCGTTCCGCACAGTGACGGGCGACCTGACGTTCGACAAGGTGACGTGGAAGGGAGGCGTCGAGTTCGACCTTGCTCCGCGCTCGCTGCTCTATGCCAACGTCGCGACCGGCTTCAAGGCGGGCGGCTTCTTCGTCGCTATCCGTAACAACACCTTCGCGCCGGAAGAACTCACTGCATTTACAATCGGGTCAAAAAATCGGTTCTTCGATAACAAGCTCCAGCTCAACATTGAGGCCTTCTACTGGAAGTACCGCGATCAGCAGATCGGCTTCGTCGGGCCGGTCGAGACATCGATTGGGGTGTTTGGCGCGGGCGGCAAGACCGTGAATGCAGGCAACGCCCGCATGTTCGGTGTCGAAGCGGAATTGCTGTTCCAGCCTACGCCGCAGGATCGTTTCAGCGCCAACCTGCAGTACCTGAATTCGAAGTACGAAAGCTTCGTCTACACGCAGATTTCCGCGAACGGCGCTCCTCCGCGCAGTGGCTGCCCGGTGACGCGTGACACGTCAATTGCAGTGGCCGCTCCAGCCGCCCTCTATGCCGTCAACTGCGCGGGGCGTCCGGCTGTCAACGCGCCGAGGTGGTCGTTTAGCGGTGGCTACGAGCACGACTTCGTGCTTGCCGATCTTTTGGTTACGCCCGGCGGTCGTACCCGGATCGAGTCTTCCCGTTTCCTCGGTATCGAATACTTGCCGGAAAGCAGGCAGGGCGGTTACATGTCGTCCGACCTCTACCTGACCGTGGGAGATGCGGACAAGCGGTGGTCGATCACCGGCTTTGTCAACAATGTCGAAAACGAGACGATCTTCGCGTCTTCCGTGCTGCGGCCGGTCGTGCCGATCGTGTACAATGCCCTGCGTCCGCCACGGACTTACGGGCTGCGTGCGTCGTTCAACTATTGAGCGTGACCAGCGGGGCGCTGGCGGCAGTTTCACTGATCGCCAGCGCCCTGATTCCTGCGGCACCGAAGCGCACCATCGGCGAGATGCTGGTTGCTACGTCGCGGCTAGAGATTGCTCCATCAGAAAACCGGTCGATCAATCCAGTCTCGGCAAAGACGCTAACCATAATTCCGATGACATGTACGTACCCTCGGACGGCCTCGCCTCTGCTGATTGCAGGTTCAGCCATCATGATCCGTTCGACCATTTCAAGAGCCACTGCCCCAAAACTGCGTGCAGCCAGATCCGTCCATCGTGAGTCTTGGGTGAGGATCGCGTGCAAACGAGCATAGGCGCGCCAACCTTTCGAACCAGACGCAATGAAGCGGCGGTACGGCTCGAAAAAGGCCTCCAACAGCTCTTCCAGCGAAGGGTTATCAAGTTCGGAGAGAAGCTTCCGGCGCTCGCTATTGAGCACCTCAGCGCGGCGGGTGACAACATCTTCGAACAGGACATCTTTGGTTGTGAAATGATACGTGACCAAACCAAGCCCAACCTCAGCGGTGTCCGCCACGTTGCGCATCGACACGCCATCAAAGCCTCGCTCGGAAAACAGCTGCTCGGCAGCGTCGAGTATACGATCTTTCTTCGACCTGTTCACGTTATCCCACCTTTGCGCCGACCATAGAACGCTTCTGTAAAAGAGCAACAAACCACCGGAAAGGTTCGCCATGAATAGACTGGAAAACAAGGTTTGCATCATCACTGGAGGCGCCGGCAGCATCGGTCTTGCTGCCGCCAGGATATTCCTCGACGAAGGCGCGCGCCTCTTGCTGGTAGATCGATCCGAACAGGCGCTGCGCGATGCCGAGGCCGTGCTGCAAAGCGAGCGCGTCGCCACGATCACGGCAGATGTGAGCCTGAGTACGGATACGCAGCGTTATGTCGATAAGGCGCTCGAGGCGTTCGGCGCGATCGATGTGCTGTTCAGCAATGCCGGCAACGACGGGCCGATCGTGCCGATCGATGCCTATCCCGAGGATATCTTCGATTCGATCATGGCGGTGCACGTGCGCGGGGCCTATCTGTCCTGCCGGACGGCGCTGCCACACATGCGCGAGGGCGGATCCGTGATCATCACATCGAGCGTGGTCGGCATCATGGGCGTGCCCGCGAACTGCGCTTACGTCGCCGCGAAGCATGCGCTGGTCGGCCTTGTCCGCAGCGTGGCGAAGGACGTTGGCAAGCGCGGCATCCGTGTGAACACGATCAACCCCGGCCCGGTGGACAACGCCTTCATGGCCGCCGCTGAATCCCAGATGACCGCCAATACTGGGCGCGATGCTCATGCCATGTTCAACGCCATGATCCCGCTCGCACGGCATGTTCGGCCCGATGAGGTCGCGCGTGCTGCGCTGTTCCTTGCGAGCGACGAGAGCAGCTACACGACCGGAAGTTGCCTGATGGTTGACGGTGGTATGAGCGCCTGATGCGTTTGGGGCATGGCAGCATGCCCCACGCGATCAGGCTCTCAGCCTTCAACCTGCTTCCTCAATGCGAGCACTGCGCATTCAGTGGTGGTGAGGACCGGCAGGCCGGTCGCCTCACCCACTGCGCGCGCTGCGCGGGCGAGACTGAACTGGGCGAGGGCCACCAGTGTGCAATCGCCGAAGGATTCAGCCGCAGCTGCGGCGGCAATACGGTCGTGTTCTGCGGCGTTGCCTGCGGCCAGCGCTTCGAGGGCACCGGCGCAGTGGCGCGTCACGATCTGCGTGGTGTCAGGAAATTCGGGCAACATGCTTTGCAGTGTGGGTGCGAAGCTGGCCATCAGACCGATCCTGCCACCATGCGCAAGTGCTGCGTCGATCATGGCCGAGTTGGGCTTGTGCACCGGCATGGGGGCGAGGTCTGCGGCCACCGCGTCGATGGCCGGACCGAATGCCGAGCAGGTGAACAGGATCGCATCCGCCCCGGCATCGCGGGCATAGCGCCCGAGGATGAGGAAGCGATCGATCATCGCGTCGGTCAGTTCGCCATCGCGCGCGCGGTCAGCCGACAGGCTGTCGTCGAGCAGGTTGGCCCGATCTGCCTCGGGCCAGTGCGCATCGAACGCCGTATTGATCGGCTGGACCGATTCCCGCAGCGCGTGGATCAGGAAGACTCGGGTCATGGCCGCTCCATCACAGGCTGTGGGCGAAGCTGCCGACGGCCTCGGCAAAGGCGACCGGGGCTTCGACATTGGCAAGGTGCGCGGCGTCGAGCGTTTCGAGGCGGGCGCCGGGGATCTGCGCGGCGATCGCTTCCAGTCCCGTAACCGGGGCGGCCTGATCGTGGGCACCGGCGAGCACCAGCGTCGGGCAGGCAATCTGCGGCAGGAGGCCGCTATGGTCCATCGTCGAAATCATGCCAGCAGCGGCGATGAAGCCTTGCGGCGGGGTGTTGAGGATCATGCTGCGCACCCATTCGACAGTGAGCCGAGCCTTGGCGTGGAAGCCGGGCGTGAACCAGCGCTCGAGCGTGGGGGCGGTTTGGCCGTCCATGCCGTTGCTTGCGACCGCGGCGATCCGGTTCTGCCACATTTGCGCGACGGGCGGCGGGGTCTTCGCCATACAATTGGCGAGCACCAGGCCGCGCACGCTGACGGCATGGCGGACGGCGACTTGCATCGAGACCATCGCACCGAACGACAGGCCCGCCAGCACGTAGCGGTCGATACCAGCGCCCGCCAGCGTGGCGGCTACGGCATCGGCATAGTCGGCGTATGTCGCATCGGGGTGGAGCAGGGCGCTCTGGCCATGGCCGGGCAGGTCGATGCGGACGACGCGGAAGTGCCGCGACAGAACGCCGAGCTGGGGCCGCCACAGCTCGGACGAGGTCGCGATGGCGTGGAGCAGGACGAGGACCGGCGCGTCTTCGGCACCTTCGAGATGGTAGTTGAGGCTCATGCCGGCAGTCTCCAGCGGCCGAGCCCGATGCCAGTGTACCACTGGGCCATGCCACGATAGTAGTAGGTTTCGAACGGGGCGCAGTTGGCGATGCCGTGGGCGACCAGCCAGTTGCGGACCTCTTCCGCCCCGTTGCCGGCGGTGTTGACGTGTTCCGCCGCGTAGTCTGCCGCGTTGTCCGGGCCGCCCTCTTCAAGGTGGGCGAGGAAGGTGCGGTCGAAGGTATCGTTCAGGCGGCCCATGCGCGGGGTTCCGACATCATGGCTGAGGCCACCGGTGGCGAGGACCGCGATCCGTGCCACGCTGTCGAACGAGGCGATGGCCTGCCGGATCGCATGCCCCAGCGCGACGCAGCGGCGCATGGAGGGCATCGGCGGCTGCACAGCGTTGACCTGGATCGGGACAATGGGATGGCGTCCCGCGATCCCGGCGAGATCGAGCGGGGTCATCACGCCGTGATCGAGGGTGAGTTCCATCGAGAACGAGGGATCGAAGCCGCTGTCCATGACCTCGTTCAGGATGTGTGCGCCGAGGGCGGGATGCCCCGGGAGGATATGCTTCTGGACTTTGAGCCAGCCTTCGACCGGGCTGGGATATTCGGCCGCGATGCCGATACAGAAGGCGGGCAGGTTATCGAGGAAAAAGTTGTGCAGGTGATCGTTCGACACGAGCACCACGGCATCGGGATCGAGCGCGGCGATCTCTTCTCCGACCCGGCGATACTGGTTGAACGCCGCATCGCGCAGCTCCGCGCCCGGTGTATCGGGAGCGTTGGTCATCACGGGGGTGTGACTTACGGCAAAGATGCCGACGATATCAGCCATAAGCCTGGTCCTCCACGGCGCGCAGGGCGTCCAGATAGTCCTGTTCGGGAATGCGCAGTTGCAGGCAATAGGCGCGCATCAGGTAGGGATTGGCGCCGAGCAGGTAGAGCTTGCCGATGTCGGTCCTGGCCAGAGCCTCGCGCGCTTCGTCGGTGAGGGGGGCATTGCCGATGTAGGCGGCAGGATCGGCGAAGAAGCGCTTCTCCTCTTCACGGTCGTGCTGGATGTCGTACATCATCCGGTTGATCGCATAGGCCTGCTCGGAAGGAATGGCCTCGATCCAGTTGCGCGCGCTCATGCTCCTCCCCTATGCTTTACCTTTGCGCAGAGCCAATCGACGATGAGCGGCAGGGTGTGCGGGGTGATGCCCATGTGCCCGCCCGGGAACATGCGCACCGCCTTGGGCGTGCCGTGACCGGTCAGGAGGTCGATATCGGCGACCGGGCACTGGCTGTCACCCCGGCCGTTGACCAGCAGCATCGGTGCGCAGGGCTGATCGAGCAACCCCTGATCGACGAGGCTGAGCCTGGCAAAGGCCTCGACGTAGCCTTCCTCGGTATCGACGCCGAGCATCCGCATGCGCGTTTCGACGAGTTCCATGAGGTAGCTGTCGGGGTGGCGCGAACGTTCGATCCATTCGCGCTGGAACATGAAGTGCGCACCGCCGCCCCAGTTCACCGCGCCGGCAATGCGATCGGGCACGACATGGGCGAGCTTCGTGGCCCAGTAGCCCCCGAACGAGCGGCCGAGCAGGCCGATGCGTGCGCCGTCGAGATCAGGCTGTGCAGCGGCCCAGTCCATCGCGGGCAGGAACTGGCGTTCGGCATCGGGCACGCCCTTCACCGGAGATTCGCCCGTGCCCGGACCGTCAATTGCGATCGTCGCCACGCCTTGGGCAAGCGCGAGATCGCTGGCGATGGTCATCTGTTCCTTCCACGCGTCAACCCCGCCCCACATCATGATGACCGGCGGCTTTTCAACGCCTGCCGGCCGACGATAGAGGAATATCGTCTCGCGGCCTTCGCCGTCCCTGCCGTCAAACGGAACAACCACACGCATCGCGGGGGGATCGAACATGGCGGCAGCCGCAAGGTAGGCGTCGCGTTCGCGCTGTGCGCTGATCAGCTTGTCGGGATGGTTGGGGCAGGGGAAGCGGCCCATGAAGAAAAAACCGTGCGCCCTGAGGAACCCGTTCCGGCGGCTTGCCGGGTCGGTCTGTGCTTCGGCCTGTGCGAAGGCGGCTTCACCCGCTTCGATCCACGCCGATGCCCAGTTTACCGGATCGAGCCCGCGCAGCCCGTCGACCACCGAAGCGGTGTCTTCCACGCTCAGGTTGTTCATCGGGTGGATCTTCTTGGCGGCGCGATCGAGCATCCAGGCCTTGGCTTCCTCCAGCGTCCGTGGGCGTTCGTCGGCGGGATCACCGGTGCGCGGCGGCAGGCGGGGTTCTTGATCAAACATAACGGTCTCCGGTGCCGTACGATTGTACAGTGATGGTCAAAAAAAGAACTGTTCAGATGGGTTCGGCGAGAACCCGCAGCGACTGCGCGACCAGTGCGGTCTGCTCGGCCGGGGGCGCTTGTCGCTGTTCGAGCCGTCCGATCTCCATCGAATTGTGCGCAACGAGTTTGCAGCGGGCAAGACGGCGCTGCATGTAGCGCGCGATGGCTTCGTCGGGGTTGGCCGAATGATCGATTTCCTGCCCGAGCACCACCGCGTCCTCTACCGCCATCCCGGCTCCCGACGCCAGCTGCGGCGTGGTGGGATGGGCTGCATCGCCAATCAGCAGGATGCGTCCCTTGTGCCAAGGTTCAGGCAGGACGAGCGCTTCGAGCGGGCGCATGATGATCGAGCTTTCCGGGCTGATGGAATCGCGCAGTTCGCCCACGAGCCCGCCATAGCCTTCCATCAGGAAGCGCATGCGGTCGGGCAGTTCCTCGTCGGGGATGATCGGGTGCCGCTCGGTCTTTTCGAGCAGGAAGAGATAGAGGTGATCGCGCGATACCGGCGCGGCACCAACCTTCATCCGACCGCCAAGGAAGAAGTGCCTACGGTCAAACCAGGCAGGGCGCGGGGCAAACAGCCGCCAGACGCTCTGTCCCATGTAGACCGGTGCGGGGGCATCGGGGAAAATCAGCGACCGGACGCGGGAATAGAGGCCGTCGGCCCCGAGCACCAGATCGTAGCTGCCGGTCGAACCATCGGTGAATTCGGCATCGACGCCTTCGCCGTTCTGCTTAAGCGAGGCGACCGTGATGCCGAGGCGGACATTGGTGCCGCCAGCGCGCGTATGCCCGGCAAGGATCCGGTGCAGCACCGGGCGCATGATGCCTCCGCTGCCCGGCAGGCCTTCAGGATCGCGGACTTCCTCGATGGGGTGGCCATGAATGTCGCAGATGCGGATGCCGCTTCCGGAATACCCTTCGGCGAGAATTTCATCGAGGATGCCAAGTTCGCCGAATGCGCGGAACGAGGGGCTGGTGATGCTGATGCCCGCACCATAGACCCGCCACTGCGGATCGAGGTCGATGAGGTCGACCGCTATGCCCCGGCGCCGAAGTTCGATGGCAGCAGACATGCCTGCGATGCCGCCGCCCACAACCAGCGCCGTCTTTATCATGTTCACGAAAGCAATTCCTCCAGAGCACGTGCTGTCATCACGCTGACGAGGTGCGCCCGGTAGGCAGCCGTCGCGTGGAAATCGGAAATCATGCCATCTTCAGGCAGGGGAACGCTTCGCGCGGCGTCGGGGTGCAGACGCTCACGCAATGCAGCTTCATGAAGCGTGGAGCGGAACACACCGGGGCCGGCCCCGGTCACGGCCACGCGTACGCCACCTTCGGCCAGCGCCACGAATGTGCCGGCCATGGCATAACCCGACACCGGATTGGCAAACTTGGCATAGGCGCACCGGATATCCGCCGGAAACGCGACCGCCGCGATCAGTTCTCCCTCTTCGAGCGCAGTGCCGAACATGCCGGTGAAGAAAGCTTCTGCGGCAATCTGGCGACGGTTGGTGATGACCGTCGCGCCAAGGGCGAGTAGCGCTGCGGGATAGTCTGCCGCCGGATCGTTGTTTGCCACCGAACCGCCGATCGTGCCGCGATTGCGCACCTGAAAATCACCGATGCCCTTTGCCAGTGTGGCAAGGCCGGGCAGCCGGGCCAGCACGAGCGGGGATGTCGCCACGTCGTGATGGCGGGTCATGGCGCCGATGCGCAGCGTGTTGCCGCGTGTCTCGATACCGTAGAGCGCTTCGATGCCGGCAAGGTCGATCAGCCGATCGACCCGGGCGAGCCCTTGTTTGAGCGTGGGGATAAGCGTCATGCCCCCGGCGATCACGCGCGCATCGGGGCTTTCGAGCAAGAGTGCGCTTGCCTCATCAAGCGTGGCCGGGCTGTGATAGGTGAAGGGCGTCATTGCGCCAGCTCCTTGCTGGCGCGGAGCACGGCTTCGACGATGGGCTGGTAGCCGGTGCAGCGGCACAGGTTGCCTTCGAGCGCTTCGCGCACATCCTCGGCATCGGGTTCGGGCACGACGTTGAGCAGCGAGGCTGCCGCCATGATCATGCCCGGCGTGCAAAAGCCGCACTGCAGGGCGTGACATTCCTGAAAGCAGGTCTGGAGCGGGTGCCTGCCATCGGGATCAAGCCCTTCGATGGTCGTCACCACCTTGTCGTGGGCCTGCACGGCAAAGATTGTGCAGCTTTTGATGGCGATGCCATCGAGATGGACGGTGCAGGCACCGCACTGGCTGGTATCGCATCCCGTATGGGTGCCGGTCAGGTCCAGAACGTCGCGGAGGAAATCCACCAGCAGCGTCCGGTTGGGCACATCATGCGCGACGATCTGGCCGTTCACCTCGATCTCGACGCGGCTGGTCGGTTCGCGCGACATCACTTCACCCCGACCATGATCGTCATGAACACGAGAAGCAGCGCCAGCACGACGATGACGAAGCTCTGGCTATCAAAGCGCCAGCCGGGCTGCGGCGGGTAATGGGCCGGGACGTTCGGCGGGTAGCTGGGCGCAGTGCCTTGAGGCACCGCCGCTGCCACCGGTTGTGGCGCGGATGACGGGGTTGGCGCGGATGAGGGGGCTGGCGCAGGCGTGGAGGCCGGGGCAGTGGGCGCTGGCAGGGTCTCGCCCTCGGCGACGATCCTTGCGAAAGCGGCAAAGAACTCGTCGGCGTAGCGCTTGGCAAAACTGTCGATCAGGCGCGAGCCGATCTGCGCCAGTTTGCCGCCAATCTGCGCGTCAGCCTCATAGACAAGCAGCGTCGCGCCATCGGCTTCGGTGAGTTCGACGGTGGCCCCGCCCGTGGCAAAGCCTGCAGGACCGCCGTTGCCTTCGCCGACGATGCGGCACCGCGCGGGTGGTTCGAGATCTTCCAGCCGGATGTTGCCGGTGAACCGCGCCTTGACCGGGCCGACTCTGGTCGTGACCTTTGCGGTCCAGTCGGTCGGGGTGTTGCAGGCGATCTCCTCGCAACCGGGAATGCACTGGCGCAGGATTTCGGGATTGTTGATCGCTGCCCAGACCGTTTCGCGCGGGGCTTCGATGCGATATTCGCCGGTGAACTTCATGCTGCGTCCCTTGTTGTCTGCCGAGCCTGCTCGATCGCCGTCCAGACTTTGACGGGCGTGAGCGGCATGGTGATATCTGTCACGCCAACGCTTCGCAGCGCATCGAGCACGGCGTTGACCAGCGTGGCGGGGGAGCCGATGGTGCCGGACTCGCCAACGCCCTTCACGCCCAGCGGATTGGTCTTGCAGGGAATTTCGGCCAGTTCCGACTGGATGTGCAGCGGCATCATGGTGGCTCTTGGCATGCCGTAATCGCTGAAGCTGCCGCTCAGCAACTGGCCGTTTTCGGGATCGTAGACGACCTGCTCGATCAGGGCCTGGCCCAGTCCTTGCGCGATGCCGCCGACGATCTGGCCTTCGCAGACCATCGGGTTGAGGACGTGGCCGACATCATCAACCACGGCGTAGCGGTCGATGTGGATCGCGCCGGTTTCAGGGTCCACTTCGACTTCGCAGACATGCGCGCCGTTCGGGAAGTTCGGGCTTTCGCCGCCGGCTGTGCCCTGAACGGTAAAGCCCAGCGAAAGGCCGCCCGGCTTGCCCATCGGGCGGAAAAACGCCTTGGCCACATCGACGAACGCAAGGCTGCGGTTGGTTCCCCGGACGCTGAACAGGCCATCGGCGAAGTCGATCTCGGTCTCGGCCGCATCAAGCAGGGCTGCGGCCATGGTTCTGGCCTGCGCAATTGCGCTTTGCGCTGCGGCGTGGAGTGCGGTGCCGCCCAGCAAGGAGCTGCGCGCGGCATATGTGCCGCGACCGAAGGCGACCTTGTCGGTATCGCCCTGGAGATAGCGGATCTGGTCATAGGGCACGCCTAGCCATTCGTGCACGAGCTGCGGGAAGACCGTGGCGTGGCCCTGGCCGTGGCTGTGCGTTCCGGCGAGAATGGTGACGTTGCCTTCGGGATCGAAGCGCAGTTCCATCCGCTCGTTGAATACGCCGGCGCTTTCGAGATAGGTCGTGACCGCTCTGCCCCTGAGCAGGCCGCGGCTTTCGCTGTCCGCCGTGCGCTGATCGTAGCCGTCCCAGTCGGCAAGGACGAGGCAGCGGTCCATCATCTGCGCGAAATCGCCGCTGTCGTAAGTGACGCCGGTGGCGGTGGTGTGTGGCATGGCGCTGGCCGGGATGAGGTTGCGTCGGCGGATTTCAACCCGGTCCAGCCCGAGTAGCACCGCGGCCTCGTCCATCAGGCGCTCCAGCGTGAAGCAGGCCTCGGGCCGGCCTGCGCCGCGATAGGGGCCGGTGGGCGAGCAGTTGGTGAAGACTGCCGAATTGCTGCAGTGGACGGCGGGGATGTCGTAGACACCGGGCAGCATGCGCATGGCGTAAGTGATCGGCGCTACGGCTGCTGACTGGACGTAAGCGCCCAGACCCTGCTGCGCCCTGACCCTGAGGCCGAGCGCACGGCCCGTGTCGTCGAGCGCGAGTTCGGCCTCCGAGATCTGGTCACGGCCGTGGTTGTCACCCATCAGCGCTTCTGACCGCGTGGAGACCCATTTTACCGGGCGTCCGAGACGGCGTGAGGCCCACAGCACGAGGGCGTCTTCGGGATAGGCGTCGGCCTTCATTCCGAAACCGCCGCCGACGTCGGGCGAGATCACCCGGAAGCGGCTTTCCGGCAGGCCGAACACCGACTGGGCCAGCACGTGGCGGACGCCATGGGGATTCTGCGAACTGGTGTGCAGGATGAAGCTGTCGTCCGCCGCATCATAGGTGCCGAGCGCGACGCGCGGCTCGATCGGGTTGGCGCTGATGCGGTTGTTAAGGATCGTCAGCGCGACGACGAGGCTGGCCGATGCGAACGCCCGGTCGGTGGCCTCGCGATTGCCGAATTCGAGAGTGAAGCAGACGTTGCCGGGGCATTCGTCCCACACCGCAGGGGCGCCCGGCGTTGTGGCGGCGGCTGGCGTGGTGACGGCGGCAAGCGGGGCGATCTCGATCGCGACGAGCGAGGCAGCCTCGCGCGCTTCACGGGCGGACTGGGCGATGACGACGGCAACGCGGTCCCCGACGCAGCGGACACGGTCAGTCACGAGAATCGGTCTGATCGTGCGATGGCCGGGTGGGCCGCCCATGTCCGATGGCATGAAGTAGGGCGGCAACCCGCCAAGGCCGTCGGCCAACGCGTCCTGACCGGTGAGCACGGCGACGACGCCGGGAGCCTGCTTTGCCTCGTGCGTGTCGATTGACCGGATCAGCCCGTGCGCGTGCGAGGAATATACGACGGCAGCGTGCAGCATGTGCGGCAGCCGCACATCGTCAACGTATCGGCCCTTGCCTGTAATGAAGCGCCGATCTTCTCCGCGCAGGACTGCCTGCCCGATACCGAAACCCGCCACCATGCCCTCCCGAACTCAAATTGTTCTTCGGGTGGTGTTATCCAGTACGTTCGTACAGTCAAGCCGATTTGTGTCTTCGTGTCGCAGGCTGGCTCAATCGGGCGAGGATATCAGCATGAAAGCGCTTCGCGCAGGCCCGTCTGGGTGACGAGCGCACCGAGCGCTCCGCCATAGACGATCTTAAACGCGAATGCTGTGGCCCATATCTGCATCTCGCGCTGCCCGCGCATGCCGCAGGCTGATCTCCGGATAAGTGCCAATGAAGCGGTATCTTTTTTTGCGATCAAGCCTGTATTGGTGCTGCCAAGTTTTTATGGCCAGTGACTGACACGAACAGATATAGCCCGCTTAGATCAGCCAACTTATATGCCTTCTTCCGTCGACGCGCGGCGCGACACTCACCATCGGTTAACATCTTAAATTTCCTCTAGGCATTAGCGTTCACTTTGCTTCAAGATTACCTACTCATGGCATGCCGACTGGCTCAAGTGCGGACCAGGCAGCTAATAAACACTTATAAGATATGAATAAATTTGAACGGGAGCACGAGAACCCTGAAACGTCGAAGGTGGTGGCCAATCGGCCAAACCCAGCAATTCAGCGTATCCCCAAATTCATGAGTCAGTCCCTCCATCCGTACCCCCAATCAACCGGCATCAGCAGGATATCGTTGGCTATTGGTGACTACGCACGACACGCCGAAAGTCGGAAAAACCGGCACTTTTGACTAAGTCTGATGTCTATTGAATATGTAGAATGGCGGAGACGGATTCCTTCAGATGAATACATCAAAATATTGATACGTAATAATATATTTTTCGATTAGTCAGGGCAGTACCACCTGTGGTGCCCCCAAATTTCGAGCGCGAGGGCTGAAAACCATGTAGACGGTTTTGCAGCTATTTTATTGGCAGCTTCGCACAAACGCTCACATTTTCATTTTCTCGCGCACTTCAAAAAGCGATACAACCTAGATGTAACTCCGGCCTGTCATGTCGGCAAAGAGATGTTGTTGGAAAACTTGTTCAACCTTGCCGGAGCGGGGCTTTGGCTGAAGTTCTTGCCAGTCAAAGCGAGTTTTCTGACGGCGTCTGGCCAGACGGTGGCAAAATCATCGGCACGAACTGTTCGCAGCCATTGCAGGAACCGCGTTCGCCTTGGCAGAGCGAGGTCAAGGTCTTGTAGCAGTTCATCGATGTGGTGGATTGAAAAAGGCACGATGTTGGTACCCTTGCAATGCTTGCCGTGAGTCCGTTCTTCCATCCATGCCAAGCGCAGGTCGATCTGGCTGGCCATCGATGCCTCGTCGGGGAGGGTCAGTTTTCCGTGCATCAAGACGGCCAGCCAGACTGCGCCGATTTCCGCGTTTAGCTGGCAAAAGAACGACGAAGTATATCCGTTGAACAAGAGCCGGGGGACGCCGAGAGGCACCATCGAACGATGGAGACGGAAGTTGCCTTGGCTATCGGTTACCTTGCGGCGCACGTCATCGGGCAGGAAGTCGACCCGTTGCTGCCAGCCGGTACCGCAGATCACGATATCGGCTGGTACGAAAGAGCCGTCCGACAGGCGCGCTTGGCCGGGGCTGAGTTCTGCGATCTCGCTGTTGCGGTGGATGCCAAGCTGGCCCGAGCCGATTTTGTCATAGAAACCGTCAGTTACCAGGCTCACCGTGCTGCGGGCAATGGTTTCCAGTGGTGTGCCGGGATCGAGGCGGAGCCTTTTCAGGCCGAGTTGTCGACCAATTATGGCCTGCACCGTGTTCAGCATCCCGTTGCGCAAGGGTTTGCCCGGCCCGTGCAGAAAGGCTTCAAAACCTTTGAGCTCGGTCCAGGGAAAGAGGCCTTCGCCCAGCCGGTTCAGGAACAGGTGTTTGAAATTCAGCACTCCGCCGATGAGCTTGGGGATTTTCCAGATCAAATGGCGCACAACCATAGCCGTGCTGGCGCTGATGGGGGCCACGGCATTGGCGACATCGCAGGACGACTTGCCGTAGCCTATGACGAGGACATGCTGCCCGCGCGCCATTTCCGGATTGGTGAACTGGCTGGTGTGCAGCACTGCGCCCCCGGCTGCGGTAAAGACATCTGCGCCGGGCCATGCGGGAATGGCGGGAATCGAAAAGATGCCGTTGCAAGCGATCAGCCAGTCGAACGTCGTCTGATCTGCTTTGCCGTTGTGTTGCCAGCCAAGCGTCCAGCCGCTTCCATCGGAAAGAGGATCTGCGCGTTCGACCGGAGTGGCAAAGCGGATGAACGGGGTGATGCCAAAGTGGTCGGCATAGCTTTGCAGATAGGCGTGCATCTGCGCGCCGCTGGGCCATTCGGGGTAATCGGCTGGCATTGGCCAGTCGGAAAAGCAATATGTCTCGCGCGGGTTCTGCGTTGTCAGCCCCGGATAGCGCCTTGAGCTCGACCATACTCCGCCAAGATCGGCCTCCTTCTCGAAGATCGCAACCTCATAGCCTAGCGCCAGCAAGGTCTTGGCGGTGCAAAGCCCGGCGATGCCGGCTCCGATGATCGCGACAGTTTCCTTCACGCTTATGCATCCCGTCTTTGAAAGGCCGGGCACCACGTTGCCGGCTAGGGCAAGGGCTAGTGAGGGGGTTGCATTGCGCCTATGCAGCGAGCGCCGATCCTGTGCGGTCAGGGCAGCTTTATGATCCGGCAAAGCTCGGGCTTTGGACGTTTCGCACAATTCCGCAGTCGCCGCACATCACCTGCACCATCTGCATATTCGTGCGCGCTGCATCATGTCCACTTTGCGCGCAATCAAGCCGGGAAAAAACCGGCCGGTATCGACGTCATGTCTGGGGAGAAACAGACACATGAGCAATATACTACATCTGCGCGCAGCTCTTGGGTCCATTCTAGCATCCACAGCCTTGCTTCCGGTCACGGCTTATGGCCAGCAGAGCGAGGGCAGCGGCATTGACGCGTTGAGCGCTGAAATTGTCGTTACCGCGCGCAAGCGGGAAGAAAATGTGCAGACTATCCCGCTGTCCGTTTCTGCCTTTTCCGGCGAGGCGATCGAGGCGCGTGGCATTGACAGGATTGACGGGCTGGCGGCCTTTACCCCCAACCTGACACTTCAGAATAACCCCAGCTTTGGCGGGGCAGGTTCTTCTGCCGCGATTTACATTCGCGGCATTGGCCAGAAGGAATTTCTGCCCACTACCGAGCCCGGCGTTGGTGTCTATGTCGACGGGGTCTACGTCGCGCGTTCTGTCGGCGCTCTCCTCGATCTGGTGGATGTAGAGCGAGTCGAAATCCTGCGCGGGCCGCAAGGCACTTTGTTTGGCCGCAACACGATCGGCGGTGCAATCAGCATCGCGACCAACAAGCCGAACGATACGGCAGGCGGCAAGTTCTCTGTCACAACGGGGCGCTACAGCCGCGTCGACGTGAAAGGGATGGCGAGTATCCCGCTCGGTGAGACGCTGTTTTCAAAGGTGTCTTTCGCCAGCTTCAACCGCGACGGCTATGTTCGTCATTTGGTTGACGGGCGCCAACTGGGTGATGTCGGCACCCTCACGGGCCGTCTCGACTTGCGCTGGCTGGCGAGCGACAGTTTTGAGGTGAATCTTTCGGTAGATGGCACGCGCGATCGCAACAATGGCCCGGCCATGGTGCTGTCCGACGTCACTTATGCTTCGGCGATCTTCAACCCGCAGGGGCTGCCGTTGTTGCCGCCCGGCAGCGCGTCAACGCCGGGGGCCTATGTGCTGAACCCGCCCTTCGATGCACCGACTGACAATTTTACCCTGTTGCACAACTATTTCGCGGCCTTGCTTGGCGGCCAACCTTGCCTGGGCTTTGCCCCCTATAGCCCGCAAAGCAATGCTCCGGCCTGCTTCAGCGACCGGTTCCTGGTTGGTGATAATGCCACTGCCGGTACGGCACCTCAATTCGCGCGCAACAACCTGTGGGGTGCGCAGGTTACGCTCGACTGGGATCTTGGTGCAGTGCAGCTCAAGTCCATCACTGCCTGGCGTGAGGTCGATGGCGACTATGCCCGTGATGGCGATCATTCGCCCTTCACGATCCTGCATCTGTCAGACAAGCTGATGCAAAACCAGTTGAGCCAGGAACTTCAGTTGCTGGGCGAAACAGCGGACAAGCGGTTGAAATATGTTTTTGGTGCCTATTACTTCCGGGAAAAGGGCAACAATATCAACTCTCTGGACTTTACACCTGTCACTTTCCGATCAGGTGGCCGCTTCCAGACGGAAAGCTTTGCCTTGTTCGGCCAGGCAACCTTCAGCGTCACGCCAGCAGTCTCTCTCACGGCGGGCCTGCGTTATACCAAGGATGACAAATCCTTCCTGCCGGATCAGGAAATTCTGGTCGACAAGACCGGCGGAGCATTGATCGCTGCCAGTCCCAATACGCCCCAAATCCGCATCCTGCCTTTCGCGACTGTGCGCCAGTCCGAAGATGCCCTGACGCCCACCGTCACCGCATCGTGGACCGTCGCGCCCGATGCCATGGTCTATGGCTCGTGGTCGCGCGGCTTCAAGAGCGGTGGCTTCGTCCAGCGCGTGTTTCCGGCTCAGGCGTCTGTGCCGCAGTTCGGTGCGGAAACGGCAGAAGCCTTTGAACTGGGCTTCAAGACCCAGTTTTTCAACCGGATGCTAACGCTGAATGCTTCGGCCTTTATGACCCGTTACGAGGACCTGCAGGTGCAGGTCTTCACCGGCATCGCGCCTGTCACCAAGAATGCGGCTTCGGCCGAAATCCGCGGGTTGGAGTTGGAAGCGCGGCTTTCGCCAGGCGACGGCTGGTTTCTGGAAGGCAGCATGGGGTATATCGATCCGGAGTTTACCAAGGTCGATCCCGCCGCTGTCGAAATTACCCGCGCATCACGGTTCGAACGTGTGGCACGCTGGACGCTGAGCGGCGCCGTTTCAAAAAGCGTTGAGCTGGCCGATGGTGGTAACGTGATGGGTAGGCTGGACTGGTCATACCGCTCGGGGATGTTCATGGACGCGTTGAATTCGACAGAGCTCTTCCAGCCGGGCTATCACCTGATCAACGCCAATCTGACGTGGAACTTGCCTGGCGATGTTGTTGCGTTGACGGCCGGGATAACCAACCTGACCAACAAGCAATACATGCAGACCGGGGTCTATGGCGCATCGTTTGGCCTGTTTGAAAAGATGTTTGCCCGAGCGCGCGAATGGTCGGTCGGCGCGAAGTGGACGTTTTGAGCCATGGCTCTTTATGAAGACCTCGCCGGGCGCACCGCTCTGATCGCCGGCGGTGCTACGCTGATCGGGCGCGAACTGGCCCGCGCCTTCGTGGATCAGGGCTGTCGTGTGGTCATTGCCGATATCGACTGCGCCGGTGGCAAGCAGGCGGTTTGCGAATTGGGCGAAGGGGTGATGTTCGTGGAAACCGACGTCACCAGCGACACCGCCATTGATGCCTGCTTGGCAGCAGCACGCGAGCGGTTCACCGGCATCGACTTTTTGGTAAACGTCACCACGTCATATCTCGACGACGGGCCTGCCACGAGCAGGGAGAACTGGCTGCGCGCGCTTGACATCGGGCTGGTAGGCGCCGCTGTACTGGCGCATAAGCTGGCAGACGAGCTGTCGGCGCGAAAAGGTGTCATCGTCAACTTTTCCAGCGTCAGTGCTCACCGCGCCCAGGCCGGACGTTTCGTTTATCCAGCTATCAAGGCGGCGATGGCCCAGTTGACCCGCAGCCAGGCGCTTGAATTTGCCCCGCGCGGGGTGCGTGTCAATGCCGTGGCACCGGGTTGGACATGGTCCAATGTGCTTTCTGCTCTCAGCGGGAATGACCGTGCGAAAGTCGATGCCGTTGGCGGTCCATTCCACATGCCCGGCCGTATTGCCGAGGCTGCCGAGATCGCCGGTGCTGTGCTGTTCCTCTGTTCAGGGGCATCGAGCTTTGTCGTCGGCACTGAAATCCGGGTGGATGGCGGCTATCTCGCCATGGGACCCGAACGCGGCGAAGTCCCGATCGCTACGCTCATGGAACACTGAAGCGCAAGACTTGGCCCACCGGCGCGGTAGAATGCGGACTTGCGAGGCGCAGGCCTGATGGCGCTATTGACTCGCGCTCTTGTTAAGGATCACAAGCTGTTATGGGCAAAGAAGGCGATTGTTCGCGGGATGTAGTTTGAACGACAGTGTTGCTATCTTACCTGCTATTGGCGGCGTCACGCTCGCAGAGCTGCTGCCAGGGGCTTCTGTGTTCACCTCGCGGGATATCTTCGAGGTGCGGGAACATATCGGCCGAACATATTGTCCCCACAATCTGCATATTGAACAGCGCGGCGGACAGCTTGACGCCTGGCTGAACCATCGCAGCTTCGGCAAGCTCGATATCGGCGTTATGGCCTATGGTCGCAACGTGTCGATTGAAGGCATCGAGGACAAGGACATGCTGCTGCTGATGCAGCCGCTGGCCGGTTCGGCAGAAATCGGTACGTCCGAACACTCGACCACCATTTCGCCGCAGGTGGCTTCTGTGGTCGATACTGCGGACCTAAGGCGGATGCGCTGGTCTGCCGACTGCACCCAGAGGGTCGTGCAGATCAGCAATCGGGTATTGGAAGATTACGCCACTATGCTGATCGGCCGTCCGCTGACCCGAAAGCTTCGCTTTTCCGATACCATGGCAATTGATCCGGCCATGGCCTCGTGCTGGAACTATGCCGCCTTGCTCAGCATGGAAGTGTCCGGACGGACGAACGGTCAGGGAAGCACCTTGATCGATAGTCTCGAGACCATGTTCATCCACAAGCTGCTAGAGAGCCAGCCGAACAATTATTCGGACCAGTTGCAGCCGCAGCCCTGCAAGATCGCACCGTATCATGTGCGCAAAGTGGAACGCTTCATCGTCGACAATGCCGACCAGTTGGTGACTTTGGAACAGCTGATCGAAGTTGGCGGGGTCAGCGCGCGCGCCCTGTTTGACGGGTTTCGCCGGTTTCGCGGCACATCACCGATGGTTTACCTGAAGACGGTCCGGCTGGCGCAAGTGCGCGAGGATCTGCAGAACGCCGGGCCAAGTGATACGGTGACTGCCATCGCATGCCGCTGGGGCTTTTTCCAGTTCGGGCGGTTTGCCGCCGAATACAAGCGGATATACGGCGAGCTGCCCTCGCAGACGCTGCGCAAGTTTAACTGATCAAACCCTCTCCAGCGCAAGCCTTGGGCGGCGAAGGCTTCGTCGTGTGCGACGTCGTCGCAATCGGCCATTTACCCGCTAAAACGATCTACCAGGCGCAGCAAAGCTGGCGGCGGATAGTTTGCTTCGCTGGGTGGCTATTGGCTGCGGTCACGGCCTTTTTGCACCTGCCATCCTGCCCGTAAGGTGCGCTGTCCGGAATTCCGGGTTTTCGACTTTCGAGGAGCACAAAATGGCGAGCGTTCGCGACGAGGTTGGCGTCTATGAATACAGCGGCGGGATTGTCGGTCCCGGGATCGCACCTGCCGCCACGGTGCGTAGCGGCGGTATCATCCGTACCGGTACGCCGCCAGGATGCTGGGGGCCGATGATCACCCCCAAGTTCCAGGGTGGTCATGAAGTGACCCGCCCGGTCATGGTCGAGGGTGCTGAAATTGGCGATGCCATCGCCATCCGGCTGAGAAAAGTGCAGGTTACTTCGCTTGCCACCTCATCGGGCGTTATGGAATTTGTCGACGGGCGCTATGTTGGCGATCCTTTCGTCGCCAAGCTGTGTTCGGTCTGTGGGACCACCCGCCCGTCCAGCCATATCGAAGGTATCGGCGACAGCGCCGTGCATTGCGATAATTGCGGCGCGGAAGTGAACGCTTTTCGCTTCGGGAACGGCTACGTGATTGTGCTGGACAGGGAAAACAAGGTTTCGCTGACAGTGAACAAAGAGGTGGCCGAACGTCTGGCCGCCGATGCAAAGGTTTACGCTGCCATCCCGGAACATTCCGACCAGCATTCGATCCTGTCGCTTGCCCGGGCCGACATTTCCGGCCTTGCCGCGCGGATGCGGCCATTCCTTGGCAACATCGGCACAATCCCGTCGCGCGATCTTCCTGATTCCCATAATGCCGGAGACTTCGGCTCTTTCCTGCTGGGCGCGCCGCATGGCTACAGCTTTACCCAAGAAGAGCTCGACCAGCATAAGACTGACGGTCACATGGACACCAATTCGGTGCGTGAGGGCGCGATCCTGATTTGCCCGGTGAAGGTGCCGGGCGGTGGTGTCTACATGGGCGATATGCACGCACAACAGGGCAACGGCGAGATCGCCGGACATGCGACCGATGTTGCAGGCGAAGTGGAATTGCAGGTGGAAGTGATCAAGGGGCTGGCGATAGATGGCCCGATCCTTTTGCAGACGCTGGATGACCTGCCTTTCCTTGCCCGACCGATGGACGCGGCAGAGCAAGTAGCGGTCAAAGCGTTGGGTGCGAAATACGGCCAGTCCGAGATCGAAGACAACGCACCGATCACTTTCATCGGCACCGGTGCCAACCTTAACGATGCCACCAAAAACGGGCTTGACCGTGCCTCGAAGATCACCGGCATCGCCTATGACGAAGTGCTCAACCGCGCCACTATTGTCGGTTCGATCGAAATCAGCCGTCTGCCGGGCGTGGTGCGGGTGACGTTCCTCTGTCCCAAGGCGATCCTCGCCCGGATGGGCATCCTGCATCTGGTCCAGGAACAATACGACTGAGACGAAATCTGCGCCGGGCGGACAATGCGATGCAGTGCCGGGATAGCCGCCGCTGCCACCGCCCGGCTAAGGTCCAGGCATAAAGCGGAGCAGGAGACAGGCAATGGTAACCCAGACAATCACAGTCGATAAGGCGCCCGGCCGCTGGGCTCGCAAGTATCCCCACTTGGGACAGGAACCGCTGCCGGTTGGTCCATATGTCGATCCTGAATACTACGAAAAGGAAAAGGCCCGGATTTTCAAAAAGCAGTGGCTTTATGTCGCGCTTGAACGCGAAGTGCCCGATGCAGGCTCTTACAAGGTCCGCCGGCTGGACTGCGCCGATACCTCGGTTATCATCATTCGCGGCAAGGACAATGTGATCCGCGCTTTCCACAACGCCTGTTCGCATCGCGGCAATACGGTGGTGACAGAGGCTGGTCAGGAAACCTACGGTCGCAACCGCGCCGGGGTCGTTACCTGCCGGTTTCACGGCTGGGTCTATAATGCCCAGGGCGAACTGGTGAACGTACCGCACGAAGACCGCTTCTATGGCTGCTTCAACAAGGCGGAAAACGGCCTGACGCAGGTTCATTGCGAAACCTGGGCTGGCTTCGTCTTTGTCAATGTCGATCAAGGTCCGGTCCAGTCGCTGAAAGATTTCCTGGGCGGTTATGGCGAGCATTTCGGTACCTTTGACTTTGCCGCATGCGATTACGGGTTTACGTATCACACCACGCTGAACTGCAACTGGAAGGTCGCCTCGGACGCCTTTGCCGAAGCCTATCACGTCGACACAATTCATGCCGGGTCGTTCCCCAACGTGTTCCAGTCCGGGATCGAGGATGTAGAATTGTTTGGCCCGCACCGGACCTGTTCGGTGCGCCTTCAGGTGGGCAACCTGCCGTCCACGCCTATCGGTGATATGGCCAATGCGCGTTCGCGCAGCTCGCTGGCGGCGCAGGGCGGCAGTTCAAGTCTGCCATCGACACTGAACCCGAACCGTGATCCGGACTGGGCCTTTGAATTGAGCGTTCTGTTCCCCAGCGTGCTGCTGCATGTTTCGGAAGGCATCTGGTTTACCCACCAGTTCTGGCCAATTGCTCACGACAAAACACTGTGGGAAGGCAAGTACTACCTGAAGAAGCCGACCACGCATTCCGAATTGTGGGGTTTCGAACGCGCGATGGTTCTGCAGCGTAATGCCTGGCTCGAAGATACCGCGACGATGGAAGACACGTATCGTGCGATGCTGTCCGGCGCCAAGACTGTCCAGCACCTCCAAGACGAAGAAATTCTGATCCGCCACAATTGCGTGGTCGTAGACGAATTCGTGAATTCCTGAGCGCGGGGAGAAAGATGATGACGATGCAGACGCCAATGGCCCTTCCCTCAGGTTTTGAAGAACTCGTTCGCTTTTCACGCTGGGCCTTGCCAACCGCTGACCAGCGCACAAAGGCACGCCGCGAGGCGAGTAGTGAGGACTTGCGTGAATTCTACGATGCGGTCTTGTCGCACGTGGAGGCAATTCTTGACGCGTGCGATGGTTTTGCCCTCGGGGAATTGCCGGAAAGCCACAGGGGCATCTTTAATATTGCCTTGTCGATGGCAGAGATTGCACCACACGTTGAGTTTTATCGTGGCGATCCGGGGGTGCCTTATGCCTTCGAAGAAGAGCGGTTCATCGCTGTCCACGGCGCAGATGAAACCTGGCGTGCCCTGCCGCCTAACGGGCCGCGATGAACGTGGAGCCTGAACTGGACCTGCGGCTGCGGCGGATCGAGGCCGCCGAGGCGATCCGCCAACTGATCGCGACTTATGCCGTTGGTGCGGACCGTAAGAACGACCCCGCTATCCTTGGCCCGCTGTTTGGCACCGATGCCGAGTGGCAACTGATCGGCGTGGCGCATCTTATCGGGCGCGAAGCCATTGCCGCAGGCTTGTCGCAGATCGCGAAGACGTACGTGACGTGGTCTGTGCATTACATGGTTTCGCCGCTGATCGAACTGGCCAAGGATGCCCTGTCTGCCACTTGCCGCTGGTACTTGTGGGAACTGGCGACGATGAAGCAGGCTGACGGGACAGAGGCCGATACTTGGTATGGCGGCTGGTACGACAGTCGTTTGAGTGTCCACGACGGCGTCTGGTTGTTCGACCATGTGCAACTCCATCCGCGCATAGACAGCCCAAATGCAACCCCTTGGACAGGGAAGGTCTACCATGACTGAAACAGCGGGTAAAATGACGAACAAACCGGAGGATGAGTGCGTGCAGACATTGTGCAAGGTAGAAGATGTGCCGGCAGACGAACCATTGAGGGTCGTGCTGGCAGACGACCATGCAGTTAGCGTTTATCGCTGGGAAGGCCAGTTCTACTGCACCGATGATCTTTGCTCCCACGGTGAGGCTTCGCTATCGGAAGGCTATTTAGAAGGTGGTCAGATTTTTTGTCCGTACCACATGGGATCATTTTGCATTAGCACCGGTGAGCCGCGCGCTGCTCCCTGTTCCGAGCCGATCCGTGCCTATGCAGTGACCGAACGCGCTGGCGAGTTGTTGATCGAACGCTGAACGGGATCACCCCAGGAAGTCGAGCAGCGCGCTGGTAAAGGCCTCGGGCTGCTCGATATTTGACAGGTGCGCCGCCTCTAGCGACACCAGCCGCGCGCTGGCAATAGCTTGCACAATCGCTTCAGCATGGTCCGGGGGCGTTGCTGGGTCCTGACGTCCGGCGATTACCAGCGTCGGGCGATTGACGAGGTTGACCACACGACGCAAGTCCATGTCGCGGATGGCAGCACAGCACGCAGCATAACCATCAGGCGCGGTGTCGAGAAGCTGTTCGCGGGTGCGGGCCAGCCCGGGTGTCTCACAAACGGCAAAGGCAGAAGTGAACCAGCGTTCCAGCACCGCCGGAGTGATCGCCCCCATGCCTTGCTCGCGCACCACTGTCATGCGCTGCTGCCATGCTTCTGGTGGCCCCATGTAGGAAGTACTGTTGGCGATCACCAGCCTGTCCAACCGCTCCGCAGCATGGACGCCGAGCCACTGCCCCGTCATACCGCCCAACGACAGTCCGCAGAAATGTGCGGTATCGATGCCAAGTTGGTCGAGCAATTCGATGACGTCGCGCCCCAAGCGATCCAGCGAAGTTTCGCCGGGCATGACTGATGACGCCCCATGCCCGCGCGTGTCATAGCGCAACACGCGGAAACGTTCGGCCAGAGCCGGAACCTGATCCTCCCACATCGCCATCGCCGTGCCCAGCGAATTGGACAGGACGAGTACCGGGGCATCGGCCGGCCCGTCCATCCGCCAGGCGATACGACAACCGTCGATCATGATCGCGAAGCCTTGGGGGGTATTCATCGGGGCATTCCTTCAGACAAAGGCAGAGGTGTCTAGTGTCGCGGCGGTGCAGTTGGTGATCTCGTCCACTGTTACACCTGGTGCCAATTCGACAAGGCGAAGACCGCCTATTGCCTTATCGCACGCGATCACGCCCAGATTGGTGATGATCAGGTCAACAGCCCGTCGCCCGGTAAGCGGCAGGGTGCATTCCGGCACGATCTTTGAGGTGCCGTCTTTGCCGCAATGTTCCATAACGACCACCACCTGCCGCACCCCGGCGACAAGGTCCATGGCACCGCCGATGCCCTTGACCATCTTGCCTGGCACCGTCCAGTTGGCGATATCGCCCGCAGCGCTTACTTCCATGGCCCCCAAAACGGCAATGTCGATATGGCCGCCCCGGATCATTGCGAAGCTTTGCGAGGAGGAGAAAAAACTGGATGAGGGCAACTGGGTCACAGTTTGCTTGCCGGCGTTGATCAGATCGGCGTCGATTTCGTCTTCATAAGGAAAAGGCCCCATGCCCAGCATGCCGTTTTCGGACTGGAGCACGACCTCAACGCTAAGCGGTACGTGGTTTGCCACCAGTGGCGGTATGCCTATGCCCAAGTTGACATAGTCCCCATTGCGCAATTCACGGGCCGCACGGGCGGCCATCTCTTCGCGTGACCAAGGCATCAGGCACTCTCCCGCTGGCGAATGGTGCGCTGTTCAATGCGTTTCTCATTCACCGTGCAGGCAACGATCCGGTCCACGTAGATACCAGGTGTGTGGACATGATCCGGGTCGATCATACCTTCAGGAACGATCTCTTCGGCCTCGACAACAGTAACGCGTGCTGCGGTAGCCATGTCGGGATTGAAGTTGCGCGCGGTCTTTCGAAACATCAGGTTGCCTGCTGTATCTGCCCGCCAAGCCTTGATGATGGCCAGATCGGCACGCAGCCAAGTTTCGCGGATGTATTCTTTGCCCTCGAACTCTTCACAGGGCTTGCCTTCTGCCACCACCGTGCCGACGCCGGTGCGTGTATAGAAGGCCGGGATGCCCGCGCCGCCCGCGCGGATACGTTCCGCCAGAGTCCCTTGCGGGCTGAGTTCCAATTCCAGTTCACCGGCCAGATATTGCTGTTCGAACAACTTGTTGCTGCCAATGTAGGAACTGATCATCCGGCGGATTTGGCGGGTTTGCAGCAAGGTCCACAGGCCGAAACCCTCGGCACCCGCATTGTTCGAGATGACCGTCAGCCCGCTCACGCCATTCGCGCGAATCTCCGGGATCAGGCTCTCGGGATTACCCGCGAGCCCGAATCCGCCCGACATGATCGTCATGCCATCAAACAGCAGCCCTTCCAGAGCGGCGCCCGGAGACGGATAGACCTTGTTCATGCTGCCGCACGCGGCCTGCCGGAAAGGGCTGAGGTGGCTTTGCTGCCGGTGCGTTGCAGCCGGAAGTCAAATTCGATGTGCGGATTGCCGCCGCTTCGATCCGGCACCGGCAGCAGGCCTTCGCGCGAGCCAAAGGCGAAGTCGTCGCGTGCGTGCGGATCATCACCGAAGTTGATCTGGGTGGTCAGTGTACGATAACCCGGTGCCTCGACGAAGAAATGGACATGGGCGGGTCGGTCACCATGGCGGCCCAGCGCTTGCATCAGCTTTTCCGTGGCCCCGCCTAGAGGACAGGAATAGCCGCGGGGCATTTTCGAGCGGAAGGAATAGCGGCCGTCCACGCCCAACTGGATACGCCGCCGGTTGTTGAACGGAGACTGGACTCCCGTTGGGTCGAAATGAGAATAAACGCCCTGCGAATTGGCATGCCAGACATGGAGGACGGCATCCTTCACCGGCTCGCCATCCGGCCCGGTGATACGGCCTGCCATGGTCAGCGTTTCGGTGTCATCGGGATCGGTTGTCAGGTTGACGTCATTGGTGCGAGACAGGTCGCCATCAACCAGCGGCGCGCCCGCGACATAGAGCGGACCTTCAATGGTGCGTGGTGTGCCGCCAAGCAGGCCGACTTCGGCATCCTTTGCATCCATGTGCAAGTCTAGGAAATGTTCGATCCCCACACCCGGCGCGATCAGGCCGAATTCGCCTGCTCCGTCCTGCAGGAACTTCAGTGCGATCCAGAACTCGCTTTCGCTGATATCGTGACGTTCGACGATCACGGCGAGGCTTTCGAGCAGATCGCGCATGATGGCTTTGAGCCGGTGATTGCCCCCTTCCTGATCAAGCCCGGCGGCACGGTCAAACAGGGCTTGGACTTCGGGTGACTTGACGATGTTGGTCATGGCATCCTCCTTGGCGTCGCCGGTCAGGCGATAATTGCAGATGGGTGGCGGCACAGTGCTGTCACCTCGGTGGTCATGAAGGGGAACAACGGGAGGCCGATCATGATATCGTGCAGCTCGCCCGCGTCGGCGACGTCGAAAACGCTTATGTTCGAGTATTGCCCGGCGATCCGCCACAGGTGCACCCATTTGCCGATACGTTGCAGGTCTTCAGCCCGGGCCTTCTCGGTGGCCTTGAGCGCGTCGAACGTAGCCGGTTCAAGATGGTGGGGGACATGAACGTCCATGCGAACCATGAAAAGCATCAGGTAGTCTCCTTTGCGATGGGGCCGGAGATGGTGCGCGACGGCCCGTCGCGGCGGAAGCGGGCGACCTTATCCCAGTCGAGCGAGATGCCCAGGCCCGGGCCAGTCGGCACTTCCAGCGCGAAATCTTGGTAGGTCAGCGGATGGCTGAGGATCTGCTCGGTCTGTAGCAACGGTCCGAACAGTTCGGTCCCCCAGACCATTTCGGGCAAGGTGGCGAACAGATGGGCGGAAGCCGCCGTTCCGACGCTGCCTTCGAGCATGGTGCCGCCATAAAGGCCGATACGGCCTGCTTGGGCGATGGCCGCGACTTCGCGCGCTGCGAACAGACCACCGGCCTGCGCGGGCTTCAGCGAAAAGGCATGGGCACCCACGTCGCGGACGAATTGCAGCGCATCGTGCGGCCCGCGCAGCGCCTCATCGGCCATGATTGCAATCGGGGAACTAGCCGTCAGCCTGGCCATGCCCAAACGGTCGTCGCGGGGAAGGGGTTGTTCGATCAGGTCTACGCCGGCATCAGCGAGCATTTCTGCACCGCGCTGGGCAGATAGGTAGTCCCATGCCTGATTGACGTCGACCCGCACCGAGGCCCGATCTCCCAGCGCGCGCTTGATTGCAGCGACGTGGGCAACATCATCGGCCAAGGCGCGCTTGCCAATCTTGAGCTTGAAGATGTTGTGACGCCGCGCGGCTATCATAGCCTCGGCCTCTTCAATATCGCGGACGGTATCGCCGCTGGCCAGCGTCCACAGTACCGGGAGACGGCTGTGTTGTGCGCCACCGAGCAGCGCCGAAAGCGGCAATCCTGCGCGCCGCGCCGCGCCGTCGAGCAGGGCGGTTTCGATTGCGTGCGTGGCAAAATGGTTGCCAACGATATGGCTCCGCAGCCGTGCCATCAGTACCGCTGGCTGCTGCGCTTCCCGTTCGACTAGCAGCGGGGCAAAGTAGCGGTCAATGGCCAGCTTCATCCCTTCGGGGCTTTCGTCGCCATAAGCCAGACCGCCGATCGTCGTGCCTTCGCCCAACCCTTCACTGCCATCAGAGTAGCGCAATCGCACTAGCATCATGGACTGGCTGTGGATTGAAATCATCGACAGCACGTGTGGGCGGATTGTCGGTATATCTACAATCCAGGTATCAATTTTTTCGATCTTTAGTGGCATCGTATTTCCGTTAAAGGCATTGAAATTAGGCTTATGCTATGGTTTGTTGCGCCATCGGCAAAAGACCGTCTCGGTCTATTACGGTATCTTTTAGGTATGAAATGGAACTGCGACACTTGCGCTACTTCGTGGCCGTGGCCAACGAACGGAACTTCACCCGCGCGGCCGAGGTTCTGAACATCGCCCAGCCGCCGCTCAGTCGGCAAATTCGACAGCTTGAGGAGGAAGTCGGCTCGGAACTGATTGACCGCCAAAGCCGGCCTTTGCGTCTGACCGAGGCCGGGAGGCTGCTTTACGAGCAGGCCGTGCACGTCCTGTCTGGCGTCGAACAATTGCGTTCGTCCTTGCACCGTTTGTCCGAAGTGGGTCGGAGGCGCTTCGTCATCGGCTTTGTCGGCTCGACGCTTTACGGTCTGTTGCCTGCGGTGATCCGAAAGTTTCGCGATTGCGCGAGCCATGTCGATGTGTCGCTGCTGGAATGTTCGACGGTGGAGCAGATCGCTGCCTTGAAAGACGGGCGCATCGATGTCGGGTTCGGACGGCTCCGCGTGGAGTCCCCCGGTATCCGCCGCATCGTTCTGGCCGAGGAGCCGCTGGTCGCCGTTGTGCCGGCTGATCATCCGCTGGCGCAGCGGGGTGAGGCGCTCCATCTGGCGCAGCTTCTGGACGAGCCATTGATCGTTTATCCGCGTCCGGCCCGACCAAGCTATGCCGACCAGATATTCAGCGTCTATCAGGACCTTGGTCTGCAAGTGCGCGATGTGATCGAGGTGCGCGAATTGCAGACCGCGATCGGATTGGTTGCTGCGCACGCTGGCTTTAGCATTGTGCCCGAATCCGTTCAGCGCCTGCGTCGCGACGACGTGCGCTATTTGCCGATCCTTGAACGGGGTGCCCGATCGCCGATCATGATGATCCATCGTGTCGGAGACATCTCCAGCGAACTCGAGAAGCTCATCGAAGTGAGCTGTGCGCTCCACACCAATCACCTCGATGGCCACAATTAGGCAGAGGCCATGAGGAGCAGGCGGTGCTTGCCGTGCCAGAATTCCGCGTGCCAACGATTGGCGCGTGGCGGTTCGCGGCCTTACCTGCTCTCCCATGTCAGATTGTTCCCGGAACCTGCGTTCAGGCCAGTCCGCGAACGCAAAGATCGACCCCGTTGCCGAGATGTCGTGCAAGGATTTCCTCATCCTGGAAATGGATGTGCTTCTTCGCGCCAGACTTCATCTGAGCGCAGATCAGTTCATGGGTGAAGCAGTCCTCCATCATCGGATCGCGCAGGCCCACCTTGGAGTATTCGCGGGCGAAGAGCTCTCCGGCGGTGCGCACCGGGGGATAATATCCCTTGATCTCCCAGATGCTGCGATCGACGGAAATCGGCCAGATGTTGAAGGTAAAATAGAGGCCGTTCAGCAGTCCGACGAAGAAGTTGGGGAAGATGTGCCAGAAATCGAACGATCCGCGGAAGTGGTAACCTTCGCCATCGTTTTCCAACTTGCTGCCAAAGGCCTGGACCGTACCGGTACCGAACTGGCTGGCCAGTTGCGCTACGGGGGAGGGCGTGAAGTTGTCCGGCGCGGGTGATCCCAGCACCCCGTGCAGGCCATAAAGCTCGATTCCGGCATGGCGATACTGCCCACCTTCGATTTTTACCGCGCGGGCCAGGGTCTTCTCGTGCAGGAACGGCAGGTGCCAGCCTTCCAGCTGAGCTTCCTGCAGGGTCTTCCAATTGACCGCCTCATCGATGCGATAGGAAAAGGCTGGCGTAAAGCCGCTGAAATCGAACCGGCTGATCTCGGCGGATACCGGAGCGAGATGCTCTTGCAAGGTTTCTTCGGACTGCTCTGCCATGTTGATAAAAACAAAGCTTTCCCAGACCTCACAATGGACGGCAGTCAGGCCGTTCTCCTCGGCTTTCACGCCGGGGAAGTTTTCGGCGTCGGAAATGTGGACCAGCTTGCCGGTGGTATCATAAACCCAGCCGTGGAAACGGCAGGCGAGATACCCTTTGCATGACCCTTGCGCATCCCAGGCGACCGGTGCGCCGCGGTGCGAACACATGTTGTGAAACGCACGGAAAACACCATCCTTGCCATGAATGACGAGTAGCGAGGTATCGAGGATCTTGAGCTCGACCACGAAATAGTCGCCCGGTTTCGGCGCCTGGAGAATATTACCCACGTTGAGCCATTTTCGCCGGAAAACGCGTTCGCGTTCAAGCTCGAAGTAGTCTGGCGAGGTATAGCGTTCGACCGGAACCGGATCGTTGCCCTCTTCGGGGTAGCGGTTCATGAAGCGACGGGGTTCGAAGGTCATGGGCGGACTCCGGCGGCAGCAAGGGGCCACGCGTCGTGCATCGGCACGAAGCGCTTGATCGGGAAGACGTATTTGGGTTGCGGGTTCTCGTACATTTCGACCGTCGCCGAACATTCCGCGAGAGCCAGGCACATGTTGAGAAGTGCAAGGTTTTCGTCAGCGATTTCGTCGAGCGAAAACTGGCCGAGATACTCCAATGCCGCTGCGCCGCGCGCCAGCATGGTGTCATAGAAAGTCTGGCTTTCCGCCATAGTGGCGGCCCAGCGTCTTTCGTTGCGCCCCAACTCTGTGGGGCAGGCCCAGTCGAGAAAGGGGAGGAGGTCTTCGAAACCGTCAGGAAGTCCGTCTGCCATGCATGCTCTCCGAGCCTTTGATCATCCTAAGGCTGCAGCTTTGGCGTCGGCTGCGCTATCCTTCCTGTGCAGCGCATGACCGCTGAGCGCGGAATAAGCGCAGCCGCCTGTCACAGTCAGTAAAACGCCGATGCTTGATGGTGACAACCATACCTTCCAGGTCTGATTTTACGGCAATTCGGTATTGGACTTGGCCGAATGGGCAAGGCAGCCTTCGTCGCGTTGCACCGGCCCGGTGGCCTGCCGCGATCGCAAGGGAGAGGGACCGGAGCCAGCAGGGAGCTAAACTGGTGGACCGAAGGATCAGAATGATCGTGCCCGTGCCTGTGCCACAGGCAGCGTTGGAGGCGTTTGCAGCGCAGATTCCGCAGCATTTGCTCATGCCCGGTGTATCGGTGGAGTTCACCTGCGCGGCGCGCGGCGGCACTGCACTCGATTCCCATTATGAAGGCGCCATCGCTGATGCCTGGTGTCTTGAGGCTGGTGCGCGCGCCGAGGAAGAAGGTTGTGCGGCAGTCTGCATCAATTCGATGAGCGACTCTGGCGTGGCTGCCTTGCGTTCGCGTCTTTCGATACCCGTGGTGGGTACTGCCCAAGCAACTTATGCTTTGGCAACGCAGCTTGGCCGTCGGTTCTCCATCATTTCAATGTGGGATCGCTGGCGGTGGCTGTATGACAAGGTATTGCACGAGCAGGGCATGGAACACCGGCTTGCCTCGATCCGGTCTATCGGTGTGCGGCCGGATACTGCGGAATTGTTATCCGGCAAGGAGGATAGCGTATTTCCTTTGCTGCTTGATGCAGCCCGCCGCGCCATCGACGAAGACGGTGCCGATCTCCTGATTCTGGGCTCCACCACAATGCACCAGTCCCACGCGTTTCTGGCCGAAAGGCTGGAGGTGCCGGTGATTAATCCCGGTCTGGTCGGATACAAGACCTGCGAGATGCTGCTGGCACTTGGCTTGAGCCACAGCAAGGCCACTTGGCTTTCACCTGGCAGCACCATGGATTCGGTTTTTCTCGGCGGTTGAATACCGGCGCCCTTTCACACGAACGGTGAGCAACAATGTTGGCAGGACAGATGCAAAGCCACTGGGAAGGATCGGGATTGCCGCTGGCCAACCGGCCACGGTTCATTTCCAGGGATCTGGGCGCGGTTCATAACCATATGAGCGAGATGTTTTGCCCCCATGATCTGCGGCTGGAAGGCGGGGTGCCGCCGCTGGATTTCCGCCATCACCACGCATCGCTCCAATCGGTCAGCTTCAACGCCACGGACTACGGCAATCCGTTCGGCCGGATCGCGGTCCGAATTCCACCGATGGAATCACTATACCTCGTCCAGTTCTCGCTTTCGGGCGTGGCGCGCATCACCCAAGACGATACCTCTTTCGATCTCAAGCCCGGACATATGTGCGTGCTCAATCCTGCGTCGCGGGTGGAGCAGTTGTTCGGCGAGGGCTATAAGCACTTCACCGTGAAACTGACTAAGAGCGGCATGGAAGCTGTGCTGGCGCAGGAACTGGGCTTCCGGCCCGGCGAATTGCGATTTTCCCCTGCGCCGATCCGTTTGGAAGGTGCCGCTGTGGCTTTTGCCCAGCTCGCCCGGACCATTTGCGACGATCTGGATAATGGCGCTTCTGCCTTCAGCCATTCGCGCGCGGTGGGGGCTGTTGAACAGGCGCTACGGCGTCTGCTGCTGGCTGCCGTGCCGCATAATCATGCCGAACTTTTCAATACGCCGGTTTCTGCCCCCGCGCCTTACTATGTCCGCCGCGTGGAGGAATTCATCCACCAGCATGCCGCTGATCCAATCACGCTGGACGAGATGATCGTCGTATCGGGTGTTTCCGCGCGTTCGCTCCACACCGGGTTCCGCCGCTTTCGCGGCACCACACCAATGACCTTCCTCAAGAACAGCCGACTGGTGCTTGCTCACCGCCAATTGCGTGACGGGGCCGATAGCGGCTTGACGGTTACCGAAGTTGCCCTCGCCTGCGGCTTTACCCACTTGTCCAAGTTCGCCCGCGACTATTTCGAGCGCTTTGGTGAACGCCCTTCGGCAACGCTGAAGCGCATGGGCAGCCATTGATCGCTCGGGGTTAAAGCACAGCCCCGCCGCTCCCGCCGCTACATTACCGATAGGGCTTGAGGCGCCCGGAAGTCTCTCTTCCCAGTGCGTTAGCCTAGCCATTGCTGCCGTGTGGCCGATGTGTCCGGTTTGTGACGATTTGGCGGCGCTCAGGTGTCGCCGATGGCGGTCAGAGGATAGCGGGCGGATCGCTTTGGCAGGAAGGTGCAACTGCGAAGTCGCTGCGGGGATTCACGCCACGGGAGGGTCGTGGCGGAAACGGCATCCCCCGTTCCGGCCGGCAATTCGAGACAACACGGTCGCCGAGGCAACTTCGGCTGCACCTAGGGAGAAAGTCATGACGAAACAGGGATCAAAGCAGGTTCGCCGCCAGCCGACCGGACACGGATTGCGGTCTTGCATAGAATTCGGGCCGTTGGTTGGCGCGGTGTTGGCGGCGCTGGTCATTCCGGCAGGTCCTGCCATGGCGCAGGTCCAGACCGAGGCCAGTGAAAGCCCTGCTTCCGGCATTGAGGTTATTACCGTCACGGCCCGCCGCCGGGCGGAATCGATGCAGGATACGCCGATTGCTATCTCCGCTGTGACTGGCGAAGGCTTGCAGGCGCGCGGCATCGAGAACGTTACCCAGATCGGCGACTTCACGCCCAACGTGAAGTTCAACAGCTCGGTCCCTGTGTCAGCGAGCAATGCCACCGCAGCGATCTTCATCCGCGGTATCGGCCAGAACGATTACCAGCTTTCAGCCGATCCCGGCGTCGGGCTCTATCTTGACGGGGTCTTCATTTCGCGCGGTGTGGGCAACGTCCTGGACGTCTTGAACATTGCACGCATCGAAGTGCTGCGCGGGCCACAGGGCACCCTGTTTGGTCGCAACACCATTGGCGGCGCCGTTAGCGTGGTGACGAAAAAGCCAGGCCGGGAATTGGCTGGATTGGTCGAAGGCACAACGGGCCAGTTCGGCCGTGTCCAAATCAAGGGCAATATCGATCTGCCGCTGGGCGAGGGCATCTATTCCAGCTTGGCAGGCTTCTATCACAAGCGGGACGGGTACGTGAAAGGCATCGTGCCCGGTGCGCCAGACCTTGGCGATACAGACAACTTGGCCGGGCGCTTCGCTTTGCGGCTTGAGCCATCCAGCGACCTGACCATCGATCTTGCTGTCGATGGATCGCGCACCCGTGAAAACTCTGCGCCAAATGTCGCCATCGCCATTGATGAAAACGCCCCCGCAGCACAGTATTGGAATGCTGCTTATTCAGGTGCTGCAGCCACCTGCACAAGCACGACCAACCCTGCGCGGTTTACAAACCCGGCGTGCTTCAACAGCCAATGGGCTGTTGGCCCATATCGCCACGGCGGCACTTTCTCGGCCATCTCGCCGATCTTTGCCAACGGTAATCCCAAGCCTTACCAATCCGGCTCCGACGTAAACATTTGGGGTGTGTCCGGCACACTGGAATGGAAGCTGGCAGATAACGTCACTTTCAAGTCTATCACCGCCTATCGCAAGGTGACCGGCTTCTGGACGCGCGATTCCGACCACAGCCCTGCCTCGATTATTCAGACTAATAGCGATTGGAAGCAGGACCAGTTCTCGCAGGAAGTCCAACTTCTGGGTGATCTGGCCGATGGCAAGTTGAACTGGGTTCTTGGCGGCTATTATGCCGACGAGGCGGGCAACCATCAGGATCTGGTCAACATTGTCGATGCTGTGTTTCTCAGCGGTGCAGTGCTGGAGGGCAAAAGCCTCGCCTTTTTCGGTCAGGCTACTTACGAATTGGCTCCGGGACTTAATCTGACCGGTGGTATCCGCTGGACCGAGGACGAGAAGACCTTTGGCAATGCCAACCAGTTCGTCGTCGAGGCAGGTTTCCTCACCGGTGCGCCGTTCAATCCCGATGGTTCGGGCCTGCAGGATGGCGATCCGCTCATGGGACCACTGGGGCAGACATCAACAATCAAGGACAAGGCCTGGACGCCTATGGCCAGTCTGTCTTACCGTTTCAGCCCGGAAGTCCTGACCTACCTGTCTTATTCCAAGGGGTTCAAGGGCGGCGGATTTACCCAGCGCGTGTTCCCTCCGTTTGCCTTTATCCCCTCGTTTCAGCCGGAAACCAGCGAAACTTATGAATTCGGCTTCAAGACGGATCTGCTAGACCGGGCAGTGCGTCTGAATGGCGCAGTGTTCATGAACAATTACAAGAACCTGCAGATCACCGTCAACGATCCGACGCTCGGCTTCGCGCCGATTATTCAGAACGCTGCCGAGGCCCGGATTCAGGGCTTCGAGCTGGAACTTCTGGCGGTCCCGGTGGCCGGTCTGCGGATCGATGCGGGGCTTGGTTATCTTGATGCCAAGTACCGCAAGGTGGATATCCGTGCGCTGAATGCCGGTGTCACGACCAACACCAAGCTGCAGAATGCGCCGGAGTGGACGATGAGTGCAGGCGTATCTTACGCTATCGAGGCCGGCGATATCGGCAGCTTCCAGCCTCGCGTTGACTGGTCCTACCGGTCGCGCGTCTACAACGATGCGGTCAATACTCCGCTGCTGGTGCAGGAAGGTTACCACCTGATCAACGCTTCGGTTGCCTTTAACGACCCAACCGAAACTTGGGGGATGACACTCGGTGTCAAGAACCTGACCAAGGAAGTCTACCTTGGTTCCGGCTATGCCGACTCCTTCGGTGGCATCACCGAGGGCGTGTATGGGCGGCCGCGCGAATGGTATCTGAGCGCGCGCTACAAGTTCTGAACAAGACCGGTGGAGAGGGGGGCAACCCTCTCTCCGCCTCCTTTGGGAGTGATGCGGTGGATGACACCTCACTTGGTGCGCGTGTCCGTCGGCTTGAAGCCTTGCGCGCCATAGACGACCTGATTGCGGACCTTGGCCGTGCTTTTGACGCTGGTCCAAGCGCGGAGGCCTTACGGCCCCTTTTTACAGCCGACGCGCGGTTTGTGATTGACCGGTATGGAACGCTGGAAGGCTGCGATGGCATTGCCGAAGGCGTTGCTGGCAACGCCGAAAGCGGCTTTTGCTGGACGCTGCATTACCTTGTTTCACCTCGCGTTGCGTTGACCACAGGGGACGAGACAGCAGAGGTGGAATTCTATCTTTGGGAAATCGCCACAGCGGTCAGCGGCAAAGCCTACTGGATCGGCGGGCGTTACGAGGCGCTGGCCGTGGTTGATGGCGAAGCTTGGCGCTTTAGCCACCTGGAACTGAAAGCCGATGTCATTTCCCATTATCCGCAGGGCTGGACGTCCAAGCCCGAAATTCTGGCGAACGCCTGAGCAAAAGCCCTAAAGACTGGAGAGAGTGCCGATGAATGAACTGTCTGGCAACACGCCCGTTCCGGGTGCCGACGCCTTCGGCCACCTTGGCCGCTCGACCCAACAGATCCGCAGCGAACTCGGCGTGGAGCCGGTCTCGGTCGCGGCAATCAGGGAGCCCGCCGTCTATGCACTGGAACGCGAGAAGATCTTCAAGCGGACCTGGTTAAAGGTGGCGACCGAATGGGAAATCCCTGAAAAAGGGGATTACAAAGTGAAGGAAATGCCGGTTGCCGATGCTTCGGTCCTGATCGTGCGGGGTAAAGATGGCAAGGTTCGTGCTTTCCACAATGTCTGCACCCATCGCGGCAACAAGGTCGTGCCGACCAGCGGCTTCGAAACATTCGGCAAGTCGCGGGCGAATGTGTTGTCCTGCCGGTTCCACGGCTGGGTCTTCTCCACCGATGGTTCGTTGCGTTCGGTGCCTATGGAGGATGGCTTTGGCAAGCTTGACAAGGCCTGCCTCGGTTTGCGCGAGATTGCCTGCGATATCTGGGAGGGCTTTGTATTCATCAATTTTGCTGATAAGCCGGAACAGTCACTGGCTGAATTCCTCGGCGATTTCGGCAAACTTTTTGCGGGCTACCCATATGCCGAGGCGACCAGCGCCTTTCGCTATGCCACCGTGCTGGAATGCAACTGGAAGGTCGCGCTTTATGCCTTTTCCGAAGGGTATCATGTGCCGACCATCCACGCCGGATCGCTACCGGGCTTTCGTGGTATAGAACACAGCGATTTCAAGCTTATCGGCCCCCATGCCTCGTCTACAATCTACGGGCTGGGGATGGAATCTGCTGAATCCACCGCGCAATTCGCCGGCGTTCTCCATGCCGATGCCGAACACGGCCCCCGGCCCGACTTGCTGCCGCCGGGGATCAACCCCATGCGGCGGCCGGATTTCCAGTTCGAGCTGCCCAATATCTTCCCGAACTTTCTCATCCATTTGGCAGCGGGCTGTGGCTATCCGGGGATCGCCTACTTCACCCATCAGTTCTGGCCTCTCGCTCACGGGCGTACTTTGTGGGAGGGCGTCAACTACTTTCGACCGGCACGCAATGCGGCGGAACGCGTGGCGCAACTGCACACCAATGCAATTCACCGCAATGCCTGGCTGGAAGATACCGGCACGATGGAAGATACTTTTACGGGAATCCGTTCCGGGGCGATCGACGATATGTTCCTGATGGATCAGGAGTTTCTGATCCGACACGCCGCGCGAACCCTTGATACCCAGCTGGCCCGCTAAGGAATCCCGTTATGACTGATACCATGCATTTGCCTCAGGCCTTTGCCGATCTGGCCCCCCTTGCGCGCATCTGGGCGAGGTCGACCGAGAACGAGCGAAGTGACATTCGCTGGTCTGCCGGGCTAGCTGATTTCGCGGCCTTCTATGCCGCCGTGATGCCCCGCCTGCCAGAGATTCTGGACTACCTTGCCACGGTGACGCTGGAGGGTATGGACGAGGGACAAAGCAATCTGTTCTGCCTCGCCGCCGCCTTTGCCGAGGCGGCACCGCATCACGAGCTTTATGGCGGCAGTCCGGACGTGCCGTTCAGCTTTGCCGCTCGCCGCTTCGTGCCAGGCCACGGGGACATACCGTCATGGGAAGCCGCGCGTCATTGATCTGCGATAACCTGAGCAACGCTGTCTAATATTCTATGGCCTTGATCCTATTCTGAAAGCCAGAATTGAGGGCACTACATTGGCCTGTACCTGTACCTGTACCTTTACCGGTGACTCAAGCTGAAGGCGTGCAGCATGTTGCGCCGCCTCTTGTGGTCATCAGCAAGCGCGCTCGCCCCGACAATCTGCGTCAGCGTCTGGGGTTTAGCTGACCACATGAGTCTGCGCGCACTCCAGCGGCGGACTGCCAAGTTGGAGAAGGCGGGAAAGCCACGGCCATCGCTTATTGTGGTTTGGTATGGTTCATTCGACGCATGGATTGAGCAAACTGTGCTGCCGGTGGTGGAGAGCGGTGCGCTTGATGGTGAGGATATGATTGTCGTGGTCGCTGCACTGCGGGAATGGGAAAGTTCGGTATTTGCGCGATGAAAACACCAAATTTCATTGGCCTTGAGCTTTGGCTAAGACCTCTATCGCCGACGTAACATTTTCGATTCCTCGGTAAACTACCCATAAGAAGTATGATGTAGCGATTATGGTAAGGAGCCATTGCCACCATTTGCGTTTCCCAAGGCGAGTCCAAGGCTGACTGAGGAAATTTACAAAATCGCAAACGTAAAACAACACTGCGAAGCCGAGAAGGAGGGTCAGCAAGCCGAGTGTAGCATTATGGGTTTTTGAAGCTGCGAATTGGAGCGCTGCTGTTAAGACTACCAATTCCGTGAATCGAACCAGCCAATCGATCCCCTTGCGCGCTCGCGCACGATAGCGCTTAACCCAATCCACATCGTGGTCTTCGTAAGGATTTTCAGTCATCGATTGATACTGACGCTTGCGTCCGTGCGTCGCAAGTAGGTGAATTTGTCTTTTGCCAACACCCAAATAGCTATGTGCAATACTGCACCGATGAGCTTGCGGCTAGAAATACGCTAGAAGCCCAAGGAGGACTGCCAAATCCAAAACAACAAGCCCCGAAGGGCGGTTTTTGCTAAGAAGCTGTTTTTGACAAGGAAATGGCGGAGATGGATTCCGCCAAACCCCCGTTCAGCATAGTTCAGAGATGACCATAAAGCCCATTTAAATAAGGGAATTAGTAAAAGTTCAATCCGCCTGCGCTCATTCCTGCACATTCTAGTTCCCTTAAAGGCGGTAATCTATTAAGGGTATCGTTATGGGCACGGCTGGCGCTGTTCCCTTAACCGGGAGCCGAACGAATGCCGCGCATCTTGCACAATGCCCTTACCCCCTTGGCGGTTAAGAGTGCCAAGCCCGGACGCCATGCAGACGGCGCAGGGCTTTACCTGTTGGTGAAGGAAAGCGGGGCCAAGTCTTGGCTGTTCCGTGCAACCATTGCGGGCAAGGTTCGCGACATTGGTTTAGGTTCGGCTGCGCCCGGTGCGATCACATTGGCGCAGGCGCGGGAACTGGCACGGGAAAAGGCGCGGGAAGCTGCCAGCGGTGCAGTTCCGGTTTCGGACCGGACGAAGCGGGCGAAGGATGCAAAGGCAGCCTTGGCGGAACAATCCAAGGCCAAGGCATTCAAACAAGTTGCCGAGGGCTATATCGACTTGAAGGAAAGCGGCTGGCGCAATGCCAAGCACAAGGCGCAGTGGCGTTCGACGCTGGAAACTTATGCCTACCCTGAATTCGGCAATATGCCCGTTGCCGAGGTAACGACCGACCACGTTATGGACGTCTTGCGCCCGATCTGGACCAGCAAGCCCGAGACGGCCAGCCGGTTGCGCGGGCGCATCGAGAACGTGATGGACGCGGCCAAGGTTCAAGGCCTGCGCTCGGGCGAAAATCCGGCACGGTGGCGCGGGCATCTGGATTTCCTTTTGCCCAAGCCAAACAAACTTGCGCGCGGGCATCATGCTTCCCTGTCTTATGCTGAGCTGCCTGCATTCATGGCCGATCTGAAAGGGCGGGAAGCCTTGGCAGCCAAAGCCCTGCAATTCGCCATTCTGACAGCAACCCGTTCAGGCGAAGTGCTTGGCGCTTCATGGGCTGAAATCGATCTGGACGGGGCAGTCTGGACGATACCGGCGGACCGGATGAAAGCGGCCAAGGAACATCGCGTTCCCCTGTCTGCCCGTGCAGTGGAAATCCTGAAAGAAGTTCAGGGCCTGAACACAACCGGCCTTAAAGAAGCTGCGATTTTTCCCGGCAATAGCGGCGGGCAATTGTCTGGCATGGCAATGGCAATGCTGTTGCGGCGCATGGAACGGCCAGACATTACCGTTCACGGTTTCCGCTCTACGTTTCGCGAATGGGCGGGCGAAACAACCGCATACGCTCGGGAAGTGGTAGAACATGCGCTTTCCCACCAATTGGCAGACAAGGCCGAGGCGGCATACCAGCGGGGAAGCCTGTTCCCCAAAAGGGTGAAGCTTATGGAAGCATGGGCAGATTACTGCACTTCACCCGTGGCAGACGGTTCGAACGTCACACCAATTCGGGCCGAGACCTGACCCCCCTGCGACAATTGCGACATTGCGACATTGCGACATTGCGACACAACGCAAGCGATTAGACATCACAACAAGAAGCCACCTTGGTTGTATCCGATAAGGACCCCGGATATGCCGAAGCCGACAATGTCGGCGAGACCATCGTTGTCGACATCGGCCACATCACGGTAGAAAGTGTTGTTACTGCTCCAGCCTTGATTTTTGCCGAAGTTGGCAAGATCCAAACCGGCAGTGGTGAATGTGCCGTCGCCTTTGCCATATGACACGAGTGTGCCCGCGATTCCAAAGCCCACTAAATCGGCAATTTCATCGCCGTTCACATCCGCAACCAAGCGCGGGAAGGCATCGTTATTCTCCCAGCCCTGATTAACGCCGAAATCGCTCAACACCAGTTGTGCAGGACCGAAAGTGCCATTGCCATTGGACAATGCGACGAGTGTTCCGGCAATCCCGAAGCCAATAATGTCATCGCGGCCATCGCCGTTCACATCGGCTACGGCACGGGTGAAATTGTTGTCACTGGTCCAACCTTGGGCCACACCAAAGTCTGCAATGCCAGTCTGGACAGACTTGAATGTTCCATCGCCGTTGCCAAGCGATACTAATGTCCCGGCGGAGCCAAACCCGATGATGTCAGCTTTGCCATCACCGTCTACGTCACCCACGATGCGCGCAAAGCCGTTCTGGCTTGACCAACCTTGATTGGTGCCGAAGTCGGCTATGCCGGTAGTGGGGTTGGCAAAAGTGCCATCGGCGCGGGCGAGAGAGACTAGCGTTCCAGCAAAGCCAAAGCCTAGAATATCGTCTCGTCCATCGCCATTTACATCTGCCAATGCGCGGTGGAATTGATTGTCTGACGCCCACCCGGCAGTCTGACCAAAGTTGGCGACTACAAGGCTCGTGCTGGAAAAGCCCCCGTTTGCCGATCCAAACGAGACGAGTACACCCGAAAAACCAAAGCCCACGACGTCGGCAAAGCCATCGCCGTTAACATCTGCAATGTGGCGCGGAAACTGATCCTGCGAGGCCCAACCATTGGCAGGGTTGAAGTTTGCGATGACCGTCGCGCCGGGGTTCCTGAAAGTGAATGAATAGAGCCCATCAGCAAACTGGATTTGTTCGACCCGAACCAACGTATCAGTGCCGTCCAATGCCGAACTGATTGTCAGAGCATTAGGTCCAACAATTACGGTAGACTGCGCGCGTGTTGCCGAAAAAGAAGCCTTATCAGTTCCCAAACCCCCATCAAGCGAATCATCGCCCTCACCGCCATCGAGGATATCGGCGCTGCCGTTGCCAACCAGATGGTCATTGCCACCAACTCCGATTAGGTGGTTAGGGCCGCTGGCTCCTTCAAACGCATCCGCAAATGCACTGCCGGTGATTTTGAAACTTTCCCAGCCGTCCACGGTAAACAATGTAGAACCGGACGAGCCGCTCAAAAAATAACCGCCCCCGGTGGAATTTAAACTTGCCCCCCGGATGGTCCGGCCATCAGGAAGGCTGCCGGAATAGTCAACAGTCAGCGTGTCAAAGCCAGC
>NZ_LJHY01000053.1 GCF_001295795.1 Novosphingobium sp. AAP83
CTGCTCCGGCTGATTGATGCCGTGCCCTACAAGATCAACACCGTACTGACCGACAACGGTATCCAGTTCACCACACCGGGCGGTGGTGGATCGGCTGTCCCGCTGATCAAGGAGGCGACGGTCAAGCGCTTCTATTATGAGACCCACGACCAACTGCGCGAGCACCTCGCCAACTTCATCGCAGCCTACAACTTCGCCAAGCGGCTCAAGACCATCAAAGGCCTCACGCCCTAAAAATACATCTGCAGATGCTGGACAAAAGAACCCCACCGGTTCACATCAAACACGCACCGTCAATCTCCGCGACCAAACATGCATCAAAATAATCCAGAAAACGGCAGATCTCAGCTAATTTTCCAACGATTTTGATGCCACTCCCGCAGGAGTTTTGGTGCCCAGAAGAGGACTCGAACCTCCACGCCCTTGCGAGCGCCAGCACCTGAAGCTGGTGCGTCTACCAATTCCGCCATCTGGGCACGGGGCAGATGGCGAATGGGCCAGCTGCCGGGTAGGAGGGCGCAACTAAGCGACGGGGGGCGGGGTGTCAACGGGGCAAAGTCGAGAATCGCGGACTCTTTTTTCTGTCGGGGGCAGATTGGGGATGTTCGGCATTGAAAGCGCGCCCTTTGCTGTGCCAAAGGCGGCGTATGGGCGCGCTGGTTTTCGGGCGCTGCCGCGATTTGCAGGATTTAGGGCACATGGCACAGGGCAAGACGCGCGATCTCGATGGCATGTTGGTGGCGCTGGTAGGCGGCACAGGCTTTTTCGGGACGCATCTGGCGCAGGAACTGTTGGCGCGCGGGGCGCGGCTGCGCGTATGCAGTCGCCATCCCGAACGCGCGTTCCGGGTAAAGCCGCTGGGCGGGCTGGGGCAGACGCAACTGGTGGCGGTTGATGTGTTGAAGCCGCATACGGTGGCGGTGGCGCTGACCGGAGTTGATGCGGTGGTCAATTTGGTGGGCGCGTTTGCGGGCAATCTGGATGGGTTGCAAGGCGCAGGCGTTGGGGCGTTGGCGCAAGCAGCCAAGGATGCGGGCGCGAAGGCGTTTGTCCACGTTTCGGCGCTGGGTGCGAATGCGGGTTCCGATGTGGCCTATGCCCGGACCAAGGCCGAGGGCGAAGTGGCGGTGCTGGCGGCGTTCCCGACCGCAACCGTCGTTCGGCCATCGATCCTTTTTGGCGAGGACGACAATTTCCTGAACATGTTTGGCGGGTTGGTTTCGAAGCTGCCGGTTGTGCCGGTGTTCGGGCCGGATGCGAAGTTGCAGCCGGTGTTTGTGGACGATGCGGCAGAGGCGGTGGCGAGCGCGCTGGCCAATCCATTGGCGCATGGCGGCAAGACGTATGAACTGGCCGGGCCGGAAGTGGTTACGATGGGCCAGTTGAACCGCCGGATTGCCAAGGCTGCGGGGCGCAGCCCGGTGTTTGCCGAATTGCCCGATGCGGTATCGGCAGCGATTGCGGCGCTGACGGGCTGGCTGCCGGGTGCGCCGATCACCACGGACCAGTGGAAGCTGCTGGCTGCGGGGAATGTGGCGACGGGGACTTTGCCGGGGATTGAGGCGCTGGGCGTCAACCCGCGTCCACTGGGGCTGTTCCTTGATCGGTGGATGACGCGTTATCGCAAGTTCGGGCGGTTCGGGGTGAAAACCAAAGCGGCCTGAAATCGGCTATTTAACCGCCTGATTAACAATTCGATACAATCGGGCAAAGCTGCGTTCAAGAGCGTTGTGCCAAGGCGGGGTAATCAAAGCCGGGCGCGCTTCTGTTTACGCCGGCCGTGTTGCTGTCAAATGGAGAGCACCGATGTATCGTTTCCCGACCCTTGCCCTGCTGGTATTTGCGCTTGCCACACCGGTTATGGCGCAAGACCAGCGTCCGGTTGCCAATCCCGGAGCTGCCGGAGCGGCTGCGGCCAGACCACCTGCGGGGCCGCAGGGTTGGGTGCTAACTTTGGGCTTGGCACCGGTGTTCGGGAACGCATGGCAAGGATCGCGCGATACGGCGGTTTCGATCTTTCCCGACGTTCGGCTGAACTACAACGACACGATCTTTATCTCGTTGCCAGATGGACTTGGCTGGAATGCTGTGAACCGCGACGGCTGGAAAGCGGGGCCGCTGCTGAAAGCGCGCGTTGGCCGTAATGAGAATGACGGTGGTTCACCGTTCCAGATCGCTGGAGGCAGCGATGATCTGATCGGCATGGGCAATATTGGTGTGGCTGGCGAGGCCGGTGGCTTTGTGGAGAAGCGGTTCGGACCCAAAAACCGGTTGCGCGGGCGGATCGAAGTGCGTCAGGGCTTTGGCGCGCATGAGGGTATTGTCGGTGATGTTTCGCTGGCCCTGCAAGGACGTAGCGGGCGTGTGATCTATTCGGTGGGTCCGCGGGCGCAGCTTGCCAGTGCCGATTACATGCAGACGTACTTTGGCGTGAATGCGCAGCAAGCGCAGCGCACCGGGCTGGCGGTTTCGCGGCCCGACGGCGGGCTGGTGTCCTATGGCGTGGGAGGGGCGCTGGTCCGGCCACTGGACCGGCGGCGTTCGATCACGTTGTTTGGCGGGGTGGACCGGCTGGGCGGTGAACCTGCGGGCACATCGCTGATCCGGGAGCGTGGGCAGCGGACGCAGTTTACCGTGGCGCTGGGGTATGGGATGCGGTTCGGGTTGTAAGGGCAAGTGTCGTAAGCCCACCCCCGACCCCTCCCGCAAGCGGGAGGGGGGGAAGAGAGTGTGCCCTTCCCGCAAGCGGGAGGGGGAAGACGGAATTATTTGAGCGGGGCGACTTGTTCGCACTTGGACTTGGCATCGGAGGTTCCGCTGCCGCCGAGCATGGTGGCGGCGATGAAGCCGCCGACGACGAGCACGACGAATCCGACGGTGACGAGGCCGAGGTACTTATCGATGTAGCGCTTGATCGGGGCACCGAACAGGCGGAACAGCACGCCGACGATCATGAAGCTGATCGAGCGGGACACGATGCTGGCCAGGATGAACGGCACCAGCGGCATGGCGATGAAGCCTGCGGTGATCGTGAGCAGTTTGAACGGGATAGGCGTGGCGCCCTTGATCATGATAATCTCTACCCCGTAATCGCGCAAATAGCAGGCGGCTTTGGGGAAGCTCTCGGTGAGGCCGAGGGCAGCGAGCAGTTGTGTGCCGACCGTATCGTAGAGCGCATAGCCGATGGCATAGCCAAGCAGACCGCCCATAACCGAGGCGATTGTGGCGATGGCGGCAAAGCGGATGGCGCGCTTTGGTTCGGCCAGGCACATCAGACCGAGCAAGGGATGCGGCGGGATCGGGAAGAAGCTGGCTTCCATGAAAGCGAACAGCGCCAGCCACCATTCGGCGTGTGGATGCGAGGCCTTGGCCATTGTCCAATCGTAGAGGCGGCGGAGCATTACGAATCCCGTCAATTGTTGCAGCGCGGCATCTAAGCGAGGCGCGCGCAAAGTGCCAGAGATGGTTTGATTAACCAGATTGGCACTTTCTGGTTGACATTTGCGGGTTCATTCGGTACATAACAAGAACATTGCGATTGACCGAGTCGCCGCAAAAGGGCGGCACCGGACGTTGCGGGTATTCCGAATAATCCATTTCTTTTTAGCGCGAGGATGGTCTGAATGGGCAAACCAACCCAGTCTGTACGTGTGTCTGGTCCACGCGCAACCAAGGGCGCTGTGACGGCGGCAAAGCGCCAAAGGGCAAAGCGTTCGGGGCCGAAGCGGAGCTGGCAGCCTGCATTTTTATTGGCTTTGGCGGAAACATCAAACGTAACCGCAGCGGCGAATGCTGCGGGGGTGCAGCCATCCTATCCCTATAAAGTGAAGCGGGATGACAACGCATTTGCCAAGGCCTGGCGTGAGGCGCTGTGCGAGGGTTATGATAACCTTGAGCTGGAACTGCTGCACCGGTTGCGCTTTGGCGAGGCCAAGGATGCCGATGCCAAGTTTGATAATGCCAATGCGCTGCGGTTGCTGACGCAACATCGCGAGACAGTGGCGCGGCAGCGCGCAATCCGCGGCAATGAGGATGTGGCGCAAGTGCGCGCCTCGATCCACGCAAAGCTGCTGCAATTGCGCGAGCAGGTTCTGGCGCGCCGCAAGGCCGAGCAGGAGAGTGCGGACGCTTCGCATGGATAATGGCGAAGAGCTGGACGCATTAATCGAGGCCAACCCTGACGAGTTGGTTGGCTTCTTGAAAAAACTTTCAAAAGAGGAATACGACGAATGGCAGTGGGACTGGAACGTGTGGGGCCGCGCGGCCCAACGCGCGCCCGATGGTGATTGGCGCATATGGCTGGTGATGGCCGGGCGCGGGTTTGGCAAGACGCGGCTGGGTGCCGAATGGGTGCGCGCACAAGCCGAGGCTGATCCCGATGCGCGGATCGCGCTGGTGGCGTCATCGCTGCACGAGGCGCGCAGCATCATGGTGGAAGGCGAGAGCGGACTGCTTTCGATCGGCGCACCCGAGCGGCGACCGGTGTTTGAATCATCGGTGCGCAGGCTGGTGTGGCCCAATGGTGCGCAGGCGTTTTTGTATTCGGCTGGAGAGCCGGAAAGCTTGCGCGGGCCGCAGCACAGCCATGCGTGGTGTGATGAGGTGGCCAAATGGGACGCAGGCGCGCTGCGCGGGACGAGCCGGGCCATCTCGGCCTGGGACAACCTGCTGATGGGCCTGCGGTTGGGCGCTGATCCGCGCCTTGTGGCAACGACGACGCCGCGCCCTGTGCCTTTGGTGGGGCGCATGCTGGACGAAGGCGAGGCAGGCGGGGTGGTGCTGACGCGCGGAAGCACGTTTGACAATGCGCAGAACCTGCCAGCGCGATTTATTGCGGCCATGCAGCAGACCTTCGGCGACACATTGCTGGGGCGGCAGGAACTGCATGGTGAGCTGATCCGTGATCTGGTGGGCGCGCTGTGGAGCCGCGCGCTGATTGAAAGTGCGCGTGAGACCACGGTTCCGCCGATGACCCGCGTGGTGGTGGCGGTGGATCCGCCAGCCAGCGCGCACGGCGATGCCTGCGGGATCGTGGTGTGCGGTTTGGGCGATGACAGGATCGCGCGGGTGCTGGCCGACTGTTCGGTGGAACAGGCCAGCCCCGAACGATGGGCCCGCGCCGTTGCAGATGCCGCGCTTGCCTGGTCTGCGGACCGGGTGGTGGCCGAGGCGAACCAGGGCGGGGCGATGGTGGAGGCGGTGCTGCGCGCTGCCGAAGCATCGCTGCCCTTGCGCCTTGTCCATGCAAGCCGTGGCAAGACGGCGCGGGCCGAGCCGGTGGCGGCGCTTTATGAGGCAGGGCGGGTGCGCCACGCCGGGATGTTTCCAAGGCTGGAGGATGAGCTGTGCGGATTGATGCCGGGCGGTGAATACCAAGGGCCGGGACGATCCCCCGACCGCGCCGATGCCTGTGTGTGGGCGCTGACCGAGCTGATGCTGGGCCGCGCCGGAGAGCCGCGCATCTGGTTTGATTGAGGGGTGGGCGGGTTGTTGAGCCGACCCGACCGCAATTTGCCCCTGAGTGACAGGCCCACCCCCG
>NZ_LJHY01000054.1 GCF_001295795.1 Novosphingobium sp. AAP83
CGTCACACCCGTCGCAGCAACCTGAACCGTCGTCGCATCATCAATGGCGTTGAGTTGAGCAGCCGTGGCCGGACCCGTCACCGTGACCGTGTAAGCATTGCCAGCCCCGGTCAGCCCAGCAAGCGTCTCAGCATCCGTTTCCGTAATCGTCGCCGTCACAACACCTGACGTCAATGCATCAAGAGAATTGGCCGTCGCAAAAGAAATGTCGCCCGTGACGGTCAAATTGAAGTTCGTCGGATCGGTATCCAGATCGGCAAGCGCCTGCACAATCGCAGCGGCCGTTCCGTTGATCCCTGTGAGCGCAGAGCCATCGATCGTACCAGTGCCGTTCGCTGCCTCAATCGCGGTAATATCAGCCGCAGCAGCGCCACCCGTCAGCGCCGAATTGAAGTTCGTCGGATCGATATCCAGATCGGCAATCGCCTGCACAACCGCAGCGGCCGTTCCGTTGATCTCCGTGAGCGCAGCGCCACTGATCGTACCAGTGCCGTTCGCGGCTTCGATCGCCGTGATGTCAGCCGCCGCAGCGGCACCCGCCGTTAGCGACGAAGCGAAATTCGTCGGATCGGTATCGAGAGCGGCAATCGCCTGCACAACCGCAGCGGCCGTTCCGTTGATCGCCGTGAGCGCAGAGCCATTGATGGTGCCGCTTCCGTTTGCAGCCTCGATCGCCGCGATTTGAGCCGCCGTAGCTCCCCCCGACGATAGCGTCGAATTGAAGTTCGTCGGATCGGTATCCAGATCGGCAAGCGCCTGCACAATCACAGTTAGCGTGCCGTTAATTTCGGTGATCGCAGAGCCATCAATCGTGCCGCTGCCGTTTGATATCTCAATTAATCTAATGTTAGAGGCCTCAGCAACACCTGTTAACGTTGAATTGAAGTTCGCCGGATCGGTATCGAGATCGCTAACAGCCTGCACAACCGCAGCGGCCGTTCCATTGATCTCCGTGATCGCAGAGCCATTGATAGTACCAGTGCCGTTCGCGGCTTCGATCGTGGTAATATCAGTTGCCGCAGCGGCACCCGTCAGCGTTGAATTGAAATTCGTCGGATCGGTATCCAGATCGGCAATCGCCTGCACAACCGCAGCGGCTGTTCCGTTGATCTCCGTGAGCGCAGAGCCATCGATCGTGCCACTCCCGTTTGCAGCCTCGATCGCCGTGATGTCAGCCGCAGCAGCGGCACCCGCCGCTAGCGTCGAATTGAAGTTCGTCGGATCGGTATCCAGATCGGCAATCGCCTGCACAACCGCAGCGGCCGTTCCGTTGATCGCCGTGAGCGCAGAGCCATCGATCGTACCAGTGCCGTTCGCGGCTTCGATCGCCGTGATGTCCGCCGCCGCAGCGGCACCCGCCGCTAGCGTCGAATTGAAGTTCGTCGGATCGGTATCCAGATCGGCAAGCGCCTGCACAACCGCAGCGGCCGTCCCGTTGATCTCCGTGATCGCAGAGCCATTGATGGTGCCATTGCCGTTCGCGGCTTCGATCGCCGTGATGTCGGCCGCCGCAGCGGCCCCCGTCACCGTGATCGTGTAAGCATTGCCAGTCCCGCTCAACGTCGCAAGCGTCGCAGCATCCGTTTCCGTAATCGTCGCCGTCACTACACCTGACGTCAAACCATCAAGA
>NZ_LJHY01000055.1 GCF_001295795.1 Novosphingobium sp. AAP83
TCGTTCGCCATGGCGATTGCCTCTGCCTCGGTGTCGAAGCGGAACACCGGCGCGACCGGTCCGAAGGTCTCCTCGCTGAAGATACGCGCCTGGCGCGGGACATCGCGCAGCACGGTGGGCTGGAAGAAGGTTCCGCCCAGTGCATGGCGCTCGCCGCCAGCGACGATCCGGGCACCCTGCGCCACCGCATCGGCGACATGCTCTTCGACCTTGGCAACCGCCGCAGCGTCAATCAGCGGGCCGATGGCTGTGCCGGGTTGTGTGCCGATCCCGACCGGTAGCTTGTCGGTTTCCTCGGCCAGCCGGGCGACAAAGGCGTCATGGATACCGGCCTGCACCAGAAAACGGTTGGCACCGATGCACGACTGGCCCGAGTTGCGATACTTTGCGATCAGCGCGGCGCTGACGGCAGTTTCGAGGTCAGCGTCGTCGAACACGATGAAGGGCGCATTCCCGCCCAGTTCCATGCTGGTGCGCTTGATCGTGGGGGCGCATTGTGCCAGCAGCACAGCGCCGATCTCGGTCGAGCCGGTGAAGGATAGTTTGCGCACCTCGGGGTTCGCCGTCAACTCGCCGCCAATCGCGCTGGCCGATCCGGTGAGGATGTTGCAAACGCCCGGCGGCAGGCCGGCCCGCTCGGCCAGAACGCCCAGAGCCAGCGCCGTCAGCGGGGTCTGGCTGGCGGGCTTGATCACCCCGGTACAACCCGCTGCCCAGCCAGGCGCGGCCTTGCGCGTCATCATTGCGGCAGGAAAGTTCCATGGGGTGATCGCGGCAAAGACGCCGACGGGAGCCTTTTGCACCGGAATCCGCCGACCCGGCAGATTGGCCGGGATGACGCTGCCGTTGATCCGGCAGGCCTCTTCCGAATACCACGCCATAAAACTGGCGGCGTAGAGGATCTCGCCCTTCGCCTCGGCCAGCGGCTTGCCCTGTTCGGATGTGATGATGAGAGCGAGATCGTCGATATGGGCGATCATCAGGTCATAAAGGGTGCGCAGGATCCCGCTGCGCTCCTTCGCCAATCGGGCGCGCCATCCGGGCAGCGCACGGGCCGCCGCCGCAATCGCGCGACGGGTTTCGGCGGCCCCTGCCTTGGGCACATGAGCAATCAGCGCGCCGGTAGCGGGATTGCGCACTTCGAGCGTTTCGCCGCTATCGGCAGGCAGCCATTGCCCATCGATCAGCAGCGCCTGACGCAGCAGGCCGGGGTCGTTCAGCGGGAGGGCCATGACCTGTTCCATTGACCGCCCTAAGCCCGGTTGCGGCCGATGAAGAACAGTTCATCGGGATCGCGCGTCGGGTTCATGCCGGCAGCTTCCTGCCCGCGGCGCAGCGCGATCATCTCGCGCTGATAGATGCGTGGGGTCGGATGGCGCAGCGGCCCGCCGTTGTAGCCTTGCAGCCAGCCTTCATACTTCCAGATCACCCGGTTGATTAGTCCGAAGCTCGAATGGGCAATCCCCCCGAACGCCTTGCGCGCCGGATCGAGCCGGTGGTAGATTTCGGTCGCTTCGGCGTGGCGGCCTGCACGGATCAGGTTGAACACCTGCGGCAGGATCGGGCCGTAATAGGCCGAATAATTTGTCCCGCAGAACGGGATATCGATCAGCTGAGCCATGGGCACGAATTCGTGCTCCATCGGGAAGGAGATCACCACCTCTTCGCCAAAGGCGCGATGCACTTCGACTGGGCCCATCAGATGCGGCATTCCGCCTTCGGCCTTGATCGCAACGACATTGGGACAATCATCAATCAGGCGGCGCAGGAGGGGAATCGGCATGTCGATCGGGCTCAGGCGGCCAAAACCCCAGGTTGGGATCGGGAACAGCATCACAGCCATGTCGGTCGCGTCGCAGAACGCCTTGGTGTAGTCGTAGATTTCATCGAGCGACTGCGGATAGAAGTAGGGCGGGTAGCCGAGCAGAACCAGTTCTGCGCCCGCGTCCTGCGCGAGGCGGGCAGCTGCGATGTTATCTTCGAGCGTGTTGAACACGGCGTGATGCACCACGAAAATGCGCCCCGCAGCCTGATCGACCATGATCTCGACAAAGCGGCGGTATTCGTCCAGCGTGATCGCAACTTCCGAACAGGACAGCGTCCCGACGAAGCCGTGCTCGATGGTCTTTTCCACGTCATGCCGGATCGCCGCTTCGTTAAGCGCGGTGCAATCGGCGGTCATCGTCGGGATGACCACACTGGCAACCCCCAGCATCTTTTCACGCGCCCAGGCGCGGGCTTCGGATCGGGCATAGCTGGGCATGGATAGTCCTTTCAGGGGGCTTGTTGGGGTGGGGCGTCGGCGCCGGGGCTATTTGCCCTTGTTGACCGGGGTGATTGGAGCGGGGATGAGCGTGCCCAGCCCTGCGGCCAGCGCCCGCTCAACACACAGCGCCGCAACGGCGAGATCCTGAAGCGCAGCGCCCACGGATTTGTAGATGACAATCTGCGCGGGATCGGTACGCCCGGGGTGATCGCCGCACACCACATCCTCAAGCGAGACAGTGCGCGGTGCAAAATCCACCCCGGCAGCAGTGGCGGCCAGCATGTCGCCGGTGTCGTGCACAACTTCCTCGACCATGTCGGCCACGATCACATCGGCGCGGCGGATCGCCTCGACATCCAGTTCACGCTGCTCCGGCAGCGTGGAGCCGATCGAGACCACGGTGGCTCCAGGGGCGAGCCATTCGCCCAGCAGGGTCGGGGATTCGTCCCGCGAACGGGCCGCGCAGATGATCAGATCAGCACCCGCGATTGCAGCCTCAGGCGAGGCTGCGGCAGTTGCGGCAATGCCGATATCGGCCATGGCATCGCAAAACGACTGGCGGCTTGCCGGGCTCGGGCTGAAGACAGTTGCAGCGCCAATCGGTCCGCTGCGCGCCATGGCTTCCAGATGGGTTCGCGCTTCAAAGCCTGATCCGATCAGCGCGATCGACGGTGCCGGATTTGTGCAGAGGCGGCGCGCGGCCAGCGCACTGGTGGCCGCCGTGCGAAGGCCGGTGATCGATGCGGCATCAATCAGCGCGACCAGCGCCATCGTCTCGCCGTCGAACAACGGGATCAGATAGGATGCGACCTTGTTGGCAGGCGACGCGGCAATCAGCTTTGCGCCGAAGAGCTTCTGCCCCGGCAGGACACCGCTCAGCGTGCGCAGCCAAAGCCCCTTGCCCCGCGCCATCGACCGCGGCGGGAACTGCGCCTCATCGATCCGGGAGCCATAGGCCGCAGCCAACGCGTCAATGCCATCGGCCCAGGTGAAGGCTTCGCGAACTTGGCTATCGTTTAGCAGCAGAGTCTGGCCGTTGAGTGGCATGGTCGGTGTCTCGGGACGAAGGGGAATGAGGCGCTAATCCAACGCATTGGTCAATTTAAGGTTATATTGATGCGTGTCAATTGGATTATTGATTCATTGCCAGACCGAGCCAGCAGCGATCAGGTGCTGCATGATCACCGATGATCTCACCCGGCTGACAGCCTTGCTCGATGAAACAGTCGCCCGCGCTGAAAGCAGACCGCCATCCGAGCCGCAGTTGAGCGAGGAGATCGGTACATCGCGCGGGCGTTTGCGGACGCTTC
>NZ_LJHY01000056.1 GCF_001295795.1 Novosphingobium sp. AAP83
TCGAGCTTGATTCCCTCCGCACCGATCTGGGAGCGATCAATCAGCGAGGCCTGCGCCGCGGCATTGCCCGCGCTACGCATCGCGCGCCCGGCGGCGAGGAGGATCGTGTTGTCACGTTGTTTCTTAGGCAGATCAGCATCGGTAAACTTCGGCTCTAGCCGAGAGTTATCAATCGCGGGCAGAGCGGACAGTACGCAAAGTGCCTTCATGTCGGTCATAGTTGATCGCCTGACGATCGACCGAAAGCGGATAGGGGCACTAATCGGGTTCTCTGACCGGGTCTGGGACAAGACCCACGTTTCGGAACGACATGCTGGATGAGGGACTTGGCCTAAAGTTTTCGTTCGGTTGTCCATATGGGATGGATGCAATCCAAAGTTCGGTACTTGGAAGGCGGCGCGCTGGAAGCGGACACGCGCCAGCATGTTGAAGTTTCGGCATCGATGGCAATTTGCCTCTTGCCTGCACGGCTAAGGTGATGGCTAAAGCCATATTGATTATGGGAAAAGCGCAACGCAATGGCTGAAGCCAAGACAACCGGCGGCGATCCGCGACGCGCCAGGACACGAGCCAAGATCATCGCTGCTGCGTTCAATCTCTTCGGCGCGAAAGAGGGCGTGCTGGTGCGTATCGAAGACATTGCAGCACTTGCCGGTGTGACACGAATGACGTTCTACAATCATTTCGCCAGCATGGCTGCGCTGCGCGAGGCAGTCTGCTTCGAATTGACTCACGATTTCCTGACGTCAGTCACCCAAACACTCGCCACTCTGGATGACCCGAGCGAGCGGATTTCGACCGCAGTGCGCATGTACCTCGGCAGAGCGGTCAGTGATGCGGCCTGGGCACGCTCGATCCTGAACCTTAGCTCAGACGGGCTTCCGTTCGGTGCGGAAACCTTCCGCGAGGCGGAGCAGACAATGCGCGAAGGTATCGCGGCAGGGGTATTTCAGGATGTCGAAAGCGCGCTAGGTCGCGATCTGGTGCTCGGAACGACGCTGGCGGCGATTGCGACTATCCTGCGGGGGCAAACCGGCCCTGAACACGCCGAGCGGGTTGCTGCAGCAATACTGCGCGGATTGGGTGTAGAGCCCGAGATCGCAAGGCGGACGGCCTTTGCCCCACTACAGTCGAGTAATTTGACATGATGTAAATATTTGGTTAGTGGCAGCGCCAGGACGGATTGCACCAGACAAGCGCCGGCGTGAGGAGCCTGACCATGACCAGACCTTCGAATAACTTGCCCGTTTCCAATATCGACCTTTACGGCGACGAAGCGTTAAGCAACCCGTTCGAAGCTTATCGGCAACTGCGCGATCTGGGCTCGGCCGTATGGCTGGAACGCGTCGACGCTTGCTTCATCGGACGCTATGTGGATGTCCAGGCCGCGCTCGGTGATTGGGAGAGCTTTTCATCGGCGCACGGCATCGGCCTCAATCCGATTATGAACGAGGCTTGGCGCGAGGCTCTGATCTGCACCGATCCGCCCGTTCATGCCGAACGGCGCAAACTCTTTGCCGCAGCTTTGGGGCCGTCGGCGCTCAAACCCGTTGCTGTATCAATCGAACGCCGCGCCAATGAACTGGCGGACCGGTTGCTGGCGATGGGCACTTTTGATGGTGTGGCCGATCTGGCCTGCGATCTGCCAGTCAACATCGTGATGGATCTGATCGGCTGGCCCGATGATATCCGGCCTGGCCTGCTCAAGGTTGCCGAAGGGGCGTGGAACGGCGCGGGTCCGATGGGGGCGCGCACCGAAGCCGGACTGGCTACGATCCAATCGCTGATGGCGATGATCGCCGAAATATACGATTCCAACCGCGTTATGCCCGGTGGCTATGCAGCGCAGATGATCGCTGCTTCCCATCGTGGCGAGATTGACCGCGAAACGGCCATCGGCTTGCTGCTTGGTTATGTGGTCGCTGCTTTTGAGACTACAATCTCCGCCGCTGCATCTGGCGCTTGGCTGTTTGCGACAAACCCAGGCGAATGGAACAAGTTGCGCGCCAATCCGTCACTTGCAGCAAGTGCAGCAAACGAGATTGTCCGCATGGAAACGCCGCTTCAAAAGTTCGCCCGCTATGTCGTACGAGACACGACAATGTCCGATGGTTCGATCGTGCCTGCGCAGAGCCGTGCGATTGTGGCTTATGCCAGCGCAAACCGCGATGAACGAAGGTTTGCCGAGCCTGACCGCTTCTGGATCGACCGTCGTGAGCGCCAGAATCTCGGGTTTGGTTACGGGACCCACAATTGCGCAGGGCAAGGCCTAGCACGAATGGAGCTGACGGCTATCTTCCAAGCGCTCGCTGCACGCATCGCGCGTTTCGAACTGGCTGACGAGCCAGTGCGGATTTGCAACAACATCACCTACGGCTTCGCCAGTCTGCCGATGCGGGCCGTCGCTGTCTGAAGCTAGCGTTCCTGTTCGCTTACCTTGAGGGCGCTGCGCCATTGCTGGCGGTGCTTGGGGTTCTTGAAACCTTCCTGAATGTCGTCGACGAGTTCCATGGCAAAGACACCGAAGGTGACGACCGGCTTTTCCTCGACCTTTGTTAGCAATTTGGCGCGCTCAACGCGGGGATCAAGGCCTTCGACCAGCATCTCGCGGATCTTCTCGGCTCACCAAGGGATTCGCGGGCACAACGAACAGTGGCTGTGGGATCCCTGGAGTGGCCATCAGAGCAGCCTCCCGAAATCGCGCGGGCGCTGCGCTGGCTGCGGCGGGAACGGACAGACCGGGTCTCTGACCGGGAGCCCGTCGATCCATTCGTCGATATCGCGCCGCTTCCAGCGCAACTGCCCGCCGCTAAGCGCGCAGGGCTTGGGGAAGTCCCCCGCAGCCTGTTTGCGCCAGATCGTGACCCTGCTCATGCGCAGGTGCCGGACGAGATCGTCCGTGGTCATCAGTGTGCTTGTTTCCTCGCGTTCCATCGCCGTTCCTCCACGTCGCAATGCGTGCAGAGGCTTTCACAGGGAGGGAGGCGGACGAAGCCGTTTCTCGGGATTCCTCAGAATTTCCGGGAATTCGGCAGGGGCTCAGGTGACACCACTCAGATGATGTCGATACATTGAATTCTGTGCTCAAATGCGCTATATGAATGCTCAAAGGAGCAATCATGGCCACCTCTGCGACCTATAGCGACAACGTCAAAACCGTGCGCGCCAAGGCTGGAACCTCGCGCGGCAGCAAGTCGGCTATGCTTAAGGCAGGGGGCGACTATCGCGAGCTCTTCGCCGCGTCACCGCAGGCGCGGATTGCGATGATCAGGCAGGGCGTGCCTGCCATCGAGGCCAAGCGGCTGGTGCAGGCGCTCGGGGTCGAGCAGAAGGTGTTCTATCAGGCGCTCGGGCTGAAGACCGCGACGGTCAATCGCAAGATCATCCAGAGTGAGAAGCTCGCCAGTGATGAAAGTGAGCGTCTTCTGGGCGTGGCGCGGCTGATCGGGCAGGTCGAGGCGATCGTGGCAGAGTCTGGCGATCCCAAGCACTTCGATGCGCCCGAATGGCTGTCGCGCTGGCTGCGTGAGCCGCTGCCCGCGCTTGGCGGGACCCCGCCAATGGCTCTGCTCGATACGATGGAGGGTCAGGCCATGGTCGCCGAGGCGCTCTCCCGCATCCAGAGCGGAGCCTATGCGTGAGTGTATCGGTCTGGCGGATTGCGACTGACACGAAGAACTATGAAGCGGACGATCTCAGCGGCAAGGGGGCGGAAATCACCGGCGGGCGCTGGAACGACAAGGGCACGCCGCTGGTCTACACGTCGACGAACCGGTCGCTCGCCGCACTTGAGACCATCGTCCACCTTAACTCGGGCGGTCTGCCGCTCAATCGCTATCTCGTCGAAATCGTCATCCCGGATGATGTCTGGAACGCGGCGGAAGAGATCGATCACACTACCGCGCCGGTCGGATGGGACGCCGAACCTGCGAGCCGCACATCATCGGACTATGGCACCCGCTGGGCCAGAGCTGCGACTAGCCTGCTGCTGCGCGTCCCCTCCGTGATCGTGCCGGAGGACAGCAATGTGCTGATCAACCCGCGCCATCCCGACTTCGCGGCGATCAAAGCCCGCAAGGTGCGCAAGTGGATCTATGATCCGAGGATCGTGCGGAGCATGTGACCTACAGGACCAGACCCTGCTTGATCAGAAAGGCTTTGAAGGCCCCATAGGTGCTACTGGCTGAACTGCCGACGATTTTGCCAAGCACGTCGTCGGTGTATTCGATGTGACGACCGCGTTTCTCGGCGCCTTCCCTGACCTTGGCGGCGATCTGGCCGGTCTGGAGGCAAGGATCCCTCTGAACGATTTTCCACGTTTCCAGGTTCACATAGCGGAACTGATCCTTCTCGCTCAGGGATTTCGGCGCGGCTTCGAGGTACTTATTCAGGGCTTCGGCGAATGCGCTTTCCGCGATGCCGGAAAAGGGGTGCTCGGTTTCGCGGATCGTTGAAACAGGGACGATGCTGAGGCCCATATCATGCTCGTCACCGCGAGGCTTTGGCATCAATGAGGCGACGGTGTCGCGCGATCTCGCCCGCTCGCTCAAGACCGCCCTGGGCACCTCGACGAACAATTCCTGCGCCGTCGCACGGGCGTCAATCGCGCCGCTGCGAACGATCAACCGCAGGCCGTTCAATCCGGCGAAGGCCTCACTCTTGATAAAGGACCCACCGTTGCCGCGTTCCCGCATGGCGCTGCGTTTGCCCGCTTCGAACCTCGCCCGGCAGGTTTCGAGGCGGACGAACCATTGATGTTGCTCAGACGTCTGCAAGCGTGCCTGAAGCTCTCGGTGGCTCGGTTTGCGCAGCCGCCTGTTACATTCCCACGCGGCCGCGCCCGACAGGGCTGCCAGACACAGCCACAGGACGGGATTGCCGTCTCCGACCATTGCTAGAACCGAGAGGGCTGCGCCGAACACCGAAAAACCGATGCTGGCCCATTTTCCCACATTGAGCCAAGTCCACTCACCCTGCTCAGGATCGAGCCGCTCAAGAAATGCGAGGCCGAGTACCGCTTCCGTGGTCTTTTGGCCGTCTTCACCGTGCTCTTGCAGGAGTGCAGCCCAGAGCGTGGGGAACCGCTCCTCGCCCGTCCGCAAATCGAATGTTGCCATCGAAATCGGTCTCAGCGGACACCCAATCGCGAAAACTGCTGCGGAATCCATGCGGCACGGCATCGACCTCGGCATCGCGGCAGATCTTGGTCAGCATCATGTCCGACATCGGTTTGGCATGGCGCGTGCCCGGGAAGACAAGGTTATTGTCCTTCTGCTTGTGGCCCTTCGCCTTCTTGAGCACCGCAAGCGCCGCATCTGCAAGGGGGACGATATGCTCCTGATCGGCCTTCATGCGCGCTGCCGGGATCGTCCAGGTGCGCTTCTCAAGATCGAACTCGGACCACAACGCACCGCGCACCTCGCCTGAACGTGCCGCTGTCAGGATCAGGAACTCGAAAGCGATGCGACCAATGCTCTCACGCTCCCGGAGCATCTTCATGAATCGCGGCACCTGCGCATAGGGCAGCGCCCGGTGATGGCTCTTGCGCTTGCGGATTTTGGGAAGCGACTTGTTGATCGCGGTCATCGGCGGGGGGGGGGGG
>NZ_LJHY01000057.1 GCF_001295795.1 Novosphingobium sp. AAP83
CACAGGCGGATATGCCGTGCCTTGCCGAGGGTGCCCCTCCACCAGCTACGCTGGTCCCCCTCCCCGTTCCGGGAAGGAATTTGCGCCGCTCAATCATCCTCGTCCTCATACCCCACCAGCGCCAGCGCGCGCGCCTTGCGCTGGGTGAGTTCGCACCAGCGCAGCAGCGCTTCCTCGCGGCCATGCGTGATCCATGTTTCGGCGGGGTTCACTTGCGCGATGGTCTGGGTCAATTCGTCCCAATCGGCGTGGTCCGAGATAATCAGCGGCAGTTCCACCCCGCGTTGCCGCGCGCGCTGGCGTACCCGCATCCAGCCCGATGCCATTGCGGTGACCGGATCGGGCAAACGCCTGCTCCACCGGTCATTCAGCGCAGAAGGCGGACACACGATAATCGCGTTTTCCAGTGCCGCTTTGGGCACGCCTGCCACGGGCTTCAGATCGCCCAGATCAACACCGTGGTCCTCATACAAGCGGCACATCCGCTCCATTGCGCCGTGCAACCAGATCGTCTCGCGATATCCCGCCGCGCGCAATTCGGCGATCACGCGCTGCGCCTTGCCCAAAGCATAAGCGCCCACTAGCACACAGCGCCCTGCCTCGTTTTCCCGCGCGGCAAGCAGCTTGGCCATTTCCCCGGCGATGGGCGGGTGCCTGAACACCGGCAGGCCGAACGTGGCTTCGGTAACGAAGATATCGCAGGGCGTTACCGCAAACGGGGAACACGTCGGATCGGCGCGGCGTTTGTAATCGCCGGTAATCACCACGCGCTCTCCGCCATGCTCCAACAGGATTTGCGCTGATCCCAGCACATGTCCGGCAGGCACAAATGTTGCGCGCACATCGCCGCGCAAGTTCACCGTCTCGCCATAGGCCGCAGCGCGCGATCCTGCTGCGATCACGCCATAGCGCAAGCCCATGATCGCCAGCGTCTCGGGCGTCGCTACCGTCGTTCCGTGCCCACCACGCGCATGATCGGCATGGCCATGCGTCACCAGTGCCAGATCAACCGCGCGCGATGGATCGATCCACGCGTCGGCAGGCGCAATGTACAGCCCCTGCGGTTCGGGGCGCAGCCATGAGAACGGTGGGGCCATACTTGTGGTAATGGCCCGATGTAGCGCGCAGTTCCAGTGACCTTTGGACATGGGCCAAAGTTGCGCGGCGCGACTTTATGGGCGGAAGAATTGTTCACGCAGAGACGCGGAGGGATATTTCTCAGCCGTAAGGTCGCTTCAACCAGTCAGCGTAGTCGTTTCGCCAAAGGCAGAAAAAGAAGGCGGCTTTGCCGCAAGTGCAACGCCTCAGCGTCTCCCTTTTCTTCTCCGCGTCTCTGCGTGAAATGCATTCAAGTACCCACCCCGATCTCAACAAAAAAGGCCCACCCCGAAGGGCAGGCCTCTTTCGTTCACTCCACGAAGGAAGGCTTATTCGGCCTCATCTTCGGTGCTCGATTCGGTCGCCGGGCTGCCAGCCTTGCCCTTTTTCGCCTTTTTCTTGACCAGCTTGGGCGCAGCAGGCGTCAGTTCGAACGATAGGGCGCCATCGGTGCCTTCTTCGGTCTTAAGGCTGACGTGGACTTCACCGCCATTGGCCAGTTTGCCGAACAGCAGTTCTTCGGCGAGCGGCTTTTTGACCTTGTCCTGAATCAGACGCGCCATCGGCCTTGCGCCATAGAGCTTGTCGTAACCCTTGCGCGCCAGCCACGCGCGAGCATCGGCATCGAACTGGATGTGCACGTTCTGATCGGCCAGTTGCAGTTCCAGTTGCAGCACGAACTTGTCGACCACGCGGCTGACGACTTCGGGCTGGAGGTAAGCAAACGGCACGATGGCATCCAGGCGGTTGCGGAATTCGGGGGTGAACATTTTCTTCACCGCTTCATCGCCCGCATCGGCCTTGGATACGTCGCCAAAGCCGATGCCCTGACGCGCCATGTCCGAAGCGCCCGCATTGGTGGTCATGATCAGGACCACATTGCGGAAATCGACCGTTTTGCCGTGGTGATCGGTCAACCGGCCATTGTCCATCACCTGCAACAGGATGTTGAACAGATCGGGGTGCGCCTTTTCGATTTCATCGAGCAGCAGCACGCAATGCGGTTGCTGGTCAATTGCATCGGTCAGCAACCCGCCCTGATCAAACCCGACATAGCCCGGAGGCGCACCGATCAGGCGGCTGATCGAATGACGCTCCATATATTCAGACATATCAAAGCGTTGCAGCGGAATGCCCATGATTTGCGATAGGCTGCGCGCCACTTCGGTCTTGCCCACGCCGGTCGGGCCGCTGAACAGGAACGAACCAATCGGCTTGTCTGCATCGCGCAGGCCCGCACGGCTCAGCTTCATGGCCGAAGATAGCACTTCGATGGCCTTGTCCTGCCCGAAGACCAGACGCTTCAGATCGCGCTCAAGATGTTCGAGCACTTTCTTGTCGTCGCTCGATACCGATTTGGGCGGGATGCGCGCCATCGTGGCGATGACCTGTTCGATCTCGCGTGCGGTGATCGTCTTCTTGCGCTTGTTTGCGGGCACCAGCATCTGCATCGCGCCCACTTCGTCGATCACGTCGATGGCTTTATCAGGCAGCTTGCGATCATTGATGTAGCGCGCCGAAAGTTCGACCGCGGTCTTGATCGCATCGGGGGTGTACTTGACCTTGTGATGGTCTTCAAATGCGGTGCGCAGGCCTTTGAGGATCTTGATCGTATCCTCGATCGTCGGCTCGTTCACATCGATCTTCTGGAACCGGCGCAGCAGGGCGCGGTCCTTTTCGAAGTGATTGCGGAATTCCTTGTACGTCGTCGATCCGATGCAGCGGATCGTGCCACCCGAAAGCGCGGGCTTGAGCAGGTTCGATGCATCCATCGCCCCGCCGCTGGTGGCACCGGCGCCGATCACGGTGTGGATTTCATCGATGAACAGCACCGCATGCGGCATCTTTTCCAGTTCGGAAACGACTTGCTTCAATCGCTCTTCAAAATCACCGCGATAGCGCGTGCCTGCCAGCAGGCTGCCCATGTCGAGCGAATAGATCACCGCTTCGGTCAGCACTTCGGGCACGTCGCCTTCCACGATTTTGCGCGCAAGGCCCTCTGCGATGGCGGTTTTGCCAACGCCGGGATCGCCCACATAGAGCGGGTTGTTCTTCGAACGGCGGCACAGGATCTGGATCGTGCGGTCCACTTCGGGGCCACGCCCGATCAGCGGATCAACTTTCCCGGCCAAAGCCTTTTCGTTAAGGTTGACGGTGAACTGGTCGAGCGCGGTTTCCTTCTTCTGGCCCTTGGCGTCAGCCTTTTCTTCCTGCTGCTTGGGCGCTTCTTCTTCTGCACCCTTGGCGGTGCGGCCATCGACCGGACGGCCACCCTTGCCAATGCCGTGGCTGATAAAGCTGACCGCGTCCAAACGGCTCATATCCTGCTGCTGCAAGAAGTAGACCGCATAAGAATCGCGTTCGGAGAACAGCGCGACCAGCACGTTGGCGCCGGTCACCGTGTCTTTGCCGGATGACTGCACATGCAGGATAGCGCGCTGGATCACACGCTGGAAACCGGCAGTGGGCTGGGGGTCAGCCTTATCCTGCGTTTTCAGCGATTGATATTCCTGATCCAGGTACTGGCGCACCACATCCCCCAGATCGCCCAGATCCACGCCGCAAGCCTGCATCACTTGTGCGGCATCGGCATCATCGATCAGTGCTAGCAGCAAATGCTCCAGCGTCGCGTACTCGTGGCTGCGCTCGGACGCGTTGGCGAGCGCGGTATGCAGCGTTTTTTCGAGGCTCTGTGCGAAACTAGGCATAGGACTACTTTCTGGCTTGCGCCGGTGGGTTCCCTTGACGAGTCGGGCGGGACTCATCACGGGAGAGTGCACGAGCATGGTTAACCAGAGTTAAACCGCGCCGAGGTGCGTTAACAACTGCACAAGTGGCAATATGGGTTGGCCATCCGGCAAAAGAAAGGGTGGGCCGCGTCAACTGCCGTTGCCTGAAGGGGCAGGGTTGCGAAAAAGCGCCTCTGCCGCCGCGCGATGCGCGCTGGCTTTGTTGCGATGCGCAACGGTGCGGGCAATTTCCAATTCTAACAATTGGATGCGTTCGTTTAGTTCGTTGTTCGAATACGGGTCGAGCAGCTCTGTCGCCAGTTGGCTGGCCAGATCCCCTTTCGGGCGAGGACGCTCGTCAATTTCCATTGCGCAACTTTTCTCCTTCGCAGCACAACAATGTGCCTTCGCTACGCTTGCTGTCAACGCCTTGTGTAGGCTAGCAATACAAAACTGGTTTGAAATGAAATATGAGGCTTCCTTGATGACCGCCATTCCTGCAACGATGACGGCCATGGGCTGGGACGCGCCCGGCGGTCCCGAGGTGCTTCGGCCCGAAATCGTGGCAGTGCCGCAGCCGGGGCCGGGGCAAGTATTGGTCAAAGTGGCCTATGCCGGGGTCAACCGGCCCGACGTGATCCAGCGTCAGGGATTCTACCCCGCGCCTGCTGATGCATCGCCGCTGCCGGGGCTTGAGATTTCCGGCCAGGTCGTTGCCCAAGGCGCAGGCGTGGTTGTGCCGTTTGTCGAACAGAGCGTTTGTGCGCTGGTGGCTGGCGGCGGATATGCCGAATATTGCCTGGCCGAAGCCGAACAGTGCTTTGATGCAGGCGATATCGCCCTGGATGAAGCTGCCGCTATCCCTGAAACGCTGTTCACCGTGTGGCACAACGTGTTCGAACGCGGCATGGTGGCCGACGGCGAGACGATCTTGGTCCACGGCGGCACCAGCGGCATTGGTTCAATGGCGATTCTGCTGGGCAAGCTGTTCGGCGTGCGCGTGATCGTCACGTGCGGTGGGGCTGAAAAATGCGCGCAAGCTCTGGCCATCGGTGCGGCTCATGCGATAGATTACAAGAGCGCCGATTTTGTTGAGGAAGTGGCAAAAATCACTGGCGGCAAGGGCGTCGAAATGGTGCTCGATATGGTTGCGGGCGATTATGTCGCGCGCAATCTGAAGTGCCTTGCCGATGATGGCCGCCATGTGACCATCGCGGTGCAAGGTGGGCTGCGCGCGGAAATCAACATGGCCGAAGTCATGCGCCGCCGCATCACCCTTACCGGATCAACGCTGCGCCCCCGCTCCAAAGCGTTCAAGGCCGCGCTCGCCGATGAAATCCGTCAAACCGTATGGCCGGTCATCGCGGGCGGCGAACTGCGCCCGGTTATGGACCAGTGCTTCGCGCTAACCGATGCGGCTGCGGCTCATGCGCGCATGGAGCAGGGCGCGCATATTGGGAAGATCGTGCTGAAGGTCGGGTAGCGCAGAGCCTACCCCCAACCACCTCCCTGTGAAGGTGGAGAGACAAAAGATGCCCCTTCTGCGAACGCGCGAGGGGCCGAAATCTTACTCTTTCCAGCCCCATGAGATCACGCAAGGTGGCACGTTAACCGGCTCAAAACCCTTGTCGATGTGGCGGAAGAACTGGCCCATCATCACGCGCGCACGAGCGGTATACTGATAAACAAGAAACGCACCGCCAGTGCGCAGCACGCGGTGTGTTGCACCCATGATGGCAGGGCCGACGCCTTCGGGCAGGGTTGAAAACGGCAAGCCCGACAGCACATAATCGGCCTGTTCAAAACCGTGCGCGCGGACGATTTCTTCGACATCGGTGGCCGAACCGTGAACGGCGGTAAAGCGGCTGTCACCAATGGTCTTGGTAAGATATTCTATGAAATCGGGGTTGGTGTCGATCACGATCAACTGGCCATCACGGCGCAGTTTTTCCAGCACTGGGCGACAGAATGTGCCAACGCCGGGGCCATATTCAACGAACAACTTGCATTCATCCCAATTAACCTTGGACAGCACGCGTTCAATCGTGCGCCCGGATGATGGTACAATCGCGCCAACCATCGCCGGGTGCTTGATAAAGCCCTTGAAGAAGATACCGGCAGGGCCGAGCAGGCGTTCCGCCTTGCGTTTGGCCCGCTGAAGAAGGGGCTCACGCGCCGCCTGGGTCGAAGTCATCGAGTAAAACGGTCCTCTGTCGATCAAGCCGAAGCCTGCGGTCGCAAATTTGCAACAGCATTGCAAGCACACATCTACATCCCTACCGAAGCCGGATGAACCATCCGTGGACAATATTAGAGAGTAAACCATGAATGCGGGCAAAATCAGCGCCGACATTCGCTTACCGAATGAGCGCATGGCGCTATTATTTATGGTGATGCTTGTATCAGCGGCAGGCAATACCGCGATGCAATCTGTCATGCCTTCGATTGGCACGCGATTGGGCATCGCGGATGTGTGGGTGAGCCTTGCCTATTCATGGTCGGCCCTGTTGTGGGTGGTCATGGCCCCTTACTGGGCACGGCGGTCAGACCGGCGCGGGCGCAAGGCGATGATGGCGCTGGGGATTGCCGGGTTCGTTACGTCATTCGCGCTGTGTGCCGTCATTCTGCGCATCGGCCTCAGCGGATGGTTGAGCGCTGCCATGACGATGGTACTGTTTGCGCTGGCGCGGTCGTTCTATGGCATGTTCGGATCAGCCGCGCCGCCTGCTGTCCAGGCCTATGTTGCCAGCCGTACGGGCCGTGCCGATCGCACCAAGGCCTTGTCACTTGTGGCTTCGAGCTTTGGCCTTGGCACGGTCGTCGGACCGGCTCTTGCCCCGCTAATGATTCTTCCCGGCCTTGGTGTAGTAGGGCCGTTTGCGATCTTTGCCGCGCTGGGCTTAATCGTGCTCGTACTGGTGCGTACGCGCTTGCCCAATGATGATCCCCGCTTTGCCGGTCGCGGCGAAGTCATGTCTGCACCGTTCAGCGCATCGTCCAATCCGCGCATTGTAGAAGACACGCCCGATGGCTCGCCCGATGAACTGCCCGAAGCGCAGCCGCAGCATGCGGGCATAGACCGTGTGCGGTTGACCGACAAACGCCTGCGCACTTGGCTAATCGCGGGCGTTATCGGCGGCCATTCCCAAGCCATGTTGCTGGGCGTCATCGGCTTTCTGCTGATGGACCGGTTGGGCCTGCGCAGCGATCCTGATGCAGCCGCAGGACCGATCGGGCTGGTGCTGATGGCGGGGGCCTTTGCCACGCTTCTGGCGCAATGGGGCCTGATTCCGATGCTGGGGTTAGGGCCACGCACCTCCACCATCTGGGGCACGGCGCTGGGTGCATTGGGCATCGTGCCAGTGGCGATGGGCGCAGACCTGCACAGCATCGCGGTGGGCTTTGCCATTGCGTCGCTGGGCTTTGGCATGTTCCGGCCCGGCTTCACATCAGGGGCAAGCCTTGCGGTAAGCCGCGCCGAACAAGGGCAGGCCGCGGGCATCATCACTTCGATCAACGGCGCGGCCTATGTCGCCGCACCCGCTATCGGGGTGTGGCTCTATAGCCACTCGCAATGGCTGGCGTGGGGCACGATGGAGGCTTTGGCGGTGATTGTCGTGATCATCGGCGTTTTCGCGCTGGAAAAAGACGCCGCCTGACCGGCAAACGCGCGGTACACGCAGACCCGCTTGCCAAGCGGCTGATTTGACGCCAATCGCAGGCCATGCCAGCCGCAAGCGCCTCGAAGAACATCATCGCGCGCGGTGTTGGTTCCAACGCCTTCAGCTTTATAATCCGCTTCGGGGCAAGAGCGTCGTTCCTCTATATCGGTGCGCGGCTTTATGGCGCGGCCAATTATGGCGTGTTTACGATGGCCACCGCCGTTGTCGAACTGGCAGCGCCTTTGGCCAGCCTTGGCCTGCGGCGGATGATTTTTCCCTGGCTGGAAGAGGAAACCGGCGGCGCTGCACCGCGTCCCCCCATCCACATCCTGCTCGATGCCCTGCTGCTGGCTGCGATTGGTGGCGCGGCGATGTCGGTGCTGCTGGTGGCGGCCACACAATGGCTTCCATCCGCTGTGGTTTCAGACTCATTGCGCCTTGCCTTTGCCCTGCTGATCCCTTCGGTCTTGCTGCAAAACACCGGCGATATCGCGCTGGCCGCCACGCGCTGGACGCACAAGATGCGTTATGAAGTGATCGGGCGCGGTGTGGTAGAGCCTTATGTGCTGACCGCCGTGGTCCTTGCGACATGGTATGGCGGGCTGACCGAAACGGGCATGCTGTTGGGCTACTGGGCAGGCTCGCTGGCGCTGGCGCTGTTTTCGCTGTGGGCCGCGCGCGATTGTCTTGGCGTGTTGCAATTGCGCCACTGGCGTCCTGGCGCAGGGGCCTTGGTGCAGCGGGCACGTTCGTTATGGCCCGCCAGCGGCAGCGATTTCCTGTCGAGCCTTGCGCAGCGGATCGATCTTTATCTGGTCGGCTTCTTGCTGGGCGATACGCCCGCCGGTGTCTATGGCGTGCTGCGCCAATTGCGCACGCCGGTTTTGCAAGTGCGGCAGGCCTTTGACGGCATCCTCACTCCCCTCACCGCCCGCACGATGAACACTGATGGCGATGTGACCACCGGCGAGGCAACGGCGGCGGCCACGCGTGTCGTGCTGACGATCCAGTTGGGACTGGTGCTGCTGATGGCGGCGGCGGGCGATGCGCTGCTTGATCTGTTCGGCGCAGGTTATGCCGCGGGATATGCCGCGCTGCTGGCAATGGTGCTGGCCGAAACCATCAACGGCGCGTTCGGAGTGTCCGAATTGATCCTTTACTACCGCCGCCCCGCACTGGCGCTCAAGGTCAACGTGATCCTGATTGCGATTGCGACTGCCGGAATTCCGCTGCTAACGCCGCGCTTCGGCATTCTGGGAGCATCGCTGGCGATGTTGGCGGCGGCGGTGATTGCCGCTGTGCTGCGGCGATACTGGCTGGTCGGCCTTGGCGTGCGCCGCCCGTTTTTCCACGCAAGCATGCCAGTGGCGGCGGCAGGGATTGCGGTATTGTGCGGCACAGGCGGCGGATGGATCGCACGGGCAAGCGCGCTGCCCGGCGCATCTGATGGCTGGCAAAAAGCGGTGCCACCCTTGCTGGCGCTGGCAGTTTACGTGCTGCTGATCGGCGTCTGGCGCAAAGTGCAGCCCGGCGTGCTGTCTTTGGACCGCTACCGCATCAACTAAACGCAGCAGACGGGGTTGTCTCACCATCAATCCGCGTTGCGGCAATCACCGCCGCGCGGTTGTGCAAGCTGACCGAGATCACCAGCAAAATGTTCAGCACGATGGCCTGATAGATAAAATACCACAGCGGGCTCCCGGCGATCATCGCCATACCCAGCACAATTGCGCGCGGATTGGGGCCGAGCAGTTTGAGGAAGCTCAACAGCGGCTTTTGCTCGCGCGCCACTTCGGCACGGATTGCACTCAGCCGCGCGTTATCGTGCTGCGCCATCGCTTCGCCCACGGCGGCGTCGATACGGCGGGCATGTGGGGTCATCCCGGCGGCAAGGTAAAGATAACCGCGCGCTACGGCTTCAAACAGGCGGGCGACAGGGTTGCTGGAACCAAACAGGCCAGCGTTGTTATCGCGTGCGTTGTTCAGCCAAGGCACGCCATAAGTCCAGTACTGGTAAAACCGGCGCTGCACTTCGACATGGTTGGACTGTACGATGTGCGAAATGCCTGCCGCCAGCGTCCACGCCCAGGCCACCCCTGCGCCATGCGTACGGGTCAGCACGAAAGCGAGCAGGACATAGACCACGATATGGCTAACATAATCGCATACGCCGTCCACCATTTCGCCAATCGGGCTAGACTTTCCGGTTAGCCGCGCCAGATCACCGTCGGCGCCGTCAACCACATGCCAGCCCATGTGGAGAACCAGCCCGAGCAGCGCGCCCCATGGCCAACCCAGCGCCCATGTGCCGCCGGTGGAATCCATGTTGAAATAGACAATACCGGCCAAAACAACCAGAAATCCGCCAAAAACAGAGACCATGTTAGGCGTCAGCGGTGTCCGCGCCAGCAGTTTGGCAAGCTTCCACGCCAGCGGGTGATAGAGGTAAAAATTCAGGGAATCCTGCATTTCACGCGGACGCCGAGGGCGCTTTGCGTCCCGTCCATCCGCGGACCCTGTCATTTTGTGCACTCCTCTCGAAATGGTCATATCTTGGCGTCTAGCAGTTCAGGCTATATAAATTAACCGGCCGGGTAAACAGGCCCGGCGCAGAGTTTGCACCGGATATGTGCGCGCGGAGCGGGGGCAACGCACCTGGATAAGGACAGTTAAGCGATTTCCACTTTGGCACTTATTGTCTTCGCTGTCGGGCGCGATGCCGATTTTCTGGTGGCAGGCGTTCCTGCGGCCGCCCGGGTTGTGCGTGAAGCGCGCCTTGCCGGGATGGCTTCGTGCGAAGTTCTGGCAGGCTCCGGTTGGCAGCCAAACGCGATCACCCGTTCGGAAACGCAGCGGCTTTGCGATTCCATGCCCGTCGTGTTCGGGCCAGCGGTATCGGGCAACGATGCTGCAAGAGCGCGTGCGCGCGTAGCCGTGATCCGGGGTGATGCTATGCCGCCCGCACAGGCCATTGCCGATGCGGTGGCCGGGCGCAACGAACCTGTAGAAGGCATAGAAATCGCTTACGGCCATGGCATTGACGAAGCCATCGCGCGGGCTATGAGCGCGCGCCACGATGCCGCCGAACGATTGCGGGTGGCAGGACGCAACATTCTGCGCTCCACCGCCAAGCCGACAGATGGCATCGTATCGCGCTATATCAATCGTCCCGTTTCGCAGGCCCTGTCGGCCATTGCCTTGCGCTATCCCGGTATCGCGCCGATTCACGCAACAATCGGTACAGGCGTGATCGCCATCACGATGTTCGCCAGTTTGTTGCTGGGCGGGGAATCCGGCCTGATCGCCGGAGCATTGCTGTTTCAGGCTGCATCGATCTTTGACGGCGTCGACGGGGAGATATCGCGCGCCACGTGGCTCACCTCGAATGCGGGCGCACGCATGGACAGCCTGCTCGATGCCGCCACCAATCTTGCGTTTCTTCTGGGGGTTGCGATCAACCTTCAGATGCAAGATCGTGTGTTAGGTGCAAGCCTTGGCTATACGGGGCTCGTTTTGCTCGCTATGGGGCTGTTCCTGATCGGAGGAGTGGCGGCCCGCAGCAATGCCCCGTTCAGCTTCGATCTTGTCAAGGAGCACTACCGCGCCAAGAGTGCAGGCGGTGTCGTTGACGAAAAGCCATCGCAAATCATGCAATGGCTGACTTTTATGACCAGCCGCGATTTTTTCGCGCTGGTGTTTGCACTGTTGATTGCATTCGGGTTTGCGACGCTTGTCTTGGCCCTTTTTGCAATCGCGGCGGCGGGCTGGCTGGTAGCAGTCATCCTCGCCCTCGTGCCGAAGCATGCTTGACGGCGGGGAATCTTCTTGCTTTTGGCGCGCGATTTATAAATGAGGCGTTATCGTGACAGCCGCCCTTGGGCGCCTGTGTGAAGGGATCTGTATTCATGAAGCCAATAAAGGTCGCCGTGATCGGCGTAGGCAACTGCGCTAGCTCGCTGGTGCAGGGGGTTGCCTACTACCGCAACAACAATTCGTCGCAAGGTCTGATCCATGATCGCATAGGCGGCTATGGCGCGGGTGATGTCGATTTTGTGCTGGGCGTCGATGTCGATGCACGCAAAGTCGGCAAGGACATTGCAGAAGCAATCTTCGCTGGCCCTAACAACACCACCGTGTTCCAAGCCAATGTTCCGGCAACCGGCGCAAAGGTCATCATGGGTTATGTGTCTGACGGCGTTGCCGCACACATGACATCCGTTGGCGAGAAAGGCTTTATCGTTTCAGACGAAGCTGAGGCCACCCATGACAGCATCGTTGCTGCACTGAAGGAATCGGGCGCCGAAGTTCTGTTGAACTTCCTGCCGGTCGGTTCGCAAAAGGCCACCGAATTCTACATGGAATGTGCACTTGAAGCCGGCGTTGCCGTGGTCAACTGCATGCCCGTGTTCATCGCTTCTACGCCTGAATGGGAAGCGAAGTTCCGCGAAAAGCGCATCCCGATCGTCGGCGACGATATCAAGGCCCAGGTCGGCGCGACGATCGTTCACCGCGTTCTGTCGAGCCTGTTTGCTGCGCGCGGCGTGAATGTCGAACGTACGTATCAGCTGAACACCGGCGGCAACACCGATTTCATGAACATGCTCGACCGTCAGCGTCTGGGCAGCAAGAAGGAATCGAAGACTGAAGCCGTGCAAGCCATGCTTGCCACGCGCCTGGCCGATGAAAACATCCACGTTGGTCCTTCGGACTATGTTCCATGGCAGAAGGACAACAAGCTGTGCTTCATCCGCATGGAAGGGCAGCAGTGGGGCAACGTGCCGATGAACCTCGAACTCCGCCTCTCGGTGGAAGACAGCCCGAACTCGGCTGCTTGCGTGATGGATGCGATCCGTTGCTGCAAGGTCGCGCTTGAGCGTGGTGAAGGTGGTGCACTGATCGGCCCGTCGGCCTACTTCTGCAAGCACCCGCCGCAGCAGTTCAACGACGATGTCGCTGCGCAAATGGTTGAGGAATATGCCTCGGCCGAAAAGCTGGCCGCCGAATAAGCGCGCCGCTTAACGCAATGAAACAGGGCCGACCGGGCGGATGTCTGGTCGGCCTTTTCATGTTCTGAATCGCCAAGAAAACAGAGAATCCCGATGGACGCGCTGATCATTGCCGCCGGTTACGGCAGCCGCCTGGCCGAGCTTTCACCCTCCAAGCCGCTGACGCCGGTATGCGGCGTGCCGCTGATCGAGATCGGCGTGCGGCAGGCGATGGAAGCAGGCGTTACGCGTGTGGTGGTGGTAACCGGGCACAAGGCAGACCTTGTCGAAGCGTTCCTTGCCGATCTTTCCTTGCGCGCAGGGATAGAAATCGTGCCGGTGCGCCTCGCCGATTGGTCCACGCCCAATGGTTATTCGGTGATGGCCGGGGCCACGCGCTGCAATGGCAATTATCTGCTGATGATGGCCGACCATATGTTCGAGGCCGATATTCTTGCGCGCCTGCTTGCCGAAGACAGTCCGGAACGTGGCGTCACTCTTGCAATCGATCGCCGCGTCGATAGCCCGCTGGTCGATCCCGATGACGCCACATGGGTGAAAATGGACGATGCCGGCCGGATCACCGCCATCGGTAAAACCATCGCGCCTTATGACGCGGTCGATTGCGGCGCGTTTCTGGCAACGCCAGAACTCGCCATCGCCATCCGCGATACGATTGCAGCGGGCAAATCGGGCAGCCTGTCAGACGGGATGCAACGCCTTGCCGATGCGGGCCGTGCGGGCACCATGGACATCGACGATGCATGGTGGATGGACGTCGACGATCCGCGCGCCCACGAACTGGCCGAAGAGCTGGCCCCTTGGCACCTCGCACGCACCTTTGCCAACGTGCCGCTCACAGCGGACGAGGACTGAACGGGACGCGGGAGCCTTTCGGCCCCTGCACCCTATCAAGGATATTTCAGGTGAATCCGGGTCGAAAGGCCCGTCTTGGCGATATTCAGCCGCACCGAACGGAACGAGGGAATGCTCGCAATCGTGGGCGGGTTGTTGGAAAAGCCGAAGCCTTCCTCGGGCAGGCCCAACACGCCGCTGCGCTTGATCGTCGTGCTCGAATCCTCGTCATGGTAGACTGCCAGCACATAGACACCAGGCTTGGGCACGAACAGGCACATCCTGGTTTCCGGCGCGGTGGCATCCACGCGGCCGACATACATCGACCCCTTTTTGACCAGAAACTTGCGCGGTTCATCGGCATAGAGCGTGACCGCCATCAGGCCATTGCCGTTGCGCACGCGGTCAATCGTGACGTTAACCCAAGTGTCGCTGACAGGCCCCGCACAATTTGGCCGCGCCACATTCGCCGGAGCATTGGCCGCAGATGCAACGCCTGCCCCCGTCAATCCGGTAGCAGCCGCAGCAATAGCAAAGGCCGTGGCGTACAAACGTCTCGGCTGGATCATGTCAAAAGCCCCAAATTCGATGTGTCTTTCCAGCATTTTGCAAACTGCTATCGCTGTTCAAGCAGCAATCGCGCCATGCCGGTAGCATCCCCTGCCAGCCACATACTGACAGATTTCAGCCACGTTAAGTAGGATTCTTGCCGTGAATGATCGCTGAACTTGTGTGCGACCAACCGTTCATCGACAAAACCACCGCCTTTGCCCCCACGAATCGTGTCCAAAGCGGGACATTCAATGTGGATAAGCCCGCGCATAATGCTTGCCCCCCCGATTCGCGAGCGGTAACCGCTTAGAAGTGGGGTAGCCGTTTGCAGGCACTGGGCATCGCGCCGGGGGTGTTGCAGATGTCCTCTGCTGCCGCCGCAGGAAGACGACGCCAGATGACACCGCTTATTTCTCCTTCGATTCTTTCCGCCGACTTTGCCCGTCTGGGCGAAGAAGTGCGCGCTATTGACGAGGCGGGAGCGGACTGGATTCATGTTGACGTGATGGACGGCCATTTCGTCCCCAATATTACAATCGGCCCGATGGTGTTAAAGGCTTTGCGCCCGCACACAACCAAACCGTTCGATGTCCACCTGATGATCTCGCCGGTTGATGGCTATTTGCAGGCTTTTGCCGATGCCGGGGCCGATATCATCACCGTCCACCCCGAAGCGGGGCCACACATCCACCGCACGGTGCAGGCGATCAAGGGCCTGGGTAAAAAGGCGGGCGTTTCGCTCAATCCCGGCACGCCGGCCAAGATGCTCGATTACCTGATCGACGATGTGGATCTGGTTCTGGTGATGAGCGTGAACCCCGGTTTTGGCGGGCAAAGCTTCATCTCCAGCCAATTGCGAAAGATCGAGGCGATCCGCAAGATGATCGACAAATCGGGCCGTGACATCCACCTTGAAGTAGACGGCGGGGTTGATTTAACCACCATCCGCTCATGCGTTGATGCAGGCGCCGATGTGCTGGTGGCAGGAACCGCCACTTTCCGGGGAGGCCCCGCCCAATATGCCAGCAATATTGCTGCATTGAAGACTTTGGGCTGATATGCTGGACGGCGGCTTTTCCACCCTTGGAAGCCGCCCGGCGGCGACGGCGGCATCCGCACGCCCGGCTTTGCCGCTTGATCCAACGAAGGAGGAACCGCTGGCCAAATCGCAGGACCGCTACCGCCAGACAGAAGAGGGTTCCGCGTTGCTCGCCAATTCCGCTGCGGTTGAACCCGGCCGCGCCTTGGCGCTCGCTGATTTTGCCCCCCCTTCGCTAGGGGCAGGCGACCGGCTGATCCGCTTTGCCTATAGCCTTGGCCTGCCCGTCAGCGCGATCCATCCTTTCCGCAAACGCGCCAAAACGCAATTGACCGCCACGGTCACCAACCCGCTCCCCGGCGATGCGGCAGCGGGCAAGGCCTTGCGTGCGGGGCATTTTCTGGTCCACGGCTTTAAATCGCCGATTGCCGATACGGCCTTTTCCGGGCCACGCCTGCCGCCTGCGTTTGAACGCATGGTCCACGGTTTCCGCTGGCTGCGCGATCTGGAATCGGGCGGCCAACGCTCGCAATGTACGCAAGTCGCCGAACGGATTACCTCCACCTGGCTTGACGCCAATCCCAAGCCCAATCCAACGCCTGCGTGGGATATCGGCAACGTCGGCCACCGCTTGCTGAACTGGCTGGTTCATGCGCCGCTGGTGTTGTCAGGGCAGGATCGCTCGGTCCGCAACCGCGTGCTGCACGCCGTGGATGAAACCGCCCGCTGGCTTGATCGCCATGTCGGCAAAGCGGAAGACCAATTGGCCGAAATAGCCGGGTGGAGCGCGCTGGTCGCCGCCGGGCTCATTCTGGCCGATGGAAAAGCGCGCCGCCTGTTTGGTGAAGCGGGTCTAGTGCGTGCGCTGGGCGAACTGGTCAGCGATGATGGCGGCGTGCTCTCGCGCAGCCCGCTGTGCCAGATCGAAGCGATCGAACTGCTGGTCAGCTTGCGCGCCTGCTATGAATCGGTGCGCGCCGAACCGCTGCCGCAAATCGGCACAATGCTGAACCTGCTGGTGCCGCCGCTGCTGGCGCTGCTCCATGGCGATGGCGGCCTTGGCAATTGGCAGGGCGCAGGCGCAGTTGATGCCGACCGGATCGAAACGCTGATCAAGATCACCGGTGTGCGCGCGCGGCCTTTGCGCGATGCGCGCCAGTGGGGCTATCAGCGCGCCACCGCTGGCAAGGCCGTGCTGCAATTCGATGCAGGGCCGCCGCCGGTCGCGCGCCACGCCCGCGATGGCTGCGCTTCCACGCTCGCCTTCGAATTCAGCCATGGCCATGATCGCATCTTCGTAAATTGTGGCGGTGCGGCTTTTGCAGGCGGCTTGATTCCGCTGCGCTTGGAACAAGGCCTGCGCGGCACGGGCGCGCATTCCACGCTGACGATTGACGAATTCAACTCCACCGCCGTGCTGATCAATGGCCGTCTGGGTTCGGGCGTTTCCGAGGTTGAGGTGGACCGCCGCACCCTCTCGGCAGAAAGCTCCGGCCCGAACAGCTCCGGCAGCGGCGCAACGCGGATCGAGGCCAGCCACAACGGCTATGTCGGGCGCTATGGCCTTGTCCATCGCCGCATCCTGATCCTGCGCGATGATGGCAGCGAATTGCGTGGCGAAGATCTCCTTGTACCAGCAGGCCGCAAAGGCAAGCGCGGAACCATCGGCGTCGTCTTGCGCTTTCACCTTGGCCCCCATATCGAGCTGGCCGCCAGTTCTGACGGGAAAGGCATGACGCTCGCCCTGTCAGACGGCAGCCTGTGGCAGTTCCGGTCTGGCCGCGATGCGATCACGATCGAGGAAAGCCTCTGGGCAGATGGACAGGGACGCCCTATCGGCACACGCCAATTGGTGATCTCTGCCAAAGTTCCCCGCAGCGGTGAGAGTTTCTCCTGGCTGCTCAAGAAGATGAGATAGGAATTTCCACGTGACGACGGTTACTATCAAGCGGGCGCTGCTATCAGTGTCCGACAAGTCCGGCCTTGTCGATCTGGGCAAGGCTCTGGCCGCGCGCGGTGTCGAACTGCTCTCGACCGGTGGCACCGCCAAGGCGCTGCGCGATGCGGGCCTCACGGTCAAGGACGTGTCCGAACACACCGGCTTCCCCGAAATGATGGACGGCCGCGTCAAGACGCTGCACCCAACGATTCATGGCGGGCTGCTCGCTGTGCGTGACAATCCCGAACATGCCGCCGCCATGGCAGAACATGCGATTGGCGCCATCGATCTGGTCGTGGTCAACCTCTACCCCTTCGAAGCGACTGTCGCCAAAGGTGCTCAGCGCGATGAAGTAATCGAAAACATCGATATCGGTGGCCCTTCGATGGTACGTTCTGCCGCCAAGAATCATGGCTATGTCACGATCCTGACCGATGCCGCCGATTATGCCGCATTCTTGGCCGAGCTAGATGAAACCGGCGGCGCCAGCACGCTTGCGTTCCGGCGAAAGATGGCAGCCAAAGCCTATGCCGCGACCGCCGCTTATGACGCCGCGATTTCGCAGTGGTTTGCCACAGTTGACCAGCAAGAGCATTTCCCGCCCGTGCTGGCCGCTGCGCACACCCGCGTCACCACGCTGCGCTATGGCGAAAACCCGCATCAGGACGCAGCGCTTTATGTGCCCCGCAATCCTGCGGTCACCGGCCTGCCCCAAGCCACGCAGATTCAGGGCAAGGAGTTGTCCTACAACAATTACAATGACGCCAACGCCGCGCTGGAACTGGTCGCCGAATTCACCGGAGCCAAGCCAACAGTCGTCATCGTCAAGCACGCCAACCCTTGTGGCGTCGCGACGGCCGATACGCTGCTCGAGGCGTGGAAAGCCGCGCTGGAATGTGATTCGGTTTCGGCATTTGGCGGCATCGTTGCCACCAACGTGCCGCTGGATGGCCCCACCGCCAATGCCATCTGCGAAATCTTCACCGAAGTGGTCGTCGCTTCGGGCGCTGATGATTCCGCCAAGGCCGCTTTTGAACGCAAGAAGAACTTGCGCCTGCTACTCGTCGATAGTCTTCCCGATCCCGATCGCAAGGGTCTGGTCACCGTGCCCATCGCCGGTGGTTTGCTGGTGCAAGACCGCGACTGTGGCAAAGTGGATAAGGCCGATCTCAAGGTCGTCACCAAGCGCGCGCCGACCGAACAGGAACTGGCCGATGCGCTGTTTGCATGGACCGTGGCCAAGCACGTCAAATCGAACGCCATCGTCTATGCCAAGCAAGGCGTTACCGCCGGGATCGGTGCAGGCCAGATGAACCGCCGCGATTCCTCGCGCATTGCTGCGGCCAAGGCCAAGGAAGCCGCTGATACGCATGGCTTTAGCGAAGTGCGCACAAGCGGTTCTGCCGTCGCCTCTGATGCGTTCTTCCCCTTCGCCGATGGTCTGATGGCCGCGGTGGAAGCAGGCGCGACCTGCGTGATCCAGCCCGGCGGATCCATGCGCGATGATGAGGTCATCAAGGCCGCAGACGAAGCAGGCCTCGCAATGGTCTTCACCGGCATGCGCCACTTCCGCCATTGATCGTGATGCCCCCTCCCGCTTGCGGGAGGGGCTCGGCGTGGGCCTTTTTGTTTCGCGCAGAGACGCAGAGGAAGCAGAGAGCGCTGAGACAAGAAAGTGCTGTAAGGCCTGCTTTCCATCGCCAAGGTTTGCACTTTGGACAGCGTTAAGATTGGGAGCGGCCTTGCCGCAGGTACAACCTCTCTGCGCCCCCTGCCTCCTCTGCGCCTCTGCGCGAAACCCCTGCTTTATTGTCCACGAAAAAGGCCGGCTCCCACCACGGGAACCGGCCTTTTTCATGTCACGTCAAAAACGCGATTAACGGTAGAAGATATGACCGTCGATCTTCGCCATGCGCGTCTTGCCCCAGCGGGGTGAGACATGCGCTGCGTGAAAGAACATAGCGCCTTCAACCGGGCTTTTCCATGTACCCTTATCCGCAATTACGGCGATCCGCACCGCATCTTGCCAATCACGGCTGCTGCGGTTGATCGAGGGCATCGAACGGCCACGAATGAACGAGAATTGCGAAGGTTGGTATACCACGCCGCAATAGGATGCGGGGAACCGGCCTGATTGTGAGCGCGCGATAATCACGCGGCCAACCGCAAGCTGGCCAGCCAGTGTTTCGCTTTTGGCTTCGAAAAAGATGGCTCCGGCCAAACATTCCAGTTCTTTGGAAAGGTCGGCGGGGGCTTGGGTGTTCTCTACCAGATTGGCCAGCGAGGATGCGGCAATCGCGTCCTGAAGCGACTCTGCGGTATCATCGGGCGTCGCTTGGGCGACTGCCTGGATAACCGGCTGGGAGATAAACGTGGTCGCAATGGCGACCGGAGCGTTGAACCCTTGCGCACTGGCATGGGATCCACTTGTGCTGAGAAGCGTTGTGATAAAAGTCGCAGCCAGGCTAAGCGTAGCAGCGTACCGGAATTTCTTGCTCATAAATCGTCGTCAAAGTGCGGTGAGCTTCCAGCCATGGCGCGGCAAAAAGCCCTGACGCACAAGGCCGGATGGCAAAGTGCGGGAGCGAGATGCCGAAGGGCCATGTCGGTTGCCCCCCGTCTGCGTGCCAATGCGGTCAGCCATATCGCCTTCCATCACCGCCTGCGCAAAATCGATGAGGTGCCTTTATTGTGCAACGCCGTAGTGTCAAGGCTTGTTCACCTTGGCGACAGGTTGTCCCGGATGAACTGTTCCGGTTTTGCGACAGTCAGTTCAACTATCCACACATCGCGGTCCTGGGCCATGCGGCGGCTTAGATAATCTTCAAATTCCCTTTTATTATCAGGCGCTTGAACCTTTACTTGCACCCATTTCCGGCTGCCATCCAACTGAGGCATCCGCTCAAACAACGAACCAAGACCCTGATTATCCAGCGTAACAATAAGGATCGTGCCGCCATCACGCTCCCCCTTATGCAGCACCATGCCAAAATCATTGCCAGCCTGCGCCGTGCGGAGCAATCCTGAAACTTCTATATGTGCAGGGACCCGGTTTTCCACTATTTCAACGCTTCGCGCAGGCCCGCATTATAGCCCTCAAGGCTGGATAAAGGGATGCGTGAACGCTGGAAGGTGCCAGTGCCACGGCCCACTTCCTCACCATGTGCATCAATCAACCGCGCTTCGGCTACCAGAACCCGGCGGCGGCCCGAAATCCAGCGACCTTCCGCAATCAATGGCCCTTCGCCAATCGGTTGGGTGAACAGCAAGTTGAACGATGTGGTCAGCAAAAATCGGTCTGTCACCATCGTGTTGGCCGCATAGAACGCAGCATCATCGAGCATCTTGAAATAGATCGTGCCATGCGCTGCCCCGGCTGCGTGAAAGCAGCTTCGCGTCACGTTGAAATGGATGCGCGAGATGCCTTCTGCCACCACTTCCAACCGCGATTCAAACAGATCGTTCACCGGAGCAGAACCATAAAGCCCTTCAAGCGCCCGCCAATGCAGCGATGCGCTATCTCCGCTTCCAGCGTTTGAATCAGGCGGCGTCACGGTCAAGGACATTGACCAGCAGGCCATAGAGCGCTTCGGCATTGGGGGCCGAAATGAGCCGTTCGTGCATGCGTTCATCGCGCATCATCCGCGATATGGCCGCCAGCGCCTGCAAATGCGTGGCGCCTGCTTGCGATGGTGAAAGCAATCCGAACACGCAATCCACCGGCATGCCATCGGCAGAGGCAAATTCCACAGGGTTTTCAAGCCGGAAAAATGCCGCAACCGGGCGCTCCAGTCCATCAATCCGCGCATGCGGGATGGCCACACCGCGTCCAAATCCGGTGCTGCCCAACTTCTCGCGCTCGTCAATTCCGTCGGTCACCGCTTCGCCATCAAGCATATACACCTGCGCAAAGCAGCGCGAGAGATCGGCGAGGATCTGCTGCTTGCTATCGGCGCGAACCATGCGGACGGCCTGTGGATCAAGGGTAAACAAAGCCGTCATAGTGCGGATAGATGTAATCACATAAGTGCTAAGGCACGGTGAATTGGGCCGCGCAATGCGCCCGAATGCGGGGGAACGCAAGAGCAAAGCGGCGGTTGTAATTGTGTCAAACAATTGGGGAGAGAGCGCAAGCGCCTCCCCCCTTTTGGCAAACCGGTTGAAAATGCCTGTGTTTACTTGGGCTCCACGTTTACTTGGGCTCAACCCAGCCAATCGAACCGTCACCACGGCGATAGACCATGTTATGTGCGCCTGTACCAAGGTTCTTGAACATCAAGGCGTTGGTGTTGCGCAGATCGAGCATCATCACCGCATCGGCCACCGTTGCCGTTGGCACATCGACGCGGGTTTCGGCGATCACCAAAGGCGCATCGGCCGGTTCATCCTCGCTCGCCTCGTCATGCGCGAACACGGTATACGTTGCGTCCTGCACGATAAGGTTAGATTCATCGGTCTTGCGCGCGTGATCGGCGTTTTCGTGGCGCGCGGTCAAGCGGCGCTTGTAGCGGCGAAGCTGCTTTTCGATCTTGTCAGCCGATTGATCGAACGCAGCATGGGCGTCTTGCGCGCTAGCACCGCCTTTCAGGATCAATCCGTTGGTCACATGCGTGACGATATCGCAGCGAAATCCGGCATGTGGTGCTTTTCCCATCGTGACATGGGAGGAAATCGCTCGGGAGAAATACTTGTCGACGATGGCGGAAAGACGTTCCTCGGCATGTGTCTGCAAGGCAGCGCCGGTATCGACCTGGTGTCCCGAAACGCGAATATCCATATCTCACTTCTCCTGTGTACTCAGGCGAACCAGCCCAATCACACCATCAGCGTGACCAGATCGGCTCGCTAAATCCCGCCATGAATTCGGCATGACGGGCAAGCTCCTCCTCGCTCGCACTATGCGGGCGCGGGGAACGGAAAGTGCGGGTAACCGACGACGACGTGCCGATCACCGGCTGTTCGGACAGCATCCTTGCTTCTGCCGCAAGTTCGAGCCCGATCTGCCGTCCACCCTGCAACTCTACGTAGAGCTGCGCGAGCAGTTCCGCATCCAATAGCGCCCCATGCTTGGTGCGGTGGCTACGGTCGATCCCATAGCGTGAGCACAACGCATCAAGGCTGAGTTTGGCACCGGGATGTTTGCGGCGGGCAATCGCCACGGTGTCCACCATCCGGTCCCTGTTGACGGGGGTAAGCCCGCACATTTCCAGCTCGTTGTTCATAAAGCCGAAGTCGAACCCGGCATTGTGCGCAACCAGCGGCGAATCTTGGATGAATTCGAGGAATTCGCCCGCTTTTTCAGCGAATTTGGGCTTGTCCGAAAGGAACGCGATGGACAACCCGTGCACGGCCTCGGCTTCGGCCGGCATATCGCGTTCGGGATTGAAATAGCAATGATAAACCGCACCGGAAGGTACCCGGTTGATCATCTCGATGCAGCCGATTTCCACCAGTCTATCCCCCGATCTTGGATCGAGGCCGGTCGTCTCTGTATCGAAAACGATCTCACGCATTATCGGATATGTGGACCTGCATAAGGGGGCTGGCAAGGGGCGTTGGGGTTAATGGTGCGGGTTTTTTTCACGGATAGCGGTGACCAGTGCCGCCACTTGCGCATGCGTCTCCTCCAGCGTTACCCCGGTGTCGATTACATGGGTGGCGCGGGCGCGTTTTTCCGCGTCGGGCACTTGCAACGAAAGGATATGCGCAAACTTTTCAGGCGTCATCCCGGGGCGGGCCAGCACACGTGTCCGTTGCATATGCGCGGGCGCAGAAACGACGATCACCGCGTCAAGATCCGCGCCATGGCCCTTTTCGAACAGCAGCGGAATATCGAATACCACCAGGCCCTCGCCCATATGCTCGATCATGAACGCCTCACGCATTTGCGCAACGGCGGGGTGAACAATCGCCTCAAGCTGTTTGAGCGCAACAGGATCACCGAAGACTTTTGCGCCAAGCTCCTGCCGTTTGACGCCTTCGGGACCGGTCGTTCCAGGAAACGCGGCTTCAATCGCGGGCAGCAGCACGCCACCTGGCCCTTGCAACTGGTGCACGGCGGCATCGGCATCGAACACCGGCACGCCCAGTTCACGCAGCATCAGCGCCACCGCCGATTTACCCATGCCGATAGAACCGGTGAGTCCTGCGATGAACGGGCGGCTCATGCCAGCAACCTTGAGCGCAGTTCGGCATCAGCTTCCCCGCGCGGCGGGGTCGCCCCGAAGAAGCGGCGGAAGGCATGGTCGGCTTGGCCAATCAACATCGAAAGGCCATCAACAGTGGCAAATCCCGAACCTCTAGCCAACTTGAGGAATGGCGTTTCGAGCGGTGATGTGACGATATCGTAGAAAACCGACCCCGGCGGGGCATGGCTTATATCAAACACCAGCGGCGGTTGGCCGGTCATGCCAAGGGCCGTCGCATTGACCACCAGATCAAGGCAGCTCGTCCGATCATCAAAGGCAAAATCGGTGGCATCGGCAAAGTGATCAAGCGGAGCGACGTGGTGTTCACCCTTGGGATCAAGCTCATCGAGCAGCGCCCGCGCTTTCTCCACATTGCGCCCTGACAGCACGATCACCATGCCCGCATCGGCCAGTGCCGCAATGATCGCGCGCGCCGCGCCGCCTGTGCCCAAAACGCGGGCCATGCGGAAGTAATGCGTTTGCGCCAGCAGCGGCTGTAACGGTTCAAGAAAGCCCGGCGCATCGGTATTGTAGCCCACCAGCCCGCCCTCTTCGGGAACAATCGTGTTTACCGCGCCAATCCGCGCCGCCAGCGGATCAAGCCGATCGAGCAAGGGGATCACCGCCTGCTTGTGCGGCATCGTCACATTGCAACCGCGCCAATCGGGATCGCTCCTGCGCCCTGCCAGATAACCGGTAAGCCCCTCTGCCGTTACATGAGCGCGGTCATAGCGTCCGGGCAGGCCCAGCTTCTCCAACCAGAAACCATGGATTACTGGCGATTTAGATTGGGCAATCGGATCACCGATCACCTCGGCATAAGGCTGGCTCACGCTTCCAGCTCGCCCAGATCGCGCAGCGCGCCCAGCAGCGCCAGCAGCGGCATACCCAGAACGGTGAAATGGCTGCCCTCGACCGATTCAAACAATTGCGCGCCCAGTGCCTCCATCCGGAACACGCCGACACAGCCTGAGACTGCGGGCCATTCCCTGTGGAGATAGCTCTGGATAAAGCTGTCGGAAAGGCTGCGCACGCGAAGCCGCGCGCATTCGGTATGACGCCACATGCACTGCCCGTCACGCATCAGCACCGCAGCGGAATGAAGTCGCATTTCGTTGCCGGAAAAGAACGCCAGATGTTCAGCAGCGTTTTCGCGGCTCACCGGTTTGTCAAACAAGCGGCCACCCACTTCAACCAGCGAATCCCCGCCAAGCACCAGCCGTCCGGGCATGCTGACCGAAATGGCTAGTGCTTTAGCTTCGGCAAGAACCATCGCGATATCGGCAGGCGGCACACCGATCAGTTCGCGTTTGATCGCGCCTTCATCCACATCGCCTGCGCGCGCTTCAAACGGCACGCCGGCGGCTTCCAGCATCATTTTGCGCGAAGCGCTTTGGCTGGCCAGAACAAGAGTCATATCGGTTTTACACCATCACTATTGCCGCCAGCAGCGGCACGTTCATTGTATAAATTGATCACAGCGGCCGCCGTCTCTTCGATCGATCGGCGCGATACATCGATCACCGGCCAGCCGTTATCGGCAAACATCCGCCGCGCATACTGCACTTCGCGGTTCACATGATCGTTATCCACATAGGCTGTTTCGGGCGCTTGATTGAGCGATAAGAGCCGGTTGCGCCGCACCGCGATCAGGCGTTCCGGGCTTGTCGTCAGCCCCACTACCAGCGGACGGCCCAGCGAAAACAGCATCGAAGGCGGCGGGCTTTCCACCACGATCGGGATATTGGCCACTTTATACCCGCGATTGGCCAGATAGATCGACGTTGGCGTCTTGGAGCAGCGCGAAACGCCCGCCAACACGATATCGGCCTCCTCCCAATTCTCCCAGTTCACGCCATCATCATGGGCAATAGTGAACTGGATGGCGTCAACGCGCGCAAAATAGGCTTCGTCCATGATGTGTTGCCTACCGGGGCGGCCTTTGGCCTGCACGCCAAGTTGCTGCTCCAGCGCATCGGTCACCGCATCAAGCGCGGCAACACTGGGCAGGCCCAGCGTGACGCAGCGTTTTTCCAGCCGCTCGCGCGTTTCGGGATTGACTAGTGTATAAAGCACAAGCCCCGGGTTTGCAGCGATTTCGCCCATGATACGGTCAAGGTGCTGCATTGAACGTACCATTGGCCAGAAGTGGCGCACAACATCAGCCCCGTCGAACTGGGCCAGCGCCGCCTTGGCGATCATCTCCAGCGTTTCGCCGGTGGAATCAGATAGGAGGTGCAGGTGCAAACGCTGCATTTTGGCGCTTTCTTGGAGGGTCTGCCCTATCTTGGGATGAACCTGTGGAAACAGGAGAGATAAACCACGGGACAGAGCCGGGGACAAGTTGAAGCGGTAATTCCATGCTTCTTTCCGGCCCGTTTGACCCCCGCTTATCGACAGCTCCGCTAACTTGTCCCCAGCCTGTGGAGAGCGTTGAGAACTTTCTCTTGACCCAATTCCGGGCAGAGTCGCAGCCGGGAAAAAGGGTGGAAACTGACTCACAAATCGGGCAGACCGTCGTCATCCCCGCTTTCCACAGGGCCAACAACTATCATCAACCTGATTCTAAGAATCTTGTTTAAGTAGAATGGATCGAAACCCGCAATGCCCGGCCCACTTCTCGATACGCTTCAAGGTGCCAATCTTGCCCGTCGTCCGATCTGGCTCATGCGTCAGGCCGGGCGTTACCTTCCCGAGTACCGTGAACTGCGCGCTGAACGCGGCGGGTTCCTCGCGCTGGTCTATGATACCGATGCGGCGGCCGAGGTTACGGTGCAGCCAATCCGCAGGTTCGGCTTTGATGGCGCGATCCTGTTTTCCGATATCCTGATCGTGCCCTATGCGATGGGTCAGGATCTCCAGTTCCTCGCAGGCGAAGGTCCGCACCTTTCGCCAACGCTCATCGATGCCACGCTGAAGAGCCTCACAGCCGTGCCTGAGCGTCTTTCGCCAATTTATGAGACCGTGGCCAAGGTCAAGGCCCAGTTAAGCCCTGAGACGACGTTGCTGGGCTTTGCAGGAAGTCCATGGACCGTTGCAACCTACATGGTCGCAGGCGAAGGCAGCCGTGATCATCACGATACCCGCGCAATGGCCTATCGCGATCCGCAAGCTTTTCAGGCGATCATCGATGCGATCACTGATGTAACGATCGAATATCTCTCGGGCCAAGTCGAAGCGGGTGCCGAAGGCCTGCAATTGTTCGATTCATGGGCGGGCAGTCTTGCTCCTGCGCAATTCGAACGCTGGGTCATTGCTCCCAACGCCAAAATCGCCGCCGAAATGCAGCGCCGCTATCCGCATGTTCCCGTCATCGGTTTCCCCAAAGGCGCGGGCGAAAAGCTGGCTGCTTATGCCCGTGAAACCGGCGTCAATGCGGTGGGCGTGGACGAAACCATCGATCCGCTGTGGGCCGCGCGCGAATTGCCCGCGAACATGCCGGTTCAGGGCAATCTCGATCCGCTGCTGCTGCTTTCGGGCGGCGCAGAGCTTGAAAAACACACCATCCGCGTGCTCGAAGCTTTTGCTGATCGCCCGCATGTGTTCAATCTGGGCCACGGCATCGGCCAGTTCACCCCGATTGACCATGTCGAGCAATTGCTGAAGATAGTGCGGGGCTGGTCGCGGTAAAACTGCCCTTTCGCGGCCCTTGCAAACTGTTCATGTCCCGCCGAAATAACGGTGGGGCGTCGAAGCAAGCGTAGCGGAACCGCAACTCATGCAGCAGGTATTGGCGATGATCTATCTTTGGCTGAAGGCCGGCCACCTTATCTTCGTGATCTTCTGGATGGCGGGGTTGTTCATGCTGCCCCGCTTCTTCGTCTATCATCAAGAAGCGCCCGAAGGTTCGCCTGAAAGCGCGATTTGGGTAGACCGTGAGAGCAAGCTGATGAAAATCATCATGTGGCCCGCGCTGGTCGTGGTCTGGGTGCTCGGTATGGCGCTCGCTTTCAACATCGACGCCTTCCAGCAAGGCTGGTTTCACGCCAAATTTGCGGTTGTTCTGGCGCTGACCGCCTACCACTTCTGGTTGGCCAATTACGCCCAACTGCTCGCTGCCGGACAGCGCAAACTCACCGGCAAAAAGCTGCGGCTCCTGAATGAAATCCCCGGCATTGCCGCTGCACTGATCGTCATTCTGGTGATCGTAAAGCCATTCTGATCCAACAGTTTCATTGACTAACCCGCCCTACCGGCATATCCCGCGATCCACCGGAAACAGATGCGCTGCCCCGATGCAGCCGCCCTCTTGCTTTCTCCAAGCCCCTCAGAGGCTTCCGGCCATTTCCAGCTTCCGCTTTGGACACACGTGATATGCATTTGAAAGAATTGAAGAAAAAAACCCCAGCAGAGCTGGTCCAGATGGCCGAAGAGCTTGAGGTCGAAGGCGCCAGCACGCTGCGCCGCCAGGATCTGATGTTCGCGATCCTCAAGGAAATGGCCGAAGATGGCGAGGAAATCCTCGGCATCGGCACCATCGAAGTTCTGCCCGATGGCTTTGGCTTCTTGCGCAGCCCCGAAGCCAATTACCTCGCTGGTCCTGACGATATTTACGTTTCGCCCAATCAGGTCCGCAAATGGGGCCTGCGCACGGGTGATACCGTCGAGGGCGAAGTCCGCGCCCCCAAGGATGGCGAACGCTATTTCTCGATCACGCGCCTGATCAAGGTCAACTTCGATGATCCCGATGCAGTGCGCCACCGCGTCAACTTCGATAACCTCACTCCGCTTTACCCGAATGAACGTTTGCGGCTTGATACGCTTGACCCCACGGTCAAGGACAAGTCTGCCCGCGTGATCGATCTGGTTAGCCCGCAGGGCAAAGGCCAGCGCGCATTGATCGTTGCGCCGCCGCGCACCGGTAAAACCGTGCTGCTGCAAAACATGGCCAAGGCCATCACAGACAATCATCCCGAAGTGTTCCTGATCGTCCTGCTGGTCGATGAACGCCCCGAAGAAGTTACCGACATGCAACGCAGCGTGAAGGGCGAGGTCATCTCTTCAACCTTTGACGAGCCCGCCACCCGCCACGTACAAGTGGCTGAAATGGTGATCGAAAAGGCCAAGCGTCTGGTCGAACACAAGCGCGACGTGGTGATCCTGCTCGATTCGATCACACGCCTTGGCCGTGCTTACAACACCGTGGTGCCTTCATCGGGCAAAGTCCTGACCGGCGGTGTTGATGCCAACGCCCTGCAACGCCCCAAGCGCTTCTTCGGTGCTGCGCGCAACATCGAAGAGGGCGGCTCGCTCTCAATCATCGCCACCGCCCTGATCGATACCGGCAGCCGCATGGACGAAGTGATCTTTGAAGAATTCAAGGGCACCGGCAACTCGGAAATCGTGCTTGACCGCAAGGTCGCTGACAAACGCATCTTCCCCGCGCTTGATGTGGGCAAGAGCGGCACCCGCAAGGAAGAACTGCTGGTTGCCAAGGACCAGCTCAGCAAAATGTGGGTTCTGCGCCGCATTCTGATGCAGATGGGCACAATCGACGCGATGGAATTCCTGCTCGACAAGATGAAGGAATCCAAGACCAACGAAGATTTCTTCGCCACGATGAATCAATAACCCAAGGCCCGGAGAAATCCGGGCCTTTTGCCAATCCCCCCTCCCGTTTACGGGAGGGGTCGGGGGTGGGTTTGTTGTCGGGCCAGCCCCTTCTTCCCCCCCCCACCCATTCGGGCAGGGGATAAATCCATCCCCCGCGCTTGTTAACCGGCAACAAGCCCGCCACATTCAGCCCATGGCCAACCGCACGCCAGCGCAGATCAGGCGACCTACGCATACCGGCGTGGTGAAGGCGGTGCTTGGCCCCACCAATACCGGCAAAACCCACCTCGCGATTGAACGCCTCTGCGCCCATTCCTCAGGCGCCATAGGCTTTCCGCTGCGCTTGCTGGCGCGCGAAGTCTATGACCGGGTCTGCGCAATCAAGGGCATTGAAAACGTCGCGCTGATAACCGGCGAGGAACGGATCGAACCCAAAGGCGCACGCTGGCATCTGTGTACGGTGGAAGCCATGCCATCACGCCCCGATCTTGCCTTCATCGCGCTTGATGAAGCACAACTCTCGGCCGATCCTGAACGCGGCCACGTGTTTACCGACCGCTTGCTCCATACCCGAGGCCGCGAAGAAACCATGCTGCTGGGGTCATCCACCTTGCAGCCGATGATCAAGGCGCTGGTCCCCGAGGCCGAGATCATCTCACGCCCGCGCTTTTCCACGCTCACCCATGTCGGCGCAAAAAAGCTGTCGCGCATCCCGCCGCGCAGCGCGATTGTCGCCTTCAGTGCCGAGCAAGTCTATGTCATGGCTGAAATGCTGAGGCGGTTTCGCGGCGGTGCCGCCGTGGTCATGGGCGCGCTATCTCCGCAAACGCGCAATGCCCAGGTTGCGATGTACCAATCGGGCGAGGTTGATTATCTGGTAGCAACAGACGCTGTGGGCATGGGCCTCAACCTTGATGTCCATCACGTCGCCTTCGCAGGCCTTTCCAAATACGATGGCCACCGCCACCGCCGGTTGACCACCGCAGAAATGGCGCAAATTGCAGGCCGCGCAGGCCGTCACCAGCGCGATGGCACGTTCGGCACACTTGCCGGAATGGGCGGGCATGATCCTGAATTCAGCGAAGAAGAAATCTATGCGATTGAAGAGCATCGCTTTCCGCCGCTAACTAAGCTGTTCTGGCGTGAGGCCGAGCCGCGCTTCGATAGCCTTGCCACGCTGATCGAAGACCTTGAAAGCCTGCCACCGCGCAGCGAACTACACATCCCGCCACAATCCATCGATCTGGCGGTGTTAAAGCGTTTGTCCGAAGAGCCGGACACATCCGATATTCGCGGGACGCGCGCGGTCAAACGCTTCTGGGATGTGTGCCGCCTGCCCGATTTCCGCCAGCAAGGCGCAGAAACCCACAGTCGCTTCGTCGCGCGGCTGTGGCAGGATTTGCGCCATGGTTATCTTGGCGCGGATTTTGTGGCGCAGGCCATTGCCCAGCTTGATATTCCGTCGGGCGATATCGATACGCTGCAAGGTCGCATTTCCGCAATCCGGTCATGGTCCTACATCGCCCAGCGCGCCGATTGGGTCCTGGCTAAGGACGAGATGTCAGCCCGTGCCCGCGCAGTGGAAACACGGCTGTCCGACGCCCTGCATGCGCGTCTCACCGAACGCTTCGTCAATCGCCGCACCACGGTTCTGATGCGCAAGGCCGGTTCCGACGCCGGGCTTTTGCCGGTGCGTTTGTCAGATTCGGGCGCGGTGCTGGTCGATGATGAACCTATCGGCCACCTCGAAGGCTTCCGCTTCGTGGTCGATCCCATGGCCCGTGCGGCAGACCGCAAACTCTTGCTCGCAGCGGCAGAGCGACACTTGCCAGCGCTGTTTGAAACGCGCGCTGTGGAACTGCTGGAGAGCGCCAGACTGGCTGACGGTCTCGCATTACAAAACGCCGCGTTTGTCTGGCGCGGAATTACCGTTGCCAAACTGGAACGCGGTCGTGGCTTGCTTGAACCGCGTATCAAGCCCGACGCAACGCTGGACCGGTTCCCTCCCCTGCTTAAAGGCCGGGTTGTGGATGCTCTGGATGATTGGTTTGCAGGCCATGTGCAGCGGCTGTTGGGGCCGCTCGGCAAGCTGGCAGAAGCAAGCCGCGCCACTGAATCCGGTGCCAACCTTCGCGCCTTGCTGCTTCATCTGGTTGAGGCAGGCGGCGTTTTGCCGCGCGATGAATCAGGGTTGGACCGGCTTGATGCCGCACAACGTGGAGCCATGAAAAAACTGGGCGTGCGGATCGGCGCGCTCGATCTGTTCGTGCCTGCCATGTTGCGGCCTGCGCCGCTAAATCTCTGGGTCACGTTGGCCACTGTTTGGGGTGCGCGACCACCAGCCCCGCCTGAAACCGCCAGTCCGGTGATCAGCGCGAAAGAACCGCCCGTAGGCTACCGCCGGTTTGGCGTGGAATGCCTGCGCGTCGATCTGGCCGAAAAGCTGCTTCACGCCGCGCACAGCACCCGCATGGATGCCAAAGGCCGCCGGTTCTATATCGATCCCGGTACGGCACGCTCGATGGGGCTGTCCACCACGAGTTTTGCAGGCTTGCTCCGGGCAGGCGGCTTTCGCGTGTTCATGGGCAGACCCCTGCCCCAGGGCGCATATGGGCCTGCCATGCCGCCGCTGTGGGAATGGCGACCGGTACGCCCCGGTGCTGCGGCTGAAGCGATTTCTTTGCCGCAACCAACAGGGGCTTTTGCCGCCTTGGCAGAACTTGTGGCACGATAGGGGAGAGGCGTCTTTGCGGATCGACAAGGTCTTATGGTTCTTGCGGTTTTCCGGATCACGCGGGATGGCACAAGAATGGGTGGCCAGTGGCCATATCCGCCTTAATGGCCGGCGCATCGAACGGCCAAGCGCCGATGTGAAATGCGGCGATGTGCTGGTTCTGCCCCTTCCCACCCGCGTCCGTGTGATCCAGCTTCTCAGCATTCCCGAACGGCGCGGCCCGGCAATTGAAGCGCAAGGATGTTATCGGGTGCTTGACGATCTGGGGGAAACGCCTCTAGCACGGCTTCAAAGAGATACTGAGGGACGAAATTCACTATGACCTACGTCGTCACAGATGCCTGCATCCGTTGCAAATTCATGGACTGCGTCGAGGTTTGCCCCGTCGATTGCTTCTATGAGGGCGACAACATGCTGGTAATCAACCCCAGCGAATGCATTGATTGCGGCGTTTGCGAACCCGAATGCCCCGCCGAAGCGATCTTGCCCGATACCGAATCAGGCCTTGAACAGTGGCTTGAGCTGAACGCCAAATACTCGGCGGAATGGCCAAATATCACCGCCAAGAAGGATGCGCCCGGCGATGCTGATGAGCATAAGGGTGAAGAGGGCAAGTTCGAAAAGTACTTCTCGGCCGAACCCGGCGAAGGCGATTGATCTGACGCTTACCACGCGGCTCTTAAACAGGGCCTGACACCAGCCCCCAAACGGTCATGTTGCCGCCTTTATGGCGGCAACAAACGATTTCCTGTGCAGTGCACACACGGGGCTGGTAAAATTGTTGCATAAGTGTTAGTAAGCTGCCCTAGCGCTGGGGGGTTTGCCTCTCTGGCGTCTTTTCACCACGAGAAGGCAAGACGACAAAAGCAAACGGATCGCTGGGCCTCGCACGACCGCCGGATAGGCGGCGTTTGATTGCTTTCTCCCCGATGAAGCACCCCGTGACCGCTGGCTTGTCTTTGCCGCGTCGAAAGGAATACCAATGGCAGTCAAGGCTCTCGCCTTCGATGTTGGGGACTACGTCGTTTATCCAAAGCACGGTGTCGGCCGGGTGGTCGAACTTCAGGACGAAGAAATCGCAGGCATGAAGCTCCAGCTTTATGTGCTGCGTTTTGAAAAAGAGCGCATGACTTTGCGCGTTCCTGTCAACAAGGTTGAATCGATCGGTATGCGCAAGCTGTCGTCTGACAAGACGCTGCGTGAAGCGCTTGATACGCTCAAGGGCAAGCCCAAGGTCAAGCGCACCATGTGGTCGCGCCGCGCCCAGGAATACGAAGCGAAGATCAACTCGGGCGATCTCGTTTCCATCGCCGAAGTGACCCGCGATCTGTTCCGCGCTGATGACCAGCCCGAACAATCGTACTCCGAACGCCAGATCTTCGAAGCGGCCTCGTCACGCCTCGCGCGTGAACTTGCCGCCATGGAAAAGACCGATGAGCCTGCCGCGCTCAAGAAGATCCTCGAAATCCTGAATGAACACGCGCCAAAGTACTACGAAACACCGGCATAACGCCGCATCGCAGGCTTAGCGTCGCAAAAAAAGGCCTCCGGGAAACCGGAGGCCTTTTTTGTGGCCGGTCATGTCGTTTGCAAAAACACCCCTGCGTATCATTTCCCCACTCGTCATTGCGAGTCTCGCAAAGCGGGAAGAAGCAATTCAGATATACACACAACCGGCCTGAATTGCTTCGTCTGCGCGAAACCCTTCGTTGTAGCGCAGTCCGATAAACGCCCCGCTCCGCTCCACCAACGACGTGGCGCACACCCGATCACCGTGTTATAACGGTAATACAGTAAAGAGGGATATGGTCATGTTGCAAACGCTCATTCGTGCCGTCGCTGGTGTTGCGCTGTTGGGTCTCGCCACGGCGCTTGCCGGGTGTGATGGGGCAAACTTCTCGTTCGATGGCAAGAAGGGCGTGCCTCTGGCCGAACTGGACATGACCGGCCCCGCCCCCACCACGATCACGCTGCTTGGCCCTGATAATGTGCGCGTGACCCGTGGTGACAAGCTGACGATTACCGTTGAGGGCGAAAGTGCGGACAAGCTGCGTTTCGCGCTGTCCGAAGGCGGGCTGGGAATCTTGCGTAATGACTGGAAGATGGGCGCATCATCGCGCGCTGCCACGGTCAATATCACCTTGCCCTTGCTCAGCGAGATTGTTTTGGCAGGACCGGGCAATCTTACCACCGATCAACTGGGCGGCGCGGAAAGCAAGATCGTAATCGCCGGTGCCGGTATTGTCGAAGCGCGTGCGATTGATACGTCCAAGCTTGATGTCGATGTGGTCGGTTCGGGCACATTGCGCGCAGGCGGCAAAGCCAAGGCCATGAAAATCACCGTTGCAGGCAGTGGTGATGCCGAGATGGACGGCCTCAACGCCGATGAAGTCAAAGTCGATGTCGCAGGTTCGGGCAACGCGCGCTTTGCCTCGAACGGCAATGTTCGCGCCAACATCGTGGGCTCGGGCGAAGTGCGCGTGTTCGGTCGCGCTACCTGCACGGTCAACGCGGTTGGATCGGGCAAGCTGGTCTGTGAAAACGGCGTTACGCCTGAAAAGGAATGATCGCGCTACGTGCTACTTGCCCGGTGATTGATCATGTATTGTCAATGTTCAGCCTGCTAAACCATCGCGGCATGGTATCAGGGGATGTCGCATGAGATTACGGATTGCCGGTGTTGCGCTGGTCCTGGCTGTTCTGCCGGGCTGTGCCGCCAAAAGCGCTTTTGATCTGGTGACCATGCCGGTGCGCGCAGGCGCCAATGCGGTGAATACCACTGCGGGCGTCTATGACCGCGTCACCGTCAGCCAGTCTGAACGTGATGAACGCCGTGGCCGCGAAATCCGCCAGCGTGAAGAGCGTTATGGCGAATTGTCGCGCGATTATGACCGGGCCATGCGCAAGTGTGATCGCGGCAGTGATGACGCCTGCGATACCGCGCGCGAAATCTATGGCGAAATGAGCGCCATGCGCAGTTCCGTCCCTTACGAACGCAACTGATATTCAGGCCGCCGCGCGGCGCAGCCTGTCGTTGATCGCCAAACCGATTCCGTCATCGGGGATTGGTGCAATGGCAATGCAAGGCTGCTCCGCCGCCGCACCAAGATGCAAACAGGCATAAAGCCGCGCCGCCGCTTCTGCCAGATCGCCAGTAACCGACAGCGACACATCGCCAGCCACATCGCCTAACCCGATCAAGAATTCATTCGCTTCGGCCTGCACAGCCTCAAGCCGCACTGGCTTGCCCGGCGCATAGTGGCTGGCCAATTGCCCCGGCGCTTCGATTTTGGATGACGTCATGGCGGCACTCCCCCCGCCCAGTATCGCCGCGATTTGCGCTTCGGTTATCGGGCCGGGGCGCAGAATAGCCCAACTACCATCCTCGCGCAGCGCAACAATCGTCGATTCAATGCCCTGCTCGGTCGCTCCGCCATCCAGAATCAGATCAACCCGCTGCCCCAGCGAATCAACCACATGGGCGGCGCTGGTCGGGCTCACACCGCCGCTACGGTTGGCCGACGGCGCGGCCAGCGGCAATCCACAAGTTTTCAACAGCGCCTGAATCACCGGATGCGCGGGGCAACGCAGCGCCACCGTCGGCAGCCCGGCACTTACCGCAGCAGCCAATCCGGCATCGTCACGCCTGTTTAGAACCATCGTCAACGGGCCCGGCCAGAACGCTTCTGCAAGCGCATTGGCACGGTCATCAAATACCGCCAGACGCTCGGCTGCCGTAGCGTCAGCCACATGGACGATCAGCGGGTTGAAATCGGGACGCCCCTTGGCGCGATAGATGCCCGCGACCGCTGCATCATCATCGGCCCGCGCGGCAAGGCCATAGACCGTCTCGGTCGGCACGGCGACAGTGCCACCGGCGCGGATCACTTGCGCGGCACGTGATAGGCCTTCGCTGTCGGCCATTTGCACTTTGGAAGGCTTTGTCGGCTCCATAGCTTCCCGCTATAGGGTCCTTAACAGGCCGCGCAAGCTATGCCCGCCAGGAGATACACACGATGCCATTCACACCGCCAACCGCCGATCAGATCCTCGCCATCAAGGTGAGCGCAGGCATCGAAGAAATTGCCGCCAGCGAACGCTTTGCAGCGGCTTCCCCCGATCTTGTCGAGGCGATTGTCGAAGGCGTTGGCGCTTTTGCAGCCGGTGAATGGGCACCACTTCATTTGGTCGGTGATAAAGTCGGTGCAAAGTGGGCTGATGGTGCGGTCACAATGCCCGCAGGTTATGCTGCCGCCTACAAAGCCTTTGTCGAACAGGGCTGGGGCTCCATCGCCGGACCCGAAGCGTTTGGCGGCCAGGGCCTGCCCTTCACGCTCGCCACCGCCGCGTTGGAAACGCTGGGCGCAGCCAACATGGGATTTACCCTGCTGCCGATGCTCACCGTTGGCGCGATTGAAGCGCTCGATCATCACGGCTCGGATGCGCAAAAGGCGCTTTATCTGCCCAAACTGGTCAGCGGTGAATGGTCGGGTACGATGAACCTGACCGAGCCTCAAGCCGGATCAGACGTCGGCGCGCTGCGCACCACCGCCACTCCGATTACCGAAGGCCCTCACGCCGGAAAGTACCGCATCGCCGGCACCAAGATCTACATCACCTTCGGTGAACATGATGTGGCGGATAACATCGTCCACCTCGTGCTGGCGCGCACGCCCGGCGCACTGGAAGGGTCGCGCGGCATTTCGCTGTTCATCGTGCCGAAGTTCCACGTGGAACATGATGGCTCCATTGGTGCGCGCAACGATGTCACTTGCGTTTCGATCGAACACAAACTCGGCATCCACGCCTCGCCCACATGCGTGATGTCCTATGGCGATGCCGGTGAATGTATTGGCGAGATGGTCGGCCACGAAAACGGCGGCTTGCGCGCGATGTTTACGATGATGAATTCGGCGCGCATAAACGTCGGCTCGCAAGGTGTGCAGATTGCCGAGCGCGCCTTGCAGCAGGCCAGCGCCTATGCGCGGGACCGGGTGCAGTCCGCCCGCGCCGGATCGGCCGATAAGTCACCCGTTGCGATTATCGAACACCCCGATGTGCGCCGCATGCTGATGCGGATGCGCGCGTTGACCGAGGGCGCCCGCGCGCTGCTCTATTACACTGCCGGACAAGTCGACCGTGGCACGCTGGGTAATGAAGATGCGCAGAAGCGTGCGGAATTGCTCGTGCCCATGCTCAAGGCCTGGGGCACCGATATCGGCTGCGAAGTCTCCAGCCTCGGCATTCAGGTTCACGGCGGCATGGGCTTCATCGAAGATACCGGCGCAGCCCAGCATTATCGCGATGCGCGGATTGCGCCGATCTATGAAGGCACCAACGGCATTCAGGCCGCCGATCTCGTCACCCGCAAACTGGGCTATGATAATGGCGGCGTGCTGCAAAGCCTGATGGCGCAAATCGCGGCCGAGATGGAAGATGTGCCCGAAGTGGCCGCGCTTGCCAAAGACGCCGCCGCCATCGGCCAATGGATGAGCACGACCGCATCGCTCGATGATAAACTCGCAGGCTCTGTCCCCTTCACCACGATGTGCGCTGTTGCGGTGGCTGGTTGGCAACTGGGTTGTCAGGCGCGCGCCTCGGGCCTTCATGCCAAAACGGCAGTTACCAAGTTCTTCAACCGCGTGATCGTGCCCGAAGCGCGCGGGCTTGGGTCATCGGCGATGGCTGGCGCAGCGCTGCTCTATGATCTGGATAGCGAAGCCTTGGCAGGATGAACGAAGAACTGTTGAACCGCATCGCACAAGCGCTTGAACGGCTAGCGCCTGCGCCCTTGCCGCAATCCGATTGGCATGCCTTCCTCGCCTATATCTGGGATGGCAAGGCCGCGCGCGGGATTGACCGCTTGGACGCCCCCGCGCTCGATCTGATGCAGGGGATCGATAAACAGAAGGTCGCAGTGGTCGAAAACGTCGCGCGGCTTTCGCGCGGGGCAGCGGCGCATGATATGCTGCTATGGGGATCGCGCGGCATGGGCAAATCAGCGCTGCTGCGCGCGGCCACACTGGCGGCCCAAACCGCTCTGCCTGGTTCGATTGCGCTGGTGCAGGCCAGCCCCGACGCAGGACTTGCCGATCTGTTCGGCGTGCTGCGCGGCGTTAATCGCAGCTTCCTCGTGTTCCTCGATGATCTGGGCTTTGATGCAGGCGATACATCGGGCGTACGCAAGCTGCGCTCATGGCTCGAAGGCGGCGTAGAAGCGCGTCCGGCCAATGTCCGCCTTGCCGTCACCTCAAACCGCCGCGCCATTGTCGAACGGCATCTGTCCGAACAAGACGATCCGATCAACCCGCGCGACGCCGTCGATGATCGCCTCGCGCTGGCTGATCGCTTCGGCCTCAGCCTCGGCTTCCACAATTGCACGCAAGACGAATATCTCGCGATCATCGCAGGCTATTCCGCGCACTACGGGCTGGCCTATGATGAGGGTGATGCGCTTGAATGGTCCAAGCGGCGCGGCGGCCGCTCTGGCCGCGTGGCGTGGCAATATGTCAATGAATTGGCAGGCCGTGCGGAGCGTTCGCTGGCTTAACGGTCCTGCGACAAGCTCGGGATGAGCGGGGATGATGAGTTTTAGGCAAGAAGCACCACTTCACACCCCCCTTTCCGCTCATCCTGAGCTTGTCGAGGGGGGTGGGTGAAACCTCAAGCTAACTTTACATTGTCAAAATCCCTCAATTCTGCCCCTTCAACAAATCAGAATCCTCATTGGCCTTCATCATGAACCGGCCCGTGCCCTTGGGTTTGGGCGGTGCCACCCGCTTTGGCAGCACAACCGGTGCAGGCGCAGGCTCAGCGCCCGGTGCAATCACCCGCCAGATCACGCCGCCAGTATCGTCGCTCACCAGCAACGCACCATCTTTGGCAAAGGCAACCCACGTGGGCCGTCCGTGTGCCTCTTCAGAGTCTGAAAGAAAGCCCGTCAACACCGGCAGCGGTGGCTGCTTCAGCGCATTGCCGCGCTGGTCAAAGCCGACGAAGACCACGTCATAGCCCGCCAATGGACGGCGGTTCCACGATCCATGCCGCGCCACAAAGGCCCCGCTGGAAAATTTTGCGCCCATGCGGTTGCCCTGCTTGGCAAAGGCAAGTCCCAGCGGCGCAACGTGCGCGCCAAGCCCGTATTCGGGCTTGCGCACATATTCCATCAGGTATTGCGGCATCGGTGCATCAACCCGCCAATCGATGTTGCGCTTCCAGTATACCCACGGCCAGCCATAGTTGGCACCGAACGGCACATTGGTCAGGTAATCGGGCACAAGGTCCGATCCGAGCATGTCGCGCTCGTTTACCGTGGTCCACAGTTCCTCGCTGTTGGGGTTCCAATCCAGGCCATTGGGGTTGCGCAAACCTCCGGCAAATTCGCGCATACGCTTCTTGGTAAAGTCGTACTCCTGAATCATCGCGCGGCCTTTTTCCGTCTCAATACCGCCTTCGGCGATGTTCGAGGCAGAGCCGACGGTGATGTAGAGCAGGTTGCCATCGGCGCTCAGGATCAGGTTGCGTGCCCAGTGATTGCCGTCACCGGGCAGATCGACCAGCTTTTCCGGGGTCCCCGAAAGCGTCGTCTGGCCAAGTTCATAAGGGAATGAGAGCACTGCATCGTGATTGGCTACCAGCAAACGGCCCTCGCGCAGCACCATACCGAACGGTGAACTCAACGCGGGGTTCTTCATTGTAAAGCGCTGCTCGGCCTTGCCATCGCCATTGCCATCACGCAGCAACACGATTGTGTTCGGCGATTTTCCGCCCGCGCCTACCTTGCGCATGAGATAGCCCATCACCGCGCCGGTGATTCCATCTTCCGTGCGGGGCGGCGAATTGGTTTCGGCCACCAGAACATCGCCGTTGGGCAGGACCACCACGGTGCGCGGATGGTCTAGCTTGTCGGCAAAGCGGCTCACTTGCAGGCCTTTTGCGGCCACAGGTGCCTCTCCGTCCTTCCAACCGATGGGATCGGCTGTGCGGATCGTCGGGATCATCTGGCTATCGGGCAGGGCCATCTTGGGCCGGATGCCCGTGGTGTCCTGCAAGGAGTACTCCGCAGAAGACCCGCGAATGGACCATGCGACATAAATCGCAAACAGGACGAGGATCACGGCCAGCGCAATCAGGATTTTCTTGATAAGGTTCATGCGCGCAAATCTATGCCGGCAAAGTGTTTTGGGCAATGGGGACGTGTTGGCGATGCGCTGCAAGTTGCGCTAAAGCGTTCATCATGTTCAGCTTCGCCCCCACCCCCGGCCAATCGAGCGCCGACCTTTACGCCGATCTTGTCGAATCCGCCCGCGCCCTCACCACGGGTGAGTCTGATAGCGTGGCTAACATGGCGAATGTTGCTGCGCTCCTCTGGCAATTCCTGCCCGATCTCAATTGGGCCGGTTTCTATCGCGTGGTGGGCGATGGCCTCGTCCTCGGCCCGTTCATCGGCAAGCCCGCTTGCATCCGCATCGCGATGGGCCAGGGCGTTTGCGGCACCGCCGCTGCCAGCGGGGAAACGCAACTCGTCCCCGATGTCCACGCCTTCCCCGGCCACATCGCCTGCGATGCCCTCAGCCGGTCTGAACTGGTCGTGCCGGTCGTGCGCGATGGCCGGGTGATCGCGGTGATCGATCTCGATAGCCCCACCCCTGCCCGCTTCACCCACGACGATACGCGCGGGGTAGAGGCGCTGGCTGCGGCACTGGTAAACTCCATCTAGATTCCTGCCCCGATTCGGGACAGCGCTGACTCTGTGCCAGTTGGAACCTTGGATTCCTGTGACATGTGATGGTAAGTTTCTTCTTAACACCCGGTGCAAGCTGCGCCGGACCCTAGGGGGAACACCGATGCTTCGCCGTATGAGCCTTTCCGGATTGACCAGCGCCGCGCTCGTCATTGCCACACTCGCCGCTTCGCCAGCCATGGCGCACGATCGCCACCCTGCGCCGATGCAGGGCGCTTATCCCGGACAGGCCTATGGTGGCCAAGGCCCGGTATACTATCCGCCCATGGCAGGCGCTCCATGGCCGATGACAGTCATGGCCCAGCCTTATGCCTCACCGCAGCAGGCCTATCCGCAGCAGGTGTACCCTCCTCAGGCTTACCCTCAGCAGGCCTACCCGCAACAGGCAGATCCGCGCTGGGCCGAAATGGAAGAGCGTTGCCGCAAGGTCTATGGTGATCGCGGTATTGGCGGCGCGCTGCTCGGCGGTCTGGTCGGCGGCGTGCTGGGCAATCGTATCGCTGGCCGCGGTAGCCGTGTGCTTGGCAGTGTAGCCGGAGGCGTAGTCGGTGCTATCGCCGGCAAGGTGATCGACAAGTCCGAAGACCGCGATCTGCGCCGCGAATGCGATGACTATGCGCGGTCCGTGCAGGCGCGAGGCGCGCCCGGTTATGGTGTCCCAGGCGGTTATGCGCCTTATGGCTACATGATGGTGCCGGTGATGACGGGGCCGCAACAACCCTGCGTTGAAACCACCACTGTGACGGAACGCTGGGTTGATGTGCCCGTGCGCCGCCGCTCGATCCCCCGCAGCGCCCCTGCACCCCGGGTAAAGCGGATCAAGGACAAGCGCGTTTATACGGGCTGATCGCGATCCACCCTGTTCCACGTGAAACGGCCCGCTTCTGGATGAGAAGCGGGCCGTTCGCTTTGGATCAGATCAAAGCTTGCGCCCGATCAGTTCTTTCATGATTTCGTTCGTGCCGCCAAAGATCCGCGTCACGCGCGCTGCGCGCCATGCCCGCGCAATCGCATATTCATTCATGTAACCAGCGCCGCCGTGCAGTTGCAGGCACTTGTCCATCACTTCCCACTGCAATTCGGTGTGCCACAGCTTGGCAGCAGCCCCCTCTTCTGCGGTCAGTTCCTTGCGCAAATGCCGCGCCAGCGCCCAGTCAAGATGCGCCCAGCCCACTTGCAGCTTGGTCTTGAGGTCCGCCAGCGTAAAGCGCGTGTTCTGGAAATCGAGCACGGGCTTGCCAAACGCCTTGCGCTCACGCGTGAATTCAACCGTATCGTCAAAGGCCCGCTGCGCCGATGCTTGCGCGCTGACCGCAATCGAGAGGCGCTCCTGCGGCAATTCGCTCATCAAATAGATGAAGCCCTTACCCTCTTCGCCCAGGCAATTGGTGATCGGCACGCGCACATCGTTGAAGAACAATTCCGAGGTATCGGCCTCGTCCATCCCGATCTTGTCGAGGTTGCGGCCCTTCTGGAAGCCCTCGCTATCGGCCTCGACCAGCACAATCGAAACACCCTTCCACGCCGGCTGAACTTCGGTGTCGGTCTTGCAACAAACCAGCACCAGATCGGCGTTCTGGCCATTGGTGATGTAGGTTTTCGAACCATTGATCACATAATGGTTGCCGTCTTTCTTAGCAGTCGTGCGCATCCCCTGAAGGTCAGAGCCGGTGCCAGGTTCGGTCATCGCGATGGCGGTGATGACCTCACCTGAAACCATCAGCGGCAACCATTTGCGCTTCTGCTCTTCCGATCCATAAGCCACCAGATAATTGACGACGATATCGGAATGCAGCGAAAAGCCGGTGGTCGCGCGTCCGTAATAGGCGCTTTCTTCATCAACAATCGCGTTATAGCCAAAGTCGAGGTCCAGCCCGCCATATTCTTCGGGGACCGTGGGGCACAGCATTCCCAGTGCGCCTGCCTTGGGCCAGATCGATTTCGGGACGATTCCGTCTTCGGCCCACTGCTGGGCATTGGGGGCAACTTCGTCTTGCAGGAAACGCCGCACGGATTCGCGAAACGCCGCGTGATCTTCGTTATACGCACTGCGCGGAATGATATCGAGCGACATGGCCATTCTCTCCGGTGATGTTCTGGTTGCGCGCGAAAGTAAACGCGACTCCGGCCACCGGTCAATGGGAATTTAATCGCTTAATTAATTTCCTTCAGGGCGATCCTGTTATCAGAATTCACCGCCGGTCAGGCGCTGGCAAATCAGGTCGAGTTGGTCGAGCGTCTTGTAACGGATCGTCACCGTTCCCGATACCGGATCTGCATCGGCAGCAACAGTCACTTTCAGGCCCAAAAAGTCCTCAAGGTGCTGCTGGATCGCAACAATATCGGCTTGTCCGAACGGGTCCTTGGCTGCACGCGCCTGCCTCCGGTTTGGCTCGGGACGCGCCGCCTTGCGCGCCAGCTTCTCCACATCGCGAACCGACAATCCCTTGGTCGCAGCATCGCGCGCAAGGCTGGCGGGATCGGGCGCATTGATCAGCGCGCGGGCATGGCCCATCGACAATTCATCGCGCATGACCATTTCCAGCACATCGTCCGGCAGGCCCAGCAAACGCATCATATTCGCCACATGGCTGCGCGATTTATCAACGAACTTGGCGATTTCTTGTTGGGTCAGCCCTTCGGTATCAGCCAGACGCTGATAGGCGCGCGCTTCTTCAACTGGGTTCAGATCTTTGCGCTGCAAGTTTTCAATCAGCGCCAGCGCTGCCACCTCCCGCTCGTCCAGTTTGCGAACGATAGCCGGAATTTCATGCACTTGCGCCTTCTGCGCCGCACGCCAACGCCGCTCGCCTGCGACCAGTTGATAGCGATTGTTGCCCAAGGGGCGCACGATCACCGGCTGAATCACACCGCGCGCTGCAATAGATTGCGCCAGTTCCTCCAGTGCCTCTTCATCAAAATGACGGCGCGGCTGTTCGGGGTGTGGTTCAATCGACGAGACCGCAAGCAGCGCCAAGCCGCCATCGCGGGCCACGCCGCCATCTGTACCACCCACTGAAATGCGCGCCACCGGCTCCTCCCGGCGAACTTCCCCCATCAGTGCGCCAAGCCCACGACCGAGACCGGTGCGCCGCGGGGCCACCTTCACTGCATCCTCGCTCATGCGGCAATCCTCCGTTCGGGCAGTCGCGCAATCAGTTCACGCGCCAGTTTCATATAGGCCTGCGATCCGGGGCAAGCATGGTCATAGATCAGCGCGGGCAAGCCATGGCTCGGCGCTTCTGACAAACGCACGTTGCGCGGGATGACGGATTCAAACACCAGTTCGCGCAGGCATGATCGCACATCTTCTGCCACCTGATCGGTCAACCGGTTGCGCCGGTCATACATCGTCAGAACCACGCCAAGGATGGTCAGGCCGGAATTGAAGCGTTCCTGGACGCGCTCGACCGTCTGCAACAATTGACTCAACCCCTCCAGCGCGAAAAACTCGCACTGCAAAGGCACCAGAATCGAATCAGCAGCGGTCAGCGCGTTCAGTGTCAACAGGCCCAATGACGGCGGGCAATCTATCAGGCAAATATCGTGGCCGGTATCTTCGGCCAGGACTTTGCGCAAACGGTGCGTGCGGTCCTCAACTGTCACCAGCTCCACTTCGGCGCCAGACAGGTCAACCGTGGCAGGCACGATATCGAGATTGGGAATGCGGGTTGGCAGCAGGCAATCAGACACCCGCGCCTGATCTATCAGCAAATCATAGGACGACCGCTCACGCTCTGCGGTTGAAATGCCGATCCCGGTGGAGCAATTGCCTTGCGGATCAAGGTCGATCAGCAGCGTCTTCCAGCCTGTGGCTGCCAGCGCCGTGGCAATATTGATGGCCGACGTGGTCTTGCCCACTCCGCCTTTCTGGTTTGCGACCGCGATTGTAATCATGAACGCTTGGCCTTCTTTGAAGATCGGGACGCAACAGTGGCGGCATGCTTCCCTTCCAGCAGGCGGCCAACGATGATCCCGGCATCGGGATCCGTCAGCGATTGTTTCACGTGAAACACATGACGCCACGATTCGGGAAGCACTTGCAGTTCATGCTGTGCGCCAGCCCCTTTGGGCAACAGCCAAAACGTGTCTGGTGTGGAAAACCGTGCGGATAGAGTCACAAGTTTGTCCAATGGTGCAAATGCGCGCGCAGAAATCACCGCGTGCGGGCCTGATGGCAAGTCCTCAACCCGCGAAAGTACAGCGCGTACATTCGTCAGCCCCAGCGCGTCAGCGGCTCTCTGTAGCCACTCGGTGCGCAGACGCCGCGAATCAACCAGCACAAACGGACGTTCGGGTTGCAGCGCTGCCGCCACCAGTCCCGGAAAGCCTGCCCCCGTCCCCAGATCGAGCCAGGTTCCGTCAGGCAATGTTTCACGTGAAACATGGAGCAGTTGCGCTGAATCGAGGATATGCCTCTGCCAGACATGCGGCAGCGTTCCGCGCGCCACGAGATTCTGGCGTTCGTTCTCGGCCAGAAGCATGTCTACCAGCAGTCCGAGCCGCGCCATCGCTGCATCGTCCACGCCCAGTTCTGCGCGCAGCCAATCTTGCGCCTCTGCTTCCGAAGCGATCATCATGCCGCAATCCGGCGGCGCGCATGCACCAGAAGACTGGCCATTGCGGCCGGCGTTATCCCCGCGATCCTTCCGGCGGCAGCCAGCGTATCGGGCTGTGCCATGGTCAGGCGTTCCACCATTTCACGTGAAAGGCCGGGGACATCTGCAAAGGGAAACCCGTCGCCCAGCGGCACGCCATCCGATGCGCGCAGATCGCGCAGCTCGGCCTCTTGCCGCGCAAGATAGGGCGCATAGGCCGCATCCTCTTCCACTTCCTCGGCCAGCAGAGGATCAAGTTCACCTTCCCCGATCCAAGGCCTCAAGCCCGCCAGTGTCACTTCGGGGAAGCGCAGCCATTCGGTCAGCGGACGGCGCGATCCGTCCGCGCGAACGGCCATGCCCTCACGCTCCAGATCATTGGCGCTCGCCTCTTGCGCCAGCGCGGCGTCCAGCGCCGTGCGGTCCGCGCAGCGCTGCTCAAACCAATTCCGCCGTTCGTCACCGATGCAGCCAACCGCCAAGCCCAGCGGCGTCAACCGCGTCGAGGCATTGTTCGCGCGCAACCGCAGGCGGTATTCGGCGCGCGCGGTCAACATTCGGTAAGGCTCGCTCACCCCGTGCAACGTCAGGTCGTCGACCATCACCGCCATATAACTGTTGGCGCGATCCAGTTCGGGGGCATCGCGGCCCAGCACGGTAGCGGCGGCATAGAGCCCCGCGATCAGCCCTTGCGCGGCGGCTTCCTCATATCCGGTCGTGCCGTTGATCTGGCCTGCGCAGTACAGACCGGGGATGGCTTTCACCTCAAGGCTGCGGCGCAAGGCGCGCGGATCGATGTGATCATATTCCACGGCATAGCCCGGCACCGTGATCTCGGCGCTTTCCAGGCCCTCCATCGAACGGATCATCGCCACCTGGATGTCGGTCGGAAGCGATGTGGAAATGCCGTTGGGATAGACCAGAGGATCGTCCAGCCCTTCCGGTTCCAGAAACACTTGGTGCCCGTCCCGGTCACCAAAGCGGTGGATCTTGTCTTCGATCGAAGGGCAATAACGCGGCCCTTGCGCATCAATCGCGCCGGTGAACAAGGGGGACCTGTCCAGCCCGCTGCGGATGATATCATGCGTGCGGGCATTGGTCCGGGCAATCGCGCAGAACACTTGGGGCAAGGGGCGCGCGGTGTTGAGCGGTGACATCGTCCAATGCTCGGCGTCGCTCGGCTGTTCGGGCAGGTGCGCCCAATCAATCGTCCGGCCATCAATGCGCGGTGGCGTGCCTGTCTTCAACCGCGCCATCGGCAGGTCCGCATCGCGCAATTGCCGGGCAAGGCGGTGCGCGGCATCCTCGCCAATCCGCCCGCCTTCCATGCGCTCTTCGCCCCGAAACAGCCGTCCGCCAAGGAACGTGCCGGTACACAGCACAACCGCCGTCGCCGCCAATGCCGTGCCATCGGCAAGGTCGAGTCCGGTAACTTTGCCGCCTTCCAACCGCAGCGCGGCAGCTTCGCCACCGATCACCGAGAGGTTGGCCTGCGCGCCGATCATTTGCTGGATCGCCGCACGAAAGCGCTTACGGTCTGCCTGCACCCGTGGCCCTTGCACCGCACTGCCCTTGGACCGGTTGAGCATGCGATAATGGATCGCCCCGGCATCAGCGGCGCGCGCGATCAATCCGTCAAAGGCGTCAACCTCGCGGACAAGATGCCCCTTCCCCAACCCGCCAATCGCCGGATTGCAGCTCATCGCGCCAATGGTCTGTGGGTCGAACGAGACCAGCGCCGTGCGCGCGCCCATCCGCGCAGCCACACTCGCCGCTTCAACGCCGGCATGTCCGCCGCCGACGACTATGATATCGAATTGGTGCATGGTGCGTCGATAGTGCGAATGCGTGGGTCGGTCAAAGCGGTTTGTGTTTCACGTGAAACATTACTTACCGATGCAAAACCGCCCGAACAACGTGTCGAGCATATCCTCAATGCCTGTGCGCCCGACCAATTCATCCAGAGCTCGTCGTGCAAGGCGTAAGTGCTCAGCAGCGATCAAAGGGTCTTGCTCATGTTGGTTTCGCGCAAGTGTTTCATCAACTTGCGCCAGCAGGCGATGCTGGCGCTGGTTTAGCGCGGCCTCTCCAGGCGCGGGCAATGCGCTTTTGGCGTGAGCGATCAGCGCCTGCCGCAAGGTGTCCATCCCTTCACCCGTCAGTGCCGAAAGGTGCAGCGCATTGCCAGACTTGGGCGGTGCATCGCTCGCATCGCATTGCGCCGCCACTTCCCACAGCGGCCGGTCCTGTGGCCCCTCCCCTTCCGGCCCCAGCCACAGGATCAGGTCCGCGCGCTCTGCCGCAGCAAGGGCACGCGCAATGCCGATCCGCTCGATTTCGCCAGCACCTTCATCGCGCAATCCCGCGGTATCCACGAAGGTGAACGGCACGCCATCCAGCGCCACGGCATGGGTCAAGACATCGCGCGTCGTGCCGGGCTCGGCAGCGGTAATTGCGGCTTCATGTTCGACCAGCGTATTGAACAGCGTAGACTTGCCCGCATTGGGCGGTCCGGCCAGAACCACGCGGAAGCCTTCCTTCAAAGGCTCCGCGCGCGGGCGGGCCAGCCAATGCTTCAGATCGCTCGCCAAGCTTGCGCAATCGCGCGCAAAGTTTGCAGGCAGCAGGCTGTCCCCCTCACCCACATCGTCCTCGTCCGAAAAATCGAGCGCCGCTTCAAGCCGCGCCGACAAGCCAAGCAGCGTTTCCCGCCAGCGGCCCACTTCGCGCGACAGCGCGCCATCGGCCATCGCCATGGCAGAGCGGCGCTGCAATTCGGTTTCAGCGGAGAGCAAGTCTGCTAAGCCTTCAGCCTCGGCCAGATCGATCCGGCCATTGGCGAAGGCGCGACGGGTGAATTCCCCGGCTTGCGCCCGCCGCAGATTGGGCATGCGGGCAAGCGCGGCTTCAACGGCGCTGACGACGGCGCGTCCGCCGTGGAGGTGCAACTCGGCGCTGTCCTCACCCGAGGCGGTGCCGGGTCCGGGAAGCCACAACACCATTGTGCGGTCCAGCACGGTGCCATCATGGGGATCACGCAAAGTGGCAAGGCTGGCGCGGCGCGGGGGTGGAAGCTTCCCGGCCAGCGCGGCAAGGGTGGCACCTGCCTGCGTTCCACTGATGCGGATCACGGCGATTCCGGCGGGCGGCGGGCCTGATGACAGGGCAAAGATCGTATCGGTCACGCCCCTGCCCTACACCATCACATCGCGCGCGTCAGTCCTTCGCATTCTTGCCCGAGAACCCGCTCATTCCGCCTTGCTCCATGAACTGCTGGAACAGCTTGAGGCCTATTTCGCCCATCGGTGCCACCTGCTTCACATAGCCCTGAAGCTGCTCGATGCTGGTCACGCCCTGCATCGCCTTGGCAATGTTATCGACGTAGACATCGTTGGCTTTCGAAACGTCTGGCAGGCCAAGGAAGCTACGGGCTTCTTCGGGTGTGCAATCAACTTCCACCGTTACCTTCATCGCGCATCCTTCACGTCAAATTCGTTGATATCAGAGTGTCATGCACGCTTGGCAAAGTCTACGGTCGGGGCCAACATAGCTTCGACCAAAGCGGACAATGCACAGGATGAACGACAATGGGTGAGCAGATCACATTTGCAGCGCTGAACGATGAAGGCGAAATTCCGGGCTATCTTGCCACACCAGAAGGGCCGATCCGCGCGGCGATTATCGTGGTGCCGGAAATCTTTGGTGTGAACCCTGGCATTCGCCACAAGTGCAAGGCCTGGGCCGGTCTTGGCTACTTGGCGCTGGCCCCCGATATCTTCTGGCGATTTGCTCCCGGCGTTCAGCTTGACCCCGATGTGCCCGAACAGATGCAGGAAGCTTTCGGCTATTTCGGGCAATACGATCCCGACAAGGGCATTCAGGATATCGAAGCCGCGATGCGGTTCCTGCGGAACTATGAAGGCATCGACAAAGTCGGCCTCGTCGGGTTCTGCCTTGGCGGTCGCATGGCCTATATGGCGGCCACGCGGACCGGCATCGATGCTGCGGTCGGCTATTATGGCGCGATGATTGACCAGATGCTGGATGAGGCGGAAAGTATCACCAGCCCGCTGTTGCTGCACATCCCTACCGCCGATCACTTTGTCGGGCCGGATGCGCAGGCCGCGATCCACGCCGGGCTTGATCCGCACCCCAAAGTGACGCTGCACGATTACGTCGGGCTCGATCACGGTTTTGCTGCCGAGACGGGCAGCCGCCGCAACGAAGAAGGTGCATCGCTTGCAGACCAGCGGACACGCGATTTCTTTGCGCAATATCTGGGATAACTCGGGCGCGGATTGCGCCGGATCAATGCCGGCGCCCCTGCCCTGCCCCAAATTTCGACCATATCATCATCACACGGGAGACACCGCATGAAACTTGGTTTGGCAGCTTGGCACCGCTACATGCTGGACAGCGATCCCGATGCACTTGACGATCTGATCGCCGATGATGCGGTGTTCCATTCGCCCGTGGTGCACACACCCCAAGCTGGCCGCGCAAAGGTGCTGATGTACCTGACGGCGGCGGGTCAGGTCTTCGGCAATGGCACCTTCCGCTATGTTCGCGAATTGATCGACGGGCCGGAAGCCTGCCTTGAGTTCGAATGCGAGATGGACGGGATCGCGGTCAACGGCATCGATCTGATCCGCTTCGATCTCGAAGGCCGGATCGTGGATTTCAAGGTGATGATCCGCCCTATAAAGGCGATGAACAAGGTCTGGGAACTGATGGCCGCGCGGATGGAGAATACCTGAGGGCCAGCGCGTCACTTTCCCCCCTCCCGTTTACGGGAGGGGTTGGGGTGGGCTCTTCATTCTTTAACCAACAAAAACCCCCCGGTTTGTGGCCGGGGGTTTCAAGCATTAGCTTTCGCCGTGGATCAGCCGTCGTAATCAGCACCAAGCGAAGTGTTGCGCACAGGCGCAGCTGCGGTGATGCGCAGCGCTTCGGCTGATTGCGAGAGCGAGCCGATTTCATCGACTTCATCATCGTCATCAGGCAGCACGCGTTGCAGCGACTGGATCAGGTTTTCCTTGAGAATCGTTGGGCGAACCGTCTCTTCAGCGATTTCGCGCAAGGCTACGACAGGATTTTTGTCGCGATCACGGTCAATCGTCAGCTCTGCACCACCGGAGATCGCGCGAGCGCGCTCAGCCGCCAGCAGGACAAGGTCGAAACGGTTAGGGATTTTGTCGACGCAATCTTCGACGGTAACGCGCGCCATCAGGGCACTCCGATATACTGGTAAAGATGGAAAGACCGGTAGCTAAGCTGCAAGTGTGGAAAAGTCAAGGAAATGCCGACTTCAGCGCTATTCATCATCTCCAAAGGAATTGGCGCGCATATCGTCGGGCGCAAGATCGCTGAACCGGGTGACTTTGGCTTCGAATCGCAGGCGGACTTTGCCGGTAGAGCCGTGACGCTGCTTGGCCACGATCAGTTCGGCAAGGCCATAGACCCGCTCCATTTCGGCCTGCCAAGCAGCATGCGCTTCCTGCGTTTTCGAATCGTCGTTGCCCTGCGGTACTTTGGGTTCTTTGGCCGCGACGTAGTAATCCTCGCGGAACACGAACCAGACCATATCGGCGTCCTGCTCGATCGAGCCTGATTCGCGAAGGTCGGACAGCATCGGGCGCTTGTCTTCGCGCTGCTCCACCGCGCGCGAAAGCTGTGAAAGCGCGATGACGGGAACCGCCAATTCCTTGGCCAAAGTCTTGAGGCCTCGTGAAATTTCCGAGATCTCATTGACGCGGTTATCGCCTGATCGGCCCGAACCTTGCAGCAGCTGGAGGTAATCGACCACGATCAGGCCGATATCGTGGCGACGCTTTAGCCGGCGTGCGCGGGCACGCAGCGCGCCGATGGTCAGCGCCGGGGTATCATCAATGAAAAGCGGCAATTCGGCGAGGCGCTGGCTGGCGAACGAGAGTTGCTGGAAGTCCTCGCGGCTGATCCGGCCCATACGCAGCGCTTCGGAACTGATGCCCGATTGTTCGGCCAGAATACGCGTGGCGAGCTGGTCCGCGCTCATTTCCAAGCTGAAGAAGGCGACCCCTGCCCCAACCGAATCTTTCAGCGTAATACCATCACCCAGATCGCGGCGCAGACGGTCTGCTGCATTGAATGCGATATTGGTGACGAGCGAGGTTTTGCCCATGCCCGGGCGTCCGGCCAGAATGATAAGGTCGGAATCGTGCAGGCCACCGATCTTTTCGTTGACCGAGGTCAGGCCCGTGGTCTTGCCCGAGATGTGGCCGCCCGAGAGCAGCGCCTTTTCAATCATTTCCAGCGAAGTGCGCGTGGCAACGCCAAAGCTTTGCGCCTCACTGCCGGTTTGCGCGCCTTCGGCCACGGCATAGAGCGCAGCTTCGGCCTTTTCGATTTGCTCCAGCGGTGCCACCGAATCGCTGGTATCGAGCGCGCCTTCGACCAGATTGCGGCCAACCGTGATCAATTCGCGCAGCAGCGCCAGATCATAGACCTGTTCGGCCAGCTCGCGCGGGTTGAGCAAGCCCTGCCCGTCTGACGTCAGCCGCGCAAGATAGGCAGTGCCGCCCAGTTCTTTCAGGCCTTCGTCCGTTTCGAAATAGGGTTTGAGCGTAACCGGGGTAACCACGGCTTTACGGTCAATAAGAGCTTGAATACGCTCATAAACCCGCCCGTGCACGGCGGCAAAGAAGTGCTCGGGCTTTAGCGGGGTTGGCAGTTCTTCAAGAATGCGATTGTCGATTAGCACCGCGCCCAGAAAGGCAGCCTCTGCTTCGACGTTGGAAGGAAGGGTGCGAATCTCGGATGGTTCGCGGGACAGGATGGCTTCACTGGCTGACATGGGCGCCATAGTGCCTCACTGCGCGCTTGGCGGCAACGGTGGGGGCCTGTGGATAGCGGGGAGGGAATTCGTTAAGCACTTGCCCGTGGGCCGTGCGTCTGTAAGACAGACATCCTCATGGCCGACCCGCGCATCTCGCATATTGAGCTGGACGAAGCGACGATCATCTGGCGCAATGCCGATATCGAGCAAGAACGTCGTGTAGCGATTTTCGATCTGATCGAAGAAAACGCATTTAAACCCCTGCGTTCGTTCAGCGCCGGCCACAAAGGCCCCTATCGGCTGCGATTGGCGGTTGACGACGGGCGGCTGATTTTGGCGGTGGCCAACGATGCCGGAGATGCACTGGAGACGGTGATCCTCGGGCTTGGCCGCTTTCGCCGCCCGATCCGCGAATATTTCGCGATCTGCGATAGTTACTATCAAGCCATTCGCAAAGCGACCGCGATGGAAATCGAAACGATCGACATGGCCCGGCGCGGCATCCATAACGAAGCGGCCGATATGCTGCTGGAGCGGATGGAGGGAAAGATCGAGACCGATTTTCCCACCGCGCGGCGGCTTTTCACCCTGATCTGCGTGCTGCATATCAGGGCCTGACCCGAGACTGAAGGCGCGTAAATTTCACCATGGCCAGAAAACGGAACCCGGCGCGCAGACGCCTGATGGCGGCATTGCTGTTGGTCGCGCTGGTCGCTGCGGGCTTTGCGTGGTGGACAGCGCGCACCTGGCGGCCTGATCGTGCCGATTTTCAGGTTCAGGGTGCTTGGCTCAGCGATGATGACGGCGTGGTGGATTGGCGCTTGTTGCGCGGCGCAGGGGCCGATTTTGTTTATCTGACCGCCAGTGAAGGCACGGGCACGCGCGATACGGCGTTCGGCAAGGCGGTTGAGGCGGCGCGCGGGCGCGGGATGCAAGTGGGCGCGGTCCATGTCTATGACTTGTGCGCCCCGGCAGAGGCGCAGGCCGCAAACTTCGTCACCGTGGTGCCGCGCGATAAGGATATGCTGCCGCCTGCCATCGCGCTTGACATCGATTCGCGCACTTGCCCTGCCGTTCCCGGCGAAGCGCAAATGCAAAGCGAGCTGACGACCTTCCTTAATCAGGTGGAAAAGCATGTTGAGACCAAGGTGATTCTGATGGTTTCCAGTGGGCTGGAGCAGCAATTTCATCTTGCCGCGATGATTGACCGCCACATCTGGGTCTCGCAGGACTTCATTGAACCGGGCTATGCCGGACGGCCTTGGGTGATGTGGACCGCAACACACCGGTTACGGCTGAACGCCACGTCCGGGCCGATCCGTTGGGTGGTGGTGCAAAAATGAGCGATATTCTGGCTGATAACCGTGACGCGTTGATCGCGGCGGCGCGTGCAGCGATGGGCACGGCCTATGCGCCCTACTCCGGCTTTCATGTGGGCGCGGCGCTGCTGTTTGATGATGGCGCGATTATCACCGGCGCGAATGTAGAGAATGCAAGTTACGGCCTATCGCTTTGCGCCGAGACGGTGGCCTGTGCGATTGCCGCCCATGCCGGACGGCGCGGCGGTCTGCTGGCGGTGGCGGTGTTGGGCGGCATGCAGGGGCAAGTTGAAGCGGCGGTCAGCCCATGCGGGCGCTGCCGCCAGGTCTTGAACGAATTGGCGGCGCTGGGCGGCACCGATCCGCTGGTGCTATGCGTGGGTGAACACGAAGTGGTGGAAATGCGCCTGTCGGTGCTATTGCCCAACGCTTTCGGTCCAGCCAATCTTATCTGAACCGATTAGGGGAATCTGACGTGGCCATTCTGTCCGACAAATGGATTCGCAACAAAGCGCTGACCGAGGCGATGATCGAGCCTTTCGTCGAGAACCAGCGCCGCGATGGCTGTATCAGCTATGGACTATCGTCCTATGGCTATGATGCGCGTGTGGCCGATGAATTCAAGATCTTCACCAATGTCGATTCGGCGATTGTTGATCCCAAGAACTTCGATGGCGCCAGCCTTGTTGACCGCAAGACCGATTGCTGCGTGATCCCACCCAACTCCTTTGCGCTGGCCCGCACGGTCGAGTATTTCCGGATCCCGCGCGATGTGCTGGTGATCTGCCTTGGCAAAAGCACTTATGCGCGCTGCGGCATCATTGTGAACGTCACCCCGCTGGAACCCGGCTGGGAAGGGCACGTGACGCTCGAATTCTCGAACACCACGCCCCTGCCCGCCAAGATCTATGCCAACGAAGGCGCGTGCCAGTTCCTGTTCCTGCAAGGCAACGAGCCGTGCGAGGTCAGCTATGCCGACCGCGCAGGCAAATACATGGGGCAGCGCGGGGTGACTCTGCCCAAGCTTTGATCTGGCGTCAGTCGGCCATTTCCTCGTCGGTTTCGGCAGGCTCGGTCACGGTCGCTGCTGTCGCCGCCATCGCGTTCATCGTGACATAATCGAGCTTGCCGGTGCCGAGCACGGGCAGGGCTTCGACAATACGGATATCGCGCGGGATCATCAGTTCGGCAACGCCGTTGGCCTTGGCCCAGACTTGTAGCGTCTTGTGTCCGGCATCCGGTGCGGTGGTGAACATCACCAGTTGTTCGCCCTTTTTGGGATCGGGCCGCGTGACGACGGCATGTTCGAAGCCCGGCCAGACTTTGGCGGCATAGCCTTCCACCGCTGGCAGCGAGACCATTTCACCCCCGATCTTGGCAAAGCGTTTGGCGCGGCCACGGATCGTGATGAAGCCCGCATCATTGATGGTGACGATATCGCCGGTATCGTGCCAGCCTTCGTGTGGTGGTTGCAGCTTGCCCGGATCACTGGCGAGGAAATAGCCTGCCATCACATTCGGCCCACGAATATACAGACGTCCGCCTTCGGTGATACCGGGCACATCCTCAAGCCGGGTTTCGATCGCCGGAAGCGCGCGGCCGACCGATCCGGCCATGAAGTGCATCGGCGTATTGACCGCGATGACCGGTGCGGCCTCGGTCGCGCCATAGCCTTCGAAAATGCGCAAGCCGAACTTTTCGGCATATGTCCGGCGGGTTTCGTCGCGCACCTTTTCGGCGCCCGCGAAGATATAGCGCAGCGAGTAGAAGTCGTAGCCGTGCGCCATGCGGGCATAGCCCGACAAGAACGTATCGGTGCCAAACATGATTGTGGCATTGGCATCATAGGCAAGCGCGGGCACGATCCGGTAATGCAGCGGGCTGGGGTAGAGCACCACGCGGATGCCGTTGAGCAAGGGCAGCAGTGTCCCGCCGGTAAGCCCGAACGAGTGGAACACCGGCAGGGCGTTGAGCACGATATCGCTCGAGTTGAAATCGATCCGCGCCGCCAATTGGGCAAGATTTGAAAGCAGATTGCGGTGGGTCAGGACAACGCCTTTGGGCACGCCTTCCGATCCGCTGGTGAACAGGATCACCGCGGGTGCATCGGGCGAGATGCCAAGCCGCTGGTGGCGGCGTTCGGCGCGGCCTGCAAAAACCAGCGCGCGCAGCTTTTCAAACGCGCCGATCTGCGCGCCGATATCCTCAAGATAAACAACGCGCTGGCCATCGGCTTCGAGCGCGGCGATCACATCGCCGAGCTTGGCCTGCTCAACGAATGCACGGGCTGTTACAACAGTGTGAATCGCCGCTGTGGCGCAGGCAGAGCGCATATTGGCAATACCTACAGTGAAGTTGAGCATTGCCGGAACGCGGCCGTGGGCCTGTAGAGCGAAGAATGCAGCGACCACGCCGTTGACGTTGGGCAGCAACAGACCGACCGCGTCGCCAACTTGCGTACCTTGGGCAAGGCGCTTGCCCAGAACGGTGGTGCCCGCGAGCAAACGGTCATAGCTGAGCGGTTCGCGCTTCACATCTTCCACCACCAGCGCTTTGCCGCCGTGGATTTCGCGCGCTTCGCACAGCGCTTCAAACAGCGTGCGCCCGGTGTCGGACGTGGCGAAGATCATCGCGCTCATCTCGTCGTACAAGCGGCGACCGGCCACGGCGCGGCGCTGGCGGGCGCTCATCTCGCCTTCGATCGCAAAGCGGCGCGGGGGCAGGACGGTGAGCGAAACTTTGGGGAACCAGCGCATGCGCACTTTGCCCTGCATCCGGCTGAACGGCGTGTATTGCAGGCCATCTAGGCGGACCGGGATGATCGGTGCATCGGCCTTGTCGGCCACCATGCCGGGGCCGTCGAACACTTTCATCAAAGCGCCGGTGCGAGTGATGCGGCCTTCGGGGAAGATCACCAGGGTGCGGCCTTCTTTCACCGCTTTGACCATCGCCTTGGCAGCCATCGGGTTGGTCGGATCAACCGGGAAGGCGCGGAACAGTTTGAGGAACGGGCGGATCAATAGCGAGCGGGCGATGTGCGTGTTGATCGCAAACGTGGGCTTGCCGGGAAGAAACGCACCGAGCAGCAGGCCATCAAGGAAGCTGACGTGATTGACCACGACAACGGCGCGCTCACCCGGCTTGGGCATGTTTTCAATGCCGTGGACATCAACCCGGAACAGCAGCTTGAGCGTCCAGCGGATGCAGCTTTTGAACAGGGTTTCAGGCAGGAGCCACACGCTGGCGAGCGCGACGATGAGCGTGGCAAAGCCCAGCGCGCCGATCAGACCGGGCACATCGATCCCGGCGGCAAGAAGAGCGGTAACGCCGAGCACCGCCAGCACGGTAAGGCCTGCGTTTATCACATTATTGGCCGCGATGATCTGTGAGCGTTTTTCGGGCGGGCTGGCGATCTGGAGGATGGCGTAAAGCGGCACGATAAACATGCCGCCCGAAACCGCGATTACGCCAAGATCGAACAGGATGTGCCAGGCGCCCGGGGTTGCAAGGAATTGCGCGGTCGAAGCGCCCGCAGTGTGTACCGCAAAGCCGCTTGTAGCGATCCACAGGTCGATCAGGCCACCGGCGAGGACCAGCGCTGAAATCGGCACATAGCGGGCGGAAACCTCGCCCTTGAGCAAGCGGTTGACGAGGAGCGAGCCAATCGCAATCGCCACCGAAAACACGATGAGGAACAGCGTTGCGACTTCCTGCTTGGCCGCAAGCGTCCCGCTGACCAAAGGCGCGAATTCGCTGACGAGCACAGCGCCTGCGGCAAAGAACCAGCTTATGCCAAGGATCGAAAGCCATACGCCACGCCCTTCACGCGCGGTACCAAGGATTTCGAGCGTGCCGCGCCACAGGTTCCAATCAATCCGGTGGTCTCCCCGGATCGCGGGGGCGGGGGGGATGGCAAAGCTGATGGCGAAACCGGCCAGTGCCACTCCCATCGCGGCGATGCCTGCCTCCCACGGCGGGATCAGCCCGGCGAGCAATTGTCCGCCCAGAATGGCAAGGAAGGTGCCGCCTTCGATCAGGCCGGTGCCGCCCATCACTTCATCATCGCGCAAATGCTGCGGCAGGATCGAATACTTGACCGGGCCAAACAGCGAGGAATGCAAGCCCATCAGGAATAGGCTGGCGAGCAGCAGCGGGATCGACGTGGTCCAGAAACCGACCAGCGCCACCGCCATGATCGCGATTTCGGCCCCTTTGATCCAGCGAATCAGCCGCGCCTTGTCGAGCGTATCGGCGATTTGCCCCGCCAGCGCCGAAAACAGGAAATAGGGCAGGATGAACAGGCCGGTGGCAATGGCGGCCAGCAACTTTGCCTGTTCTGGCGCGCTTGCATAAATGCCGAAGTTGGCGAGGAAAAGCATCGCGAACTTGAGCAGGTTATCGTTGAAAGCGCCCAGGAACTGGACCGTAAAGATCGGACCGAAGCGGCGCTGGACAAGCAAGCCGAGATCAGGCGCAGACATGAATACCCTTTCGCAATACGGGTGCGGGACTACCGGAATTAAGTTTGGGGCAGGTTAACTTGGGCTGTTGCGCAGCTGGCGGCTGTAGAGCCAGCCGATGCCGATCAGGCTGAAGCCCAACGCCACGAAGCTGGCAATGCGCAGCAGGCCTTCGAGGCCCGCAGCATCGAGCACGAAGACTTTGGCGACGGCGGCCAGCATCAGCACCAGCGATACGATCCGCCAGTTGTGCAAGCGTTGGCGGATGCCCCAGAGCAGGAAGCCGATGGCCAGTGTAATGCCGAGCAGCGAGCGCGCGATGTCTTCGGCATCGCTGACGCCGGGGGTGACGAGCAGGCTGCCATGGAAGGCCTGGCGCAAGCTGGCCCAAACGAACGCTGCGACCATGGCCATCAGCACGGGTTGTTTCAATTTGGCCGCGATGGTGGCGGGAAGGCCGGGCAAACGCTCTGCCAGCAGGATGCACAGCGGGAGCAGCGCGAACAGCGGGGCGAGCCAGTTGAGCAGGGGCCAAGCGCCGACACCTTGGGCATCCCACAACGGATTGTGCAGGATCAGGCTATACCATGCGGTGTGAAGCGCGGCGGCGGTGGTGAGGGCAATGGCAGCGGTGGTCGCATTGCGCTTTTGCGCAATGGCCGCGCTGCCAAGCAATGCCGCAGCCCAGACGAGGCGTTGGGCAATGCCGGTGGTGACGAAATCCGCGCCGACCAGCGCGGCAAAGCCGTGGCGGTAGAAGCTGTGCAGGGCGATGCCGCCAAGCACTGCGCCGGTTGTGGCGAGGGTGATAGGGACTGCGCGCGATGCCTTGTCGCGCAACAGCCACCATCCGCCCGCGATCATCAGGGCAGGGGCGGCGAGGCGGCGCAGCAGGGCGAGGGGGGCAAGGTCTGGTTGGTCGAGCGTCATCGGCAGCCCGCCCAGCGAACGCGTACCCAGATCAAGCCAGTGCATGACCGGCAGGAGCGCCCAGCCTGCGATCAGCATCAGCAATAGGGCACCGGGCACCAGCAGCGCGCGCACGTTGGCTTGGCGTTGGTGCAAGGCGAGCGCGAGAAGGCCGAGCGGGGCGGCGAGGGGGAGGGCGATTGGCGGAAGGACTTGGGCCAATGCTCCATAGGCGAGCAGGGTTGCGGCAGCTTCCGAGGCGCGGCCGACTTTGCCGGTTCTTGCAAAGGCGGCGAGGAAAGCCGCACCAAGCGTCATGCCTGCCCAGCGCAGCAGGGATTGTGCGCTGAACGGGTTTGCCGAATCGCCGAACAGGGCGGCGATTTCCATCGAGCGGTCCGGCATGGTCGTTGCCAGAAGCATTAGCACCGACAGTCCGCCGAAGCTTGCTGCAATCGGTTCGATGCGATGATCGCCGGTGCGCGGGGCAAAGGCCAGCAGAGCGCAGGCCAGTGCCATGACGCCGAGCGGGGCTTGCCAGTTGGGCAGGGTGCACCAGATCGCCGAGGTTATCAGGAGGGCCCCGGTTGCGATCAGCGTCGCGAAGCGTTTGTCCTGGCGGCGGTCTGCACAATTCCAGCCCAGCGCCGCGCTGGCGAAGACGAGCGCTGCGCCGCCGAGCGATGCCAGTGTGGTTGCGGTATCGCTCGGGTAATTGACATGACGCAGGGCGAGGATCGGGGCGGCCAGTGCGATGCCCGACAGTTCGATGGCGCGCTGGAGCGTCGCCGGTGCTTTCCACAACCGCGCGAGGAGCGGTCCTGCATGGATGGAGGCTAGCACGATTGCGACGGTGAGGAGCGTAGCCATCGTTGGCGCGGGCCAGACCATCAGCAGGATGAACGACAGCGCGGCGCTGGTGGTGGGGATGATCGAGAGGTCGTGCTCCTTTTCGCGCCACGCCAGGAACTGGCCCGCGCTGGCGAGCAGGGCGAAGAGGCCCCAGTGGAGCGGCTGGAACCCGCCTAGTGCGACGAGCAGGCCCAATTGCGCCGCGCCGATGATGGCGGAGAGGGCGCGTGTGATGCGCCGGGTGTTGTCGGTGAACACGAGCAGCGGGATCAGCAGTGCGAGCAGCGCGACGAAGCCGAAGATCGAGAGCGCGCCGATCAGGCCGAAGGCTTTGCCCGCGATGATCAGCCACAAGCTCCAGCCTGCACCGCCGACCAGCGCGATCGTGGCAAGCCACGGCCAGCGCTGCACGCGGGCGACACCGGCGAGGCCCGCGATGGTGAAGCCGAGATAGGCCGCCAGCAGCGGGACGTTGGCATCAAGGCCGACGGTGAGCGCAGGCGCGGCAAGGCCACCGGCAAGGCCGAGCAGCGCCGAGGGCAGGCCATGGCGCAGTGACAGCCACAGCGCGCCGCCCGTGACGAGTGCGAGGCCGAGGAAGGCGGTCATCGGGCCGATCAGGCCGTAGAGGCTGTGCGCGACGAGCAGGGCGGCATAGAGTGTGGAAATGCCCGCGCCCGATAGCGCCTGGGCGACGCGCGGATCGGCGACTTGTTCTTGCTTGCGCCAAGCCCATTCCGCGCCGCCGATCAAGCCGAGGCCGAACAGGACACCGCAGATGGCCTGCACGCCGGGGGTGAAGATGCGCCCGAAAAAGCCTGTGTCGATGGCATATTTGACGATCAGCACGCCTGCGATGGCCAGCGTGATCCCGCCCGCCCAGATCGGGAGCTTGCGACCGAAGAGGTCTTCGAAATTGAACGCGGGGCCGGTTTTGGCGCGGGCGGGTTCTGGCGTTTGTTGATGAAACACATGCGCAGGAGCTTGTTGCACCGGTTCCGGCGCGGCTTTGGCCACGACAGGCACGCTGGCGCGGCTTTCGCGCTGGGGGATGGTTTTTTCGACAGGTGGAGGCGGTGCCGCTGGCGCTGGCTGAGCGACGGGCGTTTCACGTGGAACAGGCTGTGCTTCGGCCGCGATCCGGCGGCGCAGTTCGTTTTCGACCAGCAGCAACCGGTGTTCGGTGCGCGACAGCCGCGAACGGGTGTTGAGCAGCAATCCGCCCCCGACGAACACCAGCAATGTGACGATCAATTCCATGACCCGATTCCCCTATTCGAATCGGGGGTGTATCGCACAATTGAGCGGCGTTCAATTGTTTTATTAGACGGTGTTCAGTTTAGCAGGTAGAGCAAGCCGAACCAGTTGGAACAAGGGCGCAAGCAATGGGACGGCGGTCAGATCATAGCCGCACAGAATTGAGCGAGATTATCGTGGAAGCAGGCTATCGCCACATGGAGGAGGTGGGCTTTGCGCACTTTTCGGCGCGCGAGGTGGCCAAGCGCATCGGCTATTCGATTGGCACGATTTACAATGTGTTTGGCAGTTATGACGCGCTGATTCTGGCGATTAACGGGCGCACGCTGGCATTGTGGCGCGATCATCTTGAGCGGCGGCTGGCTCAATCGCAAGGTGACAGGTTGGCCAAGGCGATTGAAGCCTATTTCGAATTTGCGGGCAGACACCGCCACGCATGGGCCGCCATCTATGATTTCCGCCTGCCCGAAGATACCAGCCCGCCCGAAGCCTATCAGGCGCAAGTGCGCGCGATTTTTGACATCGTGGTGGCTGAGGTGCGCGCGGCTCTTCCCGAACAGCGCAAAGCTGACGCCGAAGCTTTGACGCGTTCCTTATTGGCGACCGTTCATGGCCATTGCGTGTTTGCGATGAACGGAACATTCGCGATTTTGGGCGAAACCGACCCTGCGCGCGCGGTTCTGGAGCGTGTTCGTGAAGCGGTTAGCGCGGTTACGGCGCCGTCCTGAGCGCAGCGACGCAGGCTGCGCGATCCACATCGCGGCCATCGCCGCGCCTTGCATCGACATATGTGGCGGTCGCCTGTGCAGAGCCGGGTTGCGGATAGAGATAGACGTCCAGGATGCAGGCGGTGCCGGTCCATTGCAGCTTGCGTGCATCGTCTTCGATCACATCAAGCCGGGGCGTGCCGAACTGGCGACCCAATTGCAGCGCATCGGCACCGATCACGCTTTCAAGGCCGGGGATTGTCTGGATTTGCGCCGATGGTCGCACGATGGGGCCGGGGCGGGGCAGGGTTGTGCGCACTGGCGGCGGGGTCGAGCGGACCGGAGCGCGGCCAACTGATCCACTCCCGCTGCCACCGCAGGACGCCAGCAGGAGCGCGGCAAGAGCAACGGCACAATATTTGAAGCGCATAATCACGGAAGCTGGAATGGCGTGCGCGCGACTTATGGTCAACGCCTAACCCAACCATCCGGCGTATCATGTGCGCGGTTGGGCGTGTGTGGGCAACGCTTGCCGCCATCCGGCGAAGTCGCTAGGCAAAATGCCAATCTGCACTCATGCAATGCATAGAATGGGGCCAACGCCAAATGTCCGAACCGCTTTACGACGTCATCGCCATCGGCAACGCCATCGTCGATGTTATGGCACCTTGTGATGATGCCGATATCGAACAGCTTGGGCTGGCCAAAGGCGGAATGACGCTGGTAGATACGGATCGTGCCCGCGAATTGTATGATGCGATGGGGCCTGCGCGCGAGATTTCGGGCGGATCAGCCGCCAATACTTTGGCAGGCTTGGCCGCGCTTGGTGCGAAATGCGCGTTTATCGGACAGGTTGCCAATGACCAGCTGGGCGAAGTTTTCGCGCATGACATTCGCGCAGGCGGCATCGCCTTTGATACAGCCGCGCGCGAAAGCGATCCGCCGACCGCCCGCTGCCTGATTTTCGTGACGCCCGATGGCCAGCGTACGATGAACACTTTTCTGGGTGCATCGCAATTCCTGCCCGCAGCCGCGCTGGAGGATGCGACGATTGCGGCGGCGAGTATCCTTTATCTGGAAGGCTATCTGTGGGACCCCGAAGAGCCGCGCAAGGCGATGCGCCGCGCGATTGCCGCAGCACGCAATGCGGGCCGCAAAGTCGCGTTCACGCTGTCAGACGCTTTTGTGATCTCACGCCATGGCGATGATTTCCGCGCGCTGATCGAAGCGGGCGAGATCGACATCCTGTTTGCCAACGAACACGAACTGGCCGCGCTGACAGGCCTCGACGACTTTGACGCAGGGCTCGCGCAGCTTGCCGCTAAAGTGCCGACGGTGGTCGTCACCCGCAGCGAAAACGGCGCCCATGCCGTGAGCGGCGGCGAAAGCGCCCATGTTCCGGCTGAACCCGTCGCCAAGGTGATCGACACGACAGGCGCGGGCGACCTGTTTGCCGCAGGGTTCCTGTTTGGCCATGTGCGCGGGCGTTCGCTGGCCGATTGCCTGACGCTGGGCGCGATTTGCGCGGCAGAGATCATCTCGCACTATGGCGCGCGGCCAGAAGCCGACTTGCAGGAACTGGTGGCAGCGCGTTTGGGCTGAGGTTTTGTGCTGATGCCGGGGCGGTAAGGCCGCCCCGTCGCGCTGACTTTGTTTCAGGGATCAGCTCTGCGTTCAGACCTTTTTCCGTGCGGTGTCTCGACTTTGACTTGACAGGCCGCACTTGCTTTAAGCCTGCCGGATGTAATCGCGCATCGCGGCGGCTTCGGCTTCGATCTTGTCGATGCGGTGTTTGACCAGATCGCCGATCGAGACGAAGGCGACCATCGTGCCGTTATCGACAACGGGCAAGTGGCGGAAGCGGCGCTGGGTCATCAGGGCGAGTGCTTCGAGCACGGTGGTGCCGGGCGAGATGGTGATGACCGGTGCGGTCATCATGTCGCGCACCTTCATGTGCAAGGCGGCTTCACCATGCTTGTGCAGGCAGCGCATCATGTCACGTTCGGAAAAGATGCCCGCAACACCGGTTTCGCCATCGCGCACGGGCAGCGCGCCGATTTTGTGGGTGGCGAGCATGGTGATGGCATCGGATACGTTGTCGTCAGCGTTGCAGCTCCACACTTCGCCGCGTCCGGCTATAACCTGGGCAATTGTCATGGCATCCTCCATAGGGTTGATGGCCGCGCATGCGCCTATGGGCGTCTTGCGTTCCACAGTGCTCCCTGTTGGATCATGACACTGATTCGGCCCTTGCGAAAGCATTTGCCTTCACCATTTTCCCCATTCCACTCGGGGCGCGCAAAGGACCACAACGATGGCAGGCCATTCTCCACTGGACGATCCGATCAACGCCAGCTTTGCGTGGGCGCGGTATCGCCTGATTATGAAGTGGATGAGCGCGTTCGCAGCCGTGGTGGTGCTTGCGGTTTCGGGGCTGGTTTATTCATGGGTCGGCTTTGCCTCAATCCACCTTTATGTCGCCACCGCTTTGGGCATTGGGCTGACGATTATGCTGATGGCGGCCTTGATGGGTCTGGTGTTTCTGTCGAGCGGCACCGGCCACGATGAATCGATTGAAGACCGGCTTGAAGACGAGCGTAATCGCTAAGATCGGACCTATTCGGTTCAGGCGTTGAGGTTTTGCCGCAGAACCCCTATCTTGGGCTTATGTCTGAACCCGTCATCTCGCTCGCCCCCAGCGCCGCCGCACGCGTTGCCGCTATTGCCGTGAAGCAGGACAAGCCTGCGATCTTGCGGCTGTCGGTTGAAGGGGGCGGCTGTTCGGGCTTTCAATACAAGTTTGGTTTGGCCGATGCGCCTGAAGGCGATGATACCATCGCCGAAACCGATGGCGTAAAGCTGCTGGTCGATTCGGTCAGTCTTGGCCTGCTGGAAGGCTCTGTGGTGGAATATGTCGAATCGCTGGGCGGCGCGGCGTTCCGGGTGAGCAACCCGCAAGCGGCCTCTGGCTGTGGATGCGGTTCTTCCTTCGCCATATGATCAAAGTTGCATCGTTTAACATCAACGGGATCAAGGCCCGTTTGCCACGCTTGCTCGAATGGCTGGAGGAAACGCGGCCATCAGTGGCGTGTTTGCAAGAGATCAAGACGCAGGACGAGGGCTTTCCCGCCGCCGAGTTTGAAAAGATTGGCTATCACGCGATCTGGCACGGGCAAAAGGGCTTTAACGGCGTGGCGATCCTGGCCGATGGTGAAAAGCCGGTAGAGGTGCAGCGCGGACTGGCCGGAGAGCCCGAGGACGAGCATTCGCGTTATCTTGAGGCCGATGCGTTCGGGGTGCGCGTGGCGTGCATTTATTTGCCCAACGGGAATCCGCAGCCCGGACCAAAGTTTGATTACAAGCTGCGCTGGATGGACCGGTTGCGCACCCGCATGGCGCAGATTGCGGCTGAAGAAGTGCCCGCTTTGGTGATTGGCGATTATAACGTGATCCCGGAAGACAAGGACACCTATTCGGTCAAGGCGATGGCCGATGATGCGCTGATGCAGCCTGAATCGCGCGATGCCTATTCCCGCTTGCTCAACGATGGTTGGACCGATGCGATCAACCTGTTCAATCCGCAGGGCGGGGTTTGGACATTCTGGGACTATCAGGCGGGCGCATGGCAGCGCGACCACGGCTTCCGTATCGATCACGCGCTGCTTTCGCCCGAACTGGCCGACCGGCTGATCGCAGCGGGCGTGGATAAGGACTATCGCGGGCGGGAAAAAGCCAGCGATCATGCTCCGGTCTGGGTGCAATTGCGGCCATAGAATCATCCTGTCGTGCACAGGCAACGCTTTGCGGCAAGAGTCTCGGCAACAAAGTGTACCTATGCATGGCGTCACTGCACATTAAGGTGGCATGCGGGATGCATGGGTTTGACCTTAACGATCCGCAGATTGAAAGCACGACGATGGGCCTGTTCAAGCCTGATTTATTCCGTTCCCTCGCCTTCGGTTTTCTGATGGGCGTAGCTGTGATGGGCTTGACCGCCGGGGCCACTGCGTTTGCGTCTTCGGATTCTGCCGAACAGGATTCCAAGTAACATGCCACGGCGGGCCTTTGCCGCATTGATCGCGGTCGGAGTCGTGATGGCGGCATGCCAGCAGCCCGCGCTTGCCGAAGGGGTGATGGCAACGCCTGCCGCTACGGTTCAAGCCAATGAGGCACCGGGCAAGAAAGTCGCCGTGTTTGCTGGCGGCTGTTTCTGGGGCATCGAGGGTGTGTTTAGCCATCTGAAGGGCGTGACCAGCGTCGTTTCAGGCTATCACGGCGGAACGAAGAAAGACGCGTTTTACGATACGGTGGGCACGGGCCGCACGGGCCATGCCGAAGCGGTGCGCGTTACCTATGACCCCGCCAAAATCCGCTATGACCAATTGCTGCGGGTGTTCTTTGCAGTGGGCGCCAATCCGACCGAGCTCAATTATCAAGGCCCTGATCACGGGACGCAATATCGCAATGCGCTGGTGCCGATGGACAAGGAACAGGCGCGCGTCGCCGCCAGTTATCTCGCGCAGTTACGGCGGTTAGACTTGTGGAAAAAGCCGGTGGTGACGGCGGTTGAGCCTTACAAGGCGTTCTACCCTGCCGAGACTTATCATCAGGATTTCATGATTAACAACCCCATGCATGGCTATATCCGCCGCTGGGACGCGCCCAAGGTGGCCGCGCTGAAGCGGATGTTCCCGGATCTGTATAAGTCGGTGTTTACGCGCAACTGATTTGCGCTTCAGGCAAGCGCACTCTATCTACGCTTCATGTCCGGGCATCATCACCATCACGATTTCGCTGGCGAAAAGCTGGTTGACGCCGCGCGAGATGCGCTTGTCGATGCGGGCGAGCAGTGGACAGATATGCGCGCCGATGTTTTTGCCGCGCTGGCCGCGCGCGAAAAACCGGCGTCTGCCTATGATATTGCCGAAAGTGTGGGGCTGGACCGGGGTAAGCGCGTTGCGGCCAATTCGGTGTACCGCATCCTCGACCTGTTCGTGCGCACCAATCTGGCGCGGCGGATCGAAAGCGCGAATGCCTATGTTGCCAACAGCCACCCGGGATGCCGCCACGATTGCATCTTCCTGATCTGCGATACCTGCGGCGCGGTGACGCATATCGATGACGATAGCCTGACCGGAGCATTGCGCACGGCGGCGCAAGGATCAGGCTTTGCCGAAGTACGCCCGGTGGTGGAACTGCGCGGCTTGTGCAGCCGCTGTGGCGACGGCGATGCGGGTTAAGGTTCAAGGCCCTTTTCAACGATCACAGTTTGCTTATACGGGAAGTTCGACACGATGATTGCAACGGTGTAGAGACGAAAAATGAGTCCAGTACTGGCGACACCGTTGCTCGACACGGTAGATAATCCCGCAGACCTCCGCATGCTTGCGCCGACCCAGCTTCGAAAGCTGGCGGATGAACTGCGCGCCGAAATGATCTCGGCAGTAGGCACCACAGGCGGTCACCTCGGATCGGGCCTTGGCGTGGTGGAATTGACCGTGGCCTTGCATTACGTGTTCAACACGCCTGAAGACCGGTTGATCTGGGATGTTGGCCATCAGGCCTATCCGCACAAGATCATCACCGGACGGCGCGACCGCATCCGTACCTTGCGTCAGCCAGGCGGGCTTTCGGGCTTTACCAAGCGCAGCGAAAGCGAATACGACCCGTTCGGCACCGCGCATTCGTCTACATCGATTTCGGCAGCGCTGGGCTTTGCTATTGCCAACAAGATGAAAGGCCGTCCGGGCCGGGGCATTGCCGTGATCGGTGACGGTGCGATGAGCGCGGGCATGGCCTATGAAGCAATGAACAATGCGCAAGCTGCGGGCAACCGCCTTGTCGTGATCCTAAACGACAACGACATGTCGATTGCGCCGCCGGTGGGCGGGCTTTCGGCCTATCTTGCGCGGCTGGTATCATCGCGGCCGTTCCTGAGCATGCGTGAAATCATCCGGCGGCTGTCGCGCAAATTGCCGCGGCCCCTGCACGAAGCTGCGCGCAAGACCGATGAATTTGCGCGTGGCATGGCAATGGGCGGCACGCTGTTTGAAGAGCTGGGCTTCTATTATGTTGGCCCGATCGATGGCCACAATCTCGACCAGCTTATTCCGATACTGGAAAACGTGCGCGATGCGGCCGAAGGCCCGTGCCTGATCCATGTGGTGACGCAAAAGGGCAAGGGTTATGCCCCCGCAGAAGCGGCGGCTGACAAGTATCACGGTGTCCAAAAGTTCGATGTGGGTACAGGCGAGCAGGTGAAGGCCAAGGCCAGCGCCCCTGCCTATCAGAACGTGTTTGGCGAAACGCTGGCCAAGCTGGCTGATAATGATCCACGCATCTGCGCGATCACGGCGGCGATGCCCAGCGGCACCGGCGTCGATAAATTTGCCACGGCCCACCCTGATCGCACGTTTGACGTTGGTATTGCCGAACAGCACGCGGTGACGTTTGCCGCAGGGCTTGCTGCCGAAGGCATGCGCCCGTTCTGCGCGATCTATTCGACGTTCCTGCAACGCGCGTTCGATCAGGTCGTGCATGATGTTGCGATCCAGAACCTGCCGGTCCGCTTTGCGATTGACCGTGCGGGACTGGTCGGGGCCGATGGCGCGACCCATGCCGGATCGTTTGATATTACCTATCTGGCAACGCTGCCCAATCTGGTGGTGATGGCCGCCGCTGATGAAGCCGAACTGGCGCACATGACGTATACCGCAGCCTGCCACGATAGCGGGCCAATTGCGTTCCGCTATCCACGTGGCAACGGCACCGGCGTTGCGATGCCCGAGGTGCTGGAGCGGCTGGAAATCGGCAAGGGCCGGATTGTCCGCCACGGTTCAAAGGTGGCGCTGCTCTCGCTTGGCACGCGTTTGGCCGAAGCGATGAAGGCGGCTGACCAGTTGGAGGCCAAGGGCCTGTCGACCACCGTGGCCGATCTGCGCTTTGCCAAACCGCTGGATGAAGCACTGATCCGCCAGTTGATGGCCACGCACGAAGTAATCATCACGGTCGAGGAAGGTTCCATCGGCGGGCTTGGCGCGCATGTGCTGACTTTGGCGAGCGACGAGGGGCTGACTGATGCCGGCCTGAAAATCCGCACGATGCGTTTGCCTGATGCGTTCCAGGATCAGGACGCGCCTGATAAGCAGTATGACCAAGCCGGTCTGAATGCGCCCCATATCGTGGAAACGGTGCTGAAGGCTTTGCGCCACAACAGCGCCGGGATTGACGCAGCGCTAGCTTAGAGAGCCTGATCCAGAAGTTCCCGGGTCGGCCTGGCGGTGCGTTTCCGCGCTGATTTCGTCGCGATTTTTGCCACGCTTGACCCGCATCGCGGCGTCAATCGCTTCTCATCAGCACAAAAAATCCCTCGCCAGTCATTAACCAGTGACTGTTGGCGGCGACTTCTGGATCAGGCTCCTAGCAAAAGCCAGATGCCTGCCGGGATGCCGAACGCTTCCCAGTGAATGATTGTGGCGATGAACCACAGGATGACAGCGATCAGCCATACTATGCCGATATTTCCGAACCTGCGCACATTGAGCCAGAAGGACGTGTTGCGTTGCCATGGTCCAAATTCGCGGGTGTTTTGGGCGAGTTTGCGCTTGTCTTGAAAGTGTGAGCCCAGCAGCCCCAGCAGGATCAGCGCGCCCATGAAAATGATCACTCGCGCTTGGGGTGCAACGATCATGTGCCCCAGCGCCCAAAGGCTGAAGCCCCACATCATAGGGTGGCGGGTGATCACGAACACGCCCGATGGAATGACGGTGCCGAGCCCCGCAGCCTTTACGCCTGGCAAGGCTGGGTTGCGCGCAAACGAGGGCAAGATCAGCGCCGTGGCGGTGATCGTCAGCAGGCTGCCGATGGTCCATGCAAGCGGGTGCATGCCGTTCCACAGCGGTGTTGTGTGGGCTGCCCTATCGAATGCGACTGCCGCCCAGCCGAATGCACAAAGCGACACTACCGAATAGACCAGCAGAAACGATTTCGCGCCACAAGCCGAAATCAGCCGCTGACGGAATGGCCCCGACATAAGAAAATGCGAGAGCACAAAACTGGCCATGGCGATGACCAAATGCATGATCGAGCTATCTATCGGCATCGCAAATATACCCTGCGTTTATATTTATCGGCATCCAAAATCGAATCGAGGTTCTTGAAAATTTTTAAGAACCGACCGGGGCCTATCTTTAGCCTTAGGCCTTGTGGTTTGGTCAGCGCTTATCCCAAAGTTAACGCCATGTCTGCCCGCATTGGCCCAAGATGGGACCATAGTGGACATTTCGGAAGGGTGCTGTGCGCAGTGACACAGGCTGCGCCGGCGCGCGGGATATCTCGAAGGCGGGTAACAAAGCCTAAGTCACCCCGTGCATGAGCTTTTTCAAAGGTACAGCGACGACCAGCAGCACCACCCCGATACCGACCGAAATCCATCCGATCGTGGTGAACACGCCGACATAAGTTTCAAGGCTGACCTTGAGGTTGGTCACTTGTCCGCCAACCGTTTCCACGCTGGCGATTTGTGCGACCAAGCCCGCCACATATTGCGCAACCGCGATGGACAGGAACCACACACCCATCATCATGCCGACAATGCGCGCCATCGAAAGCTTGGTGATCATCGAAAGACCGACGGGCGAGATGCACAGTTCGGCCATCGAATGGATCAGATAAAGGCCAGCCAGCCAGAACAGCCCGACTTTGAACTGCGCATCGGCGAATTGCGAACCCCACACCAGCAGCAGGAAGCCGCCGCCAACGCCCATCAGCGCCACTGCAAACTTGACGGGGATCGATGGTTCTAACCCGCGCCGCGCCATGGCGTTCCACATCACGCTGAACAGCGGGGCAAGCGTGACGATGAACAGCGCGTTGAAGATCTGCGTCTGGCCTGCGGGCATGACATAGACCGGATCATCGCCGAAGCCTTGCGCGCGGGCATAGACCATGCCCAGAAAGCCCGAGACCATCACCACACCAAAGCCGATATTCAGTTTGCGGCGCGTGGCAGGCACTTCGCCATGGCCAAAGAACCACGCCAGCGCCCAGCACAAGCCGCCCAACAGCACAGCAAAGAACGCGTAATAGCTGGCCGGAATATCGCGGAACATCGCAAACAGCGGGCGGGTCCAGCCCACTTCCAGCATGGTATTGCGTTCGGCAAACAGGGTGAGCGAGGAGCCAGCCTGTTCGAACAGGGTCCAGAACACGGTGTTGAATACGATCAGCACCATCGCGGCGACCATCATCTGGAATTCTACGCGGTTGCCCGCGGTCAATGCCCAGATCAGGATGCCGGGCACGGCAATCAGGAAGGTGCCGAACATCAGCTTGCCCATGATCGGCAGGCCGAGAAAATAGCCCGCGATACCTTCACCAGCCTGAGGCGGCACATAGGCCATCAGGTTCATGAACAGGAACCAGAACAGCGGCACACAGACCAGCGCCGCGCCATAGATTAGCCAATCCTTGCTAGCGTCGGCACCGACCGGACGTTCGCCATAGCCGTTCAGCCGCCCGCCATCGAACTGCACCAGCAGCCACGAGAAGGTCATGCCCAGCGCGGCCAGGCCAAAGCCTGCCCACCAGCCCACCGCTTCGGCAAGGATCGGGCAGAAGAACTGCGAGATCAGCGAGCCGAGGTTGATGCCCATGTAAAAGATGGTGAAGCCCGCATCACGCCGCCGGTCTCCTTCGGCATAAAGTGTGCCGACCATGGTTGAGATGTTGGGTTTGAAAAAGCCGTTGCCAACCGTGACAATCGACAAGCCGACCAGCATGAGCGCGACATGGAAGGGCGAGCGTTCGCCATCGGATTCAAAACCGCCGGGCGCAATCCGTCGGGCTTCGGAGCCATCGGCGGCTTTCAGCGAAACTGATTTGTCATCATTGCCAACGATTTGCAGGCGCTGTCCGCCCATTTCGAGCGAGCGTACTTCGGTGCCGCCCGTTTCGGTTACGCTGACCTCGTAACGCTGGCCTTCAATCGTGGCATATGGCTTGGCCGCCTCGCCGCCAAAGCACAGCATGAAATAGCCCAGTGCCATAAGGATTGCGCCGAATTTCACCGAGCGTTTCGATCCCAGATACCGGTCGGCGATCAGCCCGCCGATCAGCGGGGTGAGATAGACCAGCGCGGTGAAGCCGCCATAAATGCCGGTGCTGGTGGTATCGTTGAACAGGAAATGCTTGGCGAGATAGAGCGTCAGGATCGCCCTCATGCCGTAATAGCCGAAACGCTCCCACATTTCTGTGGTGAACAGGCGCTTCAACTGCGCGGGATGGCCAAACCAATCACCGTGGGTCGGCTGGGCAGGGATAGGGGCGCTGGTGTTGTCCGAAGCCATAAGGGCGAGTGTTCTCGTCGTTGGTGCCAAGTGTCAAGCGCCTCTCCCGGGCGCAGCATCTTGCGCTTTAGTGGCATGAACGGGGCTGGCAAGAAACTATTTTCAATCGTAACCAGTCTGCGCTGCAATTGGCCTGCGGTATAGCCGAGGCCCTGTTATGTTCTCTGACGCAAGCGTTGCGTGCATTGCTGTATTATGGCAGTGCATCACCTATGAACAATCCCGGTCGTCCGATCTATTTGCGCTTGAGAGATCACATATGTGTGGGCATTCTTGAAGGGCGCTTTGCCGAGGGTACGATGCTGCCCTCGGTGCGATCCTTTGCGGCAGAGCAAGGTGCCAACCCTTTGACGGTCGCCAAGGCCTACCAACAGTTTCAGGATGAAGGTTTGGTGACGGTCCAGCGGGGGATCGGGATGTTTGTTGCAGACGGGGCCGTTGCAGCGTTGCGCGCGCGCGAGCGCGAATCATTCCTAACGGAAGAATGGCCAGCCATTACCATTCGAATGCAACTATTAGGCCTAAAGTTAAAAGATTTGGGTGAATTGGCCTAAATCCGTTCAATTTGATGGACTGAAGGCGGAATCAAGCGATTGTAAAGCCCGTTCTGGCGTGGCAGGAATACTTAATGCGTTTTTACGGGGGTATGAGCGCAGGGGTCGTCAACACGGGGGACGCAGCCATAGCGTCTGGCGGAGGGTATCGGATGATTAGGTCGGAGCTGTTGCAGGCGCTCGCAAAAGAGTGCCCGGATATGCGCAGCGAGGAAATCGAGCGCGTGGTTGACGTGTTCTTTGACGAAATTGCCAAGCGTCTGGCCGATGGCGGACGGGTTGAGCTTCGTGGCTTTGGCGCGTTCTCGACGCGGGATCGCGATCCGCGCAAGGGCCGCAATCCGCGCACGGGCGAAACCGTTGAAGTTCCCGGCAAGCGCGTTCCCTATTTCAAGGCCGGCAAAGAAATGCGCGTGCGGCTTAACGCCGACTAACGCATCGTTTGCCCACACAAAGATGTACGAGCCGCTGCAACGGAAAGTTGCGGCGGCTTTCTTGCTGTGGCAAGCGCGGCTTGTGCATGCGGACGTGGCGGAATGGTAGACGCCAGGGACTTAAAATCCCTTGATCTTTGATCGTGCGGGTTCGAGTCCCGCCGTCCGCACCAAGCATTTACAGGGTTTTTGGGTAAACTAGGTTGCTTCGCGAACCTACGGCATAAGTGGTTTGTGTAATTCTGGTGCAATCGCGGCAGAAAAAGCAGCGTCCATCTTTGCAACTGATTGGTCGACGTGGTCATCTGAGAGGTGGGTGTATCGCAGAACCATTGCGAGGGTCTTATGCCCGCTGATTCGTTGCACAGTGGGGAGGTCTACGCCTTCTTTGATCAATCCCGTGATGGCAGTGTGTCGCATCACGTGAGGTGTGACCTTGCCAGGGTCAAGCATTGCACGTTCAACAGCCCGGCGGAACTGCTCACTCATCTGCTGGCGGTGTTCATGCTTCGCGCCCTTGCGGCTTGTGGGGAACAGCCAGGCATTTGGCTCACCGAGTTGCTTGTGCTCTTTCCCCAATAAGGCGGCGAGGCTTGCCGGGATGGGCTGTTCGCGCTGACCGGCTTTGGCTTTGCCGATGTAGATCCGTCGGTTGACATGGTCGATATCTTCCCATCGGACGCGTAGTATTTCGCTGTGGCGCATGCCAGTGCCCATTGCGATGGCAGTGAACATCCAAGTGAGTGGATCTTGATCTGCGAGGGCTGCTTGCATTAAAGCGCGTTTGTCATCGTCAGTGAGAACAACGATCTTTTTCCGAGCCTCCTCGCCTTTAGGAATCTTGGGTTTCTGGTCGGCACGTATCCACTTCCATTCCACTGCACGATTGAGAAAGTGGCTAAGGCTCGAAAGCTCGCGATTAGTGGTTGCGGTGGCGGCTCCGTTTTCGCGGCGCTGCTTAACGTATTGCGAGATACTGAAATCGGTTAACTGGTCTAGGCGTTGCCCCTTGAAGTAGGGGGCAAGGCGTTCGAGCAAGTGGCGGCGCTTGGGTCCAATATTCCGGCCATGCATAGGGTGGTGTTCTATCTGCGTCAGATATTCACTGGCGGCATTCTGGAATGTGCGATGCACCTTGCGGCCACTTGGCAGGTCGAAACGCCCTTCGCGTGCTTTAGTCCGAAGTGCCTCGATCGTACGTTCAGCTTGTTCACGTGTGACACCTTCACTCTCCCGACCGACAACACGATGGATGCGTTGGCCATCCACCATAATGTTGATGCAGTAGCGGAGGTCACCGCTATTCAAGCGTTCAGCGCTGATTCCGTGCTCATTAATGCGCTGACCGGAGTTGAGGTTACGGATTGCCGGGCGAGTGAGGCGAGTGAATTTCAGAGCCATCGGACAAACAACCAAACTAGTTCATCTACACGCATTTCTTCTCCACGATTTCTCCTTTGGCGGGTTTCATCGTTAGTGATTCGTTGCCAAAGGCTACGGCCCAATTTCTCTGTCTCAGCGTACGCCATCATGACCTCCTTCGCTGACTGAATCGCCTCAGCTCGAAGTTGATCCAGATTCTGCAGTTCAGCATGTGCGCTTAACGCGCGCATCTTTGCTTTCTCGTCCTTTATGGCGCTGATTGCTGCTTTTTCTGTATGACGTGGTGGCATGCCCAGCCCTCGGCCAACAGTTGGCCAAGCAAAGTCAACGACAGTGGCGCCAGCGCTGGCGATCTCAGTTACCAGTGCGCATTGCCGATCATAAATCTCTCTTATGGGCACGATCGCAGCGCGTATTTCCGCTTCCTCTCCAGGCAAAAGGGGCTTGGCCGTGCGTATCGGACCTTCGCTCAACATCACGCTGACCGCAGCCCAGGTCTCCAGATCCTCGTGCCAGCATTTCTTAGTGACTTTTTCCAAGTCCTGGATCCGCGAAATTAACTGGCTAATCAGCTGCAGCGTTGGCTCATTAACCCCCGCCAAGATCGATGCACGATACTCAACTTCGTGTGGCAAACTTCGGTCAGAATGCGAAGCATCAGCGGTAAAGCGTTGGAAAACGTCCGGATCAAACCGTGTGCCGATGAGCATTCTTTTTTGCCCAGTGGGCTTTGATGGTCGTCCCAAGATCGAGACCTTTCCATAAAACGTACGCGAAACGTATCCGTCAACCTATGTGAAACGTTCGTATAGGCGTATTTAGACGTTCCTCGCAACATTCGGGAACGTTCCAATGAAAGAAGTCGAAGATGACCTTGTCCGAGTGCGCATCCTCCCTGACCGGCGCGTAAATCGCCGCGATGCGGGGGTCATCCTCGGGCGCGAACCCAAGACCTTGGCAGAATGGAAGATGAAAGGGTGGGGCCCAAAATCGATCTCCGTCGGTGGTCGTGAGTTCTACAATTACGATGAGTGCCTTGCCATGGGGCGCGGCGAGCTACCGATCAAACCCCGCCGAAACGTTTAGAGGCTCATTTGTCATGGTGGATCTAACCGCTATCGTGCGCAAATACAGGGGAACGGTCTCCCACGGGCAAGCAGTAATTCCAACACCTGGGCATTCCCCGCATGACCGTGGTGCTACGATTAAGGCTTTGGCTGGCGCACCTGAACCTTGCTCCAGAAACAAAAACCGGGCCGCCGATGGCGATCAGGATCTGTGGAATGCTTTGGTCAGCGTTTCCGCAGAATCCCTCAACCTCTCCGCTCACCGCGCTCAGCACCTAATCGGCACTTGCGGTTACTGCCTCGAACTTTGGGTCACGCTGGCAATCAGAATGACAGGAGGCATCTCAGCATGATCGACATTCAAGCAATCCGCGCCGCCAACGATCTGCCTTCCATTGCGGCTGCACAAGTAAGGCTCAAGCGTTCGGGCAATGAGTGGAAGGGCTGCTGCCCTTTCCACCCAGACCAATCCCCCAGCTTCACCATTTATAATGGCGGCCAGCGCTTTCAATGCTTTGGATGTGGCGCAGAAGGCGACGTACTCGATTATGTCGCCAGGCTGTATCGCGTGGGCATGGTCGAAGCTGCCAAGGTGCTGTGCGCGGGTGAACTCCCAACGGTTGAATTGCCGAGCCTCCCCGTTGCCAGCCGGGCGAGTCGCACCGCAGAGGCGCAGGCCATATGGGAAAGGGCCATTCCGGCAGCTGGCACGCTTGCTGAGACTTATCTTGCTTCGCGGCGCATCTTTCGGCCTATACCACCTGATATCCGCTTCTCGCGGCTCCCTTATGGCAACTCAAACCCGTTGCCGTGTCTGGTGGCTGCGGTGCGCGATGTTTCAGGTGATGTTATCGGGCTGCAACGAATTTACTTGCGCAACGATGGCAGCGGAAAAGCCAACCTGCCCAAGGCCAAACTGTCGCTCGGTAAAGTGGCAGGGGGCGCAATCCGCCTCGGCGATCTTGACGCGTCTGGCAGTATGACGGTTTGCGAAGGGCCTGAAGACGGCCTGTCGCTGCTGGAAACGATGGGTGGGCCGGTCTGGGTAGCAGCAGGCGCGACCTTCCTGCCTGCTATGCAATTTCCGCCTGAGATCCGCTCTATCATTATCGGTGCTGATAATGACGAAGCAGGCGCGCGCGCAGCTGACAAGGCTGCAAAGGCATTCGTCAAGCAGGGCTTGGCGGTCCGTATCATTCGCCCGCTGACGGGTTTCAAAGATTGGAATGACGAATTGAGAGGGGTGCGCTCGTGATGGCGACCGTTAAATCTATTCAAGACCGGCTCACAGCCGCACCGGTGATCGAGCCGGAAGTCTTAGGCCCGCAACTGCCATTTGGCTTTCACTTAACACCCAAGGGACTGTTTCAAGACCAGGATGGCGACAACGGGCCGCTTTTGCTGTGCGGGCCGATGGAAGTGGTAGCGCAAACCCGCGACCAGCATAGCACGGCCTGGGGTATTCTGCTGCGTTGGAAGGATGATGATTCCCAGCCGCACCAATTGTCGGTTGCCCGTTCGTCGCTGGCAGGGGACGGGCGCGAAGTTCGGCAAGATTTAATGCACGGGGGGCTTTACGTCGCACCTTCACCCAAGGCTCGAAATGCGCTTCAGACCTTCTTTGCGTCGGTCAAGATAGATCGGCGGGCGCGGGCTGTGGCGCGTGTCGGCTGGGCTGATGGCGCATTTGCCCTTCCCGATCGCACGATCTCAGGCGGCGGCAATGATCTGGTTGTGTATCAGGGCGTGGGTGCAGTTGATCATAGTTATCGCAGCGGCGGCACCTTGGCAGGCTGGCAAAAGGGCGTTGCCAGTCATGGTATCGGTAACAGCCGCATTGCCATTGCGCTTTGTGCGGGATTTGTCGGGCCGCTGCTTGAGGCCGTGGCCGGCGAAGGCGGCGGTATCCATTTGCGTGGGCAATCATCCATCGGCAAATCTACCGCCTTGCTGGCAGCGGCAAGTATCTGGGGACCACCTACCTTTGTGCGCCAATGGCGGGCGACGGCAAACGGGCTGGAGGGCATTGCCGAACAGGCCAACGAAACGCTGCTAATACTGGATGAACTTGCGCAGCTGGAGGCCAAAGAAGCCGGAGGTATCGCTTATATGCTGGCCAATGGCTGCGGCAAATCCCGCGCATCACAAGCAGGCGACGCAAAGGCGGCGCGGCGTTGGCTGACGTTCTTCCTATCGTCTGGCGAGATTAGTCTGGCCGAACATGCCAGATCTGACGGCCGAGAGCGTCGTTCTGCGGCCGGGCAAGAGGTGCGGATACTCGACATTGAAGCCGATGCCGGCAAAGGGCTGGGGTTGTTTGATACTCTGTGTGATTATGCGAACGGCGATGCGCTTGCGCGCGCAATCAAAAGTGCAGCGGCTGAGCACTATGGCCATGCCGGGCCAGAATTTGTGCAGCGCCTGATCGGCCAATTGGACGTGCAGGCTGCGATCATCCGCAAAGGCATCGACATCTTTGCGACTGATTGCCAGCCAGCCAACGCCTCGGGGCAGGTGAAGCGAGCCTGCCGGCGCTTTGGCCTCATTGCGATGGCTGGCGAGATTGCAACCGAGCTCAAAATCCTGCCATGGGAACCGGGCGAAGCGACCGGCGCAGCGAAAGAGATCTTTGAAGGGTGGCTGACAGCGCGGGGCGGCGCTGGTGCTGCGGAAGATAGCGCGGCGATAGAACGGGTCGCGAAGTTTCTGACAGCACATGGTACAGCGCGTTTCCAGCCAATGGAGAGTGAAAGCCCAACGGTCATCCATAATCGGGTGGGCTTCTGGCGTTTGGATCAAGACAGGCGCCGAGAATACCTCATACAGAATGCGTT
>NZ_LJHY01000058.1 GCF_001295795.1 Novosphingobium sp. AAP83
CCCGCGCTGCCCACCAGCGTATCCGTGCCAGCGCCGCCCAGCATCGTATCGGTGCCGGCACCGCCAACCAACCGGTCTGCGCCCGCGCCGCCTTCCAGCGCAGAACCACCGGAACCCGCCGTCAGCGTGTCATCAAACCCCGAACCCACCAGCCGCTCAATGCCCGAAAGCACATCGCCCGCCGCATCACCAACCGTCCCCGCACCCGCCGCAAGGCTCGCCGTAACCCCGGCACCCGCACCAGAATAATCCGCCGTATCAAAACCAACACCGCCATCCAGCGTATCAGCCCCAGCTCCGCCAGACAGCCAGTCATCGCCCGATCCGCCGTCAAGCAAATCGTCAGCAATCGTGCCTTGCAACGTGTCATTGAAGGAAGAACCGATCAGGCGTTCGATGCTGAGAAGCATGTCACCATCGGCAGCGCCACCGGTGCTGACCGATCCATCAACGCTGACCCGCACGCCAGCATTGGATGCGGAATAGTCAACCGTATCAACGCCCGCACCACCGTCCAGAAGATCTGATCCGGCCCCGCCATCCAGCGTATCATCACCCACCCCGCCAAACAGCGAATCCGCGCCCGCATTGCCGCGCAAGAGGTCACTTCCCGCACCGCCAATCAAGGTATCGTCGGCCGTGCCGCCGGTAAGCGCATCGTCAAATGCCGACCCGACCACGCCTTCGACCGAAAGCAGCACATCGCCCGAAGCATCGCCGCCGATCCCGAGCGAACCATCAAGCGAGACTGTGACGGCGTTTTCACTGGCGCTGTAATCGACCAGATCGTTGCCGTCACCGCCGTCGATTTCATCAGAACCGGCACTGCCCAGAATACGGTCATTGCCAAGCCCGCCAAAAATCGTGTCGGTTCCCGTGCCGCCGCCGAGCGTATCGGCAAAGGCAGAGCCCACCAGCACTTCGATGCCGCTCAGGACATCGCCCAGCGCATCGCCCGCGCTACCGACAGATCCGTCCAGCGCAATGTTCACGCCAGCGCCAGCCGTGCCATAATTGGCCGTGTCTGTGCCGCTTCCCCCGGCAAGGGTATCCGCGCCTGCGCCGCCGGTCAGCACATCATCGCCGCCACCACCCAGCATTGAATCATTGCCGAGGCTGCCGGTCAGCGTGTCATTGCCCAACCCGCCGACCAGCGTGCTATCGGCGGTGCCTGCGGTCAGGCTATCGTCAAAGCTTGATCCGACGATGACTTCGATGCCGAACAGCGTATCGCCTTCAGCCTCTCCGCCGATGCCCACTCTGCCATCAAGGCCGACATTAACCCCGCCGATAGACTGGGAATAATCGGTCGTATCAACGCCCGCACCGCCATCAAGGCGATCAGCGCCTGCACCGCCGATGATCGTGTCATTGCCTGCACCGCCATCAAGCCGGTCTGATCCTGCGCCACCGCGCAAGGAATCGTTACCCGCACCGCCGCTCAGCGCAGCAGCCGTGTTGCCCGCCCACAGCGTATCGTCAAAGCCCGAACCGGTCAGGTTTTCGATACTGATAAGGATATCGCCCTGCGCGTCGCCGCCCACACCGGTTGTGCCATCAAGCCCGACCGATACTGCCGACGCCGAACTGGTATAATCCACCGTATCGATGCCCGAGCCACCGTCGAGCACGTCTGCACCCGCGCCGCCATCCAGCGTATCGTCGCCAAAGTTGCCCAGCAGGTCATCGTTGCCATCACGGCCGATCAGAAGGTCATTGCCCGACCCGCCTGTCAGCGTATCGTTATTGCTTGTGCCTGCCAGACGGTCATCGCCAGAAGACCCGATCAGCACTTCAATTGATGACAAGACATCGCCCTGGGCATCGCCGCCCTGGGCAGAACCTGCCTGAAGATCGATGTCTACAGCCGTGCCGGAGCCGCTGTAATCTGCCGTATCGGTGCCCGCGCCGCCTTCGAGTGTATCCGCGCCCGCTGCGCCGATCAGCGTATCATTGCCGCCACCGCCTTGCAGCAGTTCATCGGCGCTGGCACCCGCCAGAACATCGTTGAAACCGGTGCCGATGACGTGTTCGATACCCAGCAGCGTATCGCCGGTGGCATCGCCGCCAAGCCCGGCTGATCCATTGAGATAAGCCGTAATGCCCGCGCTGGATGTGGTATAGTCGACCGTGTCAAAACCGGCACCGCCGTCCAGCGTATCGGCTCCCGAAGCGCCGATCAGCACGTCATTGCCGCTGCCACCGGTCAGCAAATCTGCGCCCGCGCCACTTTCTAGCGTATCATTGCCCGCACCGCCTTCAAGCGTATCGGCGTTCAAGCTGCCGGTAAGCCGGTCATCAAAGGCAGAGCCGACCAGCCGCTCGATGCCGCTCAGGTTATCACCTTCTGCGTCGCCGCCGAGGCCAAGGCTACCATCAAGCGCAACCGTCACGCCGATTGTCGATGTCTCGTAGCTGGCGGTGTCAAAACCTGTGCCGCCGATCAGGGTATCTGCCCCGGCTCCGCCATTAAACGCATCGTCACCCTCGCCACCCAACAAGCGGTCGCCACCCTCGCCGCCTTCAAGCGTATCATCGCCAGTGCCGCCGGTCAGTGTATCGTCGCCTGCCATGCCAACAAGCCGGTCATTGCCCGCGCCGCCTTCAAGCACTTCAGCCGCACCTGCGCCTATGATCGTATCGTCATAAAGCGAACCGATAACGCGCTCGACATTGCTGACTCGGTCGCCCTCGGCATCACCGCCTTGGCCCGAGCTGCCATCAAGCGTTAGTTGGATGCCTGCTGACGAAAGTGCATAAGTGACCGTATCAAGCCCTGCACCACCATCGAGCAAATCAGCCCCGCCGCCACCTTGCAAGGTATCGTCGCCAGCCCCGCCAAGCAGTGCGTCGCTGGCGCTGCCACCGGTCAGGGTGTCGTCAAAAATGGATCCAAGGATGCGTTCGATGCCGCTAAGCTGGTCACCCTCTGCATCACCGCCAGAGCCAGTGCCGTTCTGGAGGTTAACATCAACGGCGCTGGTCGATGCGCTAAAATCACCCGTGTCAAAGCCAGCACCGCCTTCAAGGCTATCTGCGCCAAGCGAACTGGTCAGGGTGTCGTCACCCCCGCCGCCACGCAGGATATCTGCATTGGCCGAGCCATATAGAACATCGCCAAAGCTGGAGCCGGTGATGCCTTCGATGCTGGTGTAAACGTCGCCTGCTGCATCGCCACCTGTATTGGCACGGCCATCAAGCCCTGCCACAATCGCTGCGTCGCTGGCAGAGTAATCGGCGATATCGATGCCGCCGCCGCCATCAAGCTCATCAGCTCCGCCCATGCCTTGCAGCGTATCATCGCCAAGGCCACCCAACAGTGTATCGGCATCGTCGCTGCCGCCCAAACGGTCGGCAAAACTTGAACCGATCAGCCGTTCGATGCCGCGAAGGCTATCGCCTTGCGCATCGCCGCTTTGCCCGGGATTGCCATCAAGCGTAGCGGTAATGCCCGATGATGACGTGCTGTAATCTGCGGTGTCGATCCCGTCTGCGCCATCCAGCACATCTGCGCCCGCGCCGCCGGTCAGCGTATCATCGCCAGCCCCGCCTACCAGCGAATTGTTGCCGGTGTCGCCGGTCAGAACATCCGCAAACGCAGAACCCAGAATACCCTCGATACCATCCAGAACATCGCCTTCGGCATCTCCGCCAGCAGCTGTCCCGGCCAATAGCGAAACCTCGATGCCCGCAGCACTGGCAGAATAATCGGCGATATCCGAACCGCCGCCACCTTGCAGCGTATCGGCACCTTCGCCGCCAGCCAGTGTATCATTGCCAAAACCACCGTTTAGCAGGTTGTCGCCCGCATCGCCGGTAAGGGTATCGGCCTGATCGGAGCCGCGCACGTTTTCAATGCTATCAAAGCTATCCTGTTCGGCGCTGCCGCCACGGCCGATGCCTGTTGCAAGATTAACCTCAACGGCACCTGCTGAATCGGAGTAATCTGCGGTATCGCGGCCCGCGCCGCCCATTAGCGTATCTGCGCCTGCGGCACCGCGCAGCGTATCGTCGCCCGCACCGCCTTCCAGCACATCGCCAGCGGTGCTGCCGATCAGAACGTCGGCAAAACGGCTGCCCACGGCGCGTTCAACCCCGCGCAAGACATCGCCTTCGGCATCATCCCCGCTTGAAGCATTGCCATCCAAGCGTACCGTCACCGATCCTTGGGCCAGTGCATAGTCCGCCGTATCAAGGCCTTCCCCGCCCACCAGCGTATCAGCGCCAAGGCCGCCCACCAGCGTATCATCGCCCGCTCCGCCGGTCAGGACGTTGGCATCTTCATTACCGGAAAGGCTATCGTCAAACGCACTGCCGCGAAGGTTCTCGATCCCTTGCAGAATGTCACCTGTCGCATCGCCACCTTGTCCGGCAGAGCCATCCAGCGCTACAGAAACACCTGCTGCACTGCCAGCGTAAGAAGCCGTATCAAGGCCCGATCCACCGTCCAGCGTATCTGCGCCAGCGCCGCCGGTCAGCGTATCGTCACCTGCCCCGCCTTCCAGCAGATTGACGTCGGCATTGCCGAGTATCGTGTCGGAGAAGGCTGAACCGGTAACCTGTTCGACATTGGTGATCACATCGCCCTGCGCATCCCCGCCAAAGCTGCGGGTGCCGTCAAGGCGCACGTCAACAGACTGGAAGCTGGCCGAATAATCAACCGCGTCAAAGCCTGCTCCGCCATCCAGTGTGTCAGCGCCTGCGCCACCTAGCAAGGTATCATCGCCCGCGCCGCCGATCAGGATATCGCCGCTAACACTGCCGATCAGGATGTCGTCAAATGCCGTTCCTTCAAGGCCTTCGATGCTCGTATAAACGTCGCCAATGGCATCACCGCTTTGCTGCGTGCCATCAAGCGAGACGGTAACGGCATTGCGTGCACCAGCATAGCTTGCGATATCGGTGCCATCGCCGCCTTGCAGAATATCCGCGCCCGCGCCGCCTTCAAGCGTATCATCGCCGAGCCCGCCGGTCAGGGTCTGTGCGCCGGTTCCGCCCGCCAAACGGTCGTCGAATTCCGAACCAATAAGCACTTCGATATTGGCGTAAGTATCGCCCTGCGCATCGCCGCCGCGGCTGATACGGCCATCAAGATAGACCTCAACCGCAACGGTGCTGGCCGAAAAATCAATTGTGTCTTTGCCTGCACCGCCGTCGATCTGGTCAGCACCAGCACCGCCTTCGATCAGGTTGTCGCCAGCATCGCCGGTCAGGACATCGTCAAATGCCGAGCCCTTCAGGTTCTCGATGCCTGCCAACACGTCGCCCTGAGCATCGCCGCGTTCACCGGCGCGACCATCCAGGTAAGCGGTCACGCCACTGGTGGCAGCCGAATAATCGGCAAGGTCCTCGCCGTCACCGCCATCAAGCCGGTCTGCCCCGCCGCCGCCGATCAGAACATCATCGCCAGCGCCGCCTTCCAGTGTCTCGTTGGCGGCGGCCCCGGTGATCGTATCATCCCTGCCCGAACCGATAACATATTCGATGCCGGTTAACTGGTCACCTTCCGCCTCGCCGCCCTTGGAGGGCGTGCCGTCAAGATAGATCTCCAGCCCTGTAGTATCCGGCGGGGTTGTCCCCGCCACCGGCAGTGTGGCTTCAGGCGCCGGGAAAGCTTTGGAATAATCAACTTTGTCGATGCCTGCGCCGCCATCGATCGTGTCGGCACCTTTGCCGCCATCTATCGTATTATCGCCCCCATCCCCTGTCAGCTTATCACCTTGCGCCGAACCGACCAGCCCTTCGACCGACTTGTACGTATCGCCGCTGGCAGCGCCGCCCGAGCCTTTGCCAGCGCCCAGATCCACCGTAACGCTGTCGCGCGAATTGGCATAGCTGATGATATCAAAGCCGCTGCCGCCATCGATTTCATCGGCACCGATCCCGGCAACAATCGTGTCATTGCCGTCGCCAGCATTGATGACGTTGCCCGGCGGGTTGGAAAACAGCACATAGATCGGATCCCCGCTGACCGGGTTCTTGACCGTCATATCGGCATCGCTGGCCACAACCTTGATGCCAAACGCGCTCGAGACCGAAACCGCATTGACCGCCGTCTTGCCATCGGACGACAGGCCAAGCTGGACCGGCAGGAAGAACTCGTCCTGAAACCCGCTGGATGCTGCGGCCTGCCCGTCGGCAGGCACCTGATAGAGCAACTCTAGTTCGAATGTGAAGCGGGACTGCGACGCCGGAACCGGCACATCAAGGCCGGTCGTCGCGTCCTTCATAGTGGCCACTTTTTCGATGCTGCCCGCATCGATATCAACCACCCAGCCACGCTCGGTCTTCACCCCGTTGGCAATGCCATAGCCATCGGGAAGCGAAGGGATCGTGATTTGCAGCAAGTCGAGACTGCCCGCAGGCACCATCGCCTCAACCTTGAGCACACGCAAAGACGCGCCCTCGGGAGCCTGCTTCTGACTGTCGGCATAGATCAGGTCACCGCTTGCCGTACCGGTGATCGTCTCTTTGGCCGATTGCTGCGGAAAGGCCGCATTGGTCGCACTGCCCGGACCACCGGTCGATCCGGTCACGGTCGTCACACCATTCTCGGTGGTGGTGGTGACGCCCTCCTTGTTGAACAGCTTGTATTCCAGCGTCGGCACCAGTTTGCCGATACCTGCCGGTCCCAGCGCATCGTCTGGCGCTGGCGTGTCCGAAGCTTTCGACGGCGGATTGACGTTGGCGGGTGCACCGGCTGATGCTTGTGTGCTGCTGATCTTGTCGGTCAGGCGCGATGCTTCTGCATCCGACTTGTGGTTGTTTTCCTCCTGCGCCGCTGCGCTTTGCTGCGCATCGGCTGCATCGCCCGGCTGGACAGCCCCGCCCGCAGGAGGCTTCTCGCCGTCGGCCTTGGCCGCATTGTCGCTGGGATTTTCCGCATCTGCCGATGACAACGAAAAATCGATGGCAACCGAACTCTCGCGGATTTCACCAACGTCTGACAGCGATGCTTCGGCCAGCACCTCTTTGTCGGTAAACACCAGCAACGGCTTGCGGCCCGAAAAGGCGGCCAGCGCCATGCCCGGAATGATGATTTTCGTGCCGTCCGCAAAAGTCAGGATTGCGTCGATATCGACGATTTCAACTTTGAACGGACCATAGGCAACACCAAGCTCTGCCCGGTCATCTGCGCCAAGATTGACCACTTTGGCCGTGCCGTACCCTTGCCCGGCCTGGCTCAGCTTCTCTCCCGCAGGCACAGCCTCGTCCGCAAGCTGCGCAGCATTCTTGGGCAAAAGCGTTGCTTTCGCGCCGTTTTTGAATTCGCGTGCCTTGACCATTCGCCGAATGCCTAACCTGTTGGTTGGTCAAGTCTCTCCGGAAACATCTACGGTCTGGTTCGCACCTACGTAGGTATTAACCGTAATTAGGGAGAGTAACTTGACGCTTGAGCCTTGCGCTCACTCAAACTTTTTGCTGTAATTTTAGAAGCTTATACTTCAGTCGAGCTTTGATCGCGTCTGCTGCGGGCTTTGCGCCACAATGTTGGGTAAAGGCTCGCCAGAGCTCAGGAGATCAAACAGGCCGCCCAGCTTTTGCAGCACGCGAAACTCGGCCAGTTGCAATGCGATCTGGTTGGAATATTGCCGCGCGCGTGCAGCATGCAGGATTTGCTGGCTATCAAGCAGATCGAAAACCGAACGGCGGCTCTCGCGGAACTGCTGGCGGTAAACATCTGCGGTCTTTTCCGCCGCAACAATTTCAGATTCAATCGTTGCAATCTTCTCGCGCGCAAAGGCAAGACTGTTGAAATCAATGCGCAAATCCTGCTCAACCTCACGTCTGCGGCGGTCAAGCTCGTAATCGGCCTCGCGCAAACGCGCCGAAATGCGGTTGCGCACCGCAATGTCTCGTCCGCCATTGAAGAAGCTGTAGGACAGCGTGACCATCGCCCGCACATCGCGGTTCAATCCGGTCGGCCCTGATACGTCATCGCGCCAGTTGCCCTGCGCCATGACCCCGACCTTGGGCAGGAAAGTGCCGGTCTGGCTGGCCTTTTGCCGCTCCAACGAACGCCGGTCTTCCTTGGCTTGTGCATAACGCGGGCTTTGCGTATCGATTAACGCGACCGCATCTTCCTGATTGGTCGGCAGTTTGCCGTTGGTTGATGGCAGATCAACTACTTTGCCCGGCAAATGTAATGTCAGCCTGCGATAGGCCTCTTCAGCCTGTGCTAAGGCACTACGACGGTCAATCAATTCAGCCTGAAGCACTTGAAAACGCGCCTTGGCGCGGCTCACATCAGCAGAGCTGGTCAGCCCCAGATCCTCTTGGATCACCACCATATCGAGGATCTTCTGCGTCGCCGCGATCTCGGATTCCGTCAGTGCAATAAGCTTCGTGCGCTCAAGCATGGTCAGGTACGCCGCGCTGATCTCGTAAGAGATCGCCTCGATCCGCTCCCGCGTGCCCCATTGCGCACTGCGATAAGTCGCGCGGGCGCGCTTGATGTCGTTAATCGTTGTGCCAAAATCCCAGATGTTCTGGTTCAGCGTCACCACGCCTTCGGCCCGCCGCAGCATTGTCTGGTCGCCGGTCGAAGGAACCATCAGTTCACCGCCCAGCGCAACCTGCATGTCAACTTTGGGCAAATAGCCTGACCATGCCTCATGCACACCGTAGCGGGCGTCATCCTGCCGGGCGAGCGCGATCTGGATTTCGGGGTTCGCCCTCAACGCCTCAATGATCGCATCGCGCAGCGATTCAATGCCCTGCGGCCTTTCCGATATGCTGTCCGCCATTCTATCTGGATTGCTGGCAGGATTATCGTAAGCCATGGCTTCAGATGGCTGCGGATCAACCACAACCATGGCAGACGCTGCAGACGCCTTGATCGGCGTCATCGCCATTGGCGCAACGGCCGGCAGCTCCTTGTCAATTTCCACAGGCGCTCGCGCGGGCGTCAGCTCGGGTAAAGTCGGCAGTCCTGCCCCCGGCAGCAAAGGTTCCGTTTGCAGGGCGGCGATTGATACCGGCGCTGCACCAATACTGGCAATCGCCGCAGGACTAGCAATAACGATACTGCTCGTGCGGGCGGGCGGTACATAACCAAAGGTCACCGTGGCATCATCGGTGAATATTGATGCGGCCACCACCATCCTGTCAGGCAATTCACCAAAATCCGAAGGCGCTGAATTGGCAAAAACAACACCTGATGCCGTCAGGCTTACTGCAACGGCCCCCAAGACAGAGCCCAAACCCGGCGCTTTTCCGAAAGGGAAAGACGAACTTTGCCGTTTTTGCCCAACCACGTGTTATTTCCTCGCATAGTAAACCTATGCGAATAGCTATGAACCGACGTGGTTAATCTTGGTTCGCGCCACATTAAGTATGAATGCGGATGCCAAAAATAGGGGCAAAAACGCCCTCGTTCGGATGGTTCCCGTCTGGCTGGGCCACGTCCTAATGCACCAGCCCGGGCTGCTTGTTCGCCAATCCGATCAGGCCTTCGATTTGCGCCTCGCTGATCGGATCATCGAACCGCAATCCGAACCCTGCCGGACTGGTGCTCATGATCCGCCCGGCAATTTCAACACCGCCAAAGGTCAGCGTGATCGGCACATCGCGGCGGTCCATGATATACAACAGTTTGGGTCGGAATTGCGCGCCGCCACTCGAAAAATCGGTCACGATCCCGTCAAAGTTTACCAGACGATCGCCTACCACAAGATTGCCCTCGATCCGGCAATTATACCGTCGCGCCGCACGGCTAAAGTCTTTGCGCTTGCGCTTGAAGATGCTGCCTAGAGTAATCATACCGAACGACCTCCGTCATTTGCGCGCAACCGTTCCGGCTCGGGCACCACGCGGTATGCATCCGTTTGTGGGCCACCATCGTCCTGCGCCGCCTGCAAACGCTGGCGCAGTACCGCCAGCTCCAGCCGCGCACCATAGAGGCTTGCTGCGGGTGAAGCGGAGCTATCATCGTGGCCCGTCACCTGTTCAATGCTGCTCAGCCGCCGCGAAAGTTCGGCCAGAATTTCGCTATTCGCCTCGGTTGTGCCGGCAAGTTGGGCCAACTGGCGCGCATTCACCGTGCGCTCTTGCCCCATTCTTTCCATGCCATCGCCAAGAGTTGCATCCACCTTCTTGACCAGACGGCGTTGGGCTGCGTTCATATGGCGAATATCGCGCAGCAGTTCACGGCGCGCTTTGGCCACAGCCCGATCATCGCCGATGCGCAAAATCCAGCGCGTAAACGATCCTAACCAGCCGGTTCGCGCATTTTCGCTTAAACTGCGCGCATTGGTGGCCAGGCCAACCTCCAGCAATTGCGCGTTCAGCGTGCCAATGTGTTCAAGCTGGCCGTGCAGGCGTTCAGGATCAATGGCCTGCACCGCCCCTTGCTGGGCGCGCATCTGGCTTAAGGTTTCCCGGATGAAGCGCCGGTCTTCGGCTGCCTGTTCATGCAAGGTCCGGAATTGCTGCACCAGCACCGTCTGGTTATGCGCCAAGTCTGCCACACAGGCTGTAATCGGCTTCAACAAGGGCTCAGGGTCATAGATCCGGGCCAGTGAACCGTTCAGCACCTGGATTGATTGGGCAAGCCCCATCACCGCACGGTTGGTTTCCTGGCCCACCATCGCAGAATCAAGGATGGTTTCACGCAAGTCGCGCAAGTGGCGCCCGCCAAGTTCAAGCGCCCGCACAATCCCCGCACTGGACCCTTGCCCCTGCCCTGCCCCTTCCGAAGCGTTCGTTTCCAAGGATGATACGTTGGCAAGCCAGTGCTCGAATTCATTGCGCACCACTTTCATCGAACCGGTCATGAACCGTTCGAGCGCGCCCAGAACCATCGATGTCAAAAGGCCGAACAACGATGACGAAAAGCCGACCGACATGCCGTTCAGCGGTGCCTTCATGCCTTCGATCATCTTGCCGAAGCTGTCTGCCCCGCCGTTCAGGTCCATTGATCCGATCAGATCGCTAACCGAACTCACCGTCTTCATCAGGCCCATGAACGCACCGAGCAGGCCCAGAAATACCATCAGGCCCGAGAAGTACATTAGCGTCGATTTGCGATCATTGATGCGCATATCCACATCGTGCAGGATCAACTGTGCCGAAGCGTCCGAGATCTTCAACGTCTCCTGCTTGCCCATCTCTTCGGCAATCATGCGATAGCCTTGGCCAAGCAGCTGCGGCTCCTTGAACACGATTGCCGGCGTTTTGTAGGGATCGCTTGGACGTTGCTCTTGCGATCCATAGTCGATCTTCAACGCCTTCATGGCGAGAATTTCGTTCTTCAGGCCGAGCACGTGCTTAAAGGAAATGCCCGCTGCAACACCAAAAAGAGCAAAGATCGAAAGGTTCAGGGCTGCCTTCGCCATGATGCCTTCGATCACGAAGTCACGGGCATAGATGCCAATACCGACCAGCCCGACCATGATCGCGATCATCTTCAGAAGGTCAGAACGTATCTTCTTTTCCATGACTTAAAGCTTTCCCGATTCCTGCTACACATCAGGGCTTGATAACAACGCGAACGGTGTGGCCTTCTTTCGACCGCAAATCCGTGACGCGTACCTGCGTGGTAATGCTGGATGGTTTGATGCCGGCTTTCACCAGCAAGTTTCGTGTTACCGCGGCGCGATAAAACCCGATCCGCTGCGCTTCTGACAAAGATGCATCTTGCGGCGTCAGCGCCCAAATTTCGAATTTCATGCCATCCTTGGCATGTTGTCCGACAAACTTGACGATGGCCTCGGTGTTGTCTGCGCTATACCGGATGGCGGTGGGTTCAAAATCGATCTGCAACAGCATGTCAGCCGTTTTCACCTCGACGCCGGTAGTGGCATCGGGGCGCTCCATCGCCTTGACTTTGACCTTCAGCAGGTCCGGGCTTTCGCGCGTACGGATCGTCAATTCATCGCGCCCGGTTACCGGATTTTGTGTGCGCAACACATCGCCAAGTTCGGCAATCGACGTGCCTTTTTCGGCGTCGATCTGGGTCCCTTTGGATTGCTGTTTGGCGCTTGCGGCATCCTGATCGCTTGCTGCCCCCTTCGCCTTGCCGCTCGCCGCCAATTCAGCAGCCATGCTGGTCTTCAACTGCGCCACCACACGCTGCGACAAGACCATCACCGCCGCGCTCATGATAACGAGCAGAAACGTGACGACCATGATCACCGTCGTGAGCACGTCAACGAACGCTGGCCAGTGATTGACTTCACCTTCTGATGATCCGCCTGCCACTAGCTGTTTCCTGCTGGTTTAGCGTGTTGCATGAGCCGCTGATTGATCATGCGGCCCTCGGCATCGGACGCGATTGCAGCTTGGCGATCACTTCGGACTTCGGCGCATCCGCAATGATCCGGCCGTTATCCAGCCAGATCACCCGATCGACGATATCCAGCAGCGCAATGCGATGCGTGGCAATAATCAGCGTCTTGTCCATCGTGGCCTGGCTCAAACCGGCCATGACCGTTTTCTCGCTGCCAACGTCCATCGCTTCGGTCGGCTCATCCAGCAGGAGTACGGCCGGATCACGCACCATCGCCCGGGCCAGCAAAATACTTTTTCTCTGACCACCCGAAAGGTTCCTGCCACCGGGGCCAAGCTTGCGATTGTAACCCTCGACGCTGCGTTCCACAAAACTGTCGAGGTTTGCCGCGCGCACGGCTTTGGTCACGATCTCGGCGGAGGGTTCATCAAGCCCGAGCAGGATGTTGTCCCAGATGCTCGTGTCAAAAAGCTGCGCATCTTGGCTACAAAACACCACCTTCTGCCGGATTTGCGCCACCGAATAGTGCGCCGCGCTATAGCCATCGATCAGATATTGGCCGGATTTGGGCTCCAGCATCCCTGCAATCACCTGCAAAAGCGTTGATTTGCCGGACCCCGAACGCCCGATCAGCGCTATCTTCTCACCCGGCCGGATCGTCAAAGACACATCTTGCAGCGCAAAAGCGGCACTATCCTCATGCCGGTAAATCACTGATGCAAGGGTGAATTCGCCCTTTATCGTCTGCTGCCGCACACCAGGATCAGGAATTTCACGCTCGGATTCAAGCTCCAGCAATTCCGCCAGACCAGCAAACTGCGTCCGCGCCTGCTGCGCTTTGGACAACAAAGACACAGCCGTGGTCACCGGCGTCATGGCCCGGCTGGTCAGCATACAAACCGCAATCAACGCGCCCGTTGTCATCACACCCGCCTTGATCTGGAAAACGCTGATGATCACCACCAGCACCGTCACCAGTTGCACCAGCAACCCGGCCATCGCTTGCGGCACGTCGTTCCATTGGCGCGCCGATGTGGCGGTCACGCCGATGTGGTCTGAAACTTTATCCCAGCGGCCCAGGAAGTGGCCCTCAGCCAAATTCGCCTTGATCGTCTCAATCCCGCTTGCAGCATCAACCACTAGATTGTTGCGCGCATGGATCAGCTTGGCGCAGCGCGTGGCCGAAAGCCGGGCGGCAAAACTGGCAACCATGCCAACGACCAGTAACGCTATCGCGCCAATCACAGGTGCAAACGCGGTATAGCCACCGATCAGGGCTATCAGCGCTACAAACAAAAGAAAAAACGGCACGTCGATCAGGAACGTCAAAATCAGTTGCGGCACAAACAGCGCAATGGAATCAACATCCCGCAGCGCGTTCATCATCGATCCAACGCTCAGTTTCTGGCCGCCGACGCGTGCGCCCATAAAGCTGTTCATCGCCCGGTTCTGAACGATCTGCGCCACCCGCACGCCCACCGCATCGACAAAGCTCGATCGGATCTGGCGAAAGGCGAATTCGAAAACCAGCGCCAAAAGAACACCAGCAGACAGTGCCCACAGCGATTCAATCGCCAGATTGGGCACAACCTTGTCGTAAATAGCGCGCATATACAAAGGCAGGGCAAGGCCGCACAAATTCAACAAGGCCGCCGTAAAAACCATCTGCACCAACCGGCGGCGCTCGGACATGAATATGCCCAACATCCACAGCCGGGGATTTTTGCGGACGAAGCTGCGCTCGTCTTCAAAATCCAACCCGTTTTGCGGGTCGCCGTGACCGCATGCCAGAACCGTGATGTCACCAAGCACGCCCAGGCCGCTTCGTAGGACCTCGCGCTCGCCTTGGCTATCAATGATGGTAAATGTGGTACGACTTGGTGCGCCCGTAATGATGATGGCACCATCACCTCCGGCCATCGCCAGCAGGGGCAAATCTTCCAAACCTGCCTCGCCCAAGCCTGCACCATAATCGCGGGTTTCGATCCCGATCCTCGCCAGCGCAATCGGCACATAGCGCGGATCGAAAAAGCCGTCTTTCACGGGCAGCGCTGCGGTCAGCATCGCGGCATCGGCGGTATATCCGCAGTGGGCAGCCAGATGTTCCAAAGCCGCGACGACACTCAGCGGGTAAAGCACTTGCCGCTCATGAGTCGGCTGATCGTAACGCGGTGTCTTGCCTGTAAAGAACAAGAAAGCGCGGTCCAGCAAGCTCATTTTAACACTGGCGGCAGATGATTGCATGTGTGGCCCGGCCCCTATTTCCTTGTCGGAGAATTAACCAAACAAAGGTAAATTGGGGTTCACGGGCCAATACGCAGATTCCCATAGCCTCGCGTTCTCTGCCTTTAAGCATGATCCGCCCTATTTGCTTTCGATCAAACGAGGGCCAGTTTCATGTCTATTGCAGGATTAAGAGACCTTATCATTTGCAAGATGGGCGGCGCATTTCTTTATGAAAACGTCTCCAGCCGCGAACTGGCCAACGCTTTTTCTGGTAAAGTCATGGGTGCCACCGATCAGGAAACTGCTCTGAAACCATGGAGCGGGCGCATCAAAACCCGCAAGGCCAGCAAGCTGTTGCTCGTGCTTGGCGTCATGATCATCAGCTTTCTATGCTGGGCCAGTATCTTCGAGATCGAGAAAGTCACCCGTGGCTCAGGACGCGTCCTGCCCTCTGTGCAAAATCAGGTAATCCAGCACCTTGAAGGCGGAATTGTGCAGCAAATCCTCGTTCAGGAAGGGCAGCGCGTTGAAAAAGGTCAGATCCTGATGCTGGTCAAAAACCAGATCACCGCGTCCGACCTCGAAAACGCGCGGATTGACGTCACCGCCAAGAAAATCATGCTCGCCCGGATGGACGCCGAAGTGGGCGGCGCGCGCTATTTCATCACGCCGCCTGCGCTGGCCACACTCGCCCCGGAAATTGCCCGCTCCGAAGAGGCCCTGTTCGCCTCGCGCATCATGCAGCGTGGCTCGGTCGATGGCATCGCCTCGGGCGAAGCTAACGCTAAGCGCGCGCAGCTCTCGTCACTCAGCGCAAGGCTCGCCAATTTGCGCAGCGAAGAAGCGCTGCTGATGGTGCAATTGGGCAAGCTCGAACGCGCATTCCAGGCCGAAGCGATCTCTGAGCGTGACGTTCTGGAAAAGCGCTCGGCCTTGCTATCATTGCGCACCCGCATCGCCGATGTGCAAAACCAGATCCCGGAAACCCGCGCGCAAATCTCTTCCGCTTCTGCTCGTCAGGGCGAAGTGTGGACGCGGATGGTGCAGGAAACCGAAGAGCAGGCCTCCCGCCTCAGGCTGGAATTGGCCAAAGCGGATGAAGCCATGCTGGCCTTTCAGGACAAGGCGCAGCGCGAAGAAATCCGCGCCCCCATGGATGGCGTCGTCAACAAGCTGTTCATCCAAACCGTTGGCGGCGTGATCCGGGGCGGCGAACCCTTGGCCGAGATCGTGCCCGTCGACAAGATCATCATGATCGAGGCTCGCATCGCACCAAAGGATCGCGGCGAAGTTTGGGACAAATTGCCCGCGACGATCAAGATTTCCGCTTATGATTCAGCCGTCTATGGCAGCCTCACTGGGCAGGTCTACGATGTTTCTCCCGACGTTCTGCAAGACCCCAAGGGTGAAACTTACTACCGCGCACGGCTGCGGGCAGATGCTACAAACTTCGGCAACGGCCGCCCCGTGCTTCCGGGCATGACCGCCGAGGTGAACATCCTGTCTGGCAAGCAAACGATCCTCGACTACATCTTGGGACCACTCATCCAGATCAAAAACGCCGCTTTACGCGAATGACGCGGAAATAGCTCCGTTGCGCGCCGAAGCCATCGTTAAAGCTGTTCCTTGGCCTTTACGGCGACATTCCCTTGCCAGCACGGCCATCCTGTGTGGTATGGGCGGAAAACTTGAAAATACAGGCAGCATAATGGCCCGCAAACATTCAAAACATAGTTCGTATGAAGACTTGCCCGACGAGGACGAAGCACCGGTTATCGTGCCCCCATGCTGGCTTTGCGGCCGACCAACGGGCAAAACCGTGGTATGGCATCACCCAGTTCCAAAAAGCCGGGGCGGACGCGATGTTGTGCCCATGCACCCGATTTGCCAGCAAACCCTGATCGCCAATTTCACCAATTCGGAATTGCAGCGTCACGGCATGGATGTTGATGGCTTGCTGGCCAATCCTACAGTGCGCAAATTTGTTGATTGGGTGGCCGGTAAAGACCCTGATTTCACCGCAACAACAGCGAAGAAAAAGCGTTAGTTGCCGAACCTGGCGTTTTTGGCATCGGGCCTCAAGCTGCGGAATGGCGCTATGAAAGTCGGGGCTTCATTGAGCACTCCTCAAACCCCGAAAAGCGCGGTATCAATTCTGTATGGATGAACCTGCAAAAAACGCTACGCCCCCATCGCGCGGGATTGAAATGCCCCAAACGCCAAGCTCCATCGGGTTTGGACAGGTCGCAATATCAACCGTCATCGTTGTCACCATTATCGGCGTTTTTTGGCTGGCGATTGAGCTTAACCGCTTTTTCATGCTGGTATTTGCAGCGATCGTGCTTGGCGCAGTGTTTCAGGCCATTGCCGGATGGATCGCCCGAATCACCGGCATGAGCCGGACCTTCAGCTTGATTCTGGCGGTAATAGGGCTGTTTGCGGTGTTTATCGGCAGCTTTGTGCTATTCGGCACCCAGCTTGCGAATGAGTTCGACACGATTGAACAAACAGTGCCCGCTGCGCTGCAACGAATTCAAGGTTTCCTTGATAATTACGGCCTCGGCGATCAGGCCCGCGATCTGGCAAAAGTCGGTGCCGAGGATATCTCCCGCATCCTCACCCAGGCAGGAGGCTATGCGCTTGCTGCCAGTAGCGGTTTGGCAGATTTTGTGTTGGTGATCGTCGGCGCAATCTTCATGGCCGGAAACCCTGACGTCTATCGCCGTGGTTTGCTGCTGTTGCTACCTGCAAAGGCTGAGCCGGTCATGGCACAAGCGCTGGACAATGCCGGTGCCGGCCTACGCGGCTGGATGATGGGACAAGCCATCTCGTCGCTGGTGATCGGCGCGCTGACATGGGGCGGGCTTTCGCTGCTGGGCGTTCCAGCATCAGGCGGTTTGGCGATTATCGCGGGCCTGCTGGATATCATCCCCATGGTTGGCCCGGTGCTCTCCGGCATTCCGGCAGTATTGCTGGCCTTTACCATCTCACCCGTCGCTGCCTTGTGGACGTTGGTGCTGTTTCTGGTGATCCAGCAACTGCAAGGAAACGTGCTCCAACCGATGATCCAGAGGCACGCGGTGGACGTCCCCCCTGCCCTGCTGCTGTTCGCAGTACTGGCGGCCGGACTGCTGTTCGGTTTCCTCGGCGTCCTCCTCGCCTCACCACTGACTATCGTCTGCTACGTCTTTGTGCAGCGTATCTATGTGCAGGCCATCCTTGGCAAAGAGATCAAGGTGGCCGGGGCGGACTGACAGCAGGCCAGACCACTTTGATCTCGCTAAACAGTGCCATACTCACCTGCAACAAAATTCAACTCATTGGGTAGAGTATAAAGCTGGACTTTATCTCCCAGCAGCATTCGTTTGATGTCTACTAAATAACTTGAGTTTATGTTGCAACCTTCTACAAGGGGGCAATGATGACTGACGAGATTGATAAGTCGGCGCAAGACCCGGAGCGGGCGCGACAGCTTGAGGAAAGCATCGCGAGCGTGCGCGAGGCGCTGGAGGGCCTGCGTTACGGGACCATCGCATTGACCATCCACGAAGGACGGGTGGTCCAGATTGACGTGACCGAGAAGCGGCGGCTCAAGCCAAGCTGATCAGTTCGCAAACGAATTCAAAAAGCAAACATCCACCGCACCGCTGACCGGACCACCGGAGGCATTGTTCGGGCAAATCCATGAGGCCAGACAATGAATCTCCGTATCCTGCTAACCGCAGGGGCAGCGCCCCTTGCCTTGATTTCAAACACCGCATTTGCGGCTGAAATACCGGTCGATGCACCCGCCACTGCAATCGCTGATGACGCCCAAGCTGCGCCTGCCGATGCGGATGCCGCGCCTGAAGGTCAGGGCGGAGAAATCCTTGTCACCGCACGACGCCGCTCGGAAAACGTGCAGAACGTGCCGATTGCGATCTCGGTTGTGGGCGGCGAACGCCTTACCGCGCAAGGCACGTTCGCCATCTCGCGCCTGACGCAGCTTCAGCCGACCTTGCAGTTCTATTCACAGAACCCGCGCAACACTTTCATCAACATCCGCGGCATCGGCGCACCGTTCGGATTGACCAACGATGGCTTTGAGCAAGGCGTCGGCATTTACATCGACGATGTCTATTACAACCGCATTGCGTCTGCCACGCTCGACTTCGTGGATGTGGACCGCATCGAAACCCTGCGCGGACCGCAAGGCACGCTTTATGGTAAGAACACGACATCGGGCGCGATCAACATCACCACGTCTGCGCCCACTTTCGACCTGAGCGGCAAGGCCGAGGTTACGCTTGGCAACCTCAACTTCAAGCAGGGCAAAGCGACCATTTCGGGGCCGCTGTCTGATACGCTGGCCGCGCGGATCAGCGGTTCCACCACCAGCCGTCGCGGCACGATCTATAACGTGGCGACCAATTCGTAGATCCAGTCGATCGACAACATCGGCTTGCGCGGTGCTTTGCTGTGGAAGCCAAACTCCGATCTTGCCGTGACCGTATCGGGTGACTGGAACTTGCAGGACCCGATCTGCTGCGCGCTTCCCTTCGCCAGTTTTGGCCGGACCCAGCGTGCAGCCAATCGCCAGCTTCACGCTTTGCTCACCTACTTCCCCGGCTACCCCCGCGCAGACTATCCGCTGCCCAATGTCGATCCCTATGACCGCCTGACCGATGTTGATGCCCGTCTGGCGGCACGCAACGAGCATGGCGGCCTTTCGGCGCGCGCGGTGTGGGATCTGAATGAGAGCAACACGCTGACCTCGATCACCGCATGGCGCTATTGGGATTGGGGCCCGGCCAATGACCGCGACTACGTGGGGCTGCCCGTCTACACCAAAGTGGAAAACCCCACGAAGCAGACCCAATACACGCAGGAATTCCGTTTCAACCACAAGGGCGACGGCTTTGACTTCGTAGTTGGGCTGTTCGGCTTCCACCAGAGCGTGCGCACCAGCGGCGTTCAGGAAACCGGCCTTGCCGCCAGCAAGTGGCTACTCAACCCGACCAACGCCTTGTCAAACAATCCCAACGTGCTGAACCGGTTTGTTGCGACCAACGATATCCGGCTCGACAACACCAGCCTTGCCGCCTTCGGCAAGGTCAACTGGGACGTGACCGACCGCTTCACCGTATCACCGGGCATTCGCGTCAATTATGACAAGAAGAAGGGCCTCTATGACTCGGTCGTAACCGGCACCGCATCGGACGGGACGCGTCAGGTCGTCTCCCCGGTTCCGGGCTCGGCCTACTTCAACGATCCGTGGATTGCCCAGCAGCGCGGCGTGCAGGCATCGCAGTTTTTCGAGCCCGAGTTCAGCGCGTGGAACCTGTCGTATGACCTGAACTTGCGTTACAAAGCCACAGACGACGTCAATCTCTATGCGACTTACGCGCGCTCGTTCAAAACCGGCGGGATCAACCTGAACGGCGTTCCCACCGATGCCAACGGTGTGCCGATTGAATCAGCCTTCACGATCAAGCCCGAAAAGGTCGATCACTTCGAAGCGGGCATCAAGACCCAGTTCTGGGACCGCAAGGCCACCTTCAACCTCACCGGCTTCTGGACAGAGATCGAGAACTTCCAGGCCAGCGTCAGCAATGGCCAGCTTGGCACCGTGCGCGGCTATCTTGCCAATGCCGACCAAGTGCGCAGCCGTGGCTTTGAAGCAGACCTCTCGGTTCGCCCAAGCGACCGGTTCAGCGCTTACCTCAATGGCGCCTATACCGATGCCACGTTCACCAGTTTCTGCGATGCACCGCCGCCGCCAGAGCTTTCGGGCGGATCAAGCACCGGCATCGTCGTGACGGGCAAGTGCACTTACACCGGCGCGATCAGTGCACCGGGCACCGCAGGGGGCGTGAGCCCGCCGTTTGTGGATGTTTCGGGATCGGTTCTGCCGGGCGTTTCGAAGTGGGCCGCATCGTGGGGAGCCGAAACCAATCTGCCAGCGGCGCTTTTTGGCGAAGATGGCCAGTATTACCTCGGCTATGATGCCAGCTACCGTTCAAGCTGGTCGTCCAACCCCTCGCCATCGATTTACACCAACGTCGATGGCTATTCGATCCACAACTTCCGCATAGGCTTCCGCACTGATCGGTTCGATGTCTTCGGTTGGGTGCGCAACGCGTTTGACCAGAATTACATCGATTTGCTTCTGGCAGGCACTGGCGGCAACACCGGCCTGATTGCGGGACAGGTTGGTGATCCCCGTACCTTCGGCGGAACGATCAAGTTCTCGTTTTAGGCTTGAGTTGGCGCACAATTGACTGCCTACCACCCATAAGTAGTGCTCATTTGTGCGCCATTCAACAATCCTATCAATGCCTTACGCCCGTCACCACACATTCAGACTCTCGCGCATACCGTGCCGCAAGCCATGCGCAAACGAACAGTTGCAGGTGATGGAAGATCATCAGTGGCAGGATCACAACGCCCACTTGAGCCGGGGCAAACAGGGCGCCCGCCATGGGCACACCTGAAACGAGGCTCTTTTTCGAACCGCAAAACAGCAGCACTATCGCATCCTCGCGTGGCAACTTTGCAGCGCGTGCCACCAGACCGTTTGTTGCGATAACAATGCCCAAGATAACAACAGAAGCGATAACCAGCACGGCCAGATCAACCACTCCTACCCTCTGCCAAACGCCGTTCACTACCGCTGCACTGAACGCGGAATAGACAACCAGCAAAATCGAACTCCGATCAACAGGTTGCAGCAGTTTCTTGTGCCGCTCTATCCAGTTGCCGATCAAAGGGCGCAGCAGATGCCCGCCAATGAACGGGAGCAGCAATTGCGTGGCGATTTTCTGCACCGAAGCAAGTCCGTCCACACCTGCCGTGCCGGATGAATGGATCAAAAACGCCACCAGCAGCGGCGTAAGCACGATGCCAAGCAAGTTGGAAAGCGAAGCGCTGCAAACCGCCGCCGCGACATTGCCTCGCGCCATCGCGGTAAATGCAATGGAACTTTGCACCGTCGAGGGCAGCAGCGCAAAAAACACCAGCCCTTGCGCCAACACAGGATCGATCATGCCCCCGGCGATCTGCGCCGCGCCAAGGCCAAGCGCAGGGAACAGGACATAGGTAAACCCCAGCACCATAAGATGCAGCCGCCAATTGCTGATCCCTGAAACGATGGCTTGGCGGGAAAGCTTGGCCCCGTGCAAGAAAAACAAAAGGACGATTGCCACATCAGCCGCATGATCAAACAGCGCCAGCGCCTCACCGCGTGCCGGCAACACACTTGCCGCCAAAACTGTGGCGAGGAGCAACAGCATGAACCCATCGGGCTTGGGAAGTCTTAAACGCAATGCCATGGCCTATCCGGTATGGTCCTCTAACTGCTTCAGCAACCCGGCGCGGTGCTTGCAACCCTGCCTCTAACACACCCCGAAAGCCCATGTTGCCGAAAAACGCTGTCTTGTTCAGGAACAAGCGGCAGGTAACTGGCAAGGAACAGGTTGTGATGCGCGTGGCCCAGATCGAATTGTGCGACCTCCGGATTGCCGCAGCCATCGGCACATACGGGCCGCAAGATGTTGTTCCCGATGCCCATATTCTTGATTTGACGCTCACCATCGCACCTGATCTCGTTCAGGTGAGCGTTGATGATATGGCGCTAGTTTTCGATTATGACCCGCTGATTGCGCAAATCAACCAGATCGCGCAGGCCCAGAATTATGAGACGCAAGAATACCTGATGACCCGTATTGTCAACGCATGCGCAGGTTATAGCCAAATCATCGCATTGAACATCTGCCTAAGAAAGCAGCCTGTCCTTGGCGGTACAGGCTCCCTTGGCGTGCGGCTTGCGCTTGGGACAGAGGAAATGACAGCGTTGCGTAAGCGCTAAAGCCGGAAACCACAACGATCCGATTGCCCGGCGCTTAGAAAACTTTGCCCAAAATCTTTCCCGGATTGCTGCGAAGTGCGGCTTCTTCAGTCCCCATATATCTGAAGATGCCGCGCATGGCCTGGCTTGTGACGCTGTCGATCAACCGGGCGTCAGACAAACCAAGGCTGCCCAGCACAGAACCCATGCTCCCAAGCTTTGCCAACTGGTCAAAGGCCCCCACCTGGGCCAATGCCGTGGCGATCAGCGGACGGACTTTGCCGCCCAGTTCGGTACCTGCGGTCCGCTCAAGATAGCTGGTGCCACCCGTCCGCTCTGTGATGATGCCGGGAACATCTGTTACCTTTAACCCGCTAATCGCACTGCGAAAAACAGGCTTCGCCTCTCCGGCTGCAAAACTGGCTGCATCGTTCAGGGACTTGGAGAGCTTGGTCGTCAGGCCAAGTTTGTCACCGCCCTGCAACAGCCTTCTCGCCAGCTTGCCGCCTGTGCCGGGCAGTATGATGCGCGTCGCAGCATCACGATAGAAGCCGTCCGGCAAAGCCAGTTTGGTTAGAGCACTGTCCGAAGCATTGCCGAGCAATCTGGTCAGTCCCAGACCATCCAACAAACCTGCGCCTGCGGCTCGACCGGGGATAAGCAGCAATCCCCCCAGCGCCAGCCCGCCTCCCATCACTGCACGCCGCGAAAAATCTTGTGCCATGAGCCACCTTAACCCGCCTCTTCAAAGTGAAGGCTAAGATGGTTATTAGGCCTGCGCAATAAATTATTTGTAAAATATAATAACAAGATCGATCATTTTTTAATTCAAAATAAATTCAGTGAATCTCAATATGAAAATCATGAAAATCACAAATATCAAAAGTTTATCATAATTGCGATTCAATGCCGCACCGTGTCACTTACCCTCGCACAGCCTCACAAGATCTGTCAGCAAACGAAGCGCCGGTGCCGGGATCGCATGCTCATCCGCAACAGCAATAATAGCGCCATTGATCGATTCAATTTCGGTCGCGCGACCCGCGATGCGGTCTTGCAGCATCGAAGGTTTGTGGGTCCGGTGGTTGGCCAGCGCAAAGCGGACTTTGTCATCAAGACGTGGCCGATCAATCGCGACGCCCAGGGCCTTCGTAATCGTCACGATTTCATCGATCACCGCCTTGGCTGCGCGGCGGCCAGCCGGGTGATCCAACCCGCCCACCGGCAAACCTGAAACCGTACACAAAGCATTTAGCGCCGCATTGAACGCCACCTTTTCCCAAACCGCGATTATAGCCTGTGGATCAGCCACGGCATGCAATCCCGCAGAGGCAAAAAGCCCAGCGACTTTGCCCGCGAGTTCGTCAGCACCGTCCGGATAATTGCCGAGGACAATGTGGCCAGCGCCATGCGACGCGACAGCATTCTGAGCTTCAAGATCAGCCGGAAAATCTGTGACGCCCCACAAGATGTGTGCAGCAGGGAAAACCTCTGCAATCGCCTCCACATTGCCAAGGCCGTTCTGAAGCGTCAGCACGGCGCATTCCGTGTGCACCAGATGCGCAACAGACCTGACCGCAGCAGCGCTGTGCATCCCTTTGGTGAACAGCATCAGAAGATCAACCGGCCCTGTCACTTCGGCTGCAAGCTTTGCCTCCACACAAGCGATATGTTCGCCCGCATCGTCATGCAGCACGATGCCTTCCGCCGCGATCAGCGCCAGCCGTGCCGGATCGACATCGACGACCGTAACCGCGCTGCCCGCCAGCGCGAGGCGCGCGGCAAACAAGCAGCCCATCGCGCCTGCACCAACGATCACGATCCGCTTCATCAATCGAGTCCTTTTCCATGTACACTGTCAACGGCACCAGATGACCAGGATCGCCAGACAGCCTATATCGGTGTTATCCAAACAGACCCGCAACGCGCGTGCCTCGCAATCTATGCATAAAGCTTATGACCTCGGCCAAAATTGCAATTGTTTCAAGGCCCGCAAAGGTTCATTCAGCGGTGCAAACCATAACAATCCGGAGAGACCATGCCCAACGTCCGCGAAGTGACCATCGGCCTGCTGCGCGAGCTTGGCATGACCACGGTGTTCGGCAATCCCGGATCAACCGAACTGCCGATGTTCCGAGACTTTCCAGCCGACTTTCGTTATGTCATGGGCTTACAGGAAAGCGTCGTGCTCGGCATGGCCGATGGCTATGCGCAAGGAACAAAGCGCGCAGCCATCGTAAATTTGCACAGCTCGGCAGGAGTCGGTCATGCCTTGGGCAATGTATTCTCTGCTTTCAAAAACCAGACGCCACTTGTCGTCACCGCTGGCCAGCAAGCGCGCTCGATCCTGCCCTACGAACCCTTCCTTTTTGCCGAGCGAGCGGCAGAATTTCCCCGCCCCTTCGTCAAATGGTCGTGCGAACCCGCCCGCGCCGAAGACGTCCCCGCAGCGCTACACCGCGCATGGCTGGTCGCGATGGAACCGCCCTGCGGCCCGACCTTCGTTTCGATCCCGATTGACGATTGGGACCGCGATTGCGAACCGTTCCGAATGCGCACCGTCCATGCCATCCGCGCACCCGATGCTGACGCCATCGCTGCTTGCGGTGTTGCTCTGTCCAAATCGAAAAACCCGCTCATCGTCGTCGGCGCAGGCGTCGCGCGCGACAATGCTTGGGACCACGTAATCGCGCTAGCTGAACGCCACAATGCGCTGGTCAAAGTCGCGCCAATGTCTGCGCGGTGCAGCTTCCCCGAAGATCATCCGCTCTTCGCAGGATTTCTGACCGCCGGGCGCGAAGCGATTGTGGCAGCGCTCGCCCCGCATGATTTCGTGCTCGCGCTGGGCGGCCCGATGAGCCTTTACCACGTCGAAGGCCACGGCCCGCATGTGCCCGCAGGCTGCGATGTCTGGCTGATCGGCGACAATCACGTTCACGCCGCCTGGGCACCGGCTGGCACCGCCATTGTCGCCCAGTGCGACATGGCGATTGAACTGCTGCTCCAAGGCCCGCCGCCAACCGCAAGGCCACAGCACGCCCCGCGCCAGCCGCTGCCCCCGCTTGATGGCGCCGCGATGACCGACGCTTACGTGCTCCAGCAGATCGCTGCGCTGCGCAGCCCGGAATCGATCATCGTCGAAGAAGCCCCGTCCAGCCGTGGCCCGATGCACGATCGCCTGCCCATTGTTCGCAAGGATACGTTTTACACCACCGCCAGTGGCGGCTTGGGCCACGGGCTGCCCGCCGCCGTCGGCATGGCGATGGCCCGCCCGAACGACAAGGTGATCGCGGTCCTCGGCGATGGCTCGGCCATGTACGCCATTCAGGGCTTGCATGCCGCCGTGCAGCATAAGCTGCCGGTCAGCTTCGTGATCATCAAGAACAACCGCTATGAAGCGCTGCACCATTTCGGGCAGCACTTCGGCATGCAGGAACTGGTCGGCACCAAATTCCCCGAGCTCGATTTCTGCCTGTTGGCGCAAGGCCACGGCCTCACCGCGCGCCGCGCCACCGATGCTGCCAGCCTCGATGAAGCCCTGCGCTGGTCCTTCGCCGCCACTGGCCCCACGCTGGTCGAAGCGGTGGTACTATGACTTTGCGCCTGATCGATCTGATCGATGACCGCCCGCAAGACGGCGTGTTCCGCGTCAACCGCGCGATTTTTACTGACGCGCAAGTGTTCGACGCTGAAATGCGCGTGCTGTTCGAAGGCGGCTGGGTGTTTCTCGGGCTGGAATCGCAAGCGGCCAACGCCCACGATTTCTTCACAACATCCGCAGGCCGCGTACCCGTCCTTGTCCAGCGCGATGGCGAGGGCATCTTGCGCGCGTTCATCAATTCGTGCCCGCACAAAGGGGCGCGGCTGGCGCAAGTACGGCAGGGCAATGCGCGGCTCCATGTGTGCCCCTATCACAGCTGGAGCTTTGACAGCGCGGGCCGCAACAAGGCGGTGAAGTGGCAAAAGGCGGGCTGCTATGCCCAAGCTTTTGACCGCGATAGCCACAACCTTGCCGCCTTGCCTCACTTTGCCAACCATCGCGGCTTCCTGTTCGGCAGCGTCGCCGCTGACGTACCGCCCTTGGCCGACCATCTGGGCGAGGCCGCCAAGCTGCTCGATCTTGTCGCCGATCAAAGCGATGACGGCCTTGAACTCGTGCCCGGACAGGTCACTTTCACGTATCAGGCCAACTGGAAGCTCCAGCTCGAAAATTGCTCGGACGCCTATCACTTCACCTCGGCCCACCCATCCTACATCCGCGTGCTGGAACGGCGGCAGCAGGAGATCAGCGGCGATGTCGTCGCCTCGGTGTGGGAGAACAGCGACTACTGGAAGGAAGAGACGCAAGGGGTGGGCGGCGGCAGCTTCAGCTTTGCCAATGGCCATGTGCTCAACTGGGGCGTGTTCGGTGTAACGCCTGCCATCCCGCTGTATGAGCGCGCGGGCGAACTGGCGACACGCCACGGCGAGGCCCGGCGCGACTGGATGTTCAACATGCACAACCTCACCATTTTCCCCAACCTGCAAGTGGCCGAAAACGCATCGAGCCAATTGCGCGTGATCCGCCCGCTTGGCCCCGGCCTTACCGAAATGCGCACCTGGTGCATCGCGCCCAAGGGGGAGAGCGCCGCCGCCCGCCGCCAGCGCATCCGCCAGTACGAGGATTTCTTCAACCCCACCGGCATGGCCACGCCCGATGACACGGTGTCCTATGAAAACTGCCAGATCGGCTTTGCCGGGACGCTGGAGCCTTGGCTGCAAGGCTATGCCCGCGGGATGACCGCAAGCGTCGAAGGCGGCAACCGCTTTGCCGACCGGATCGACCTGTACCCGGAGCGCAGCGTGCTGGCAGACTCGCAACTGTGCGATGAAACGCTCTACCACGCCTATTACCGCGCCTGGGCAAAGCGCATGAAAGCAGAGTTCGCCGCATGACCGCCCCGCTCACCCGCGCCGCCGCCGAAGAGTTGCTCTATCGCGAAGCCCTGCTGATCGACACAAACCGCTTTGCCGAATGGCTCGATCTTTTCACGCCCGATACCGAATTCTGGATGCCCGCGTGGCGCGATGAAACCACCACCACGCAAGACCCCGATAGCGAACTGTCGCTGATCTACTACAAAGGCCGCCGCAATCTGGAGGACCGCGTGATGCGCCTCACCTCGGGCCTGTCCACCGCCTCGGCCCCTTTGCCGCGCGTGGTCCACCAGATCACCAACGTCCTGCTCACCGCCGCAGGCGATGAAAGCGCAGACGTTTCCGCCGCCTTCACCTGCCACCGCTTCGACGTCCGCATGAACCGCACTGATTGCTTCTTCGGCCGCTATGAATACCGGCTGGTTCGGGTGGACGGCGCGTGGAAGATCGCGCGCAAGAAGATCGTGCTGCTGAACGATACGATTCCGACGGTGGTGGATATCAACGCGATTTAGGCCGGCGTCGAGCGCAAGACCGCCGCCTGCTTCCTCCTCCGGCAAGTGCCGATTTGTTCAGCTTGGCGGCATTTAGCCTGAACAGGTTTACACAGTTTACACTGTTCTGAAGAAGAAATCAGGGGGCCGGTGGCGCGGGCTTTTCGCGGGCGCATTGGCCCCTGCCCGCAGCGGAAATGCGCTGCGTGCGGGCGGGCTGTGCCGGGGGTTTTACCGGTTCAAAGAGCGGTTTGACGGATAAGGATTTGGCGGCGTGTAGGACAGCGGTTTGTGCTTTTTCCTTTGGCTAAGCGCGGAGGCGCGGAGGAAGGTCGATAACGAACTTTGTTATTTCTCGTTATCGGCCTATCATGGCTGCAAATGGAGCAAGGAGCCGCCATGAACGTCAGCCTGACGCCGGAACTGGAAACGCTGATCCATGATAAAGTCAGCGCTGGGCGCTACACGTCCGCCAGCGAAGTTGTGCGTGAAGCGTTGCGCCTGATGGAGGAGCGCGACCAGATGCAGGAACTCTACAAGGCCTCCATGCGCGAAAAGATCGCCGCCGGAATGGCATCCTTGCGCACCGGCCAAGGCACCGATGGTGAGGCCTTCATGGCGCGGCTCGACACCGATCTCGGAGCAATCGAGCGCCAAGACCAATAGTGCCCGCCCGCTTCATTCTCTCGCCCGAAGCGCAGCGGGATATCGAGCAAATCCGTGACTACTATGTCGATGCGGCAGGCGTGCAGGTGGCGAGGCACGTGCTCGGCCAGATCACCAAGGCACTGCGTTTTCTTGGCGAAACGCCGGGCGCCGGGCATCGGCGCATTGACCTGACGGACGAAGACGTGCGGTTCTGGCCGGTGCTATCGTACCTGATCGGCTATGACCCTGCGATGCGGCCCATCGGCATCGCGCGCGTACTGCACACCGCCCGAGATTTGGAGACCCTGCTCCGGAGAACTCCGCCGCGCATGTAAGGAGCAATTGGGTTTGCTGGTTCTGGAATTACAGGGCCTATTTCGGGGTTTTCGGACCTGCCACCGTTATCCGCTGATTTTTTTCGGACGAAGTTAATGCCTTACTAGCTTCTTTAAGTTCGGGGTGTTTATAATCGTAAATCTGCAAACCGAATATAACGCTCCAAGAAAGAACTGAAATTCCCGATAAGATAATGGAGTATATTTGCGGCCTCCCCATTACGTCTTTCCATTTCGATCTTTTCATTTCGCCTATACAAAATGACAAGAATGGATTTACAAAACTCTCCACCTCAATAAATTTCGACCGCCAAATTTTAATCCAATTATAACTTGTTTTTGAAACACAAATCCATGTTAAGGATGTTAATAGACCAAACATTGAAAAAATTATTCTGTACAAAGGATCACTTATACTATCTTTTGAAAAAATAATAGCCAGAAGAGCGGAACTTAGAAATAAAAATATTGTTGACCTCTTCCAAATTTGCTCAATATCCATCATATAGTGATTATGTATCACTGTAAGTATTTGAATTTTTTGATCAAAATCCAAATTTTCTATTGCAATGGCTCGATCATAAGCAGATAAAGCTTCATATCCTTGCATATCTTGAGAAATTGACGAATCACTCATACCAAAAAAAATACAAAGAAATATTTCATCACTCAAGAACTTCGATATGAATACTGCTCCAGTCTGGCTTTTAACATGCTTTTGTAAATTTTTATGAATTCAGGACTACAGATTTTAGAGGCTGACTGACAAAGAAGTTGGGTAATATCAGTGTGATGTGATTCGGTCGTAGCTGCGAGACATCTGCGGAGTTGCACATTTGAATCCGCACCATCCGTCGGCAGTATGCCAGAGCCGAACTGCTTTTGCCAAGCAGTCTGACCGACGCCGAGTGGGCAATTTTGGAACCCCGAATTGGAATTACGGTGATGGAGTGCCAGTCCCTACAACCCCGGCGCAATCAGCACTTTGCAATCATGTGTCCGGTTGCGCAGGGCTTCGAACTTTTGCGGGGTTTGCGCCAGCGTGATGGTATCGGTCACCAGCGCGCGGGGTTCGGCGGCGCCTGCGTCGAGGGCGTCGAGGGCCTCTTCGTATTCCTGACGGGTGAAGAAGGCCGAGGTGATCAGGCGCACTTCCTTGGACAGCATGGCGAAGCTGTTGAAGGTATCGGGGCGGGTGCACAGGCCGAGCAGGCAGATTGTGCCGCGTTTGCGGACCTGTTCCACCGCTTGCGCGATCAGGCCGGGCACGCCGACGCATTCGAACACGATATCGGGCTTGGCCCCCAGCATCGCGTCCACCGCGCCCGCCGGATCACCCGCGCTGATGCAAAAGCCGGTTGCGCCCATCGCCAGCGCGCGGTCTTGCTGGAAGGTGGCGAGGTCTTGAATGATCACATCCGCAGCGCCCTTGCGCCGCGCCCAGAAGGCGACGGCAAGGCCGATCGGCCCCGCGCCGAGGATCAGCACTTTATCGCCCGGCTTCATGCCCGACATGTTGACGCCGTGCAGCGCCACGGCCAGCGGCTCGATAATCGCGCCGTCGTCCATGCCGGCGGTGCGCGGCAGGCGGATGCACTGGTTGGCGCGGGTCTTGGCATATTCGGCATAACCGCCGCCCTGCAAGCCGAAGTGATCGCACCACGCGACTTCGCCCGCGCGGCAGGAAGCACAAGTGCCGCAGCTTTTCAACGGGATGACCGAAACGGCATCGCCCAGCGTGAGCCCTTCCACCCCTTTGCCGAGCGCCACCACTTCGCCTGCAAATTCATGGCCAAGGATCGAGCCGCGCCCCATGCCATAGGCCGGGTCTTCGGTCATATGCAGATCGGACCCGCAAATGCCGCAGCGCCCCACTTTCACCACCACCTCGCCCGCATCGGGCGTCGGGTCATCGACTGTGGCGACGACAAGCGGCTGGTGCAAATCCTGCATGACGACGGCGCGCATGGGGGTGTTCCTTATCCTTTGGCGGTGAGGTTGGTTGCAAACACAAGCGTCGTAAACCCACCCCAACCCCTCCCTTGAGGGAGGGGCGTTTAGGGGGTAGCCCCCTCCCTCAAGGGAGGGGAGCGAGACTTATTGAGCCAAAGGCGAAATTAGTCGCAGCGGGGTGGGTTTCCGGACCCATCATGTTTGCAAATGGCATCGGCCCACTATCCTTCGTGAGCGATCAGCCGAATTTGCCGAGCATCATGCCGCCGTCGATCACGCAATGGCTGCCGGTCATGTAGTCCGAGGCATCGGACGCCAGCAGCAGGGCGAGCGGTTTGAGCTGGTCGGTTTCGGCCACGCGGCCCAGCGGCACGATGGCGTCCCATGCCGCGCGGGCGACCGGGTCTTTCTTGAGCCAGCCGCCGCCGATGTTGGTGACGAACGGCCCCGGCGCGATGGCGTTGATGCGGATGCCGAACTCTGCCAGTTCCAGCCCCAGCGCGCGCACCATGTGCAGCACGCCCGCCTTGGCAGGCATATAGGGCAGGCCGACGATAGGCTCGGTCACCAGTCCGGCGTTGGATGCGGTGGTGATGATCGAACCGCCGGTGCGCCCGTTGGCGCGGCCTTCCTGCTTCATCAAGCCCACTGCATTGCTGACGGTATGGAACACGCCGTTGAGGTTCACCTGGATCGAACGTTCCCAGCGCTTGGGATCATACGTATCAACCTGGCCATCGGGATTGCGGTGGCCAGCCGGGTTCCAGAAGCCCGCGCCGGTATCGATCCCGGCATTGGCAAAGCAGATGTCCAGCCCGCCATAGGCCTTGGCGTGGGCATCGAATGCGGCAACCACCTGATCCCAATCGGCCACGTCAATCGTATCGGCCCGTGCCTCATAGCCCTCGGCGCGCAGCCGTGCCGCTTCGCGCTCGGCCCCGGCGGCGTCGATATCGGCCAGCGTCACCGCCGCGCCCGCCTCGGCCATCGCCTCGGCATAGGCAAGGCCGATGCCCGATGCCGCGCCGGTGACCAGCGCGCTGCGCCCCTTGATATCGAACTTGTCGAGCGTTCCCATTGGCATCCTCGTTTGGTTATTGGTGTTCGCGGTCGATCAGGCGTTGCAGCATGCGCCGCGCGCGCACCCCGCCGCCGTCGCCGCCAAGGACGAGCGGGCGCAGATCCCAGAAGTCCTGCCCGCGCATCAGCCGGTGGCTATCGCGGATCAGCGGCATGTCCTCCTGCTCGAACGCGAACTCCAGCGCGCCGCGCATCGCGGCGGTAAAGTCTGCATCGCCCAGCTTGTAATCGCGCGCTGTTGCCCAGAAATAGTGCGTGGTATCAGGCGTTTCGGGTGTGAAGGCGTGGAGCGATGGCAGGAGCGTGCAATCCTCGCGCGGCGTGCCGGGATCGCCCGCGCGGAAATCGAAATAGAGCACGGCGGGCGCATGCCATTGGACGAGGCCGTAGAAATCCTGCGGCTTGCCCGCCGTATCCATCACCGCCGATATGCCGACAGACAGCAGATCGTTCAGCCGCACATATTCGGCAAAGACATGTTCGCCATCCTGCCAGAACTTGCGCTCACCCTCGGTAAAGGCGCTGGCGACAAGCGCGGGATGCACGAAATTGGCGTGGCTGAGATCGAGGATATTGTCGCTGTAAAGCTCGTAGTGCCCCTCGGCCACGGTAGCGCCGCGCACGGCCTCCCACTTGGGGTCCGATAGCCAGCCGAAGTCCGGGATCAGCGCCGCATCCGCCTTTGCCGCATCGCCCATCCATATCCACAACAGCGCATTGCGCTCGACCAGCGGATAGACCTGCAATTGCGCATCGGGAAGCTGCCCGCCGGGATGCGGATTGTGGACGCAGCGCCCTGCCCCGTCAAAGCGTAAGCCGTGGTAGGGGCACATCAGCGCGCCCTCTACCACGCTGCCATGCCCCAAGGGCGCAAACCGATGCGGACAGCGGCCGCTCACCGCTTGCGCCACGCCATCTGCATCGCGGAACAGCGCGACCGGCTCTTCCAAGAACGTGCGCTGCTGCGGTGCCTCGCCCAGATCGGCAGCCCAGCCCGCAACATACCATGTGTTGCGCAAGTACGTGCCCGCAGGCGTGGCGGGAAGCTTCGGAACCGGAACCCTCTCGCCGCTCATGCCTTCACCGTCAGCGATAGAGCGCGGGGTTGATCGCGATGCCGTGCTCTTTGCAGTAGCTTTCGTAGTGGTTCATGAACCACCACACGTCGAGTGTTTCGACATGGTTGCCCTGATCGTCAAAGAACTCGTTGGCGCCTTGCATGTGGAACAGCGCCTTCATGCCTCCCGGATCGTCGGTCACCAGCGTATGTGCCGTTCCCGGGGTTTCGGTGATGAAATCGCCCGGGCCGCAGACCCAATCGTATTCGAGATAGCGGAAGGTGCCTTCCAGCCCGACTGCCCACACTTTACCGCGATGCTTGTGCGTGCCGATCACACCCGGCCCCTTGATCCACAGCACGTTGACATAAACGTTCTCGCGCACGTCAAACGCCAGATGACGGATCGCGGCATTATCGCCAAACGGCACCCACGGGCTTTCTGCCTCGGACGAGCCGACATAGCTGCCCTCGACGCCTTTGGTGCGGATCAGATCGCCGTAAAGTTCGGGAACATCAACGATTTTGTATGCGCCCGAAGGCGGTGCGCTCATCGTGGCCATGATTGCCTCAGAGATAGAGTTTGGGGTTGATCGCAATGCCGTTCTCGCGGCAATGCGTCTCGTAGTGGTTGATGAACCACCATACGTCGGTGGTATCGACCAGTGTGGCGTTCTCGTCGTAAAACTCGATCGGGCCTTGCATCCAGCCGAACAGCTTGCAGCCCTGCGGATGATCGGTGACGAGCGTGTGGCTTTCGCCCGGTGTTTCCAGGATCAGCCCGCCCGGTGTGGCCACCCAATCGTATTCCAGATAGCGCACGCTGCCTTCAAGGCAGACCATCGTGATCGTGCCGCGATGGAAATGCGTACCGATCACGCCCGGCCCCTTCACCCACAGGATGTTGGAATAGAGGTTCTGCCGCACATCGAACGCCAGATGCTTGATCGCGGCATTATCGCCGAACGGCACCCACGGGCTGTCCATATCGGTCTGCGCATCGATATAACGCCCGCCGGGGCTTAACCGCGCCACCAGATCCTTGTGCGCAAAAGGCACGTCAACGATCTCAGCCTTGTTGGAAGGCGGAGCGGTCATCACTGTCATGGTCTGGTCCCTTTAGCGGATCAAGGTATCGACATAATCGGCACCGATGCCGACCTTGTCGTAATGCTCGCGCGCGGCCTGCATGTAATCAAACACGTCGTAATGACCTACGGTATTGCCCTCTTCGTCCAGCCACATCAGCGGGCCGGAGACGACGAAAAACACTTTCATCGGGTCTTCGTGTTCATAGCAGACCAGCGTGTGGCTCTCGCCCGGCGTTTCATAGACGAAATCGCCAGCAGTCGCGGTCCATTCATGTTCCAGATAGGCCCACTTGCCGCTGATCGTATAGGCCCAGATCGGGTGCGGGTGGTAATGACGGTTTACCAGCCCCGCCGATTTGCTCATCAGCACATCGGCCCACATATTCTTGGAAGGGCTGATCCAGACCGGCTTGGAAAATACGGTTTCCGAAATCGGCACCCAATAGCGTTCGTCACCCTCGGCAATCTTGGGGAGATAGACTTCGGGCAAGCTGCCCTCGCGGAACACCTTGGCTACTGGCTTGATGTCTTTCCAGAATTCGGCGTGCGCTGCTTCAGCCATTGTTATTTCCCTGATAAGGTGGAAGCGGGCGGGACCATCCGATACGGCCCCGCCCGCCCAAGCGTTAGATCAGAAGTCTACGCCAACCCGCACGAACCATTCGCGCGGACGGCTGTAGGTGCCGTAGAATTGACCGCCTGCGATCTGGGCCTGGCCGGTCACAAGGTAACGCTCGTCGGTGATGTTGGTCACGCCAGCAGTCAGGTCCCAATGGTTGCCCGATTTATAGCTGATGTTGCCATTGACGATATCGGTCGGTCCACGCTGAAGCAGGAACGCCCGTTCGGTATCGTTCCACAGCGATGTGGTGTGGGTCCAATCACCAAGGATCACCACCTTGGCATCGCCACCAACCGACAATTCATACCGTGGGCTGACGTTAAACTTCCACTTTGGCGTCTTGGGCAATTCTGCTCCCGGGAACACGCCTGCCTGGAACGGGTTGGCCGCAACTTGCGCGCCTGCCAGAACCGCCGTGTAGGTTGCATCGGTGTAACCAACCGAAGCATTGATCATGAAGCCGTCTGTCGGGGCCGCAACGACCTCCACTTCAAAGCCCTTGATCCGCGCATCGCCAGCGTTTTGAATGGTTGGCGAGACGCCCTGCTGGAAGTTCAGCTGGATGCCCTTGTAATCGGTGTGGAATGCCGCTGCGTTGATTTGCAGACGGTTGTCGAGGAACATTGACTTCACGCCAATTTCCCAGGTCGTTGCCTTTTCTTCGTCAAAATCAGGCGCGGTTGGCAGCGGGTTGGACAAGCGGGTTGTCCAGCCACCGGTCTTATAACCCTTTGACCAACTGGCATAAACCATTGCATCGTCATTCGGGTGATATTGCAGACCGATCTTCGGCGAGAAGTCGCTGAACGATTTGCGCTGCGTTCCGGCAATGTAATAGCGCAGCGGCTGACCCTGATTGGGGAAGCCGGCCGCAACGCGGCAAGCATCCGAAATCGGATTGATCGAAGCGCAAGGTGGCACGCCGATCTGGTTGAGGATTTTGTAGGTCAGGCCGTTTGCATCGGACTGGAAGCCTTCAAATTCCTTGTCTTCTTTGGTGTAACGGCCACCGATGGTGATCCCGAACTGTTCGGTCGGGCGGTAATCGATCTGGCCGAAGAACGCATAGTTCTTGGTCGAAAGATCATTGGGACCATCAACCTGCAACAGACCTTCGGCGAAGGTCACATAGTCATGAAGATCGCCCGCTTCCTTGAAGAAGTATGCGCCCAGAACATAGTTCAGCTTCTTGTCCATTGCCGAGCCATTGAGCTGAAGCTCTTGGCTGAACTGGTACTGGTTCATCGTGAAGCTGGTGTGCAGGAAATTCAACGGCGAACTGTCGAGGTCCATCCCTGCATTCCAGTGCAGTTCGCGATAGGCCGTGATCGACTTCAGCATCATCGTGTCGGAAAGATCGAACTCGATCGTGCCCGAACCGCCGTACGACTGCATCTTCGAGTAGTTGTTGCCATTGGCATAGGACACATCGATATCGTTCGAAACGAACCGGTTGTCATATGGCAGACGGTTGTTGCGCGGGTCATTATCGACATTCACGCCGAACACGCTGGGGTTATCAAAGATGCCGTTCAGGCCGCCGATGCCGCCGATGTAGGCAAAGGAAGGGGGACCGCCCCCACAGCTGTCAGCTACAATGCCTTCAATCGCGCAATTGTACGTGCCTGCAAACACCGCTGGCGTTGTCGAGATCAGCGTGTTGGCCAACTGCGACTGGTCAATGTTGCTGTAATCGCCCGAAACGGTGATCCGCAGATTGCTCTTATTGTCATAACGCAGCTTGCCGCGCAGGTTCCAGCTGTTGTCGCCACCCTCGGTGCCAAGACCGATGTTGTTATAACCCGCAGCCTTGTAATTGGTGATCGGCGTCGATGCGAAGTTGCTCGCACCCGGGAAGGCCACGCGCTTGACATAGCCATCGCGGTTCTTGGTCGAGAAGCTGACCGAGGCAGCAAGGCCATCGGTCAGTGGCATATCAACCGTGCCACGCGTTTGCAGCAGACCGAAACGGCCGGTTGTCACATCACCCTTGAAGCGGAATTCATCACCCGGATCGTGCGTGACAATCGAAATCGCGCCGCCAATGGTGTTGCGACCAAACAGGGTGCCTTGCGGACCTTTAAGCACTTCAATGCGCTCAACGTCGGGCAGATCCTGGTTCGCACCAACCGAACGCGCCAGATAAACGCCGTCAAGATAGACGCCCACACCCGGATCGATGTTGAAGGCAAAGTCGTTTGCACCGATGCCGCGAATGTAGGCCGAAAGCACCGCCGACGAACCCGAGAACGGTGTACCGGCATCAAGCGTTACGTTGGGCGAAATGTTGGATAGCGAAGCGACGCTGCCAATGGCGCGCTCTTGCAGCGCTTCTGCGCTGAACGCCGAAATCGCGATAGGAACGTCCTGGACGTTTTCTGCACGCTTCTGCGCGGTCACCACGATCTGGGCGATACCGCCGGTGTTTTCTTCAGCCTGCGCATTGTCCTGCGCAAATGCTGGTGCAGCAATGGCCGTTGCCAGCGCTGCAATGGATATCGATGCCAATCTCATGCTTATCTCTCCCTTTTGGCCTTGATTGTAGAACCTCCCGCAAGGATGGTCCCCAAGATCTCGTGAGCGTAATAGGTGCTAACGAAAGTGGTGGCTTGCACTGGCGCGCAAACCGATCAGGACTAACGCGCAAATGCTGCGCGGTAATGCACTGATTTTATGAAGCCTATCGGCGCCCCAAACGCCAATCACGCGGGGCTGCGCCAAACTGCTGGCGGAAACAGCGGGTGAAATAGGCGCTGTCGTTAAAGCCCAGTTCAAACGCAATCTCGGTGATGCTGGCATCGGGCCGCGCAACCAAGCGATCGGCTGCCCGCCGCAGCCGCTGCTCCAGAACATAGGCGGTGGGCGTCGTGCCCATAGCCGCGAACACATTCTGGACCGTCCGCACGGAAATGCGGCAGGCATCGGCAATCGATGCTGTGCGCAGCAGCGGGTCATCAAGATGCGCCGACACCATGGCCGTCACCTTTGCGCGCAAATCGGCATCGCCGACCATAGCCTGCGGCCGCTGCGCACCGCGCATGGCCATTGCAGCCAAATCATAGAAAACGGTGTTGACGCCGCTCTCCCATTCTGGGTCCTCGCCCGCACGTTCGCCATGCTGCCAAAGCGAAAGCAGGAAATCGTGGAAAACCCGCCCGCCCGGCGTTGATCCGCACATCCGCTGCATCAGGGCATCATCAACGCCCGCGAAGCGATCCACTAAGGGCGCGCGAGGGAATTCAACAACCAGCATTTCATGGCCGCTCAGCTTGATCGAATAAGGCTCATGCGGGCTGGCCAGCACAAAATCGCCCGGTTGCAGCGCACATTCAGCGCGCTTCTGTTCGTGCGTGCTGGTGCCGCGGCATTGCAGATGCAGGATCAACCGCTCCTCATTCTGCGGCAGGGGCGTGCGCCCCACTGCCGAATGCGTGGAATCGGTGCGGATCATATCAAGTTGGCCGACCCGCCACGCCAGCATTTGCCCGGTAAAGTCCTCGCTCGGCACGTTCACGAAAGTGCCGGTAAAGGCCCGATCGGCGATCTCGTTCCAGTAACGCGCACGCTCGGACGGAGCGACATCGCTGGTATTGAACTTGAGAAGCGCAGCCATGGTTGTTCTTCCGTTGTGCGTAAAGCTCAGGCAAATGCCGCAGTGTTGCGCCGCGCCAGTACGCGCGGGGCGGATTCAATCAGTCCCAGCGTGCAGAACCCCGCCAACACTGCACAGACCAGCATCAGCCACAAGGGTGCAGAAAGGCCATAAACATCGGCCATTGCGCCCGCGATGAACGGTGCCAGCACACCGCCAAGCACTTCGCCGGTGCCCATCACCACGCCGGTCAGCGTCGCGGTTAACCGGGGATCGACCGACTCTGCCGGGATTGTTGCCATGAACATCGGGAACAAGCCGTTCAGGCCCCACCCGAAGAAGAATATCCCCGCCAGCACCCACGTTGATCCCTGATAATAAAGCCCGGCCAAGGGCAGGATGACCCCCAGAAATGAGAAGAAAATCATCACCGGCCGCCGCCCGATCACATCGGAAATCGCAGGCACGACAAAGCTGCCAAGCCCTGCGGAAATCCCGAGCGTCGCCATCAGCCAGCCCATTGTTTCTGGGTCAAAGCCGCGCTCTTTGGTGAGGAACAGCGGCATGAATGCCCAACACACCACCAGATAGGATACGAGCAGGATCGAGATCAGCGCGCACAAGATCATGTTGCGGTGGCGGAACGCTTCGCGCAGCGTCACCGTTGGCGCGGCATCATCATGCACTTGCACCGGCGGTTCGCGCAGCGTGAACCAGATCAGTGCAGCGGTGAACAGTCCGGGTAGAGCGGCGAGGTAAAACCCCGTGCGCCAGCCCACGGCCACGGCCACCGGCACCAGCAGGACCGGCGCGAGGCCCGATCCCAGCAGATTCGACCCGAGGTTTTGCGCCACGCCCATCGCCAGCCCGCGCCGTTCGGGCGCAACCTCGGCCACGATCATCGAATGGCTCACCGGCATCACGCCGCCCTCTGCCGCGCCCATCAGTAATCGCGCGCCCAGCAGCATCAGAAATGATGACGCTGCGCCTGAGATGAGCGAGCACAGGCAGAACGCCACCGTCGCCACAACGATCACCGGCTTGCGCGATCCCAGCTTGTCCGAAATGCGGCCCACCGCCAGCCCCGATAGCGCCCATGTCAGCGAAAGCGCCGAACTGAACATGCCGACTTGCGTGTTCGAAAGCTGCAAGTCCGGCTGCACGAACGGCATCAGAAAGTTGAGCGCATTGCGGTCAAAAAACAGGATGCCGAAATTCAGGCTCAACAGCGCGGTCACCCAGATCTGGTATCCGGCCCGCTTTGGCTCTGCAGTGTTGTTTGTGTTCATCCTTCCCCCCTGTTTTTATATCTTCAGATGAACGGTCGGACGGGGTCTGACCCGTTCCAGTTTTGCGAAGCGGCCCACATCGCCGTAAAATGCGCATCCATAACGGGCGTTGCCGGGATCAGTTCGAGAAAGCCGGATGCCGCTGCGTCTCCGCCTTCCAGATAGGCAACGCTGCCACCGGTCGGCACCGCAGCCTTGAAAGCCATCTGATAGCCACGCGCCAGATAATCCGGCAGCACAGCCTCGACATCGGCACAGGCAATACCAAAATGATGGAAGCCATAGCCGTGCTGGCCGATGGTCTCCTGATAGACCGAAGGGTGATCATCCAGCGGCTGGATCAGCTCGATTTGCATATGCCCGGCAAAGCCCATGGCAATCGCCACGTCAGCATGCGATTCCCCGCCCCTGTGAAACTGGTCCGGCCCCAGAAAGTGGTCGAGCAGGAAAAAGGGTCCAGCCCCGCAATCGCGCTGGAAATGCGCAATCGAGGCACGGATGTCCTCGACCACAAATGCAGTCTGCATCACACCGCCAAGCGGCTGGCCGAAGCCCAGCACGTTCGCCATCCTCATCCTCTCCCGCGCCCCGTCTCTGCGGACGGCGGCGCCCAAAATGCGTCTAAAGCGTGATCACGACTTTCCCGAAAAGCCCCGCAGACGACTGATAGGCATAGGCATCCTTGGCCGATTCCATCGCAAAGGCCTTGTCGACGACCGGCTTGATGCCATGGGCATCAACGAACGCGTTGAGCCGCTGCGCCATGTCTTTGGACCCGACGAAAATCCCCCGGATCGACGCACCCTTGAACATCAGTCCGTGCGGGTTGGTGTCCCCTTCGCGCGTCAACACGCCGATCAGCGCGATTTCACCGGCAAAGCCGACTGCGGCGATCGATTGCTTGAGCGTACCTGCCCCGCCAACCTCGACCACTTTGGTTACCCCGCCGCCCGCAAGCCGCGCCGCTTCTGCGCCCCAATCCGGCGTGGTGCGATAATTGATCACGTGATCGGCGCCCATCGCCTTAACGCGTTCCAGCTTTTCGTCAGAGGAAGAGGTTGCGATAACGGTCGCGCCCGCTGCCTTGGCGATCTGCAACGCCAGCAGCGATACGCCGCCGGTGCCCAGCACCAGCACGGTATCGCCAGCCTGAACAGGCCTTGGCCCTTCCATCAGCGCGTTCCACGCTGTTACCCCGGCACAAGGCAGGCAGGCTGCCTGCGCAAAGTCGAGTGTCTCAGCCAGTTTCACCACGCCGTGTTCGGGCAGAATTACAACGTCTTGCAGCATCCCCGGCGCAGGCGGCGCTCCCAGTGCCACGCCCATGCCGGGATTGGGCGGTCCGTCCATCCAGTCCTGAAAGAAGATGCCAGCAACCCGGTCGCCTGCGTTCAACGCAGTCACACCCTCGCCCACCGCCACAATCTCGCCCGCGCCATCGGACAGCGGCACAGTGTCGGTATCAACCGGCCTGCCCATATACAGACCCAGAGGAATGATCTGGTCACGATAGTTGATCGAACAGGCCCGCACACGCACGGCCACTTCGCCGGGCCCCGGAGCCGGGGCATCGGCCTCGATCAACTTGACGTCATCAAGCGAGGTGGAACCTGCGGATATCAACCACTGACGCATCGGCACTTTTCTCCCTTGTTGCGGAGCATTGCCGATTCAGCGCCCAGACATAATAAGCTGGGCATACAGTTTTCACATGGTGAAATTTACCTAGGGTTCTTCTCCAATGCTTCGCCAATGGCACGTGCGGTTGCTTTCAGCGCTTCAAGGTGCCGCTTGACCACCGCCTCGTCTGTGCCCCGGCGGGTCGGCCACGTCACATTGATCGTGGCGATGGGCGATCCCTCGACCATGATCGGCACCGCCATCGACCGCCGGCCATCGCGCAGAACAAGCTGTTTCGAACGATCCGGCCAAGGCATCATGGGATCTCGGGTGGCATAGCCCCGTTGCCGGACCCCGCTCAACATCTGGCGCAGTTCCGCCTCGCTTCCTTCCGGGGGATTGGCAGGGCGCAACCGGTCTATGATCGAATCCCGTTCAGCATCCCCGCACGCTGCCAAATAGGCGCGGCCCGTGGCGGTATGGATATAGGAGAGCTTCACACCGATGGGTCCGAGTGTGGCCGAATCGAGCCGGAACAACGGACTGTTGGTCTCGATGATCTCCATATGGTCAAGCCGGGGCGCGCCTAGCACCGAAGGCCAGGCCATCCGCGTCGATAGCGCCTTCATATGGGGCGAGGCGATCTCGGCAATGCGGCTCGCCATCGTGAACGATGCCCGCTCCACCTGATTGACATGCGGCAGATAGGCTCCGTCGGCCAACCTTTGCCAGATCATCCCCTTCTGGCCCAGCGTCACCAACATCCGCAGCAGCGTCGCCTTGGGCAGTCCGGTTGCCTGATGCAGCTCGTGCAGACTGGCAGCTTTGCGCGTCTGCACTTCCAACAGCACGTCCAGCCCGCGTTCAAGCGCGCGCACGGTCTTTACCCGCTGTTCGAGCATGGCATTTTCCTTCCGAATCCTCTCCCGGCAAAATCTGTGTTTCACCTTGTGCAACGCTAGTTCTCGAAACACCCGTGCAAAGTCAACCACTCTGGCGCAGCTATACGGAAAGGAGAGAGGAACCAACATGACCAAGCCAAGCGTCCTTTTCATCTGCACGCAGGATACCAAGGAAGAGGAAGCCCGCTTCACCCGCGCCGCTCTCGAAGCCGCAGGCGTTGACGTGGTCCACCTTGATCCCAGCGTCCGCCGCACTGTGGGCGGTGCCGAGATTTCGCCCGAAACGGTGGCGCAGGGCGCTGGCATGACAATCGAAGGCGTGCGGGCATTGGGCCACGAAGGCAAATGTCAGGATGCGATGATCCGCGGTGCCATTGCTGCGGCCCATGCATGGGATGCGCAAAACCCCCTCTCGGGCATTCTCGCGGTTGGCGGATCAATGGGATCGGCACTGGCAGGGGCGCTGATGCAAAGCTTCCCTTATGGCCTGCCCAAGCTGATCGTCTCGACCATGGCCTCGGGCTTCACCAAGCCCTACATGGGCGTGAAGGACATCGCGATGATGAACGCGGTGACCGATATTTCCGGCATAAACACGATCAGCCACGACGTTTTCCGCAATGCCGCCCACGCCGTCGCCGGCATGGCCAAGGGTTACAAACGCGATAAAGGCCCTGACAAGCCACTGGTCCTGATCACCACGCTGGGCACCACAGAAGCCAGCGTAAAGCGTATCCGGCAGGCACTGGAATCCGATGGCTGCGAAGTCATGGTGTTCCACTCATCGGGCGCAGGCGGCCCCACGCTCGACGCCCTGGCGCACGACAAAGACGCAGCGTTGGTGCTCGATCTGTCGCAGACCGAAATCCTCGATCACATCTTCGGCGGTCTGGCCGATTCCGGGCCGGATCGCGGCAAGGCTGGCCTCGCCAAAGGCATTCCCACGATCATCGCCCCCGGCAATGCCGACTTCATCATCGGCGGCCCGCTCAACATCTCCGAGGTGCAGTTCCCCGGCCGCCGCTATCACGAACACAACCCGCAGCTCACCGCTGTGCGCACGGGCGTGGATGATCTCAAACGCCTTGCCGATCACCTTGCGGCAAATGTGCGCGATGCCAAAGGCCCGGTGCGCGTGTTCACCCCGCTCGGCGGTTTTTCCAGCCATGACAGCGCGCAAGGCCACTTGCAGGACCTTTCCGTACCCGGCCCCTTCGCGGAATATCTGGCGCAAGTCATGCCGGATAACGTGCCTGTCACCGCCATCGACGCCCATTTCAACGACGAGGCCTTCTCCGATGCGGTAATTGCCGCAGCGCGCGAAATGCTGGCCGTAAAGGTTTGATCTGACAATGGATAATGATCTCCCGCTCAGCCACGAAGACGTGGCCGAGATTGCCGCGATCCTCGAAAAGTCGGGTTACCGTGAACTGGACCTGTCCACACGCCGCTTCCACCTGCGGATCGCCAAGAGCGACGTAGCGGGCGAGAGCCTTACCCAGGAATGGCAATGGGCAGGCGCAGCGGGCGAAGTGGCTGTGCAGCCCACCAGCGCAGCGGTTGATCCCAACGCCATATGTTCGCCCTTGCCCGGCACCTTCTACCATGCCCCGCAACCCGGCGCTCCCGCGTTTGCCGCGCCGGGAGACACCGTTGGCCCCGAAACCGTGATCGGCATTGTCGAAACGATGAAGCTGATGAATCCGGTCCACGCCGGACGCAGTGGCACGATTGCGGAAATCGTTGTGCCCGATGGCACGCTGGTCGCCAAAGGCCAGCCCCTCTTCCGGCTGGCATGACATGATCCGCAAACTGTTTGTCGCCAATCGCGGCGAAATCGCGCTGCGCGTGATCCGCACCGCGCAGAAGATGGGCATCGCCACCGTTCTGGGCGCGTCAGAGGCTGATGCAGCCTCGCTTCCTGCGCGAATGGCCGATGACGTGGCCATCGTCGGCCCCGGCCCTTCTGCCCAAAGCTACCTTTCGGTCCAGCGCGTGGTTAATGCTGCGGTGCGTTCGGGCTGCGATGCGGTCCATCCCGGCTATGGCTTCCTGTCTGAAAACGCCGCCTTCGCCAGCGCCGTGCTGGCCGCAGGAATGCGCTTTGTCGGCCCCGATATCGCCACACTTGATGGCATGGGCGATAAACTTGCCGCCCGCGCTCTGGCAGTTGAAGCCGGGCTTCCGGTCCTCCCCGGCGGCGCAGCGGCCACCCGCGCCGATGTCCACACCCGCGCTGCACAAACCGGCTATCCGCTACTGCTCAAAGCCGTTTCGGGTGGCGGCGGCAAAGGCATGCGCCGCGTCGATCGCGCCGAAGATCTCGATAGTGCGCTGGATATGGCGCAGGCCGAAGCCCAAGCCGCATTCGGCAATGCTGCGGTCTATGTCGAACGCTTCGTCGCGATGGGCCGCCATGTCGAAGTCCAGCTTCTGGGCGATGGCGCCAATGCCATTCACCTCGGCACCCGCGATTGCTCTATTCAGCGCCGCTTCCAAAAGCTGGTTGAAGAAGCGCCCGCGCCCGCCATGCCGCTGGCCGCGCGTGAAGCGGTTGAACAAGCCGCCGTGCGCCTTGCCCGCCACTTATCCTATCGCGGCGCAGGCACCGCCGAATTCCTCGTCGATGCGACCGATTTCTCGTTCTATTTCCTCGAACTCAACGCCCGTATTCAGGTGGAACACCCTGTCACCGAAGCGATCACCGGAGTCGATCTCGTCGAACAGCAATTGCTGGTGGCATCGGGCAAGCCGCTCTCGCTGACGCAAGCGATGGTCCGCCCGGTCGGCCACGCCATCGAAGTGCGGATCAACGCCGAAGACCCCGATGCCGATTTCCGCCCCTCGCCGGGCCGCGCCACCCGCGCGGCATGGCCTGCGGGCGAAGGCGTGCGCGTCGATACGCATATCAGCACCGGCGGCGAAGTGCCCCCGTTCTATGATTCACTGATGGGCAAGCTGATCGTGCATGGCCAGACCCGCGAACAGGCCGTTGAGCGGCTGAACAAGGCGCTGGCATCGCTGCACATCGAGGGCTTGCCCACCACCACCCCGCTCCATCGCCGCATCGTTTCAGACCCGCGCTTTATCGCAGGCGGCGTCGATACCGGCTTTCTCAACGGACTTGCCCAATGACCGAGATAAGACTCGTCGACGTCACCATGCGCGATGGCAACCAGAGCCTGTGGGGCGCCACCGGCCTTCACACCGCGCACATGTTGCAAGCCGCCGCGCTTACCGAGGCTTGCGGCTTTCGCGCGATCGATTTTTCCTCGTCAAGCCACATGGCCGTGGCGGTGCGATATTTCAGGAACAATCCGTGGGAACGCATGCGCCGCATGGCACAGGCCATGCCGACGACGCCGCTGCAATTCATCACCACCGGCTTGCGTTTCATCGCATGGCAACAGGCTGATCCCGAATTCATGCGGCTGGTCTATCGCGCGCTTCAGGCAAACGGTGTCGGGCGCTTCGTCCTGCTCGATCCGATGCATGAGGTGCCCGCCGTGATCGAAGCGGCAAAGCTGGTGAAGGGTGAGGGCAGCGCCGAAGTCATGGCCGCGCTCACCTTCACCCTCTCGGAAATCCACACCGACCGGTTCTATGCCGATTTCGCCCGCGCTGTCGGCCAAAGCCCCGACATAGACCTGTTCTACATCAAGGACCCGGCAGGGCTGCTATCGGTTGACCGCGTGCGCACGCTGGCTCCTGCGATCAAGGCAGCCATCGGCAACCGCCCGCTCGAAATTCACGCCCACACCACCGTCGGCCTTGGCATGATGTCCAGCCTTGAAGCGGCCAGGCTTGGCATTTCGGCAATCCACGTCGGCGTCGGCCCCGGCGGCGATGGCTCCTCGCTGCCCGAAGCCAACCGCATGGTCGCCAATCTTGAAGAAGCAGGCTTTGATGTCGGCATAGACAAAGTCTCCCTCAAGCGCCTCACCACTTATTGGCAGCAAGTCGCCTTGGCTGAAGGCCTGCCCCCCGGCATGCCGCAAAACTTCGATGCCAGCTTCCTGCGCCACCAGATCGCAGGCGGTGTGATGACTACCATAGCACGCCAGCTTGAAGAGCTTGGCCTGTCAGACCGGATGGACGCGGTGATCGCCGAAACCGGGCAAGTCCGCGCCGATCTCGGCTTTCCGATCATGGTCACGCCGTTCCCGCAAATGGTCATGACACAGGCGCTGTTCAACGTGATCGGCGACACCCGCTATGCGCAAGTGTCCGATCAGGTGATCCGCTATTGCATGGGCAAATTCGGCAAGCCCACCTCGCCGGTCGATCCGGCAGTGCTGGCCACGATCATGGACCGCCCCCGTTCGCGCGAATTGGAGAACGAACCAATGTTCCCCGCGCTGGCCGATTTGCGCCGCCAGTTCGGCACCAACCTGCCCGACGAGGAATTCCTGCTGCGCGCCGTCATGCCGCGCGAACAGGTCGACACCATGCTTGCCGCCGGCCGTTCGCGCGCCACTTATTCGCCACAGGCCGCGCCCATCCTGTCGCTTTTGCGCCAGCTCGCAGCCAAGCCCAATGCGCGCGATCTCGTGATTGAACGCGGCACTTTCCGCCTCGCCCTCCATGCCGGAGCATCGCTTTGAAACTGAACGCAGACCTCGGCCCACGCTTGCGCGGCGCAGCGGGCTTCATCTTCGATATGGACGGCACCATCGCGCTGGGGGATTCCAAAAGCGGCGGCCACCGCGCGCTGCCCTACGCCATCGCCGTGCTCGAAACGCTCAAGGCGGCGGGCACGCCCTTTGTCGTGTTTACCAATGGCACTGCCAAGCCGCCTGCCGCCTATGCGCAATCGCTGCGCAACGCAGGGTTTCCGGTGGAAGACCGCCAGATGCTCACGCCCTCATCATCCGCCGCGATCTGGCTCGCCAAAACCGGCCTGACGAAAGTGCGCGTGCTGGGCAATGCGGGCTGCGCCGCGCCGCTTATCGATGCCGGCCTCGAAGTGGTCGGACCATCGGAGGCGGCAGAAGGCGTCCAAGCGGTTTATACTGGATGGTTCCGCGAGTTTGATTTCGATGCACTAGAAGCAGGCTGCCATTCGCTGTGGAATGGCGCGCGGCTGGTCACGGCCAGCAACGTGCCCTTCTTCGCCACCGAAAACGGCCGCGCCATCGGGGCCAGCTATCCGATCAATGCCATGCTCACCGCTATGACCCGCAAACGCCCGCGCATTCTGGGCAAACCGTCACGCGTGGCCTTCGAAACGGCCCTTGGCGTTATGGGCCTGCCGCGCAGCGCGGCAAAGCATATGGTCGTGGTGGGCGATGACCCCGCGCTGGAAATGCGCATGGCAAACGATGCAGGGGCCCTCTCGGTGGGCTTGGCAACAGGTGTGATGTCGGTCGATGCCGACTTGCCCGAACATAGCCGCCCCTCTTGCCTGCTGGCCGATCTTGAACCGCTGCTCACCACGCTGCGGGGCGGATAATCGGGCCTCACCGTTTTTGGAAATTTCACCAGATGGAACAGGCGGGGAGTGCTTTTCGTAGCTCTCCCACCAAGCACTGGTAATGTTGGTCAAAGCAAAAGGACCGGGAAAGCGGCACAGCAATGGCCGCACCCTGTAGGGATTGAGGAGCCGGGAATGACGCGAATTGCCGTGGCGATTGTGGCTGCCAGTATGCTGGCCGGAGCGGTGCCTCTGGGGGCCGCCCAAAAGCTAGGGGAAGTGCAAGGCGCGCGCACGCCTGACGAGATTTACGCCAAGACCTGCGGCTATTGCCACGGGCGCAATGTCGGCCCGATCATCCTCGGGCGTGCGCTGCCTGCGGAATCGGTCAAATACATCGTCCGCCACGGCCAGAACGGCATGCCCGCCTTTCGCACCACCGAAGTTACACCGTCCGAACTCGAAGCGCTCGCCACATGGGTGCAGAAAAGCGCGGCGCGCAAGCAGGAGCACGGCCAATGAGCGAGATCAATCTGGACCGTCGCGGCCTCCTCGGCGCAGGCATCCTCGGCGCGGCCAGCCTTGGCCTTGGCACCGGAGCCAGCGCACAGAGCCCCGCCCCGCTTGCCCCGCACATGACCAAGGCCGATTTTGCGGGCGCGATGAAGGCATTTCGCAGCGTTGTCGGCACAGAATGGGTGTTCGGCGATGAAGAGGCGGTCGCCCCTTATGCCAAAGTCTATGTGCCCGATCCGCTGAACCGCCATGTGCCCATCGGCGCGGTTTGCCCCGAAACGGTGGAGCAGGTGCAGGAAATCGTCCGCATCGCCAATACCTACAAGCAGCCGCTCTGGCCAATCTCCACCGGCAAGAACATGGGCTATGGCATGGCTGCCCCTGCCACACCCGGCCAGGTCGTGCTTGATCTGAAACGGATGAACCGCATCCTTGAGGTGGATGCCGATCTTGGCACCTGTCTGCTGGAACCCGGCGTTACCTACCAGCAGCTCAAGGACTATCTGGTAGAGAACAACATTCCGCTGTGGATCGATGTGCCCACCGTCGGCCCCATCGCATCGCCGGTTGGCAACACCCTCGATCGCGGGGTGGGATATACCCCTTATGGCGAACACTTCATGTTCCAGTGCGGCATGGAAGTGGTCTTGCCCGATGGGCAAGTGATGCGCACCGGCATGGGCTCGATCAAGGGCAGCACCGCATGGCAGGCGTTCAAATGGGGCTACGGACCCTACCTCGATGGATTGTTCACCCAATCCAATTTCGGCGTTGTCACCAAGATGGGCTTGTGGCTGATGCCAAAGCCGCCGGTCTACAAACCGTTCATGGTGCGCCACGCCGAAATGGGCGATGTCCCGCGCATCATCGAGGCCATGCGTCCCTTACGTGTCTCCAGCCTTGTGGCCAATTGCAACCTGATGATGAGCGCGTCGTACCAGCTCGCCATGTTCAAGCGACGCAATGAGATCGTGCCCGATGGCGCTCCGCTGGACGAGGCCTCGCTGAAGAAAGCGGCCAAGGCCAATGGTCTGGGCATGTGGAACACCTACTTCGCGCTCTATGGCACCGAACAGACCGTGGCGGCGGTGGAGCCAATCATCCGCGCCAGCCTGGGCGCAAGCGGCGGCGAAGTGCTGACCTCTGCCGAAATGGGCGATAACCCGTGGTTCCACCACCACGCCACGCTGATGGAAGGCGGGCTTAATCTCGACGAGATCGGCCTGCTGCGCTGGCGCGGTGCGGGCGGCGGCCTTGCATGGTTCGCCCCTGTGGCCGCAGCGCGCGGAGTGGAGGCCGAACGCCAGACCATTCTCGCCAAGGACATCCTTGAGAAGTACGGCTTCGACTACACCGCCGCTTACGCCATCGGCTGGCGCGATCTGCACCACATCATCGCGCTCCTGTTCGACAAATCCGATGCCGAGCAAGAGAAAAAAGCCGACGCCTGCTATCGCGAACTGGTCACCCGTTTTGGCGCGCAAGGCTGGGCCAGCTACCGCACCGGGGTCAATTCGATGGACCTAGTGGCACAGCAATATGGCGAGGTGAATCGCGGTTTCAACGCCAAGATCAAGCATGCCATCGACCCCAACGGCATCCTTGCCCCGGGCAAATCGGGGATCATCTGATGATGCGTTTTGAAGGAAAAGCCGTGCTGATCACCGGCGCTGCCACCGGCATCGGCCGCGCCACCGCGCTTGCCTTTGCGCGCGAAGGTGCCGCCGTGATGATCGGCGATATCGATGCCCGCGCCGCCGATACCGTCGACATGATCGTGGGCGAAGGTGGCCGTGCCATTTTCCGCCACACCGATGTGCGCAAATCCGCAGAACTCACCGCACTCGTCGCCGAATGCGTCGAGCGTTTCGGGCGGCTGGACGCGGCCTTCAACAACGCCGGTGTCCTGCCCCCGCAACGCCCGATCCATGAAGTGCCCGAAGACGAACTGGACCTTGCTATCGATGTCGATTTCAAGGGCGTGTTCTTCGCGATGCAGGCCGAAATCCTTCATTTCCTTAGCGTTGGCGGCGGCGTGATCGTCAACACCGCCAGCGTCGGCGCCCTGATCGCAGACCCCAATATGAGCGCCTATTGCGCGATGAAGCACGCGGTTTCCGGCCTCACCAAAGCGGCCGCAGTCGAATATGCGCTCGAAAACATCCGCGTAAATGCCATCGCGCCGGGCTTTGTCGTCACCCCGATGACGCAGCACTGGGCCGATAGCAACGCCTTCACCGACATGTTCTTTGCACAAAACATATCGGGCCGCGCTGCACGCCCTGAAGAAATCGCCCCCACTGTCCTGCACCTGTGTTCAGACGGAGCCAGCTTCATCAACGGCGCAACATTCACCATCGATGGCGGCCAAACCGCCCATTAATGCCCGCAGAGGAGACGCCATAATGCGCAGAATTCTCACCCTGATCTCTGCTTCCGCGCTGTCCATCAGCGCGGCGCAGGCCAAACCGCTCGATTACAAGATCATCGCCACCAGCCCGGTCAGCATGGTCGCCAATGTTACTCTGGTGACGGGCGAGAAGGATGCCGTGCTGGTCGATGTGCCTTTCGCGCGATCCGATGCACTGCGCGTGGTGGCCGACATTCTCGATAGCGGCAAGGTGCTGAAAACCATCATCATCACCCACGATCACCCCGATCACTTCTTCGGGCTGGACGTGCTGCAAGATGCCTTCCCCGATGCCAAAGTGGTGGCCCACCCGGTTGCCGCCAAGGACATGGAAAAGTCGATCCCGATCAAGTTCAAGCGCTGGAGCGGGCAATTGGGCATCAACGCCCCAAAGCGCCCGGTGCAGCCGGTGGCGATGGTCGGTGACAGTGTCGATCTTGAAGGGCACAAACTGCAAGTGCTCGGCCCGATGCAGGGCGATCATGTCCATTCCACCGTTGTGTGGGATGCCGAAACGCGCACACTGATCGCCGGAGATGTCCTCTACAACGGCGTTTACGTCTGGCTCGGCGAACATGGCCCTGCGCACCACGACGCGTGGCTCAAAGTCCTCGACAGCCTAGACGCCATGAACCCCGTGCGGATTGTTGCAGGCCACACCCGCCCCGGCCTGCCCGATGATAGCATGAGCATTGCGTGGACGCGCGGCTATATCAAAGCTTTCGTCGATGCGCGCAGCCGTTCGAAAACCTCGAAGGAACTCGCCGCCATCATGGCCGAAAAATACCCCAACGCTACCGAAGTCTATGGCGGCTTCCTGCTCGGCATTTCCAGCCAGGTCGGCGCAGGCGAAATTCCGCCGTGGGACGAATAAGCGCGAATTGCGTTCAATCTGCGGCGCAGGACTTTGCCACTGCGCCGCAGATCAGGCGATCACCATACGGATCGCATAGCCCACAATCAGGATGGCAATCACGCTCAATGCCCAGATGCCAACGAACCACGCCAGTTTTTTCAGGCTATCGCGCATCAATGATACCCGTCGTGGCCGACTTTGCCGCGGAATACCCAGTATGACCATGCGGTATAGGCCAGGATGATCGGCACCATGATCGATGCGCCCACCAGCATGAACACCTGGCTGCGGTGCGGTGCTGCCGCCTCCCAGATCGTCACCCGCGCCGGGATCACATCGGGCCAGATCGAAACGCCAAGCCCGACCAGACACAGACCGAACAGCGCCAGCGCCCAGAAGAACGGTTGCGCATCCTTCTTCAACCGCAAGCTGCGGTAAAACAGGAACGTAACGAGCATAGTGGCCAGCGGCACTTGCGCGGTGGCGACAATGCCGGGGAAGCTTAACCAGCGCTGCGCATATTCCGCCTCCAGCGTCAGCGTCGCCAGACTGATCGCGCCGATCATCGCCAGCAAGGCGATGCCGAGCCTGCCTGCATATGTCACCGCTTGCCGCTGCAATCCCTCTTCGGTCTTCCAGTTGAGCCAGCACGCGCCTAGCAGTGCGTAGCCTACCAGCAAACCAAATCCGGTCAGCACGCTGAACGGCGATAGCCATTCCCACCAGCCGCCGGCATAGCTGCGCCCTTCAACCGTAATCCCTTGCAGCAAGGCCCCCAGCGCAATGCCTTGCGCAAAGGTGGCAATCACCGATCCGGCGGTGAAGGCCCGGTCCCACAGCGCACGGTGCGCCGGATCACGCCAGCGGAATTCGAACGCCACACCGCGAAACACCAGCCCCAGTAGCATAGCGATCATCGGGGCATAAAGCGCGGGCAGGATGATCGCATAGGCCAGCGGGAACGCCGCCAGCAAGCCGCCAACGCCCATCACCAGCCAGGTTTCATTACCATCCCAAACCGGCGCAATGCTGTTCATCGCGGTATCGCGGTCCTTGCCCACTTTGAACAAGGGAAACAGGATGCCGATGCCCAGATCGAACCCGTCCATCACCACATAGGCCACAATGGCAAAGCCGATGATGCCCGCCCAGATCACGGTAAGATCAATCATGCCGGATCTCCTTCCAGAACTGCCGGTGCAGGCGTCAGACCAGCAGAGCGGATTGGTGCATCGCTCAACAGTGGTTCATGCGCTTCGGGTGGCTTCTTCATCAGGCGCAGCAAGTACCAGATGCCCATGCCGAACACGCTGAAATAAACCACGATGAACGCCAGCAACGAGGCCGCCACCGCAGGTGCATCCAGCGGCGATGCGCTGTCGACCGTGCGCAGCACACCGTAAATGGTGAATGGCTGGCGGCCCACTTCGGTCACCGCCCAACCTGCCAGCACCGCGATCAGGCCGGATGGCCCCATCACAACTGCAAACCTGTGTAGCAGCGACCAATCGAACAGCCGCTTGCGCCAGCGCGCGATAAGGCTCCACAGACCGATGCCCAGCATCGCAAAGCCGATCCCCACCATGATCCGGAACGCCCAGAACACGATACCCACCGGAGGCTGGTCGGCCTTGGCAACCGTATCCAATCCCTTCATCGGCGCATCAAGATCATGCTTGAGGATCAGCGATGATGCCTTGGGAATTTCAATCGCATAATCGACGCTGCCTTTTGCGCTGTTGGGAATGCCAAACAGGATCAGCGGCGCGCCTTCGGGATGGCTTTGATAATGCCCTTCCATCGCCATGACTTTGGCAGGCTGGTGCTCCAGCGTGTTGAGCCCGTGGAAATCGCCTGCAAGGATTTGCAGCGGAGCGACAATCGTGGCCATCCACATCGCCATCGAAAACATCTTGCGCGCGCCAAGATTGGCCTTGTCGCGCAGCAAGTGCCAGCCGCCGACAGCGCACACGATAAAGGCGGTTGTCAGGTAAGCGGCCAGCAGGGTGTGGATCAGCCGATAAGGGAAGCTGGGATTGAAGATGATCGTCAACCAGCTATCGCCGGGCATGAACTGGCCATTGGCCGCAATTTCATAGCCAACCGGCGTCTGCATCCAGCTGTTGACCGACAAGATCCAGAACGCGGAAATGAACGTGCCCACCGCCACGGCCAGCGTCGCCACGAAATGCAACTTGCGCCCCACCTTGTTCATGCCAAACAGCATGACGCCCAGAAAACCGGCCTCAAGGAAGAACGCAGTCAGCACTTCATAGGCCATCAGCGGCCCGATCACTGGACCCGCCTTGTCCGAAAAGACCGACCAGTTGGTGCCGAACTGGTAGGACATGACAATGCCCGAGACGACGCCCATGGCGAACACGACGGCAAAGATCTTCAGCCAATAGCGGTAGAGATTGGCGTAAACGCCTTCATCGGTTTTCAGCCACAGCCCTTCGAGCACAGCCAGAAAACTCGCCAGCCCGATGGTAAAAGCGGGAAACAGGAAATGGAAACTGACGGTAAACGCAAACTGCGCCCGCGCCAGCACTATGGCCCATTCTTGCTCGATCATGTTCAGCCTCATTGGGCAGCATAAACCGCTGCTACTATAGAATTTTAATCCAGCTTCGTCGTCAGATCAGCCCTCTGGCGAGCCAAAGGTCAGCGGGGGCCTGGGCTTCTTCGTCGGCATCGGCAAATGCAATTACCGCATCGAACGCAGCGTTTTGGGAAAGGTACACGCGGCCCGTCAGGTCGTGCAGCAAGTGCGAGCGTTCCAGCGCGTCCATCACCGGCCCCTTCACTTCGGACAAGTGCAGCATGATGCCGCCATCCGACAACCGGTGATTGATCGCCTCGATGCTTTCCAGCGCCGATGCATCAATCGCGTTGACCGCCGAACACATCAGGATCAGATGCCTCAGCGCAGGCTGCGCGGCCACTTCTTCGAGCACGAACTCTTCCAGCCAGCGGGCGTTAAGGTAAGTCAGGCTTTCGTCGATCCGGATCGTCAGGATGCGCGGGTCGGTGAAGACTTTGTGCCGCTTCACATTGCGGAAGTGTTCGGTTTCCGGCACCCGCCCGACGATGGCCGCATGCGGACGCGATGAGCGCCACAGGAACAAGGCAAGGCTCAGCGCAACGCCCGCGATCACACCCGGCTCAACGCCCACCAGCAGGGTTACCGCAATCGTCGCCAGCATCGCGGCAAAGTCCGCCTTGGAATAGCGCCAGACGGCTTGCGGTGTTTTGAAATCCACCAGACTGAGCACCGCGACGATGATCGTGGCGGCCAACGTGGCAATCGGCAACGAGGCGAGCAGTGGCGTGAGAAACAGCGCCGCGATCAGGATGCCGATAGCGGTAAAGGCCCCGGCGGCGGGCGTTTCCGCGCCTGCATCGAAATTGACGACCGAGCGGGCAAAGCCGCCGGTCACGGGATAGCCGCCAGTAAAGCTGGCCGCGACATTGGCCGCGCCAAGGCCGATCAGCTCCTGGTCGGGCACCACGCGCTGGCGCTTTTTGGCGGCCAATGTCTGCGCGACCGAAACGCTCTCCACAAAGCCGATGATCGACAAGAGCAAGGCGGGCACTGCCAGTCGCTGCCACAAACCGGCATCGAACAATGGCACGCTGAACGGCGGCAGGCTTTGCGGAATGGCGCCCACCACTTTGACGCCCCTGGCCTCAAGATCAAACGCGATCACCGCGATGGTCGATGCCGCAACCGCAACAATCGGCCCCGCTTTTGCCACCAGATCCGCCAGCCGTGCTTTTAGTCCCATCCGCACCAACAGGGGCTTCAAGCCTTTGCGCACCCAGAACAGGAAGGCGGTTGCCGTCACGCCGATGACCAGAGTCGGGAGATTGGTGGCACCGATATTGGCGATCAGCGTCGTTACCAATTCGGGCAGCGCCTCGCCCTTGGCGGGAACGCCCAGCAGGGATTTCAACTGGCTGGTCGCAATGATGATCCCGCTGGCGGTGATGAACCCCGAAACAACCGGATGCGTTAGCAGGTTGGCCAGAAAGCCCAGCCGCAGCACACCCATCGCAATCAGCATCAGGCCCGATAGCAGCGCAAGGATCAGCGTTGCGGCAATGAATTGCGGGCTCCCCGGCGGTGCGATGCTGCTGGCCGCCGTCAGCGTCATTAGCGAGATCACCGCAACCGGGCCAACCGCCAAAGTGCGGCTGGTGCCGAACAGTGCATAGGCCATGATCGGCAGGATCGAGGCGTAAAGCCCGATCTCGGGCGGTAACCCCGCCAGCATCGCATAAGCCAGACTTTGCGGGATCAACATGATCGTGACGATCAAGGCGGCGACCAGATCGTTGGTCAGGACCGTGCTGTTATACGTGCGGCCCCATTCAAAGATCGGCAGATAGCGCGCGATAGCCTTCATCTCAAAGTTTGTTGAAAGGGAAAATGCGCTGCACCAACATCCCAGCGAACATTGCGATCACGAAGGGCAGCACCGCCATTGGCGCGATGGCCAGATCCGCCAGCGCGGGTCCGGGGCAAAGGCCTGCGATGCCCCAGCCCATGCCGAACAGGATCGCGCCAATCGCCAGCGGGCGGTCCAGCTTGGTGGTGCCGGGCAGTTCGAACGCGGGCGCGGCCAGCGGGGTGGAAAGCTTGCCCTTGATAATCCAGGCAACGGCCATCGGGATGATCGCTCCGCCCATGACGAAGGCCAGTGTCGGGTCCCAGTTGCCGAACAGATCAAGGAATGCCTGCACGCGCATCGGATCAGCCATGCCCGACCATGCTAGACCGGCACCGAACAGCACGCCCGATGCAAGAGCTACAATACTGCGCATTACAAGATACCCCCTGCCCGCAGCAGTCCGACGGTAACAAAGCCGCTGCCCATGAACATCGCGGTGGCCACCATCGAACGGCGTGAAAGCCGCGAAAGGCCGCAGACGCCGTGTCCGCTGGTGCATCCCGAACCCAGCCGCGTGCCAAAGCCGACCAGCAAACCGCCGATAATCAAAGGCCAAACCGTCGGCGGGAAACGGGTTTCGATCCCCCCGGTTACAAGCGCGATCACCAGTGCGCCAAGCGGCAGCCCCAGCACGAAAGCGATGGCCACATCACGCGGCGCTCCGGCGTCGGTAATGCCGGTTGCGCGCGCGGCAAGGCCGCTCACCCCGGCAATCCGGCCAAGGCCCAGCAGCATGATTGCCGCCGCCAATCCGATCAGCAGGCCACCGGTAAAGCCCTGCACCGGCACAGCATGGGGAAACGTCGCAATCATACCGCGTTCACCGGAATCTTGAGATACGTCACGCCATTCTCCTCAGCCGCAGGCATGTGCCCTGCGCGCATATTCACTTGCACCGAAGGCAGGATCAGGCGCGGCATGTCCAGCTTGGCATCGCGCGCCTCGCGCATCGCCACAAAATCATCCTCGGTCTGGCCGTCATGGATATGGATATTGGCTTTGCGTTCGGCCTCTACCGTGGTTTCCCAGACATATTCCGTGCGCCCGGAAGGCAGATAATCGTGGCACATGAACAGCCGCGTTTCCGGCGGCAAAGAGAGCAAACGCCGCGCCGAGCGATAGAGCGTGCGCGCATCGCCGCCGGGAAAATCGGCGCGGGCGGTGCCGTAATCGGGCATGAACATGGTATCGCCCACATACACCGCATCACCAATGACATAGGCGATGCAGGCAGGCGTGTGTCCGGGCACATGCAGCACCGTCACGCTGAGGTTTCCGATGGCAAACTGGTCACCATCCTTCCACAATTGGTCGAAGTCCGAACCATCGCGCCGGAAATCGCCACCAGCATTGAACAGCTTGCCGAACACATTCTGCACCGTGACGATATGCTCGCCAATCGCGATTTTGCCGCCGAGCTTTTGCTGGAGATAGGGCGCTGCCGACAAGTGATCGGCATGAGCATGCGTTTCGAGCAGCCAATCAACGCCAAGCTCCTTCTCTTCAACATAAGCGATCACCGCGTCTGCCGAAGAGGAGGAGGTGCGACCCGAAGCTGGATCATAGTCCAGCACGCTGTCGATAATCGCAGCGCGTCGGCTCTCGGGATCGTGAACCACGTAAGTGACCGTGAAAGTCGACTGATCAAAGAACGCCTTGATGATTGGCACGCCCGCTTGTGCAGCAGAGACCTGCGCGTTGGCCTTGTTCAGGGCGATATCGAGCAGCGAATCGGCCACGGAATTCTCCAGATAAATCATATTTACATAAACTGTGTAATCAAATAACAAAGTTGTGTCAAACGCTCCTCATGGGCATGGCTGTCGCTGCCGACACGGAAGGACTTATGACTGAAACCCTAATCGCCACCGTCGCACGCACGATCCGCATCGGAGACGTCGCGCCAGATTTCGCTGCGCGCTCAACCAAGGGGGACGTGACCCTTTCATCCTATCGCGGGCGTTGGCTGATCTTCTTTTCGCATCCGGCAGACTTCACGCCGGTTTGCACCACCGAATTCGTTGGCCTTGCGCGGTTGAAGGCAGAGTTTGCTGCGCTCGATTGCGCGCTGCTTGGCCTCTCGGTCGATAGCCTTTACGCCCATCTGGCATGGGTGCGCGCGATTGAGCAGCAGTTTGGCGTGACCGTCGATTTTCCGATCATCGAAGATCCCAGCATGGTGATCGGCCATGCTTATGGCATGATCGATGCTGCCAGCACCGATGCGATGGCCATGCGATCGGCCTACTTTATTGATCCTGCGGGCATTGTTCGCGCCGTCACCTGTTACCCCCCCAATGTCGGGCGTTCAGCAAGTGAAATGCTGCGATTGATCACTGCGCTCAAAGCTGTTGAAGATGGCAAAGGCTTTGCCCCCGAAGGCTGGCAACCCGGCGCACCCCTGCTCGCCCCGCCGCCCGGTGGCAGCGATGATGTAGCAGAAGGCGCAGACTGGTTCTGCCGCGAACTGAAATGACCGCGATCTTCGAAAGCCGCGCGCTTGCCACCGAAATTGCCGAAAAGCTGCGCGTCTATGCCCAACCGCAACGCCTTATGATCCTAAGCTGCCTTTTGCGGGGCGAACGCACCGTGGCCGAGATTGGCGAGATCACCGCCATCACCCAGCCTGCGCTCAGCCAGCAGCTTGCCGAATTGCGCCGCGCAGAATTGGTCAACACCCGCAAGGAGGCAAAGCAAGTCTGGTACAGCCTGGCCAATGATGGCGTGACCATTTGCGTCCAGACCATGGAAGCAATCTTTGGGGAAGCAATCTTTGGGGAAGCAATCTTTGGGGAAGCGAACATTGGTGGGGCCGAACTGAAGCCCGTCCCGCCTGCACCTCTGCCGTCTGTATCGCCCGGAAAGTCAGTCGCGGGCATTGCGGCTTTCGCCAAAGTCCTGTGACTTATCGCTTTTACCAAGACCCATAAGCCTGCCCGTTGCAGGGTGCGCCCCGAAAACAAACGGCGCAGTGTTTATCTGGCCCAAAAGGGTGAGCCGGGGCAGATTTGATCCGCTCCCAGCCCACCCCTTCATCACCAGTCCATCAGAACTTCGCGCCTGCGCGAAGGCCAATCATACGCGGTGTTGTAGGCACAATATATGGCCGCTGCGTGCAGGCCCCACACTGGACAAAGCGCGAAAGCTGGCCGCGTTCATCCGTAAGGTTGCGCAAGAAGGCTTCAATCGAGAAGGTCGACCATTCCGCACCAAGCGCAAGGTTTACTTGCCCGAAGCCTTCAAGGCGGCCCTGCGCAGCGGCAAAGTTCACGCGCAGATCAGAGCTGGCAGCGCTTTGATACGTTGCGTTAAGCTGACCATAGAACTTGGCTGCGCCCATCGGCACCGTGTAGCGCGCCGTGCCGCTCATCTTCCATTGCGGCGTAATCGGCAGGCGGGTTCCCGCAGGCGCGGTGATGCTGTTGTCGGCGCCCGAACAAGCGAACGTCGGATCAACCGCCGCACACAGGTTATTCCTGATCTTGGCATCGGTATAGGCGCCCGACACGTTCAGGCTAAGCCTGTCGAGCGAAATCGATGCATCGAGATCAAAGCCCCGGATGCGTGCGTTCGGGCCATTGGTGATGATCGTGAAGCTGTTGGGGCCAAGATAGGCAAACTGGAAGTTCTTCCAGTCCTGCTGGTACACCGCACCATTCAGGCGAAGCATTCCATTGGCCAGCGTCGTCTTGAAACCGACCTCGTAGTTGGTGAGGTAATCGGGCTCATAAGCACCGAAATCACCGCGACGGTTGATCCCGCCGGGACGGAACCCGCGCGAAACCGTAGCGTATGTCAGGATGTCACTGTTCGGCTTCCACGTAGCGTTGAAGCGATAGGTGCCGCCAGTGCCCGATGCCTTGACCGGTTTAACACCATCAGCGGTGAACTCGCCAAGGTTGGTGCAAGGACCGCCTGCGACTTCTGGCGGGAGCAGTGTGGTGTTGGCCTGCCCGGCCAGTTGGGCCTCACGCAGGCGCACGCCCGATTGCGTGAAGCAAGCTGCAACGCCAGTGCGCGAGGAACCCGCAGCGTTCGGCGCAGGATTGTCGTCCGCGCCTTGGATGAATGCCGGATTGCGGCCGAAACCGAAGAAGCCAACCAGCGTGTTATCGTAATGGAAAACGCGCCCGCCCGCTGTCAGCGTCACGGTTGGCGAAACATCGAGACTGAACTCGCCGAATGCGGCGTAGTCGCGGTCAATGCGCTTTTGCTGCGTCAGCCAGAGCGTGCCAGGCCGACCGTTCACCGAAACCAGTGGCCCGAGATTTGCGATCTGGTAATCCTGGTTGATGATGTTCGACTGGTATTGGTAGAACAGACCACCGACAAAGCGCAACGGCTCTGACGCTGGCGAAGCGATGCGCACTTCCTGGCTGAGCTTCTTGAAGTGGTCGCTACCGAGCACCTTTTGCCGGGGATCAATCGTGTTCCCCAAAGAATCCTGATAATAGAAATAGTTGGAGAGCCCACCGGACGATTCATACAGGGAATCGTAGGCTTCCGAGTAGTCGGTGTAATCACTCGACTGGAAGGTTTTGCGGTCAAGATAGGCACCGGCATAAGTAACATCCCAATTGCCGACCTTGCCTTCGATGGTCAGCGCTGCCTGCCAGAACTTGTCGTTGCGGAACTCGGGGAAGAAGCGCTGGACCTGTAGATCGCCGACCGAAGGATCAAACCCGTAAGAACCGTGGCTCTTGGTTTCCTGAATCATGAACTGCGGCGTGACCGTCCAGTTTTCGTCAAGATCAACCTTGAGCGCTGCCCGTCCGCCGTAGATATCGGTGTAGTTGTAGTCCTTCTTGACGAACGCAGCATTGTTCACACTGATCCCGTCGCGGATACAGCCGTCGATGTTGTCTTCGGCATCGCGTGTCGCCGTGCCGCAAAAGGTGCGTGTCCCGGCTACGTTATCAATAAAGCCAGCGTCGCGCTGATACCAGCCGACGATGCGCAGCGCAGCCGAAGGCGAGATCGGCGCGTTGATCATGCCTTCAAGTTTATAGCCCTGCCCGCCCTTGTTGACGGTGTTCACCTCGCCATCGACGCTGCCATAGAAGCTGCCGGTATCGGGCTTGTTGGTGATGATGCGGATCGTACCCGCTTCGGAGGAGGCACCGTAAAGCGTGCCCTGCGGGCCGGAAAGGCTTTCGATGCGCGCGATGTCATAGACATGGACATCAAGGTTGCCGCCAATTGTCGTGACCGGCTGCTCATCAAGGTAGACGCCGACCGAAGGCAGCGCGCCCGAGTGGTTACCATCGCCGCCCGATGCAACGCCGCGCATGTAGACCACATTGGTTCCCGGTGTGCCGCCCAGCGCCTGGAATGTTACCGAGGGCAATTGCTGCGCGTAATCGCTGAAACTGGCAACGCCCAGTTGGTCTAGCTTCTGCGTGCCCAATGCCTGGATCGAAATTGGCACGTTCTGAAGGTTTTCGCTGCGCTTTTGTGCGGTCACGATGATCACGTTGGGATCGGAATCGGCCGCTTCGGTTTGCGCCTCTTGCGCCATCGCGGGCATACTGATTGCCGTGCCTGCGAGAAGCAAAAGCCGCACAAATCGGCCATTGCGCTTGGTATTGGAATTGCGAAGCATGCAACACGACCTCTCATATTTCTTTTTTGCGTCACATTGTTGCTACGCAGCAAGACAGATCGTCAAGCTACATGGCGCAAAAAACGTTGGTTAAGTCGGCAGAGTTGCCAATTTACAACGATGTCGGTTCAGAAATTTGCCGGTGCCTCGGGATAGCAATCCAGCACATCGCCCAGCACAATCTTGAGCGGATCAAGCCATGGTTCGAACGGCTTCCACGCCCCGGTGCCTTCGCGGAAGATCGGACGGCGGACCTGCTCCGAACTCGCTGTGCGCACGGCCCGTTCGGTTTTGTGGAAGGCAAGGCAGGCTTCTTCGAAAGGCAGGCCGCAATGTTGCAGCAAAGCCCGTACTTCAGCTTCGGTATCGTCCACCATCCGTTCGTAAATCACGCGGTGAACAGCGCCCGGCAGAACCCGATCATAATGCGCCATGGCCCGCACATAATCGCGGTAATAGCGGCCCATATCATCGAGCGAATAGCTGAAACCCTGCCCCCTCGCGAAGTGCTGCTTGAAGTTGGAAAAACAACACGCCAGCGGATGCCGCCGCGCATCAACGATCTTGGCATTGGGCAAAATCAGCCTGATGAAAGGCACGTGCAGCCAGTTGTTCGGCATCTTGTCGATAAACAGCGGGCGCGATGTGTGGCGCTGCACCCGCGTGCGCGAAAGATAGGCTTCGCCAAGCTGGCGCAATTCGCCTTCCGGCAATGCTGCAATGCCCTCGGGATAGCGTTCCATGCTGCGCGCCAGAAAGCCGATGTCCGAAAGCTCGCTGGTGCCCTCGACCTGCGAATGGCTGGCGAGGATCTGCTCGACAAGGGTCGATCCCGCACGGGGCATCCCGATCACGAAGATCGGGTCCGGCGCTTGGCAGCCTTGTCCGGCAAGTCCGGCCAGCAAGGCGGGCGTGAATGTTGCAATCGCAGCATTCACGCCCGCGGTTGTATCATCCGCCTTATAGGGCATCCGGCGACGGCGCAGTTCATTTCCGGCAGAATAGTGTCCGAATGCTGCTTCTGCCTCGCCCCAGTCCTCGAACGCTTTGCCCAGAGAGAAATCCACGTGCCAGCGGTCTTCGGGCGTCAGATCGTCGCGTTCCAGCACGGCCTTCATCGCCGCAATGTCGCTGTCTGAAAACTTTACTGTCTTGAGATTGGCAAGGCTCCACCATGCCTCCCCCAATACCGGCAGCAGTTCGATGGCCTTGCGATAGGCCGCGATACCATCAGCCTGCCGCCCTACAGTCTTGAGCATATGGCCATAACTCATCCACACACGCGGCTGGTTCGGTGTCTGTTTCAGCACCTGCTCGTAAAGCGTTAGCGCATCATCGAATTCGCCCAGACGGCCATAGGCAGCGGCCTGTAGATTGGCGTGCCCGGCATTGTCTGGATCGTCTGCGGTAACTTTGGCCAATTCCTCCAGCGCTTCGGGCGCACGATTGGTGCGATAGAGTACGAGCGCGAGATTGGCGCGCGCGGGCGTGAATTGCGGCGCGAGTTCGATCGCCCGGCGCAGCAGGTTCTCGGCATCGCCGTAACGCCCGATACGCCCGGCCAGCTCGGCAAACAGGCGGATCGCGCGCACGTCGAACGGATCGTCCTTCAGCAGCGCGCGCAGCAAAGGCTCGGCCACCGGCAAATCGTTCTCGTTCATCGCAACGGCTGCACGCACAAGGCGCGGATCATAGGCAGGCGCAGCAGCGCGGCGGGGGACTGTTGTGACGTTTGTCATTGTTCGCACTACAAACATGGTGACGGCCAGCGATCAAGCGTTACTCTTGGCCTGCGTCGTTTCAGGAGTACGGGAAATGCCTTCACACAAACGCGGCCTCGGCTTCTGGATGACGCTCGCGCTTGTCGTTGGCAACATGATCGGATCGGGGATTTATATCCTGCCCGCCACCCTCGCGCCGCTTGGATACAACCAGTTGATCGGCTGGGCAGTCACGCTTGGCGGCGCGCTGTGCCTTGCCTTCAGCTTTGCGCGCATGGGCGCGCGGCTGCCAATGGCAGGCGGGCCTTATGCCTATGCCCAGACAGCGTTCGGCCCGATCCTTGGCTTTGTTACAGCGTGGTCCTATTGGACCATGCTCTGGGCCGGAAACGGTGCGGTCGCCATCGCGGTGGTCAGCAACCTCAGCCTGCTATTTCCTTGGATCGGCAAGACTCCGGCAGTCCCTGCCCTGGTTTCTGTCGGCTGCGTCTGGCTGCTCACCCTCGTCAATATACGGGGCGTGCGCGCAGCAGGTGACGTTTCGGTTGTTACAACGGCGCTCAAACTCGTGCCGCTTGCAGGCCTGATCGGCCTTGCGATCTGGCTGCTCGCAACCGGTGTGCCTCCGGTTGACCAGCCCGAAGTCGCCCTTTCCGGCGGTGTTATCGCCACCGCAGCGGGCCTCACCTTCTGGGGCTTCCTCGGCCTTGAATCCGCTACTGTCCCGGCAGATAAAGTGGAGAACGCGGGCAAAGTGGTGCCCCGCGCCACACTGATCGGCGTGGCTCTCACCGGCCTTGTCTATATGGGCATTTCCGGCGCCTTCGCGCTTTATATGCCGATGGCCCAAGCCGCCGCTTCGCCAGCCCCTGTTGCGGATTTTCTCGCCCGGTTCTTCGGCTCGGGCATGGGCCAAATCGTCGCGGTGTTTGCCGCGATCAGCGCGTTCGGCACGCTCAACGGCTTCATTTTGCTGCAAGGCGAAGTGCCGTGGGCGATGGCGCGCGGCGGCGTTTTCCCGCGCTGGTTCGCTGCCGAAGGCCCTCGCGGAACGCCAGTCCGCTCGCATGTGGTCTCCAGCATCCTGTTGAGCGTGATTACCCTGCTTAACTATGGTCGCGGCATGGGCGATCTGTTTGCCTTCATCGCATCGGTCAGCCTTGCCGCAGGGATGCTATCGTACTTCATCGCCATGCTCGCCGCCGTGCGCCTGCTCCCCGACGAGCGCGTGCTGGTCGGCACAGCGCTGATCGGGGCGGCGTTTATTGGCTGGGCCGCTTGGGGGCTTGGGCTGGAAGCGCTGACCTACGGCGCAGGCTTCATCGCGCTGGGCCTGCCGGTCTATCTGCTGATCAGGCGCGATGCAGCAGCTTCCACAACATAGACCGGTCGCGGATGATCTCATGCGCCGCATTGTGGCCGGGCGCACCCGTGACACCGCCGCCGGGATGCGTTCCCGAACCGCACATATAAAGCCCCTTGATCGGTGAACGATAGTCGCCATGCCCCAGCACAGGACGCGCCGCCCAAAGCTGGTCCAGCCCCATCGTGCCGTGGAAAATGTCACCGCCGATCAGACCGAACTTGCGCTCCAGATCAAGCGGCGAATGGATCTGCCGCGCAATGACGCTGCCCTTGAAATTCGGTGCATGCGCGGTGACCGTATCAATGATCAGATCGGCCACTTCCTCGCGACAATCATCCCATGATTTGCCATCAGGAAGCTCCTTCGCAAACTGCTGGCAGAACAGGCTCGCCACGTGTTGTCCCGGAGGTGCAAGGCTGTCGTCCACCGTGCTCGGGATCTTGATCTCGACGATGGGCTTCTTCGACCAGCCCTGCTGTTGCGCATCGATAAAGGCCTGATCCATATAATCCATGCCCGGCGCGATGATGATCCCCGCCGTGTGGTGCTCGGCCAGTTCCTTGCCCGGCAGCACGGTGAAATCGGGCAATTCGGATAGCGCCACATTCATGCGGAACGTGCCCGAACCGGTCTTGTAAGTCTTCATCCGGCGGTTGAAGTCCTCGTCAAGGTCCGAGGAATCAACCAACTGGCGATAGAGCAGCGCAGGCCCGACATTGGCCGCAATGATCGGCGCATAAATCTCCTCGCCGCCTTCCAGCTTTACGCCAGCGGCCTTACCGTTGTTGACCAGCACTTTGGCAACCGGCGCTTCAAGGCTGATCTCCACGCCCACATCGGCACAAGCCTTGGCCATCGCCTGCGTGATCGCGCCCATGCCGCCCACCGCATGGCCCCACGCTCCCAGCTTGCCGTTCACCTCACCAAACACATGATGCAACAGCACATAGGCGCTGCCCGGCGTCGAAACACCGGCATAGTTGCCCACCACCGCATCGAATGCGAAGGCAGACTTCACGTGATCGTCCTCGAACCAGCCGTCGAGGAAATCGCGCGCAGACTTGGTGAATATGTCGAGCAAGTCGCGCTGCGTGGCGATATCCAGCTTGGCAATCGGCCAGCCCTGCATCGCGGCTGATTTCATCGCAGCAATGCCGCCGCCAACATTGGGCGGAGTCTGCAACGATATGTCGCGCAACACATTGGCGACCTTCTCCAGCGCAGCATCGTACTTGGGGTAAGCCTCGGCATCGTTCTTCGAGAACCGCGCAAATTCCGCTTCAGTGCGGCCCGCCCCGCCGCCAAGCTTCAGGTAAGTATCAGCAAACGGGAAGAAATTGCTGATCGTCCGCTCGATCACGCGATAGCCGTAATCGTACAGCTTCATGTCTGCGATCACTTTGGGCCGCAGCAGGCTGACGGTGTAGCTGGCGGTGGAATTGCGGAAACCGGGATGGAACTCCTCGGTCACCGCCGCTCCGCCGACAATGTCACGACGTTCCAGCACGCGCACTTTCATGCCCGCCTTGGCAAGATAGAACGCGCAAACAAGGCCATTGTGGCCGCCGCCGATGATCAATGCGTCGTAACGGTTGGACATGGTGTAACTCCCGAAGTTGTCTTTGATCCCGTTCGTGTCGAGCGAAGTCGAGACACTGCGCGCAACGTGTCTCGACTTCGCTCGAC
>NZ_LJHY01000059.1 GCF_001295795.1 Novosphingobium sp. AAP83
AGCAGACGCCGTCGCCCACATGTCCCTTCATCTATTCTAACAATGTCAAAGAACTACCAAACCCGCCACCGGAGTGACAGGATTAGGCGGACGACCAGTACTCCCCGTTTTTTACCGGGGGACTGGATGTCCGTCTATTTTGGCGACCGGGGCGTTTGCGAGGCGTTTAAGCGTCGTTCCCGTCCGGTGAACAGGCCTCTAGGTCCGCCTTCGATTCGCGTCAACCGACTTTGTTCTTTTTTCTGTCATCGACTAAAACCGGCTTCGATTGCGCTCACCACAACCTTTTATCCCAACTGCTTGTCCGTAACCGGCAATTAACGGCCTCCCTTCTATAACGTGCCGCACATGAACAGCTCCTCCACCACATCAGCAGCTTTGGCTGACACCAAAACGGCTCCCGCAGTCTTGGATGACCGCGCCACGCCAGCAGCCACTTCGCTCGCCGGCGATGTACGCCGCGCCATCATCTGGCGCTCCGGCAGCCAGATTGCCGCGCAAGTCATCACTTGGTCCTCAACCCTGATCGTCATGCGATTGCTGCTACCGGCCGACTATGGTCTGTTTGCGATGTCGCTCGTCATGCTAAGCTTCCTCAACTTCCTCAACGGCTATGGCTTTGCCAGCGCCCTCGTGCAGGAACGCGACCTCAATCCGTTCAGGATCCGGCAGGCTTTCGGCCTGTTGCTTTTGGCAAATGTCGTGATCGCATCCATCCAATGGATCGCAGCACCGCATGTTGCCGCTTATTACGGCCAACCCGTCGTTGCCGATATGCTGCGGGTGCAAACCCTGATCTATCTTTCAACGCCGTTCATCGCCATCCCGGAAGTGCTGATGGGGCGGAGCCTCGATTTCCGCAGTCAGGCTGTCGTCAATCTGGTTTCGGCGCTGACGGGCTCGATCCTGTCCCTGATCCTCGCCATTGCTGACTTCGGCGTCTGGACGCTGGTTTATGCGCCCATCGTAATGTTCTGGGTGCGCGCGATCGGCCTCAGCTGGATGGCGCGTGTGCTTGTCTGGCCAAGCTTTGATTTTCGGGGCTGTGGCGGAATATTCCGTTTCGGTCTAGCCATCCTGCTCACCCAATTGTTCTGGCTCGTCCAGACGCAGACCGACATTTTCGTGATCGGCCGACAATTCAGCCCTCATGAGGTGGGCGTCTATTCGCAGGCCGTTTTTCTGGCGACGATCTTCTATGCGCGCTTCGTACCCCCGCTGAATGAAGTCGCGTTCCCCGCCTATGCACGAATGCAGGATGATTTGCCCGGCCTGCGCCGCGCCTTCCTGCGCTCGGCCCGGTTGATCCTGTTGATTGCTGCGCCACTCTATGTCGGCATGGCGGTTTCAGCCGATCCTCTGGTCGCCACGCTGTTTGGCCCGACGTGGAGCGAATTGCCGCCTCTGGTGGAAGTCATGGCGCTCGCCATGCCGTTCATGACCATTCAAATCCTCTTCGCACCGGCGCTCAACGCCATTGGCAAGCCCAGCATTCCGGTGCGCACGGGCATCGCTGGTGCTATCATCTTCGGATTGGCCTTCCTTTTCGCCCCGCGCTTCGGCTTGATCGGAATAGCGGGCGCATGGTGCGTCGCCGCGCCATTCTTGCTGGTCGTCACCTTGGTGCTGTCAAAGCCCGATCTCGGTATTGGTATAGTCGATATGGTATCGGCGCTGCGGTTCCCCGTCGAATGCAGCTTGTTGATGGGCGCTGTTGCCTGGGCCACAAACCATTGGCTGGCCTTGCCTCTCTTGGGAGAATGGCCGCCGCTGCAACTCGTGTTGATCGTGATCGCCGGAGTGATCAGCTATACCGGGATCATCCACTTGCGCGATCGCAAGGCCCTGATCGAAGTTTGGCACCTGATCCGTCGCCAACCGGCGCCGAAAGAAGCAGCTTAACGGACGAGCGCTGCATTCATCTGGTGCGCCATGCGCGCCAAAGCGCAGCGGTCGAACCACATCCACATGCCGCCGCGCGGACGAAACGTCTGAAGGTATGCAGGATAAAGCATGGCCAACTGCTCAGGCAGCCCTGCTGGCCCGTTACGCCGCAGTATATCGGTGATGATCAGGTCCTGAAAATGGCGGACCGCATAATTGATCATGCGCTTGTACTGCATGCGCCAGCTGCGCCAATCGGCAAGAGCCAATGGTTCGCAAAGGAAACCTGCCGCTTCGGTCGGGCATATCCCCTGCTCGGCCCAATCGGCCAGCGGACCAAGGTTCGTCTTGGCCAGTGCCCCGACCAGCCCGTCATCGCCGATGAGGTCCACAGGCAGCCGTAAGCCGCTGTCCCGCATCCGGTCTACGAATTCGCCCCGCAGCGCGTACAGATCGCCAAATATTCCGTGGCTATCCAGCATGGCCTGCCGGTAATGCGCCACACGCCTGCCATTGAGCGGCAGTGCCGAAGCCGCACGTGCCTCTGGATGGGTCGCCAATGCAAGCCTCAACGCATCAAACGATCCTGCCGCAACTTCTGCATCACCATCCACCAGAACGACGGCCTCGAAGCCCGGAGCCAACAAGCCCAGCACCATGCGGTTCCAGCTCCGCGCTTTGCCCGGCTCGGCCCAATCGTGCAGCTTCAGATTGCCATGCAGCGCAGCCGCCTCGGCCACGATGGCGGCGGTACCATCGCTGGAACCATTGACCACCACGTGAATTTCATATTCCGGATCGTCGCGCGGAAGCGAGGCGAGGCACCGGCCAATGCGCCGTTGCTCGTTATGCGCCAGCACGACAACCGCGACCGAGGCATGTGTCTGCCCCGCTGCGGTCATGTTTGCGCGATGGCCCAGATCGTCACGGGGAAGCGCTCGTCATTGGCAAGCTTGCGCTGCCATCCGGCACGTGCCCACCGGAACAGGTTGGCACGCACGGCCCTTGCATTGCCCCAACCGCCCGTTTCGATCTGTTCAGGATCAAAGCCGCACTCTTCCAGAAAATGCACCATACCAAGCTGCGTCCAGCGCGAGCAGTCCGAAGGGATCGGGTGATAGCGGATCAGGAACGGTGTGATGTTGATGAACACCCCGCCCGGCTTCAGCATCGCGCGCACATTCCGCGCTGCGCGATAGGGATAATGCAGATGCTCCCACACATTGTCGGCAATGATCACATCGAATTTCCGGTCGAGCACATCCTTGCAGATATCGTGCTCGGGCCAATTCATCTCGGTATAGCTGCCCCACGGGCGCTTGCGCCACTTCCAGCCTGCCGAAATCTCCAGCGCATCCAGCTTGTCCGTGCCGCGCCGGTCCAGCCACGCGTCAATCTCGCGGTAGGCGACAACGCGGGTGATGTGTGTCTTGTCATAGCCCACAGCCGCAGCCGTAGCCTCTGCCCAGCTTAGTGCACGCGCGCGCCAGTTTGATGATACCGATTCATGATCCATAGGCCTCCCATAACGCCACAGGATTGCGAGCAGGTTAATCCCGTCCGCTATCCTTCGGTACAAGCTGGCGAAGGCCGCCACGCGCGCCTATGGTAGCCAGCCAGGAGAGCGCGAATGGCGAGACGACCGGCACGGCCCATTTTCATCATGCTTGCACTCGCAATGCTTGGCACCACCCCTGCCCTCCACGCGCAGTTAGACCAGCCCACCGCTTCCGAAGTTCTCAAGCTCGAACGGGATTTGCACAATCGCATGACCGTGCCTGTCAGGATCGGCAGCCAGGGCCCGTTCGATTTCCTGATCGACACAGGCTCCGAACGCACCGTCCTCTCGCGCGAGGTGGCCACGAAGCTCGCCCTTGCGATTTCCGGCACCGCCACCGTCGTGGGCGTGGCAGGTTCGGTTCCCGTCGAGTTGGTCGAAATTGACGAAATCAGCCTTGGCAAACGCACCTATTACACACTCACCGCGCCCTTGCTGGATGACCGGTTCATCGGGGCCGATGGCATCGTCGGCATTGATAGCCTGCAAGACCAGCGCGTGCTGATCGATTTTGCCGCAAACCAGATGCTCGTTGGCGATGCCGCCACGCTTGGCGGTTCGCGCGGGTTTGAAATCGTGGTGCGGGCCAAACGCAAATCCGGGCAGTTGATCATGGCCAATGCGATTATCGACGGCGTCAAAACCGATATCGTGATTGACACCGGCTCCGATAGCTCCATCGGCAACATTGCGCTGCGCAATGCGCTGTCCCGGCGGCGCACGATGCAATCGACCACGCTGATCTCGGTCACCGGGCAAACCATCGACGCTGAAATGGCCATGGCCTCCACCATCAATGTCGAAGGCCTCAAGCTAAACAACGTCGTCATATCATTTGCCGATTCGCCCGCATTCAACAGGCTCGGCCTCGTCCAGCGTCCAGCCTTGCTGATGGGCATGAGCCAGTTGCGCCTGTTCAAACGGGTGGCGATTGATTTCTCGATGCGTCGCATCCTTTTCGATCTGCCTACGGGCGTTGCAGGCCCCACTCCTTTCTAGAGCCACCGCTGTTAGGGGCTAGCGCCACGCGCGAAGCTCCCTATGTGGAACCCATGCCACCAGATACAGCAACAAACTCCGCAGACGCCCGCCACGATGGATGGCAAACGCTCAAGCGTTTTCTGCCGTACTTATGGCCTGCCGATAATGCGGTGCTGCGCCGCCGGGTCATCGGCGCGCTGATCATGGTTTTGCTGGGCAAGGCAACCACGCTGGCCCTGCCCTTCGCCTATAAAAAAGCCGTCGATGCGATGACGCTCGACACCGGAAAATCGCAAGCCGCGCTAACCGTCGCGATGGCGTTTGTCCTCGCCTATGCGCTGGGCCGCTTTGCAGGCGTTGCTTTCGACAACTTGCGTAACATCATATTCGAACGCGTCGGACAAGACGCCACGCGGCATCTGGCCGAAAACGTCTTCGCCCGGCTGCATCGCCTGTCGTTGCGCTTCCACCTCGCCCGCCGCACGGGTGAGGTCACCAAGGTGATCGAACGCGGCACCAAGAGCATCGACACGATGCTCTATTTCCTGCTGTTCAATATCGCGCCCACCGTAATCGAACTGACTGCGGTCATCGTCATCTTTTGGCTCAACTTCGGCCTTGGCCTTGTCGGCGCAACTGTCGTGGCCGTTATCGCCTATGTCTATGTCACGCGCACGATCACCGAATGGCGCTCTGCCTTGCGCGAAAAGATGAACCGGCTTGATGGGCAAGCGCTTTCACGCGCGGTCGATTCCCTGCTGAATTACGAAACGGTGAAATATTTCGGCGCAGAATCGCGCGAAGAAGCCCGCTACGCCTCTGCCGCCCGCGCTTTTGCCGATGCTGCGGTGAAAAGCGAGAACAGCCTCGGCCTGCTCAACATTGCCCAAGCCATCATCGTCAATCTGCTGATGGCAGGCGCGATGGCGTGGACGGTGTGGGGCTGGTCGCAAGGCCGGTTGACCGTGGGTGACCTCGTTTTTGTCAACACCTACCTCACCCAGCTTTTCCGCCCGCTCGATATGCTCGGCATGGTCTATCGCACGATCCGCCAAGGCCTGATCGACATGGCCGAGATGTTCCGCCTGATCGATACCCCGGTGGAAGTCTCCGATGCGCCCGGCGCTCCTGCGCTGCTGATCAAGCGCCCCGGCGTCACCTTCGAAAATGTCGTGTTCGGCTATGATCGCGACCGCGAAATCCTCCACGGCCTCTCGTTCGAAGTACCAGCAGGCAACCGCGTCGCCATCGTCGGCCCCTCGGGCGCGGGCAAATCCACCATCGCCCGCCTGCTGTTCCGCTTTTACGATCCGTGGTCAGGCCGCATCCTGATTGACGGGCAAGACATCGCCCACGTCACGCAAGCAAGCTTGCGCGCCGCGCTCGGCATCGTCCCCCAAGACTCGGTACTGTTCAACGATACCATCGGCTATAACATCGCCTATGGCCGCGATGGCGCAGGGCAAGCCGAAGTGGACGCCGCCGCGCGCGGTGCCTCCATCGCCGAATTCATCGCCCGCCTGCCCAAGGGGTTTGACACCGAAGTGGGCGAACGTGGCCTCAAACTGTCAGGCGGCGAAAAACAGCGCGTCGCGATTGCGCGCACCCTCGTCAAAAACCCGCCGATCCTGTTGTTCGATGAAGCCACCAGCGCCTTGGACACCCGCACCGAACAAGACATCCTCTCCACCATGCGCGCCGTCGCAACCGACCGCACCACCCTGTCCATCGCGCACCGCCTCTCGACGATTGCCGATTCAGACTCAATCCTCGTGCTCGACCAAGGCCGCTTGGCCGAACAAGGCAGCCACAACGACCTGCTCCGCCGCGACGGCCTCTACGCCGAAATGTGGGCGCGCCAGGCACAGGAAAGCGCTGAGGTCAGCGAGGCGGCGGAGTGACCGCTATATCAAAATGCAGCACTTCTTCGCGTCTGCCCAGTTTTTCGTAGAGAGCAATAGCAGGCGGGTCTTCATAATCCGCCTGCACGAACACGACATGCGCCCCGCGCTCGCCGGCAATGTGTGCAAAAGCTTTAATCAGAGCCGTGGCCACGCCCGTGCGACGCAGCGACTCTGTCACACCCAAATCATAGATATAGAATTCACTGCGGGCCTGCTCGAACTTCTCCAGTTCATAGCCAACCATAGCACCGATCACCACGCCATCGCGCTCTGCTGTCAAAGCCACAAAATGCGGACGTGACAGCAAACCTTCAAGATAGCACCGGTCGGGCGGCGCACTGGCATAATTGTCGGAATCTTCGAACACTTCAGCGAACAGCGCGTTGATGGCCTCAAGCGATGCCGCGTCTCCTTGTCCAAGCTGCCGGATGCTGAACCCGCTCACTTCACCACATCAGCCTCGTGCCACACCACGGCCTGCGCAACCTTGATGCAGTCCATCCCGCCATCGTACGTCATCGTGGGCGAACCATAAAGCCGCCAGCCCTGTTCCAGCGCTTCGGACACCCGGTCGCAAAAAGCGCGGTCATCCTTGCCGGTGAGCAGGCGGTAAACGGGGCGGTCTTCGGGGGTCTGGTAGGTCATCCCGGCCTCTTACTCTGGCCCCGGAAAACGCGCAAATTCGGGCAGCGTGTGGGCCTGCGCCATCCAGCCAATCCGCTCGGCCGTCTGGATATGGACCTGCCCCGGCAAGGCGTCGGGATCATCCAGCGTCGCCGATTGCACATCGATGATTCCAGGCAAGTTCTCTTCATTGGTAAAAAACAGCCCCGTCCCGCATTTGGGGCAGAAATTGCGCATCGAAGCGCCTGACGAATTGAACGTCGTCACTTCCCCTTGCGTCAGCGCAAACTGCTCGGCCGCAAACATCGCCCACGAAACCATCGGCGCACCGGAACTCTTGCGGCAATCCGCGCAATGGCAGATCGAAACACCCATCGGCGCGCCTTCCACGTTGTACCGCACCGCACCACACTGGCATCCGCCTGCAAGTTCCATCACCCACCCCCTTGAGTCGCAGCAGAACATTAACGGAACAATTACCAAATCACAACGGCAGGAAAACAGGGACAGTCCCCATTTTTGTGAGTGAAAAATGGGGACTGTCCCTATTTTTCTCGTCTACCTCAGAGAATATACTTCGAAAGGTCAGCATTCCCGGCAAGGTTCGCAAGTTTGGCCGCAACGTAATCCTCGTCCACCGTCACCGTCTCGCCTGCGCGGTCTTCTGCTTCGAAGCTCACTTCCTCCAGCAGCTTTTCCATCACCGTCTGCAAACGCCGCGCGCCGATGTTCTCGACGCTTTCGTTCACTTGCGCGGCAGTGCGGGCAATCGCGCGCACCGCGCCCGGCGTCACGTCCAGCGTCACCTGCTCGGTCGCCAGCAGCGCGCAATACTGCTGCACAAGGTTTGCGCGGGTTTCCGAAAGGATGCGCACGAAGTCATCCTCGGTCAGCGCCTGCAATTCCACGCGGATCGGCAAGCGGCCTTGCAGTTCGGGCAGCATATCGGATGGCTTGGCCACATGGAACGCGCCCGATGCGATGAACAGCACATGGTCGGTCTTCATCGGGCCATACTTGGTTGCAACGGTCGTGCCTTCGATCAAGGGCAGCAAATCACGCTGCACGCCCTCGCGCGAAACCGAACCGCCGCGCACATCGGAAACCGCGATCTTGTCGATCTCGTCAAGAAACACGATGCCATTGCTCTCGGCATTGCGGATCGCCTCGCGTGCAACATCGTCCTGATCCATCCGCTTTTCGGATTCTTCGTCGACCAGCTTGTCCCAGGCATCGGCTACGCGCATCTTGCGACGCTTGAGGTTCTGCTTGCCGAACGCCTTGCCCATCATGTCAGACAGGTTGATCATCCCCATGCCGCCCGCCATGCCCGGGATCTCCATTGGCGCGGTCGGTGTGTCCTCCACCTCAATTTCAACTTCGGCCTCGTTCATCGAACCATCGGCCAGCCGCGCCTTGAAGCTTTCGCGCGTCGCCTCGCTGGCCCCATCGCCAACCAACGCCTTGAGCAACCGGTCCATCGCCGCCTTGCTCGCCGCTTCGCGCACTGCATCACGGCGACGGTCCTTTTCCAACCGGATCGCTTCTTCCACCAGATCGCGCGCAATCTGCTCCACATCGCGGCCGACATAGCCCACTTCCGTGAACTTGGTCGCCTCAACCTTCACGAACGGCGCATCGGCAAGCTTGGCCAAGCGGCGGCTGATCTCGGTCTTGCCGCACCCCGTGGGGCCAATCATCAGGATGTTCTTGGGCGTCACCTCGTCGCGCAATTCGGGCGAAAGGCGCTGCCGCCGCCAACGGTTGCGCAGCGCCACAGCAACAGCCTTCTTGGCGTCGCGCTGCCCGACGATATGCTCGTCAAGCGCACGCACAATGGCTTTGGGGGTAAGCGAGTCGATCATGGTTTTCTCTTCTCCCCTCCCGCATGCGGGAGGGGTCGGGGGTGGGCTTGTGCGGGCAGGCTGAAAGGCCAGACCCGCATCATCATATCTCTTCCAGCGTCACGCGGTCATTGGTGAACACGCAGACCTCCGCCGCCACCTGCATGGCGCGGCGCGCAATCTTCTCTGGGTCATCTTCGTAATCATCAAGCGCCTTGGCCGCAGCCAGCGCATAATTGCCGCCCGAGCCAATCGCGGCGATCCCGCCTTCGGGTTCCAGCACATCGCCGTTGCCCGTCAGGATCAACAGCGTTTCGGCATCGGCCACAATCATCAGCGCTTCCAGATTGCGCAGATACTTGTCGGTGCGCCAGTCCTTGGCAAGCTCCACCGCTGCACGCATTAATTGCCCGCGATGCTGCTCCAGCTTGCGTTCCAACCGCTCAAACAGGGTAAAGGCATCGGCGGTTGCGCCTGCGAACCCGGCAATAACTTTGCCCTTGCCGCTTTCATCCAGCGCGCCAATCCGGCGCACCTTGCGGGCATTGGGCTTCATCACGGTGTTGCCCATGGAAACCTGGCCATCACCGGCAATAACCGTGCGGCCGCTTTTCTTCACCCCGATAATGGTGGTGCCGTGCCACTGGATAAGGCCGTGGCTCGCCCTGCTATCGTCCATAAACAGGGATATGGGTTGCCCCGTTCCCCATTCAAGCGACCATAGCGTTTAACTGCCGTTTGGACCGCTGCCCCCCGGAGGTGCTCCGGGGCCAGCACCGCCAGCGCCCACCGCGCCGATGTTGCCAAACAGGTCCTGGAAGAACGACCGGTCCCGGCCCAGCGTATCGGTCTTGTCGCCTTCGGGCGAAAGCCGCGCAACTTTCGTCATGCCTTCGCGCGAAAGTGACGCGACATTGCCGCGGGCATCGAAATCCACCACAAGAATGGTCTGGTCAGAGGTTTTGGGCCGCGTAAACGGCCTTTGCCCCGTGTTCATCGCCACATAATACCACGTCTGCTTGCCGTACCGGCTCACGAACGTCGGGCGGCCCAACGTCCGCTCAACCGAAAGCTTGTTGTCCACGCCCGGCTGCACTGATGAGACCAGCGCCTCGTCAATGATGTAGCCGCGATGGTCCTTGATGCTGGCACACCCCGCTGCCAACACGCCCAGAGTGAGCACCGCTGCACCCTGCACCATCAGCCGACTGTTCCGCATTCGATAACTCCGCTTCTTTCAAGTGTGCACTCATGCCCGTTTGCATCGGGGATGGACAGCCTATAACGGCAAACCTTTAGGGTCCAATCGGCATAATCGCAATGCCGTCTGGCGCTCTTGCCCCGTTCAGCTTTGCATCTGCGTGCTGGACGGCTCTGATTTAATCGCCCCTGAACAACGGGCACCAAGTTCTGAAGGAAATGCGTGATGTCATTTTTGACCAAGCTTTTCGGGAAAAGCCAGGATGATCGCGCCGTGGCGCGCCCGCTGTGGCACCGCACGGTTGAAATCGCGCGCGAGAAAGAATGGTATCGCGATTGCGGCGTGGCCGATACCATCGCCGGACGCTTCGATATGATCACGCTGATTCTATCCATCGTGATGATCCGCATGGAACGGGACCCTGAATTGGTCGAACCTTCCGTGCGCCTCACCGAACTGTTTGTTGAGGATATGGACGGCCAATTGCGCGAAAGCGGCGTGGGTGATGTTGTGGTGGGCAAACGCATGGGTCAGTTGATGAGTGTTCTGGGCGGCCGTCTCGGCGCCTATCGTGATGGTCTCGCAACCGCTGATGAAGCGGTCATGGCCGATGCCGTCAGCCGCAATGTGAACTTGCACGAAGGCACCGATCCGCTGTTGGTTGCCCGCCGCGCACGCGCCTTTGCTGCCGGGCTGGACCTTGTGCCCGCGTTCCGCGTTCTTGATGCGGAGATTGGCAAATGATCGTGCCTGAATACTCGTTGATGTTAGATTTGCGGCAAGTAAACGATCTCCCGGTCGTGCTTGAACCCAATGAGGACGAGCGTCGCCGCCTTGCCGGACGGTTCAGCATCACCGCGATCAACACCATGCGCGCAGAACTGCGGCTGACGGTCGATGGCGAAAAAGTGGAGGCCAAGGGCAAGCTTTCGGCCAAAATCATCCAGATGTGCGCCATTTCGGGCGAGGATTTCCCCGTCACCATCAGCGAACCTGTCGCCCTGCGCTTTGTGCCGCCGCTGCGGGGCTATCAGCCGGACGAAGAGATCGAACTGAACGCCGATGATTGCGATGAGATCGAATATGAAGGCACGGCTTTTGATCTCGGCGAAGCCCTGGCACAAACGCTGGCACTGGCAATCGACCCCTTTGCCGAGGGGCCAAATGCCAGTAACGCCCGCATCCAGCACAAGTTGGGCGGCGATGTTGCAACCGGTGCCTTTGCTGCCTTATCCGCATTGAAAAACACTGACTTGAAAAACAGGGACTGATCATTTGGCCGCCCCCCGCAACCGCGATCTGATCAGTGGCCCGATCCTGAAAACGCTGGTGCTGTTTTCAGCGCCAACGCTGGCGTCGAACATCCTCCAATCGCTCAATGGATCGATCAATTCGATCTGGGTCGGCCGCTTGCTGGGTGAAGGCGCGCTGGCGGCTACCGCCAATGCCAATGTGGTGATGTTCCTCGTATTTTCGGCAGCCTTCGGTTTCGGCATGGCCGCCACCGTCAAGATCGGCCAGGCATTTGGCGCACGCGATGTCCTTGCCGCCCGCCGCACGTTCGGTTCGGCCATCGGCTTTTGCGTCATCATTTCGCTGGTGGTCGGTACGCTCGGCTGGTTATTTGCGCCCGAATTGCTCACCGCCATGGCAGCGCCGGGAGAAACCTACATTTTTGCGCTGACGTATTTGCGCGTCATCTTCATCGCGATGCCCGCCTCGATGATTACCGTCATTCTATCGATGGGCCTGCGCGGTGGCGGCGATGCTGCAACGCCGCTGAAATTCATGGCCCTGTCGTCGGTGCTCGACATCGGGCTCAATCCGTTGCTTATCAACGGCCTCGGCCCCATTCCCGCCATGGGCATTGCCGGGTCCGCCTTGGCCACCGCCATCGCGTCCATCGCCTCGATGGTCGGTATCGTCGCTTATGTCTATGTCAAAGACCTGCCGCTGCGCCTCAAAGGGGCAGAACTTCAATGGCTTTGGCCGCGCCGCGATGAACTTGGCTATATCTTGGCCAAGGGGCTGCCGATGGGCGCGCAAATGCTGGTCATTTCCGCCGCCGGGATCATCGTCATCGGCCTTGTGAACCGTGAAGGCATCCTTGTCAGCGCCGCCTATGGCGCCGCGCTCCAGCTTTGGACTTATCTGCAAATGCCCGCGATGGCAATTTCGGCCGCGGTCAGCGCGATGGCGGCGCAGGCCATCGGAGCGAACCTTGGTGATCGCCTCAGCAAAGTGTCGCGGTGGGGGATTGTGCTCAATCTCAGCGTCACCGGAACTCTGTGCGCGCTGATCCTGCTGTTCGATAGGCCTGCGCTCGAACTTTTCCTGGGCAGCACCAGCCCTGCGGTCGATGAAGCCCGCCATATCCAGTTTCTGGCAAGTTGGAGCTACGTGATCTTTGGCGTCACCATGGTGCTGTTCGGCACGATGCGTGCGGGCGGCGTCGTGTGGACCCCGCTCATCATTCTCAGCCTTTCGCTTTATCCAATACGGCTCGGCTTTTACTATGCCTTCTACCCGCTAATGGGCGCAGACGCCCTATGGCTGTCCTTTCCCGTCAGCTCGGCTTTCGCCGTCGCCTTGTCGATCTATGCCTATCGCAAACCGGGTTGGCGCGCGCAGGCACGTGCTGTGCCCGATGCCGAATGCGAAGAGGAAACCCATTGCGATGGCGAGACCGCAGGGCGGATGGCACCAACGATCTAGCAGGCTGCTAGCGGCTTTGCGCCCGCCAGCGCTGCACAGTCCGCTCAACCGCAAGACCATCACCGCCGCCCCAGCTCCACAATTCATAGAATGATGGATCGTTCGAAGCAGGCCGCTTGACCTCTTCAAGGTCATCGAACGAAACGCGCATCGGGATGGAAACGCCCTCGCCAGAGATGATGCACTCGCGGTTGCGCAAAGCCGGGATCGTATCGATGAACCCGCGCGCGCCTTCGGGCATGGCTGCCTTCACAAACGCCTGATCGCGTTCGTTGTTCAGGCGCATGGCGATGATCGTGCCGCATTGCGAAAGCACGCTTTCCGCAAGATCGGACGGTCGCTGCGTTATAAGCCCCAGGCTCACGCCGTATTTGCGGCCTTCCTTGGCGATGCGTGACAGGATCCGCCCGACCGACGAACCATCGGAATTCTTCTCGTTCGGCACATAACGGTGCGCTTCTTCGCACACCAGCAAGACCGGGCGCGTTTCTTCATCGCGCGACCATATCGCATAATCGAACACCAACCGGCTCAACACCGCCACCACCGTTGCGGTGATTTCGGAAGGCACGCCCGAAACGTCGATGATAGAGATCGGCTTGCCATTGGACGGCATGCGGAAAACCTTGGAAATGAACTCGACCATCGTATCGCCAACCAGCATGCCCGAGAACATGAACTGGTAACGCGGATCGCTGCGGATTTCCTCGATCTTGGTCTTGATCCGCATATAGGGGATCGAATTGGTGCCCTTGTCCAGCCGCCCCATCTCGTTCTGCAAGATGGTCAGCAAATCGGACAGCAAATAGGGAATCGGAGAGTCGACAGTAATCTTGCCGATATTTTCCACCATCCGGTTCTTCTGCCGGGCAGCCAACAGGCACTTGGCCAGAATATCCATGTCGATCTGACGATCATGGCCTTGCGAGGTCAGAAACACCTCGCAATGCTCTTCAAAATTCATCAGCCAATAGGGCATGTGCAAGTTCGAAACGTCGAGCAACTGGCCAATCAGCCTGAAGGCGCTGCCATATTCACCATGCGGGTCGATCATCACGATATGGCCCATAGGAGCCAATTCGCAAATCCGGTGCAATATCAGCGCCGCAGCGGTCGATTTGCCGGTGCCGGTCGATCCCAACAACGCAAAATGCTTACCCAAAAAAGCATCGACATAAATTCCGGCGCAAATATCACGGGTCGGGTAAACCGTGCCCACCGAAATATGCGTGCGGCCATCGCTGGCATAAATCTGCCGCAAATCGGCATTTGTCGTGGGATAGACCAGCGCGCCCGGCACAGGATAGCGCGTAACCCCGCGCCTGAACCCGTGCATTTTGCCCGTGGCCCGGTCTTCCTCGCCCTCACCCACGAAATCGATGTGCGCAACCACGCCGCCTTCAATCGATGAATCATGGCGCTGCGTGCGCACGCTGGCCAATAGCCATGAATTGCCGACGCGGATCTTGATCTGACCGCCCACTTTGCCCGATAGCGCAATCGAAGGATCGCGATCCTCGGCGCATTCTTCCATGCGGCCCAGATCAAACGCAATAGCCGAACTGGAACCTGCAATCTCAAGCACAAACCCGATGGGCTTACGCGCATTTTCCGGTACAGGGAGAACATCAGGCATTGCAAACGGCGCACGCTTGGCAAGATCTTCAGGCGATGCTGGCGTAGCCGCCTCGAACCCTTGCATACCCAACTGTGACATCAACAAATCCCCAAGCCTTTGATGTGGCTTGCACGATAGTTAGGACACCTTAGTTAATATCGACTAAATTCCTCAGGTATCGCCCCTGTACTTTAGACCAGCGCGAACAATCGCCCGGCAATCCAGCCCATACCGACCGAGACCAGCACGGCAAACAGCCCGTAGATAAGCCCGTGTTCCTCTGCCGTCACGGTAACAAAGCGCTCAAACCCCTGCTTGGTCACTTCCACGCGGGTAATCGCAGATGCCACAACCTTGCCGTTGCGGATGGCAAAGGTTTCAGCGGTATAAGTGCCAATCTGCACGCTTGATGGCAGGCTCATCCGCGCTTGATACAGCACTTGCCCGCTAATCTTTACCGCACCCTGATCCTCACGATAAAAGCCTTCGCGGCGCATTAGATCCACCAGACCTGCCGAAAAACGGCGCTGCTCCTTGGGATCGATCACGCCGATGGGCGAAAGCTGCAACCATTGGAGGCCCAGTTCGTAAATCGCCGCCGTTTTGTCATCGACGATCTTTTCAATCGGCCGCGATGAAGCCACCGCAAAGTAGCTCGGTGCCGAACGGAACTCCATCGAATCAGCATTGATCCACATGCCGGCAATCTTCTGCTTTTCGCGCAGAACGATCGATTGCACCGGCCCTTCCAGCACCACAACGATATCGTAATCTTGGGCCGCGCGGCTGCCTTCCGGGCTCAGGATCGCGCCAAACAGCAGCAAATCCGCCCCGGTAAAGCCTTGGCGTACCTGCACTTCATGTTGCGAAATTTCCGGCACCAGAATCGGATCACGCGCACCCAGCAGCAGCATGCAGGCAGCAAGGGCCAACAAGCGCTTCACAGCGGCACCACCGTGTAAATCTCATCAGGCCGATACCCCAGCCCCAGCGCCATGCGCATGGCCACCAACAAGACAATCGCCGCAAGGATCAGGCGCAGCGTCTCTGGCTTGGCCTTCTGCGCAAATTGCGCCCCGACTTGTGCCCCTGAAACCGATCCGATCAACAGCAGCACGGCCAGCACAAGATCCACCGCGCGCGTGGTCAGGGAATGCATCATCGTCGTCGTCATCGTCACGAACAGGATCTGGAACAGCGATGTCCCCACCACCACGTTCACGCCCATGCCAAGGATGTACAGCATCGCAGGCACCAGCACGAACCCGCCGCCGATACCCATCAGCATAGTCATTATGCCGGTAATCATGCCCAACAGTAGCGGCGCAAGCGGCGAGATATACAGGCCCGAACGATAGAACCGCCAGCGCAATGGCAGGTTCGCCACTAGCGGATGATGGCGACGTTTGCGTGGCTTCAGCGGCACGCCAGCGCGTTTTGCCAGAATAGTGGTCAGGCTCTCATGCGCCATCAACCCGCCAATACCGCCCAGCATCAGCACGTAGAGTATGTTGATGACCGTATCGATCTGTCCCAGCGCTTGCAGCAGGCGGAACAGCAATGCGCCAATCCCTGTGCCCAGCATGCCGCCAGCCACCAGCACCGCCCCCATATGGTAATCAATCCCACCCCGCCGGGCATGGTGGAAAGCGCCCGAAACACTGGCGCCGGTCACCTGGCTCGCCGCCGAAGCTGCGGCGACTGTGGGGGGGATACCATAGAAAATCAGCAAAGGCGTTGTCAGAAATCCGCCGCCCACGCCAAACATGCCCGAAAGCAGGCCAGTCAACGCGCCAAGGCTAACGATCAGCAGACCGTTTACCGACAGGTTCGCGATGGGGAGATAAACGTCCATTGCCCTGCCGACGCTAGGCCCCCCACCCGCTGCCAGCAACCCCACTTAACCGCAATTCAGGCAAAAAACTGTGCGCTTAAAAGGATGACGCAAGGGTAAGCGCAGGGCCGGACACCGGCCTCGCATTTCCGGCAACCTGCAAACGCCAATCCAGCGCGATCCGGCTCGACACCTCAGCGCCCAGAGCAAGCGGAACGGAAACGCGCGGCCCCACATCCAGCCGCACCGCGCCCTTCTGCCCGCCCGCCCATAGGCCTGCCCCCAAACGTACCTCCCGTAGCGGCCCCATGGCTTTGCCAAGCGAACGATCAACCACCGCCTGCACATCAAAAAATGCAGTCGGCTCAGTGCCCCCAGCATAGCCTGCCTGACCATAAGCCTCTGCGCGAAATCCTGCGCCCATTTCCTGCCACGGCAATTCGGTCACGACTGTCAGCACCGGACGCACACGCGCAGGGCTCGCCTTGGAATCGTACAGCCGCGCCTCGGCCAGTACCCGCAAGGGTACGCGCGACACCGGTCGCATGCCAAAGCCCAGCGCTATTTCCCTGTCATTTCCCGGCGCATCAATCGCCAGCGACGTCCGCAAATAGGCAAAGCTGCTATGCGGAGCGGCCTTGCCCAACCGATAGCGCGCAATGCCCCCCGCCTGGCTTGCGCCATACGATGCCGCGCCCACGGCTTGCGCGGGATCGCCCCCGCCTTCCCGCATCAATAGCCACTGGTCGAACGACCAACGCTTCCCGTTATTCGGCCGCACCACCCTTGGCGGTGCAGAAACCTGGTCCGGTAAAGCTTCTGCATGACCAGTAGCACCAGCGCGCGGTTCCCCTACAAATGCCGATTGCGCCCATAGGCCCGGCGGCGGTGGTGGGGCTAGATCCACCAGAGGCCTGTCTGGCCTCACACCTTGAGCCAACACCATCGGGGCCAGTGCCTTGCTGACACCAGCCTTGGCACCGGGCACAACTGGCGAAAGCGGCAAGTCCAAACGCGAAAGCGTCACGCCTTTTCCCATATTCTCCCGATGATACAAACGCTTTTCAGGCACAGCCCTCGCTTCAAAAACCGGATTCCACATTGCCGCGCGAGCCACAGTCCAGATCATCAAGATCGCGAAAAGGACCAGGATCGGCTGTCCGCGCCGCGCAGACGCGGGCCGCCCCGTCATTGTCGTGCCAATCTCGCCGTACTTTGCCCCGTGCCCAGCGCCATCACATGGACAGGATGCACCAGATGCACCGTGTGATCCCATTGCACTTTGCCGCCAAACAGCACGCGCAAATACGCCATAAAAGCGCGCCGGCCGGCCATGATGGAAATAACATTGCCCACCGGAAAGCGGAAGATCGCCCTGATCCCTTCTGCCAAGCCATATTCGTGGGCGGTAAAACAGAACCTCAGGCTCAACCGCCAAAAAAAGCTGGCAAGATTGAACAGCAGCAGCGCTTTAACCCATGGATCAGGCACGAGCGGCGTAATCGCGCCCACAGCTTCACCAATGCGGACAATTGGCGAAAGCACGATCAGCAAATACGCCGCCGTAAGCACCAACGCGACCAACGCACCCCGCCGATCCCTCAAGCGCATCCACACATCAAGGCCGCGCCCGCTCCAGCCCAACCGGTCCCAACCTTGAAACGCGATCCCGTGCAACCAGCGGGTTTTCTGCCGCACCGATGCGGTCAATGTGCCGGGAAAGAACTCACGCGTGGCAACAATGGCCCCGTCCCGGTCCCGCACCCGCAGAAAGCAGGATTTTCCGCCCGTTTCGCTCACCAACAGGCCGGCCTCATAATCCTCGGTCAGGCATTCGGCGGCAAACGGATCGCGCCCGCCGCGCCGCTCCAGAATGCGATCAATCGCCCCGCGCGAAAAGGCGCAGCCCACACCCGAAGACGGCAACCCCGCGCTAAGCCAATTGCGCACCACCATGTCCCTTGCATGCGCCTCGGCAAATTCATCGCAATAATGGCCCGCAATCCAGCGCGAACCCGCCTGCGGTTCGGGCCGCACCGGCAATTGCACAAAATCGGCGTGGTCAAGCGTGCGGTCCATCAGGCCCAGCGCTGCGGGATGCACCATGTCTTCGGCATCGTGCAGGATCAAAGACCGCGCCCGCCTGCCTGTGCGGTGTTCATCCTCGCAAATCGCGCGATAGAGGCGGTTGAGGCAATCGGCCTTGGTCGTCGGCCCGTCGCGATCATGCAACACCACCCGCAAGCGCGGGTCATTGGCCAGCACGGTCAAGGCCGCGAGCGTCGGCTGATCGTTGCGATAGACACCCACGTAGAGCCGCAAATCCCGCTGCGGCCAACTTGCCAGACAATGGCTCACCATCGCGCCGATCACCGCCGATTCCCGCCACGCCGGAACGATTACCGCCGCGATACCTTTTAACTCTTGAGGCAGGTCGTCTTTCAGTTTTACCGCTTTTGCCGCCTTCTTGCCGCGCAACCACAGCCACAGGCCATCAATCACAAACTCATCAATCGCTCCGATTGCAAACCACACGGCGGCAAACAACAGAAGTTCATGCTCTACCAGCGCGAGCCATTGAAATGCCGAATAGGACGGCGATGTTGGCAATTCCTGCCCCCGTTTGACGTGCCCTGATGATGCGGCCACATGATGCAATTATGCCTGCTTGTGCGGGTTCGTGAACTAGGGACTGATTCGAAAATGGCGGTATCGCGGGGATTTAAAAGAGCTTGGGACGCGTTGACCCGCAACGAAGCCGCGCCCGGCCTCGTTTTGATGGCCTGCGCTGCCGTGGCGCTGGTCCTTGCCAATTCCCCGCTGGCGCAAAGCTGGCACGGCCTGTTCAACGATCCGCTGGGGTGGACCCCGGTGCCCAAGCTGAACAGCGCCCACTTGTGGATCAACGATGGCCTGATGGCGGTGTTCTTCTTCGTCGTCGGGCTTGAAATCAAACGCGAGATTCTCGACGGTGCCCTGTCAGACGCGCGCCGCAGACGCCTGCCCGTCATCGCCGCCATTGCCGGGATGGCCGTCCCCGCGTTGATCTATCTGGCGATCACCCACGGCGATCCCGCCCTCCACGCCGGTTGGGCGATCCCTTCGGCCACCGACATCGCCTTTGCCATCGGCGTGCTGGCGCTGGCGGGCAAAGGCCTGCCCTCTTCGCTGCGCCTGTTCCTGCTCACCGTCGCCATCGTCGATGATCTGGGCGCGGTCATGGTCATCGCGTTTTTCTATACCACCGGCCTCAAGCTGGTTTGGCTGGGCATCAGCGCGGTGATTCTCGTGGCGCTCATTGCCCTCAACCGGTTCAACGTGCGCGCGCTCACCCCCTATATTCTCGGTGCCATCGCGCTGTGGTACACCGTGCTCCACTCCGGCATCCACGCCACGATTGCGGGCGTTCTGGCCGCGCTCACCGTCCCCCTCGCGCTCAACCGCCAGCATGATAGCCCGCTGCTCCGCCTCGAACATGCACTGGTTGCGCCCAACGGCTTCATCATCGTGCCCCTGTTCGGCCTTGCCAATGCAGGCGTCCACCTCGCCCTGCCCGAAGGCGGCTCGCTCGCGCTGCCGCTCGGCATTGCGCTGGGCCTGCTGCTGGGCAAGCAAGTCGGCATCTTCGGCAGCATCCTGCTGGCAGAGCGTCTGGGCATCGCCAACCGCCCCAAAGGCGCAACCCTGCCGCAATTGTGGGGCATTTCCCTGCTCTGCGGCATCGGCTTCACCATGAGCCTGTTCATCGCAGGCCTCGCCTTCCCCGCCAGCGCGATCCTTGTCGAAGAGGCAAAGCTGGGCATTCTGGGCGGCTCGATCATCGCCGCCATCGCGGGCATGATCGTGCTGAAACGCAGCAAGAATGCCAAGGATTAATCGCCAAAACCGATCACTCAGCCGATATCAATGCGTGAAACCTTTCAGTCCGTTGCGCGTATAACCCGCATATCAACCGGATTCACAAAGGAACCACCCATGCCCGGCGACAACGCAAAGAAAGCCCTGATCGACAGCCTGAACGGCCTGCTGGCCGACTATTTCACGCTCTATCTCAAGACCAAAAGCTACCACTGGCACGTTGCCGGACCCAACTTCCACCCGCTGCACCTGCTGTTTGACGAACACGCCACCGAACTCTTCGGCCTGACCGACGTGATCGCCGAGCGCGTGCGCAAGAACGGCGGTGACACGCTCACCTCCATCGCCAGCATTGCCGCCAAAGCCTCGATCACCGACGATGACCGCACCAAGATCGACGCGATGGACATGGTCAAAGCCCTGCGCGACGACAACGCCGCCCTCGTCAAAGCCATCCGCGCCGTCAAAGCCGCCGCCACCGAAGCGAACGACAACGCCACCGAAGGCCTCGCCGACGACTGGACCGACCAAGCCGAACAACGCGTCTGGTTCCTCACCCAAACACTGGCGTAAGGTTGGGGCGAATGGGGGTGCGCGCCAACACGGGCGGCGCACCCGGCCCTAAAGGAGAGGGGGCATTACTGCCCCATCACAGCACGAAATGGTCCCCCGCAGCGCGGACGGTTATTTCGGAGATCGAGACGCCGAGAGGTTGGTTGATGGCGTGGATCATGGCGTCGGCGATGTGATCGGGCGCAAGGCTGGCGTAGTCCATTGCATCGGGACTTAGACGTTCGGCCGGGAAAGTTCCTGCGCCCATTTGGCCGATCATGTCCGTGAAATCGGCCATGTTGTGCGCCACGATGCCAACGCCGGCGGCGGGGTTGATAACGGTGCCAGAAAGGCCAGTGGTGGGCACGCCGGTGGGCTTGATCGTGGTCACCTTGATCTTGCCCCGGCTTTCCGCGCGCAGCGATTCGGATAGGAAGTTCACGGCCGATTTGGTTGCGCCATAGACCGCCGCGCCGATCACGGGGAAATTGCCGTAGATCGAAGAAAGGTTGACGATCTGGCCGCGCCCGGCGGCGATCATCGGATCATAGGCGGCGACCATGCCGTTGAGCACGCCCTTGATGTTGATATCGATGCAGCGCTCCCACGCGGGATAGGCGGCTTCGTGATCGGAAAAGAACGCCAACGGCATGATCCCGGCATTGTTGATCATTACATCGACCGCGCCATAGGCTTCCAGCGCATTGGCAACGAGGGCCTTGACGGCGGCAAGATCGCGCACGTCGGTCTGGACAGCCTGCGCAGTGCCGCCAGCGGCAGTCACGGCATCTACCGTGGCCTGCGCGGCGGCCAGATCAATATCGCCGCAGATGATCTTCGCGCCCAGCGCGGCGGCTTTTTGCGCGACAAGCCGGCCAAAGCCGCCGCCTGCGCCAGTGATGACGATGGATTTGCCAGCTATATGATTGGTCATGGTATCTCCCGGATTATGGTTGGTTTGGGAGACTGATTATCAGCGTTGTGCAGTTGCCGCTAGCGTTGCGCCGTCCCGGGCCGCAACGCGCACCTGCAACCGTGGCACTACCGAAAGCCTCGCCGACGACTGGACCGACCAAGCCGAACAACGCGTCTGGTTCCTCACCCAAACACTGGCGTAAAGCCGGGGCGCTTTGGGGTGCATCGCCAACACGGGCGGCACCCCCTCCCCCACCAAACTCCCCTCCCGCAACCGGGAAAGACTTCCCTTTTTACCCCCCTCCCGCAAGCGGGAGGGGTTGGGGGTGGGCCGACGACGGGTGCGTTTGGAAAGCGACGAGGACTGGCGGCCATTCAGTTTGATTTGCGGGTTTTCGCACCTGCCAACATAAATTTCCCAGCAGCTAAAAACCGGCGTCAAGCTGGGGCAAGCGCTCAGCAGAGAAGCTGCGACGGATTACAACCTGCGCAGCACTGGTTAAAAGTACTTGCGGATCCGACGCAGCATTTATCGGATTTCAACTTTCTGAGAACAAAATAGTTCGCAAGGGTTGGGTAGGCATTTCGGTGATGCTATACAGACCGCCAATTCAGCCGGAATCGGGGGGTGTATGGCCACGCATTTAGTGGAAAGTGACCTTGTTGTGTCAAATTCGTTCTCAACGCCTGAAGCTTCTCAAGGCACCAAGGTTGAAAGATTTAAGCCTTCAAGGCTGCGACCAGCAGAAATTAAAGAGATTGCGGAACAACTTGCAGCCCGACTACATATTTCTCCCAAATGGAATCCATTCTCTACAGTAAAAGAGCTAAATGGGCGGATTGAAGGGCGGCTACCATTAGAAAATTTTAGAAACCCTACCCAGTTAAGTGTTGGTATAGAAGGAGGTAGCTTTACTATTAATGTTGTTGCGGGTTTAAAAGAAGATTTAGAGAGGTACATCATAGCAAAGCAATTGGGTCATTATTTCCTCCATGTCTTGTACAGCGGCGTGCCTGTAAACAAGCGCTCTGGAAACCTTGATGCGGATGTCGAAGCTGAAATATTTGCGCTTAATTTTCTGATGCCACATGAAAATTTCGCAAGGTATGCATCTGATTTAAAAGAGGACTATTCTTCTTTGGCAACGTTCTATGGACTACCAGAGCCAGTTGTGTATAAACGGCAGGGATTGTTGAATTCGGGATAGGTGGACTTGTGTGTCGCAAGGTTATGACGGCTTAAATGATCTTCCTGATGCCCTTACCCCCAAGCTTCTGATATTTCTAAGCGCGGATGTAATAGGGTCGACTGCTCTTAAGCAGCCTGACCGTAATAAAAGATTTAGTCCGGGAAGCGCCGAGGCTAATGTTGATATCGAACCTTTGTCCGTAGTTGATCCCATAGATTGGTTGGCTCTATTCCGTGAGTTTTACGCGCGAATGGCATCCTCTCTTGCTCGGCAATGGCTGAGTTACGAGGATGGTTTAAAAAACAGGCCTGGTGGCGCGGAGTGTGTTGAGAACTTTCTTGGTAGTGCGCCAGTTTTCTGGAAGACTGTCGGTGACGAGGTTATATTTTACAAGGAGTTAACTGGCTCAGCACAAATTCATGCGGTGATAGAGTGTTGGATTCTCGCGTTAAACGAAATAAGGGCGTATTTTGATTCACAGAATGCAGTCATTGAAGCAGCTAACGCTCAGTGTCTTGATGTGAAATCGTCCGCATGGATTGCTGAGTTCCCGCGACGAAATAGGGAAGTAGCCCTGCCTTATCTGCCGGGGAGCATGGTGACTGAGCCGGCCTTTTCTCCAAACGGAAAATCAAGTCCGACAGATTTTATCGGCCCTGGCATTGATATTGGCTTCCGAATATCTTCATTGGCGACGTCACAAAAGTTGGTTTTAAGTCTAGATGTTGCATATATTTTAGCAAAATCGCGACCAGATGCATTCATAGCTAAAAGATCACGACCCATTTACTATGACGGTCGCTTCTTTTTTAAGGGCGTTTTTGGCGAAAAGCGCTATCCGATTTTTTGGCTAAATATTTCGAAGCCAGATTCAGTCGATCATCGTGAAGTGTTGGTGCAACGCGATATTCAAAGAGATGACGTTATTGATCTTTGTGATCACTATTATAGATCTCAATACCATGAATTTACGCACAAGCCGTTTATATGGCGCGATAAATCTTTACATTTAGCTGAGGTGCCTGAGTTTTATCTTCAGTGGTTGAGGAAGGCAAAGGAAGAACTATGGCAGACTGCTGCCGCAACTAAGCAAAGTCAATCAGTTGCCGACGCAGCATTGCCGGATCAGATTAACGATAAAAAGGCACGGCGGGACGTCCTCGCCGATTTTAACGAACAGATTACGGCAACTACGGGAATTGACCAAAAGGAATTACCGTGACAGAAAATGCCATGATAGATTTGCAATGACAGGTGCGAATACCCCCAAATACCAACCGCGCGCCTAAAACCTAAGACCCTGATTCGGAAGTTTTTCAATTCCAGCAATATCTTGCGGTTCTGCGTGT
>NZ_LJHY01000006.1:2500-5886 GCF_001295795.1 Novosphingobium sp. AAP83
GATGCGTCACTTACAGATGTAACAATCTGGCTGAGATTATCGTCCATGCCTGTAAACAGCGCGATTTTATGCAAGGTTGTCGTTGATGGTGTGGATTCTCAAGCGTGAGGTAAGAGCATTTGGTGGATGCCTTGGCACATACAGGCGATGAAGGACGTGGCACGCTGCGATAAGCGTCGGGGAGTTGTGAGCAAACTTTGATCCGGCGATTTCCGAATGGGGAAACCCACCTTCACCATTTCTCTCGTGTTTTGAGCGGACGGTTTACCGTTGGTTCAGGGTGTGAGTGAGGTGGATAAGGTATTACCGAAGTGAATAAAATAGCTTTGGTGAAGCGAACCCGGGGAACTGAAACATCTCAGTACCTGGAGGAAAAGACATCAACCGAGATTCCGTTAGTAGTGGCGAGCGAACGCGGACCAGGCCAGTGCCTCTTGTTCAACTAGCAGAACAGTCTGGAAAGGCTGACCATAGCGGGTGACAGTCCCGTATGCGAAAGAAAGACAAGAGGACTCGAGTAGGGCGGGACACGTGAAATCCTGTCTGAACATGGGGGGACCACCCTCCAAGCCTAAATACTCGTATGTGACCGATAGCGAACTAGTACCGTGAGGGAAAGGTGAAAAGCACCCCGATGAGGGGAGTGAAACAGTACCTGAAACCGAATGCTTACAATCAGTTGGAGCCTCTTTAGGGGGTGACAGCGTACCTCTTGCATAATGGGTCAGTGACTTAGTCTACCAAGCAAGCTTAAGCCGTTAGGTGTAGGCGCAGCGAAAGCGAGTCTGAATAGGGCGACAGAGTTTGGTGGATTAGACCCGAAACCCGGTGATCTAGGCATGACCAGGCTGAAGGTGCGGTAACACGCACTGGAGGGCCGAACCGTTGAATGTTGAAAAATTCTCGGATGAGTTGTGTTTAGGGGTGAAAGGCCAATCAAACCGGGAAATAGCTGGTTCTCCGCGAAATCTATTGAGGTAGAGCGTCGGATGTATGCCGTTGGGGGTAGAGCACTGGATGGATGCGGGGGTCGCGAGATCTACCAATTCTAACCAAACTCCGAATACCAACGAGACTTATCCGGCAGACAGACGGCGGGTGCTAAGGTCCGTCGTCAAAAGGGAAACAGCCCTAACCTACAGCTAAGGTCCCCAAGTCATCACTAAGTGGGAAAGCATGTGGGAATCCCAAAACAACCAGGAGGTTGGCTTAGAAGCAGCCATCCTTTAAAGAAAGCGTAACAGCTCACTGGTCTAAACAAGGGTTCCTGCGGCGAAGATGTATCGGGGCTAAAGTGATGCACCGAAGCTTAGGGTGTGCTCGTTTACGAGCATGCGGTAGCGGAGCGTTCCGTAAGCCTGAGAAGCGATCTGGTAATGGGTCGTGGAGGTATCGGAAGTGCGAATGCTGACATGAGTAGCGATAAGGAGTGTGAGATGCACTCCCGCCGAAAGACCAAGGGTTCCTGCTTAAAGCTAATCTGAGCAGGGTGAGCCGGCCCCTAAGACGAGCCCGAAGGGGGTAGTCGATGGGAACCACGTTAATATTCGTGGGCCTGGTGGTGTGTGACGGATCTCGTGTATTGTCTGACCTTATCGGATTGGTCAGGCTTTGAAGAGGTTCCAGGAAATAGCCCCACCGTATAGACCGTACCCGAAACCGACACAGGTGGTCAGGTAGAGTATACCAAGGCGTTTGAGAGAAGTATCCTGAAGGAACTCGGCAAATTGCCTCCGTACCTTCGGAAGAAGGAGGCCCTGCATTAAGGCAACTTTTTGTGGGGGGCACAGGCCAGGGGGTAGCGACTGTTTAGCAAAAACACAGGACTCTGCTAAGTCGGCTTCAAGACGACGTATAGGGTCTGACGCCTGCCCGGTGCCGGAAGGTTAAGAGGAGGAGTGCAAGCTCCGAATTGAAGCCCCGGTAAACGGCGGCCGTAACTATAACGGTCCTAAGGTAGCGAAATTCCTTGTCGGGTAAGTTCCGACCTGCACGAATGGCGTAACGACTTCCCCACTGTCTCCAGGATATGCTCAGCGAAATTGAATTCTCCGTGAAGATGCGGAGTACCCGCGGTTAGACGGAAAGACCCCGTGCACCTTTACTGCAGCTTTAGAGTGGCATTAGGAAAGAATTGTGTAGCATAGGTGGGAGGCTTTGAAGCATCGGCGCCAGCTGATGTGGAGCCATAGGTGAAATACCACCCTGTTGTTTTCTGATGTCTAACCCAGGACCGTTATCCGGTTCGGGGACCCTCTATGGCGGGTAGTTTGACTGGGGCGGTCGCCTCCTAAAGAGTAACGGAGGCGCGCGATGGTAGGCTCAGGACGGTTGGAAACCGTCTGTTAGAGTGCAATGGCATAAGCCTGCCTGACTGCGAGACTGACGAGTCGAGCAGAGACGAAAGTCGGTCATAGTGATCCGGTGGTCCCTCGTGGAAGGGCCATCGCTCAACGGATAAAAGGTACGCCGGGGATAACAGGCTGATGATTCCCAAGAGCTCATATCGACGGAATCGTTTGGCACCTCGATGTCGGCTCATCACATCCTGGGGCTGGAGCAGGTCCCAAGGGTTTGGCTGTTCGCCAATTAAAGTGGTACGTGAGCTGGGTTCAGAACGTCGCGAGACAGTTTGGTCCCTATCTGCCGTGGGCGTCGATACTTGAGAGGAGTTGTCCCTAGTACGAGAGGACCGGGATGAACATGCCTCTGGTGTACCTGTCGTTCCGCCAGGAGCGCAGCAGGGTAGCTATGCATGGACGGGATAACCGCTGAAAGCATCTAAGCGGGAAGCCTCCCTCGAGATAAGGTATCATCGAGTCGTGATAGACCATCACGTTGATAGGCCGGGTGTGGAAGTGCGGTAACGCATGAAGCTAACCGGTCCTAATAACTCTGTTCATGCTTGTGAATTCCACCATCAATGACAGCATTGCCAAGGGATCTCACCGATCAGGTGAAAGCACGGGTTATCGCTTGTCATGGGTTGGACGATTGACCAGCTAGATCAAACATCTGACAAAACAGCATCGAAAAACCCTTTTGTGATACGCGCCGGCTCCATTGCTTGGTGACCATAGCGTCTGTGCCCCACCCGATCCCATCTCGAACTCGGCCGTGAAACCGGACTGCGCCAATGGTACTAACGCTTAAGCGTTGGAAGAGTAGGTCGTCGCCAGGCATTGAAGCTGGCGCGCATCGCAAAAACAAAAAACCCATTCACAAATCATCCATGGTTGATCCCCCACAAAGGGATCACCATCATGGATCGTAAACGCAGACGCACAAAAACGTCTGCGGATACCCCGGCGCGGGGTGGAGCAGCCCGGTAGCTCGTCAGGCTCATAACCTGAAGGTCGCAGGTTCAAATCCTGCCCCCGCAACCA
>NZ_LJHY01000060.1 GCF_001295795.1 Novosphingobium sp. AAP83
ATAGCGCATCCTTCCATTCCTGCATGGATAATGCACCATCAATCCCCGGGACCAAATATCTAAATGCCGGAAAAGACTCAGTTTAAGACTGGGCTTGATCGGCGTTGGGGAAGCGGCTGTCCGCATCGTTCCTCAGGGTAATCCACAGCTTCAATCAACGACAGACTCCGATAACCGAAGTTTGTGCAAGCGTCCTGCCGTTGGTCGCCGCTGGGAAGCCCAACGGCCGACGAGCAAGCATTTTCCGCCAAGAAGGCGGCCAAATAGCAAGCCGAGTTGGAGAGCTATGGTGCCATCTTCTTGGAAGAGCCGCTGGTTATCGAAGGCAATATTCTTGTCTCGAACGCCACTGGGACTGCGGTCGAATCGCGAGAAAACTGTTCGAAATCCTATCGACACCGAACTTCGCACAGGAAATCCGTAAACGTATGCATGTCAACGATCACGATAAGGTGGAATTGCTCACGATTGCTGCTTGTCCATTGATTGGCGGGATTCGGCATAAGCTGCCGCTCGTGCCGCTGCCGTTGAACGGTGTAGGCTGGGTCGTGTGCTGCCAATACGTTCATGCACTTGTGCCCGTGCTGGCGCCGCCTTTTGTGAGCATCAGGCGGCCTGCTCTGCGGAGCTTTCGGGCCTTACGGTGAAGGTAAGGTCTTCCTGCTTTGCCTCTCGAGTCATCCGCCAGAAGGCATCGTTGCGCCATGGCGTGATCGCCACCACGCGCCCGCGCGAATTGCGATACCAGTTGGTTGAGCCGGGATGCGTCCAGACCAGCTTTTCATGCGCGGCATCAATCTTTGCCTTGTAACCGGCATAGACATCCTCGCGCACTTCGATTGCATCGGCGCCAGACTGCACCAGTGCCTCAATCACCTGTACTGCATAGTGCGCCTGGTTCTCGATATTACGGATCATGCTACCGCCGTGGCCGGAACCTACATTGGGGCCGAGCAGGATAAAGAAATTGGGGAAGCCGGGCACCAGCGTGCCAAGATAGGCGGCGGCATTGTCGCCTTCCCAGAACGTGTGCAAATCACGTCCATCGCGTCCGACAATCTCATAAGAGCCAAGCACATTTGCCGCCTGGAAACCGGTAGCCAGGATCAGCACGTCCGCTTCGATCTCCTGTCCATCTTCGGCTATCAGCGTGGAACCACGCACTTCGGCAAGGCGCTGTGGCACCAAGTGAACGTGGGGTTTGCGCAAGGTGCGATACCAGCCGTTGTCCAGAAGCATGCGCTTGGCGAAAGGGGGGTAATCCGGCAGCACCAGCGGTAAAAGATCCTGCCGCTCCCCGAGTTCCTCGCGGACGTACTGGGTAAAGAATTCGCGGTGCCCGTCATTGATCGCGTTTACGGCGCGGGCTGGTTCTTTCCAATCCGGATCGCGGAATAAAGTGCCATGGACCCGGTCGTTGAACGTCCAGGAAAGCCGTTGCTCGACCCATGCGCGATAAAGCGGCACGACTTGCATCAGATAACGCACGCCCGCCGGCACAGGCTTTCTGAACTGTGGAAAGGGCGCTGCCCATTGCTTGGAGCGCGCGAATACGGTCATCTCGGCGACGTCATCAGCAATCGCAGGCACCACCTGCATGGCTGATGCGCCGTTGCCGACCACGGCAACGCGCTTGCCCTTGAGGTCGAGGCCTGTGGGCCAATTGCTCGTATGGACGATCTGACCGGAAAAGTCCGAAAGACCCATGATATCCGGAACCACTGGCATATTGAGGATGCCAACTGCGCTCATCACGATGTCGGCGTGGTGAACCTGCTTCGTACCGTCCGGTGTTAGTACGGTCACTTCCCATTGGCTGCTTTCGTCCTGCCATTCGGCACGCTCCACCGTGGTACCGAAACGCGCGCGTTCGTAAAGCCCTGTCGCAAGCGCAGTATCAAGCAGGTAATTCTCGATTTCGTCACGCAATGGAAAGAATGCAGACCAGTCGTTGGGACGGAACGAGAAGGTGTAGGTCAGGTTCGGCGTGTCGACACCGCAGCCCGGATAGCGGTTCTCCCACCAAGTGCCACCGAACTCGGTGTTTTTCTCGAAGATCACATGCTCAATGCCCATCTCTTGCAGCCGCACGGCGGCGACCATACCCGAAATGCCCGCCCCGATGATGATCGCGCTAAGCGGCTTTGCCGGGCGCGCTGGTGCGGCAACGGGATCAAGTTGCATCGTGGCGGCGACGATATCGCCATATTCAGAGGGCACCGCCTCGGTCATAGCAACGGCCAGCATCGCGGCCAGATCAGAATTAGCCGGACGCGGTAGCGCGGGTTCGCGGCCATCGATCCATGCAATGATCGCATCCCACGCCGCATTGCGGACCTGCATCTGCACGTCCTCGGGCAAACCGCCGCTGTCGTTGTCATCAAGTCCCTTGCCCCGGCTCGGCGCGTATGGTGGCTCCAGATAACGACGGTCGCCGGTCAGCTGGACCAGCACCATCAGCAGCGCAGGAACGTTTGCCTCATCAACACCCTGCCGCAACATGGCGCGGTCGACCGCCTGCTGTGCGATCGGGCGGTCAGTGATCTTCAGACAGTTCATGTTATTCCTTGTTGCCTCGGATCAGACGCTGTCACCCGAGTATACCTCAAATAAGAGATATCTACCGACTAGTAAATATAACCAATCACAGATCGCAATGACCCTAGATCCATCACCCATCTCGCGCGCGCCATTCGGGGCATGCTCCAAGCGTCCTGGTCTAACGCCACGCCCCGCTGGCATTCGATTTCAGCCCTGCCGCACGATAGGCTGCATCGACCAGCGATTGGCCGCGCGCGTTAAGCAGGATACCTGCACCCATGCGGTTCATCGTGTAACCAAAGCTGAGGCCTTGCACCGGATCGGCAAAGCCGACGCTACCACCCATGCCAACATGGCCGAAGGCGGTCTCGCCAAGGATCAGACTGTCCCCGCCCGACCGCCGATTGTCGGTGCTCATCATGAAGCCCATGGCAAAGCGCATCGGCTGACAGATCACAGCGTCGTTGTGCGTAGCAGCACTGACCCGACCCATGCGGTGGAGCGTATCGGCCGAAACGAGCCCTCCGCCGCCATTCGCTAATGGCGCATACATCTGCGCAAGGCCGCGCGCGTTGGTAATGCCGTTGGCGCTGCCAATCTCGGCTGCGTGTATCTCTCGTGAATTGAAATCTGCACCACCAAGATTGGTCAGGAACAAGTTGGGCAAGCTACCGGGCTGCGTGGTCGCAGCACGGAAGAAGGCCGAGCTAAAGTTGACCTCCGCCGGATCGGGCGCAATCATTGGTGCAACGCGTACCTCTTCGCTTTGCGGCAAACCGATATGAAAGTCGAGCCCGATGGGGGCGGCAACATGCTGCTGGAAGAACGCGCCCAACGGTAGGCCCGAAACCAGCCGTACAAGCTGTCCTACCGTCCAGGCATAAGTAACGCCGTGATAGCCTTGCCGCGTACCCGGCACCCAGTGCGCAGGTTCTGCGGCAACGCGCGCTGTCATATAATCCCAGTCTGCCAATCCGCCCGGTTTGATCGGATCGGTCACGTGGGGCACCGGCGAAGTGTGCGCCAGCATCATCCCGACCGTGGTCGCTTCCTTTCCGCCAGACGCAAACTCCGGCCAGATATCGCCAACCAGCGTTTCATAAGTCACCCGCCCCTGATCAACCAGCATATGCAGGCACAGCGCGGTCGCGGCCTTGGTGCAGGAATAGACAATCGAGACTGTATCCCGAGACCAAAGTTGTGCCGTCTCGGGATTGGCAAACCCGCTCCATAAATCGACCACAGTCCGCCCCTGATGGGTGATGCATACGCTTGCGCCCACCTCCTTGCGCTCGGCAAAGTTGGCTTGGAAAGCCTTAAGGACCCCGGCGAATTCGGGTTCGCAGATGCCGGAAATGGCTTGGCCATTGGCAAGTTCTGCGTGAACTTCCGGTGCAGCCTTGTGCATTTTAGGGCGAAATCCTTTGCTTTTAGGGCCTTGGCCATCTTCCAGTGGTCAACCAACCAAGAGGGCAACAACGCTAAATCGAGCAGCACCACATCGACCGTGACCGATTTCAGACTCTATTCGGCCAAGAGTAGTCCCATGATTACCGCTTGCAATCTACTTAGCTTGTCAGTTAGCTACGCACCAGTAGATAAAAATGCACGCAGTTCAGATTGCGGCAAAAAAGGGGAGAGAACATGGTGCGCACGCAGTTTTCCGCGTTGGGGGCAGTTCACATGAACCAACCTTTGGTGCGCAGCAGCGCCACACGCCCAGTCCTGCTGGCCTTGCTACTTTCCGGAGCTGCGCTCGTCGCCTCTCCCGCCATGGCGCAGGACGCCGCACCGCCGACAGAAGGCCTCACTGACATCATCGTCACTGCCACGCGCAGTTCGGAATCTCTCTCCAAGGTTGCGGCTTCTGTTTCCGCTGTCTCCGAGGCTGCGCTCGGCGTTGGCGGGGTGAAGGACGTTGCATCACTGGCCACTGCCATCCCCAACCTTTCGGTGGGTGACCAGTTCGGCGTGAACCGCATCTTCATTCGCGGCATCGGCCTTACCAGCATCGACCTTGGCGCAGACGGCGGTGTGGCTTTCCTTCAGGACGGTGCGCAAATCGCCCGTCCAGCGGCACAGCTTTCAGGCTTCTATGATCTGGAGCGCGTGGAAGTGCTGCGCGGGCCGCAGGGCACGCTCTATGGCCGCAGCGCTACCGCTGGCGCGATAAACCTGATCACCAAGCGTCCAACCGAAGAAATCGACGGCTATGTCCGCGCGAGCTATGGCAACTACAACGCGGTCTCTCTTGAAGGCGCAGTTGGCGGACCATTGGCCGGCGACAAGCTCATGGTCCGCGTTGCTGGTAAGTATGACCGGCGTGACGGTTATGGTATCAATGAGTTCACCGGTCAGGATATTGACGATCGTAATGCCTATGCTGTCCGCGGCAGCATTCTGGCAAAGCCCGCAGAAGACCTCGAAATCCTCATTTCTGGCGAGTATTTCAATGAGGATGACAGCAACTACGCGTTCCACTATTTCGGCCCGACCGTGCAACCGGAAAATGCGCTTGGCTCGTTGATTGGTGGCCAATCACTGTTCACTGTGGCCGCAGCCGCAGGCCGCCAACCAAACCTGCGCAACATCTATTCCGATCAGGAAGCGCTCAACCAGCGCGATGGCTATAGCTTCACTGGCACGATCGCTTGGACACCGGGTGATTGGGACATCAAATCGATCACATCCTATCGCAACTTTGAACGCTTTAACCGCAACGACCTTGATGGCTCGAACGCCAACATGTTCGGCCAGAACAACTACAACGAAACCAGCAAGACCTTCAGCCAGGAATTCGTCGCGACTTACCGCAGCGAGAAGTTCGATGCGCTGCTGGGCGCGATGTATTTCAACGAAGAATTGTTCGGCAGCGTGCGCGTCCCGCTCACCAACCTTGGCGTCCTGTTCGGCCTGCCGGCGAACACGTTTGACGGCGCCAACTATCTACAGTTCGGCACGGTCAACATTGATGCCATCGGCGTCTATGCACAGGGCAGTTACGCGCTCACCGACAAACTCAAACTTACCGCCGGTGGCCGCTTCAGCCACGAAAAGCGTAAAGGTGTAGGCACCTTCGATTTCCTCGGTGGCGTCAATACCGACAAGGCCAAGGGTTGGAATGCCTTCACTCCCACTGTCACGCTCAATTATCAGGCCAGCGACGCTACGCTTGTCTATGCTTCGGTAACACGCGGCTTCAAATCGGGCGTGATCAACGTTGGTTCGCGCAACGATGTGATCAACCCCGAATATGTGTGGAGCTATGAAGTCGGTCTCAAAACAACGACTGCCGACCGCAAGCTACAGGCCAATATCGCCGGGTTCTACATGGACTATACTGACCTGCAGGTCGGGTTCGTCGATGCCAGTAGCGTGGTCACTACTGTCAACGCTGCCTCGGCGCGCAACTATGGTATCGAAGCGGAACTGCGCGCCAAGCCCGTCCCGGGGCTGACGCTCGAACTGTTCGGCACTTATCTCAGCGCCAAGTATCGCCAGTTCACCAGTGGCGATTACCGGCAGGGCTTTGCGCAGGTTAATCTGGCAGGGAACCGCTTGTCTAACGCGCCGGAATTTTCGTTCCGCGCTGGCGCGAACTACGACATCCTGATCGGTTCGGCGGGCAAGTTGAATGCGCGCGCCGAAGTGAACTGGCAGGACCGAGTGTTCTTCACCGAGTTCAACAACGCTGATGCCACGCAGGCAGCCTATGCGTTGATCAATGCAGGGCTGCGGTTCACCTCTGCCGATGACAAGTTCACCGTGGATGTTTGGGGTCGCAACCTTGGCAACAAGCTGGTGATCACCAACAACATCATCACCGCGCCGCTGTTCAACAGCGTCCGGGTCGGCTCGCTCGCTCCGCCGCGCACCTTTGGCGTGACCTTCGGAGCGAACTTCTAAAGGCAGGAGTTTAGATCATGGCGCAAGGCCTGCTTTTCGATCTGACGGACCCGCAACTCAAGCAGGATCCCTATCCGATCTTCAAGGCCCTGCGCGATGCCGAGCCGATGCATTTCTCGCCGCTCGGCTTCTGGGTGGCGACCCGTTACGAGGATGTTCGTGCGGTCTTGATGGACCGCACGAACTTCGGGCAAGGCGATTTCCTCTCCAATATCCGCCTGTTTTATGGGCCGCATTTCGATGTGCTCTCACATTCGGCTTACCGCTGGCTTTCGGAGATCTTCCTCTATCAGGACCCACCGCGCCACACCCGCGTGCGCGGGCTTGTCACCCAGGCACTGACCGCACGGCGGGTGATCGAAATGCGTCCGCGCGTGCAGGCCATTGCCGACCGGCTGCTCGATGCGGTGACGGACGAAGGCCGGATGGAGTTGATCCACCAGTTTGCATACCGCTTTCCCACGCTGGTGATGTGCGACATGCTGGGCCTCTCAGCCGAAGAAACCTCGGACGAGGTGTTATCCGCGCTCAATCAGGCGATTTCCGATTCCTTTGTGGTGTTCGAAATGCGCGCATTCTCTGATGCGGAACTGGGCCTTGCCAACCGGCAGATGGATTTCCTGATGGATTTCTTTGGCGCGGTATTTGCCGAGCGCCGCCGCACCCCGCGCGATGATCTGGCCACCGCGCTGTGCAACGCGCGCGACGAGCACGGCCCGCTTACCGATCACGAAATGGCGACTGTCGCCATCGGGCTTTTCGGTGCCGGGTTCGAGACTACCGCGCACATGATCGGCAATGGCCTGCTCTCGCTCGCCAAGTTCCCTGAGCAATGGGCCAAGCTCGTCGCCAATCCCGGTCTTGCAGAATCAGCGACCGAGGAAATCCTGCGCTATGAAAGCTCGCTTGTCGGCACCAACCGCACCGCCTTTACCGATACGGAAGTGGGCGGCAAGATTGTACGCGCAGGCGAACGCGTGCTGACACTGGTGGCAGCGGGCAACCGCGATCCAGCCATTTTTACAGATCCAGACCGCTTCGATATCGAGCGCAAGGGGCCAAAACACCTATCGTTCGGGGGTGGCATCCACTTTTGCGTCGGGGCTGAGTTGGCGCGGCTGGAAGGGGAGATCGCGCTAACCTCGCTTGTCACGCGCTTTCCCACCCTGGAGATCGACGTTGCCAGTGCCGATTGGCGGCAGGAAGGCTTTATGTTCAGGGGCCTTTCGAAGCTCGACGTCAGTTGGTAAACCCTACAACCGTTCCTTCTTCAGCCTGATCCCGGCTTTCTCCCGGTCCCACGTATCAGGTGTGATGCCTTCTGCGCGCAGTTCGGCCTTCATCACCTTGGCCGTCGGCGTCTTGGGCAGTTCGGGCAGGATGCGGATATAGCGCGGAACCATGAAGTAGGGCATCCGAGACGCAAGGAATTCACTCAGCGCCACCGGATCGATGCTTGCACCCGGAACCGGGGCGATTACTGCCATGACCTCATCCTCCGAATACTCGCTCGGCACCCCGATCACCGCCGCTTCGCGCACGTCCGGATGCGCGGTCACGTCGCTTTCAACCTCGAACGAGGAGATATTCTCACCCCGACGCCGGATCGCGTCCTTCACGCGGTCGACGAAGTAGAAATAGCCTTCTGCATCACAGCGGAAGGCATCGCCGGTATGAAACCAGCCATTGCGCCAGGCGCGGGCGGTCGCTTCCGGGTTCTTGTGATAGCCGTGGTTCATCGCCCAAGGCCGATCGGTGCGCACGATCATCTCGCCGACCGTGCCGACCTGTACCGCGCAATCATTGGCATCGACTAGCCGCACATCGACGCCGGTGCGCGCCTTGCCGCACGTGCCCAGCTTTACCGGATTGGACTCCGAAACGATGGGCGAGGAAATCTCGGTCATGTTGAAGATAGTGTAGACGTCGATCCCGAACCGCTCGTGAAACGGCCCCGCAGCCTCGGTCAGTGGCACCATGAACGCCTTGCGTACGCCGTGATCTGTATCTTCTGGCCCTGGCGGACGCTTGATCAGGAAAGTGGCCATCACGCCGAGGAGGAAGATCACCGTGCATTCGGTGCGCTTGACGAAATCCCAGAATGTGTCGGTCGAGAAGTTCTCCATCAGCGCGATAGAGCCGCCGCGCGCCAGCATCACGAACGGGATGCCCAGTCCTCCGATATGGAACACCGGCATATTGACGAGAAAGCGGTCTTCGCCACCCACAAAGTGCCAGCTTTCCGGCCCGGCATTGGTGTAGAGGTGGAGGTACGAGGACAGTACGCCCTTCGACGGTCCGGTTGTGCCCGAAGTGTAGATGATCGATTGCGTGTCCCATGGCTCGATAGGGCTGGAAAGCGGAGCCAGATCGGCCGCGTCGCCGGTCACCGCTGCAAAATCATGCAGCGCGAAACCTGTGATGGCAGATCCCTCGCCCAGCGTGATAATCGTCGCCACCGCTGCCGTATCGATCCCCTCCAGCCGGTCCAGCAAACCGTCGTGAGCGACCAACACCTTGGCATCGGAATTGGCCAATACGTGCTCAAGGATCGCGCCGCGATAGGCCGTGTTGAATGGCACGAACACGCCACCGAGGTAATTGATCGCATAGAACGTGACCAGCGCCTCGCGCCCGTTGGGCAGCCAGACTGCGACATGGTCCCCGCGCGCTACACCCAGCTTATGCAACCCTGCTGCCTTGCGCACGACGAGATCGCGCAGCTGCCCATAGGTCCACTGCCCGCCATCCTCGAACACGGCATAGACGGCCTCCGGCTGCGAGGCCGCGAAATCATCGATTAGGTAGCGCAGCACGCATCTGCGCCGGTCTAACACGCGCGGATCACTGTGGGTCTGGATATCAGACATGCGCGCCTCCAACTGGCTGAACCATCTTCTGCACCATGGTGATCGCATCCATCACCACTTCGGTGGCCGACCAGCGCCCGCCATCGTGATACCACAGCGCTATCCAGCTCAAGAGTCCGGAAACCCATATCGCGGTGCGCGAAGGTGCCACGACGTCAAACTCGCCGCTGCGCTTGCCCTTTTCCAGCAGCGCTGCCAGCTTCGTATCAAATCTATGCCGCAGATCGCGGATGCGCCGCACATCCTCGGGCAGGAGGCTCTTTTCCTCGCGCAGGTAGACCGTAACATAACGCTGGTTCTCGATAATGATACGCGCAACACGCTCCACCACGATCTTCAGCTGCTCGGTCGCGCTGCCTTCCACCATCAGCGCTTCTTCCAGTGCGGTGAGCGAGAGCTGGATGCCGGTCTGGCAGATCTCAAAGAGCAGCTCGCCCTTGTTTTTATAATACGAGTAAATGAAAGGCTTGGTGACATTGAGCTGTTCGGCCACCGAATCCAGTGTCGTCGCCTCATAGCCATTGGCGAAGAAGAAGTGGCTCGCTTCCTCCAGAATGCGTTGCCGTTTGAAGGCTGCGACTTCGTCTTTTAGCTGCACGGTCATGCGCTTCTTCTTCGGCTTTTCCATGTTGTCAGCCAGATCAATGCCTTTTGCGAGGTTGAGCATCAGCCCATCGCGGTCCGCAAGATTTCCATCACGTCCGCTGCCGACTTGATTGTGCGAGGATTGGTGCGACCCCAGATGTCTTCCAGGGTGTACTCCGAAATCAGCTCCAACTGGTCCTCGCGCACGCCCACTTCGCGGAGCGAACGCGGCATGCCGAGCTCGCGAATGAGCGCATCAAGGAGTTCAGAAGCTGGGCACGATGTATCACCAAGGCAGGCGCTGATGCGTTTCTGCCGATCTGCGTTCACTGAGAGGTTAAAGGCCTGTACAAATGGCGACATCACGCAACTGGTATGGCCATGCGGCACATCGCAGGTACCACCCAGAACATGGCCGATGGCGTGGCTGGCACCCATCGGCACGCCGCCGATGATTGGGATCATCGACTGCCAGGCGCCGATTTGGCATTTCAGCCGAGCATCAAGGTCGCCGGGATCGGCCTTCACCGCAGGGAGCCCCGCCGCAAGCAGGCGCAGCGCGCTGTCGGCAATGCCGTCGCAAAAATCGTTGGAAAGGAACGATGCCAGCGTCTCGGTAGCATGATCGACCGAGCGCACTCCCGTCGAAAGCCATAGCCACTCCGGCGTGTGCACCGTAATAGCAGGATCAAGCACGACGCAGATAGGCACCATTTCTCGCTGGGTATAGGCCTGCTTGAGCTTGATCGCCTCGTCCGTTGCGCCCGAAAGCGGGTTGAACTCGCCGCCCGAAAGCGTGGTTGGTACACAGATCACGCGCACGTCAGGCCCGGCGAAATCGGGCAGTACCATGTTGCCTTCATCGTCCACACGCACCCGGTAGTCGTCAAACTGTTCAACTGTGGTGATGTTGTGCTTAAGGCAAATCAGCAGTATCTTGCCCGCATCTGTCACCGAACCACCGCCAACCGTGACAACCAGATCAGCCCCCGCCGCACGCGCAGCGTTTGCAGCGGCAAGCACATCGCTGCGCGGTGCGTGCGGCTGGATGCCATCATACGTCGCGGCGTGGCTTTTCCCAAGCGCGCCTTCGATCCGACGTATTTCGTCGGTCTGGCGGTTAAGAAAACTACTCGCGAGAATGAACACGCGCTTTGCCCCGCGAGTTGCCGCCTCCTGCGCCACCGCTTCGGCAGCCGGAACCCCCAGCGTGACCCTCTCTGTTGCCGTGAGCATGACCTGTGAAGCTGTTACCATCGCCGCTCTCCCACGGATTGCTAAGTTTATACTGTTAAGTAGCAATTTTAGAGCAACGGTCAACTTTAGGCTCTAAGCGCGATTATCAAGGCCTCCGCATGATGCCATTGTAACGGCTCCAACGACAAGCAATGGCGCGAAGTAAAATGGAAAATGGTTGTAGCCCTCAGGTCAATCGCGCGCGCACTGCCAATTTCTTAGAAATCGACCGCAAAGCTACTTCTATGCAAACGCCTGATCACAATCCACTGGCAGGCTGCTGGTGTGCCGCTGAATGAGATGGCTGGCGCGACCGGACGCTTTACCGATCTGCTGTCAATAGCAATGGCACGACACGGTAGCGCTACCGCTTGGATTTGGGTTCATGAGAATAGTGATCAAAAGGGTGGGCACTGTCATTTGCTCGTCCAGGTGCCCGCCAATCTTGTGGCCGTGCTCACGAAGCTACAGCGCGGATGGTTGCGCAGGCTCACGGCAAATCCTTACCGGAAGCGCGTTATTCATAGCAAACCAATTGGTGGCCGGCTGGGCCTTGAGGTGGGCAACGTCGAATTACACATGGTGAATCTGGAAGCGGCTGTCGCCTACATCCTCAAAGGCGCGTGTCCTCAAGTTGCACTGCACTTCGGCATTCTCCTTTTGGAGCCTGGTGGGAAAATCATCGGAAAGCGGTGCGGTACGTCGCAAAATATCGGCCAGAAGGCTCGCAATGCGTACTATTAGAAATTCAAAGTCGACGGTCTTTAGCCCGCTTGGGCCGTATGGTTCTGAACATGCCCTTTGGTGGCTCAAATCTGAGCTATGGGTACGTCTTGGTAACGTGGTTCGACGTCATTGGTTTGACGTCTTGACGTCGAAGGGACGTACCCTTTTCGCGACAATGCTCGCGCTCGTAGCAGTCTTTTCCGTGCGCTCGATTAGACGTCAGACTGACGTTGACATGACGTGCAAAAGTTACGTGGGAGATACCCGTTGAGGCGTCTGCCTGAAGCTGTAAAACGGCGAATTGTCGAGCTTCTTGCCTGTTACTGGAGCCATGCCGAGGTAGCGGACATGATAAGTCATGAGTGCGGCGTGCACATCACCCCACGGCACGTCCGCACATACGATCCGACGTCGTTCCAGTGCGCTGCTTCTGAACGACTACGTGCCCTACATGCTGCTGCCCGTGAGCGATTTGAACAGGAAGTTGCAGACGTGCCAATCGCTCGTCGTGCGTTCCGGCTTCGCCGTCTTCAGAAGATCCACGACCAAGCTCTAGAGTCGGGTAACTTGGCTCTTGCGTTGCACACGCTAGAGCAAGCCGCGAAAGAGGTCGGCGGGATGTTTACCAACGCCCGCGGCACGGTCAGGAAAACCCTATAACATGGTTCCCACCAGTCCTTGGCACGTGGCTTGAGCCCGGTTCTACAAGCTGTTGGAAGATGAGTGCGATCTACGTTGAAAACACATTTTCATAGATTAACCCACCTCACGTCTTCGTAACATCGAGACGTGATCAGGCACACTTTCCATTTCGGCCAATGAGCCTATAACCATCCGAATGTCGAACGAAGCCCTCGATCCTGCATGCATTGCTGTTATGTGCTGCATCTGGGCTTCCGGACGCCTCAGACCCTGACGCTCTAGCATTGAGCGGCCTTGGCCGAGTGGTCAGGCACCGGGCTTCCATCCCGTTCACAGGAGCTCGAATCTCCTAGGCCGCTCCAAGGCCCCCGTCGCCCAACTGGACAGGGCAAAAGGCCTCTATCCTTTACGATGCAGGTTCGAGTCCTGCCAGGGGCACCATGACGCAAGCGATGCAAATGGCTTTACCAACCCGGTGATGCGCGCATGATCGCGAACTATGTCTGTCGAACTGCTACTGACCAAGCCGCACATTTTGCCAACATGCTATGGGGCAATGCCATCAACATCCGGCGCGATGGAATGTGCTAGCCTTGCAACAGCCCCACTAAATCGAGGTCTATTTCAACCCCCGGTTTTCTGGGATTTTTACAGGAAGAAGATTTAGATCACTTCTAAGTCTTTGAAAAAATGGCGCACCCGACAGGATTCGAACCTGTGACCCCTGCCTTCGGAGGGCAGTACTCTATCCAGCTGAGCTACGGGTGCTTAAGCCGAAAAAGCACGTAGCAGCGCCTTGGCGTGGTTGCCAGCGATTTTGTTGCAGGATCGGGTGGTTTGGTTTGGAGGTTTTAGCAATTTGGTAGGCGGCGCAGGCTTAGGGTGCGACTCATGCAACCCACACCATCCGGCTCTCGTGATTCGATACCTGCGGCCAAGCCACATGGCGATGGCCAGCCCGTGTTTGGTCAGGCTTTATCCATGACATGGGCGGCGTTGCATGATGCCGCTGGCGTTGTTTGCACGTTGGCGGGGATGCCGCCGGAAGTGCGCAAGCCCGAGGTGCGCAATTTCCCGGCGATCATGCGCGATACCGGCGGGTGGCGCTATGATCTCGCAAAACAAGGAGTTGATGATCTGGCATCGATCATGGAGCCGGGCCTGACGGCGCTGCTGGCGGTTTCAGCACGAGGGGTTTCCCCTGTACCAGCCGCGCAAGCGCTGTGGCAGGAGTTTGTCACCACGCGCGCCGCGTTGCTGACGCTGATCCCGCCGTTGGGGATCAAACGCCGCGCCTGATTGGTACTATTCTGCACCCCATGTGGCGCAATGCGGATCGATGCCCACCAGTTGCCGCCGCAAGGACGCGCGGGCCAGACGCTCAACCTCAACCTTGCGGCGGGCCGCGGCAAGCGGGATTGTGGGAGCAGGCCGCAGGATTTCCGCGTCATAGCCATCGGCGACAATCACCCCGCAGGCCTGAGGCAGGAAATCTTCGGTTTCCAGCACAGCGCGATCAAGATGCGGGGCGAGACCCCAATAGAACCGGTCACAATGATCAAGGTAATCGGTCCACTTGGCATCGCCGAGCAGATCGGCGCGGCTGACCTTGATTTCGACGATGATCACCTGCCCCTTGGCATCGATCCCCATGAGATCGGCGCGGCGGTTTGAGCGCAACGGCATTTCTGGCATGCACCAGATATCATTGCGCGCAAACAGACGGCAGATGCCGCGCGCCACGGCGCGGGCTTCAGGCTCTACGGCAGCTTCGATCACAGCGGCGGTTGATTCGGTCATGGTTAGCTGGTTAGGAACAAATGACGAACGCGTAAAGCGCCTTTACCAGATGCCCAGCGTTTGAATGAACAGCCACACGCCGGTGGCGACCAGCAGCGCCGCCGCGATCATCCGCACCACGTCGAGCGGCACGCGCTTGATCAGGGCCTGGCCGAGGAACACGGCGGGCACATTGGCGATCATCATGCCCAACGTAGTGCCCGCGGTGACGGCCAGCGCATCGTTGAACCGCGCCCCAAGGGCGATGGTGGCGATCTGTGTCTTGTCGCCCATTTCAACAATGAAGAACGCGACCAGCGTGGTGAGGAACGGGCCATAGCGCGAGGGCTTTGGCGCATCGTCATCATCGAACGTGTCGGGCACCAGCGTCCACAGGCCCATCGCCACAAAGCCGACCGCGACGGCGAAGCGGAACCACATGCCATCGAGGAAAGATGCAGCAGTCGCGCCCAAAAACGCGGCAAGGAAATGATTGGCGAGCGTGGCGAACAGGACGCCCAGCACAATCGGCACCGGCTTTTTGAAGCGGGTGGCCAGCACGATGGCGAGCAATTGCGTCTTGTCGCCAATCTCGGCGAGCGCGACGATGGCGGTTGACGTGGTCAGGGCTTCGAACATGGCAGGTTCTTTCGGGGCCGGACGGGAACTGAGACAACGACGACATTCCTCCCCGCCCGGCCCGGACGAAAAGCTGCCGTCATTGGTCTCGTCCAGACGGATGACCCCGTCTGCCTGCGCCATGGCCTCTCGGCCAAGTATGTTGACGCGCCATCTTTGCGATGGATGGGACCGCGCAAGCGCGGCGACTACTCCCCAAGTGACTTGACGCTCCGATAGGCGTGTCTGGCAATTGTCGCAAGGGCGCGCTAGGCGTCCGAACACCCGCGCTGCCCGACAACGGACGCACATGGAGCAATATGTCCAGATCTCTTGCCTTGGCAGTCCTTAGCCTGGGCCTTTGCCCATCCACCGTTTTGGCTGAGGAAGGTCCGTTTTCGATTGCCGCTTCGGCGCGGCTGCGGGTAGAAGCAATCGACGGGCAGTTTCGGCCGAATACCCCGACCAACGATACAATGATCTCGTTGAAGACGGCGATCGAGGCTGAATATGATGCAGGGCCAGTGCGGTTTGGCGCGGAATTGTGGGACGCGCGGGCATGGGCGCAAGACATAAGGTCGTCGGCAGGGACGGGTGAGGTCAACGCGCTGGAGTTGGTGCAGGCCCATATAAAAATTGAGCTGGGCAGCAAGGCGGCTGGCGGCCACGGCATGGTGACGGCGGGCCGCTTTACGCTGGACCTTGCCGGGCGGCGGCTGGTTTCGCGCCAGCGGTTTCGCAATGCGACCAATGCCTTTACCGGCGCGCATCTGGGCTGGACGGCACAGGGCGGGCAGAAGATCGATGTGATCTGGGCTATGCCGCACGTGCGCTTGCCCGAAGACGCCGCTGGCGTGCGGGCAGACCGGGTGGTGTGGGATCAGGAGAGCACCGACCTGATGTTCTTTGGCGCGCAAGGCACTTTGCCCCGTGTGCTGAACGGCGTGTTCCAGCCTTACGGCTATGGCTTGATCGAGCGTGACAGCCCTGATCGGCTAACCCGCAACCGCCGCCTTGCCACGCTTGGCGCGCGGCTGTTTCGCGCACCATCGGCGGGCCATTGGGACCATGACATTGAAGCCGCCTACCAGTTTGGCAAAGTGCGCCGATCTTCTGCGGCGGCAGATATCGCTGATCTCGATGTATCGGCATGGCTCATTCATGCTGAGGTGGGCCTCACCCTGCCGGGATCATGGAAACCGCGCGTGGTGGCAATGTTCGATGCAGCCAGCGGTGATGGTGGCAAAGCAGGGAAGTTCAGCCGGTTCGATACGCTTTATGGCGCGCGCCGGTTTGAATTCGGACCAAACGGGCTTTACGGGCCATTTAGCCGTGCCAACATGATATCGCCATCGGCACGGCTTGAGATTGCTCCATCGAAGCGCACCGATGGCTTTATCGCGTGGCGCAGCGCATGGGCGCACAATGCGCGGGACAACTTTGCCGCAACCGGTGTGCGCGATGGCAGCGGCGCTTCTGGCCGGCTGGCGGGCCATCAGATCGAGGCGCGTGTGCGGCATTGGATTGTGCCGGGACGGTTGCAAGTGGATGCAGGCGCCGCGACGCTGATCAAGCGCAGCTTGCTGCGCGATGCGCCCAACGCGCCCGATACCGGCAATACCCGCTATGGTTATGTTGACATACTGCTGACGCTTTGACGGCGCTCAAGCTGCGCGAGGATCGCGTGCTTTTCCGCAGGGCTGGCACTGCCCCAAGCCGCGATTTCACCAAGCGTGCGGGCGCAACCTTGGCAGAGCTGCGTGACCGGATCGATAGTGCAGACTTGATTGCAAGGACTTGGCAGATCAGGAATTGGCGGGGCGAGGATCACTTGGTTGCAGGGGCCTTTTCACTGGCAAGGCGGCTCATCAGCAAGGCCGCGCGTTTGGCTTGCGTCCAAAGGCTGGGCACGTCAACCGTTTCTCCCGGCGCATGGTCGCCGGTGGAATAGGGGCCAAGTCCGACCAGTCCGTCGATATAGGCCGCAACAAAGCTGATATCGCCCGCGCCGCGCTTCATCGGATCAAGCGGTTGCATCTGCTCAAGCCCGAGTGTGGTGTTCACCGCATTGAGCCGTGCAAGCAGCGCCTTGTTGCCATCGGTCGGGGCCATCGGCGGATAGCCTTCGCTGAATTCGATCCTGGCAGAGGTAACGCCGGGGAACGGGCGCGCGACGATGGCCTCCATCTTGCGCATGGCCGCGGTGTTCTGTTCAGGGCTGAGCGTGCGCAGATCGCCACGCGCCACCGCCTTGCCTGCAATGATGTTGGTTTTGCCCTGTGCGGAAACATGCGCGTTATCTTCGGCAACTTCGGCCCCGGCCCCGCCCGCAATCAGGCCGACGTTGAGCGTGAGGTACGGTTCGGGCAATTCATCGCGCAATGCGGTGACGATCCGCGCGGCGGCATAGATCGCCCCATCGCCCGCATTCGCGCTCCACACGCCGCTGGAATGGCCGGACTTTGCTTCAATCGTCAGCGTCCAGCTTTGCGATGAGCGCCGCGCGATGGAGCCCATGTCTTTGCCATCAACACGGCTTAGACCTTCGAAGTCGAGCGCGATATGCGCCGCTTTGGCCGATGCCACCAGATCGGCGCGCGCCACCTCAACCGGGTGGCCTGCTTCTTCCTCGTCGCCGGTCAGGAACACTTCGATGTTGGCGTCTTTCAGGGTGCCAGCTGCCTGCATCGCGCGCAGGGCTGCCACGATCACCGCGATCCCGCCCTTATCATCGCCCACGCCCGGACCGATGGCTTTGTCCCCTCTCAGAACGTATTGCTGGAACGGAGAATCGGGTTCGAACACGGTATCGAGGTGGCCGATCAACAGCAATTTCTTGGCACCTTTGCGGCCTTTATGGGTCAGAACGAGGTGGCCTGCGCGTTCGGTCTGCTCCATCGGGATCCAGCGCGCGGTGAAGCCCAGTGCGGTGAATTCGGGGATCACGATATCGCGCACCTTGCGCACTCCATCGAGATTTCGGCTGCCGGAATTCTGGTTGACCATCGTTTCGAGAAATTTGAGCGTGCGTGCCTGTTCGGCATCGACCGTGGCGATCATCTTGGCCTCGGACACATTGGGCGCGGCCTGCGCGCTGCCGCTTGCCACAGCAAGACTTGCCAGAATTCCGAACATCACGCGCATGAAGCACTCCTTTGCCGCGCATGTTGGCGGGGCACATCCGCACTGGCAACGCCCTTTTGCCGGAAAATCCTTGCTTTATCGCCAGTCTACGCCTATGTGCAGCGCAGCAAGACCGGCGGCGGACATCCGCTGCAATCCGGGTGCTGGCGTGAGATTTCGCTGAAACGGCTGAAATCCGCCCCGGATGAATGGTTTTGCCCCGCCCGCTTCCCCTTTCACGCACGGGTCGCACGATCGACCCCGCGCGTCTCCTATTCAGGTTGGTGCGCACAGCGAACCTCCCCCGTGTGTCGGCTTTTGCCGATGCACCCATGAAAGCATTTTTATGTCATTTTTCGCAGAACTCGGCCTTGCCGAACCCATCCTCCGCGCCCTCGAAGCCAAGGGTTACAACGACCCTACGCCGATCCAGCGCCAAGCCATCCCTGCCCTGCTCGAAGGCCGCGATTTGCTCGGCATTGCGCAGACCGGCACCGGCAAGACCGCCGCATTTGCGCTGCCTTCGTTGCACCGCCTTGCCGCTAACCCGATCGAGCGCAAGCCCGCTTCATGCCGCATGCTGATCCTTTCGCCCACGCGCGAACTGGCCGCTCAGATTGCCGACAACATTGAAGGTTATGCCAAGTACCTCAAGATTTCGGTCGCTTGCGTGTTCGGCGGTGTGCCGATCAGCAAGCAGGCCCGCCGTCTGGTGCCCGGCATCGATATCCTCGTCGCCACGCCAGGCCGCTTGCTCGATCTGATCGACAACCGCGCGCTGACGCTGGGCCGCACCGAAATCTTCGTTCTCGACGAAGCTGACCAGATGATGGACCTTGGCTTTATCCATGCGCTGAAGCGCGTGGCGAACTTGCTGCCAAAGACGCGCCAGAGCCTGTTCTTCTCGGCCACCATGCCAAAGGCGATCGAGGATCTGGGCAAGCAGTTCATCGTCAATCCGGTGCGTGTTGAAGTTGCCCCGAATTCGACGACGGCTGAGCGCGTCGAACAGTACGTTACTTTCGTCAATCAGGCCGAAAAGCAGGCGCTTCTCACGTTGCGTATCCGCGCCTTGCTGGAAAGCAAGGAAATGGACCGTGCGCTGGTATTTACCCGCACCAAGCATGGTGCCGACCGCGTTGTTCGCCACCTCACCTCTGCCGGGATCGAAGCACGCGCCATTCACGGCAATAAGAGCCAGGCCCAACGCACCGCAGCTTTAGACGCATTCCGTCAGGGTTCATGCCCGGTGCTGATCGCAACCGATATCGCAGCGCGCGGGATCGACGTTTCGGGCGTTTCCCACGTGTTCAACTATGAACTGCCCAACGTGCCCGAACAGTACGTTCACCGCATCGGCCGCACAGCGCGCGCTGGCGCTGATGGCATCGCGATCAGCTTCTGTGCGCCTGACGAAAAGCCCTACCTCAAGGACATCGAGCGTCTGACCCGCCTGAAGGTGGACACGATGCCACTGCCCGAAAACTTCATGGCCGAAGCCGCCAAGCTTCCTGCGCCCAGCCGCAAACCCGCCGAAGAAGAGCGTGATGCCCGCCACGATGCCCGCGCCCAGCGCGGTAACGGTGGCCGTGGCGGCAACGGTCAATCGCGTGGCGGCGGTGGCGGTGGCGGTCAAAGCCATGGTGGCCGCGCGCAAGGTCGCGACGGTCGTCCGCGCGATGTCAGCCCGCGTCAGGAACAGCGTGATGGTGAACGCAGCAATGATCGCGGCCCCGTGCGCAATCCCTTGGGCGATGCCGGTGCCGGTGGCGACAAGCCGCGCACCTTCCGCCCCCGTGGCGGCGGCGCTCCGGGCGTTGGCGCACACCGCAACAAAGTGCGCCGCGCAAGCTAATGGATAACGGTGCGGCCTGTGAAAGGCCGCACCGGATTTCCGGTACGAAACCTCTATTCGGTTCCCGGTTTATCCAGCGCCCAAGGGTCTACTTGAACCGCGCGGGCTTTCGAAGCCTTTGTTTCCTCCGCAGATGGCACCATCCGCAAGGCAAATAGCAGGATCGAAACTGACCACAGCACAGCTTTCCAGCGGCTGGCGAATACAGTGTTGAGGCGCGGTCTAAGCATGGACCGGGTTTTGCCACAAAATTCTTATGTACCCGTTACCATTCGTGCGCTTATACTTAGTGTCTTTTCGCAAGTATCCATACTGAGGCGCATTGCGAGCCACTGCAAGGCATTGCTGTGCAATGACATGCAGATTGATACTCCTCGCAACGGCATTTGTATTGCCGCTACTAGCCACCACAGCCAGCGCCGCCCCTGCCGATGCGGTACAGGCGCGCTTTGAACCTTGCGGATCGGCCAAGCGCGTGACCTGTATCGTGGATGGCGATACGTTCTGGTATGTGGGCACCAAAATCCGCATGGCCGATATCAACACGCCTGAAACCACCAACCCTTCATGCGCCTATGAAGCCGCGCTGGGCGCGCGCGCCAAATTGCGGCTTGCGCAATTGCTCAACGCCGGACCGTTCACGCTAGAAGTGCGCGGGCGCGAGGTGGATCGCTATGGCCGCGCGCTGCGCGTGGTGACACGCAATGGCAAAAGCCTTGGCGCAAAACTGGCCGACGAAGGCCTTGCCGAAATCTGGCAAGGCAAGCGCGGGGACTGGTGCAAATCCGCAGCGTGATCTAACCTCCTCCAAAAGCAGAAAAGGGAGAGTGGTGCACCATGTTCAGGATCTATCTGGCGATTGCGTGGACCGCTTTGGTTGTTTTCACAGGCGTGGTGGTGATGCACCACGGGCTGGGCCTGCTGCCGGTGTTCTTCGGCAGTATTGCACAAGGCGCGTGGTCGGGCCAGTTCAACGCTGATTTCCTGTCGCTGCTGGTGCTTTCCGGATTGTGGTGTGCGTGGCGCGGGCATTGGTCACCCGCTGCGCTTGCCCACGGGCTCTTGGCGTTCTTTGGCGGCGGGGTTGTGATCATGGCGACGTTGTTCGTGCTTAATCGCCGTCATCGCGGCGATATGCGCAAGGTTCTGCTCGGCGCAAACGCCTGATCGTCAGGCAGCGCGCAACCCGCTAACCGCCCGCGCGCCGCGATCCTGCGCTGAGAGTCCGTCGAAAATCGTATCGATTATCCGCGCCAGCTTTTCCTCGCTGAGCCGATCCATCAACATCACCATCGTCGTCAGCGAACAATAGGGCGCGACCATCTGGTTCACCAGACTGATCGTCTCATCAATGCCCAACCCGGCAAAGGCACCTTCGCTCATCGCTTCGCCAATGATTTCGCCCAGATAGTGATCGGCCAGATCAATATAGCTGCGCACCTGTTCAAAATGCTCGGAACCCACATCGACGTGCGACTGAAGCTTGACCGGATCGGCCTCCCACTTCACCCGCATCGCCACAAACCGGCGGGCGAAAAATTCGTACATTTTGCGCCGGGGCGGCAGATCACTGGCCAGCACATCTTCCATGATCGTCACCATTGGCTTGAACCAGTGGTCTGCGATGGCCTCCAGCAATTCTTCGCGCGTTTCAAAATAGCGCGAAATATTGGCGGTCGACATATTCGCCCGCGCGGCCAGTTCGCCCAATGATAATCCAACGCCTCCGCGCTCTTCAGCAATGGTTTGCGCCAGATCTACCAGTCGCGCACGAACCGCCTCTCTATCGTTGCTCGCAGATGCCATAACGCACAGATTCCTGCCGGTTGGGATGCCCGACTATTGTAGGGATAGAGGCCGCTTCGCACAATCGCTTTGCCGTACAAGAAAGTGTGGGGCAAAGCCTTCAAGCTGCAATGGGGTTGGGCTAAAGCCGTTACAAACGCGCCGCCCCGTCATCAAAAAGGCTTCCCTGCCATGCTGTTCCGCCTGCGCCATCTTCTCGGCCTTGGCCTGCCCGTCCTGCTTGCCTCCTGCGCCGGACCCATGGCGCAACGGCAAGCCGCGGCCCCTGTCGAAGTGGGCATTATCGCGATCAACGATTTCCACGGCAGCCTTGAACCGCCGCGCCAATCGGTCAACGCGCCCGATGGCAAAGGCGGCATCGTGCCGGTCCCGGCAGGCGGCGCGGCGTGGCTGGCCTCTGCGATTGATACCGTGCGCGGCAAATATGCCAACACGCTGACCGTTTCGGCGGGCGATATGATCAGCGCCTCGCAATTGGCCTCTTCGCTTTATCTGGATGAACCCGCCATCGGCGTGATGAACCGCATCGGCGTGGATTTCAACGCAGTGGGCAATCACGAATTCGACCGCGGCCAGCACGAACTGCTGCGCATGCAAAACGGCGGCTGCGAAAAGCTGACCGCCAAAGAACCCTGCGCGATCGAACCTTTCACCGGCGCAAAGTTCCGCTATCTTTCGGCCAGCACGGTCAAGGCTGATGGCAGCACTTTGTTCCCCGCCACGGGCCTGCGCACATTCGGCAAGGGCAAAGGCGCGGTAACCATTGGCGTGATCGGCCTTACGCTCAAAGGCACGCCCGATCTGGTGGTCCCCAGCGGCATTGCAGGGCTTACCTTTGCCGATGAGGCGGACACGATCAACGCCGCTATCCCCAAGCTCAAAGCGCAGGGTGCCGATGCGATCATCGTGCTGATCCACCAAGGAGCACGCACGCAAGGGCTGCCCGATCCCAACGGCTGCGAAAACCTCGGCGGCGATATCCGCCCGGTCCTCGACAGGCTTGATCCGCGCGTCGATGTGGTCGTTTCGGGCCACACGCATTGGTCCTATGTCTGCGATTACGGCACGCTCAATCCGGCCAAGCCGATCCTGCTGACCAGCGCGGGCGTCTATGGCGAACTCGTCACCGATATCACGCTGAAGATCGATCCGGCTTCAGGCCGCGTCATTTCCAAAGCGGCCAAAAACGTGATTGTGCAGTCGGTGCCCTACACGTCCTCGCGCGGACCACTGTCCAACACCACGCTTTACCCGCAGTTTCAGCCGCGCGCCGACATCGCCGAATATGTCGCGCGTTATGTCGATGCATCAAAGGCATTCACCCAGCGCCCGATCGGCAAGATTGATCGCCCCGCTGCCAAGACCGAAGGCGCGCAAGGCGGACCGCTCGGCAACCTGATCGCCGATGCGCAACTGGCCGCCACACGCAGCGCCGGCGCACAAATCGCGTTCATGAACCCGTTTGGCATCCGCGCCCCGCTGGTTCCCACCGCCGATGGCACGCTGACCTTTGGCGACATTTATCTGTGCCAGCCCTTCGGCAACAATGTGGTCACCGCAACGATGACCGGCGCGCAGATCAAGGCTACGCTTGAACTGGGGCTTGATGCCACCGGCCCGATCCAGGCGCTCGCGCCCTCTGCCGGTTTCGTCTTCACGTATGATCTCAAACGCCCGTCGGGCGACCGGATCGTGGCGATCACGCTTGATGGCCAGCCGCTCGCGATGGACAAGCCCTACCGCGTCACGGTGAACGGCTTTCTCGCGCTGGGCGGCGATGGTTTTGCCAGCTTTGCCGACAAGCCCGAAGCTGTCACCGGCCCGACCGATATTGATGCGCTGGAAAGCTGGATCAAGGCCTCGCCGGTGCGCGAGGTTCCGCAAGAGCAACGCTCAGTTGCTATTGGTTAAAGGGTTAAAGGGTTAAAGGCCCATACCCGAACCTTCCCGCAAGCGGGAAGGGGGAAAGAAGCGCTGATAACCACTCCCGCTTGTGGAAGGGGAGCGAGACTTAGTGAGCCGTAGGCGAGGTTAGTCGCAGCGGGGTGGGCATAACGCCCACCTCACCAAACATATCAACTCGCCAGCCGCAACCCTACGCCGACACTGGCCGCACCCGGCTGATCGGGCCAAATCCCGCGCGTGTCATACACCGCTTTGCCCGAACGCTCAGCCAGCGGAACCACCTTGAACACGTCATGGTCCACCAGCACAATCAGCACGCCGCACTCTTCGAGCGCTGTATCGATATCGATCTGCACCGCGCCGGTGCCTTCAAATTCCTTGGGTAATTCACCCGCATAAGGCTCTACCACATGGATCCGGTTGCCGAATTGGCGCGCAAGGTTGGCAGCAACATAGCGCGCGGGACTTTCGCGAAAATCGTCAATGTTCGCTTTGAAGGCAAGGCCAAGGCACGCCACGTTCTTGCCCGGATGCGCTTCGATCAGTTCGGCGGCGCGCTTGACCACATGATGCATCTTGCCATCATTCACATTGCGCGCGGTGCGGATCAGCGGGGTTTCTTCAGGCGCGCTGGCCACGATGAACCACGGATCCACCGCGATGCAGTGTCCGCCAACGCCGGGGCCGGGTTGCAGGATGTTCACGCGCGGGTGGCGGTTGGCAAGACGGATCACCTCCCACACATCCAGCCCCATGCGGTCTGCCACCATCGAAAGTTCGTTGGCAAAAGCGATGTTCACGTCGCGATAGGCGTTCTCGACCAGCTTGGTCATTTCGGCCGAACGCGCATCTGTGGTGACGCACGTCCCGCGCACGAAGCGCTTGTAGAACGCCAAAGCCTTTCGCGCACAGCGGGGCGTGATGCCGCCGATCGAGCGGTCGTTGTTGGTCAATTCTTCCAAGATGCGGCCCGGAAGCACGCGCTCGGGGCAATAGGCGATCGAAACGTCAGGCGTCTCGCCGCTCTTGCCCGGAAACTTCAGGTCAGGCCGCAAACCGGCCATCAGATCGCGCATCTGCTCGGTCGTGCCAACCGGCGATGTCGATTCAAGGATCACGCAATCGCCTGCCTTGAGCACAGCGGCAACTTGCGTCGCGGCGGCCAGAACATAGGAGATGTCGGGCGTGTGGTGACCGTCCTTTTCGAACGGTGTCGGCACCGCGATCACGAATACGTCAGCCGGTTCGATCTGCGTCGATGCGCGCAACAGTCCGCGCTGCACCACGCCGTGGACCAGTCCGTCAAGGTCCACTTCCTCGATATGGATTTCGCCGCGATTGATCGTATCGACCACGCGTTGCGACACATCGAGGCCCAGCACGCGACAACCCGCGCGGGCAATTATCGCAGCCGTCGGAAGCCCGATATAGCCAAGGCCAACAACACAGACGTCCGGCTTTGTATCACCCATCATTCGCCAGCAACTCCACAATCCGGCGCGCTGTCTGGCCATCCCCGAACGGGTTATGCGCGCGCGCCATAGCTGAATAAGCAGCCTTATCGTCGAGGAGGGTGAAGATTTCGGAAACGATGGTGTGAACATCGGTGCCAACCAGCTTTGCCGTGCCCGCCGTCACGCCTTCGGGCCGCTCGGTCGTCTCGCGCATCACCAGCACCGGCTTGCCCAGCGCCGGCGCTTCTTCCTGGACGCCGCCCGAATCGGTCAGCATGATGTCGGCAATCGCCAGCAGCCGCGCAAAATGCGGGTAATCCAGCGGCTCGATCATCGCCACGTTGGGCAGGCCAGCCAGCGCATCGTCCATCACTTTGCGCACGTTGGGATTGGGATGGACCGGAAAGATCAGCGCCACATCATCGCGCGCGGCAATCTGGCGGATCGCCTCGGCAATGTTCTCAAGCCCGCCGCCAAAATTCTCGCGGCGGTGGCTGGTCACGCCGATGATTCGTTTGCCCGCAAACCGCGCCTCGATCCCGGCCAATCCTTGCGCCAGTTCAGGCTCGCGCGCGATCTTGGCGGTCACCCATTGCAACGCATCGATCACCGTATTGCCAGTGATGTGCACGCCTGCCGGATCGACATTCTCGGCAAGAAGAGCGCTTGCTGAAACATCGGTCGGCGCAAAGTGCAGCTTGGCAATCGTGCCGATGATCTTGCGGTTCACCTCTTCGGGCCAGGGGTGATAGATGTTGTGGCTGCGCAGACCTGCCTCGACATGCGCCACCGGCAGCTTGCGATAATAAGCCGCCAGCGCGCCCGCCATAGCGGTGGCCGTATCGCCCTGCACCACAACCCAATCGGGCTGTACGGCGTCCATCACTTTGCCAAGGCCCGTGAGCAGCGCGGCGGTCAAACCGTCAAGCGTCTGGTCGGGGCGCATCAGATCAAGATCGTGATCAGGCACGATCCCTGCAATCTCCAGCACCTGATCCAGAATGCCGCGATGCTGCGCCGAAACGCATGTCACTACCCTGCAACGGGGGTCTGCCTGAAGGGCGTGCACCACGGGGAACATCTTGATCGCCTCAGGGCGCGTGCCGAACACTATGAGAATCGTCTTTTCCATGCCCGCACCAATAATCGGCAAGCGTTAACCGTGAAATAAGAGCCTCGCTTTATGCATGCGGATTGTGGCGCGTGACGTGCGCCAACCATGAAAGGCCGCATTCCACGTGACCGTCCAGTTTTCTTCGATTTCCGCTGCTGCACCAACGAGTCTCGACCCGCGGGTTTCATCGACCACCCGCGTAACCGTGCTTGGCCTTGGCTATGTCGGCCTGCCGCTGGCCGTGGCACTGGCCAAAAAGTTCTACGTCACCGGCTTTGACGTTGATACCCAGCGCATCGGCGAATTGTCCGAAGGCCATGACCGCACGCGCGAAATTGATGCAGAGCGGCTCGCCAAATCGAGCCTTGGCCTGACCTGCGATGCCGCCGTCTGCCCGCCCAGCGACTTCTACATCGTCACCGTGCCCACCCCCATCGATGCCGATAACAACCCCGATCTGCGCATCGTCGAATCGGCCTCGCGCACCGTGGGCGCGATGCTGCCCGATGCCGTGGCCGAAGGGCGCAGGCCGGTGGTCGTGTTTGAAAGCACCGTCTATCCGGGCGTCACCGAAGATATCTGCGGCCCGATCCTCGAATCCGTATCGGGCCTCAAATGCGGGGAAGACTTCTTCCTTGGCTACAGCCCCGAACGCATCAATCCGGGTGATCGCGAGCACACGATTGATCGAATCACCAAAGTCGTCTCGGGCCAGACGCCTGAAGTGCTGGATCGCGTCGCCGATCTTTATGCCGCGATCACCACGGGCGGTGTCTTCCGCGCCACTTCGATCAAGGCCGCAGAAGCCGCCAAAGTGATCGAAAACGCGCAGCGCGATATCAACATCGCTTTCATGAACGAGATCACGCAAATCTTTTCGAAGATGGATCTTTCTATCTGGGATGTGCTGGCCGCTTCCAACACCAAATGGAACTTCCTGCCCTTCACCCCCGGCCTTGTTGGCGGGCACTGCATCGGGGTTGATCCCTATTACCTTTCCGCCCGCGCCGAAGCGCTGGGCCACGATCCGCAAGTGATCCTTGCCGGACGCGGCGTGAACGATGGCATGGCGCAATGGGTTGCGCGCCAACTTCACGCCAAACGTGATGGCAAGCCCGGCTCGGTCCTCGTCCTTGGCCTGACATTCAAGGAAAACGTGCCCGATCTGCGCAATTCCAAAGTCGCCGATGTGATTGCCGAACTGCAGACGCTGGGCCACAGCGTTACCGTCCACGATCCCCACGCCGATCCCGCCGAAGCGTGCCACGAATATGGTTTGACGCTTGCCGGCGATGCTTTCGAACAAGCTTACGACATTGTCTTCCTTGCCGTCCCGCACCAATATTATCTGGCTGCCGGTGCCGACAAGATCGCCGCGCTAGTGGCAAAGGGCGGCACTCTAGCCGATCTGAAGGGTGTGCTAGGCGATAAGGCGGACTGGAAACTTTAAAGCCGCTCGCTTAAGCTTTCCCGGCATAACATATTGGAATTACGATGCGTGTCCTCGTTACCGGAGCCGCCGGCTTCATTGGCTACTCCCTGATCACGCGCCTGCTTGCGCGCGGCGACGAAGTGATCGGCGTTGATGTGGTCAACGCCTATTATGATCCCGCGCTGAAAGAAGCGCGCCTTGCCCGGCTGGTTGAGCAGGGCAAGGACCGCTTCACCTTCCTGCGCACCGATTTTGCCGATTACGCGAGCCTCACCGCCGCGCTTGAAGGCAAGCAGTTCGAACGCATCGTCCATCTCGGCGCGCAAGCAGGCGTCCGCTATTCGATCGAAAACCCCCACGCCTATGTGCAGTCCAACCTCGTCGGTCACTTGAACCTGCTTGAAGTGGCGCGCCATCGAGAGGCTGAGCACATGGTCTATGCCTCCTCCTCGTCGGTCTATGGCGGCAATACCAAACTGCCGTTCTCGGTCGAAGACCGCGTCGATCACCCGATGTCGCTCTATGCCGCCACCAAAAAGGCGGACGAATTGATGAGCGAGACATACGCCCACCTTTATCGCCTGCCGCTCACGGGCTTGCGCTTTTTCACCGTCTATGGCCCGTGGGGCCGTCCGGACATGATGATGTGGCTGTTTACCAAGGCCATTCTGGCGGGCGAGCCGATCCAGGTGTTCAATAACGGCGATATGTTCCGCGATTTCACCTATATCGATGATATCGTTTCGGGCGTGATGGCATGCCTTGATAATCCCCCGCCCGATGATGGCGCGGCAAAGGCTGGCGGCAGCCTGAAGCCCCACCGCCTGTACAATATCGGCAATCACAAATCCGAACCGCTGATGAAAGTCATCGGCATTCTGGAGGCCGAACTTGGCCGCAAGGCAGAGATGAACCTCCTGCCGATGCAACCGGGCGACGTGCGCCAATCCTTCGCCGATATCGACGCGATTTCAGGCGATCTGGGCTATAAACCCACCACCAGCATTGATGTGGGCGTCCCCAACTTCATCCGCTGGTACAAAGAGTTCCACCGGCTTTAAAGTTCAAGAAGAAAGCCAGCGGCGGAGTCGAGTAGGATGCCTTCCTTGCGCTGTGGCAGGCAGGCATGCCCTGCGCCCTGAGCAACCCCAAAGCCGTGCGGCGCTTTGCCGAGGCGATTGGGCGGTTGGAGAAGACCG
>NZ_LJHY01000061.1 GCF_001295795.1 Novosphingobium sp. AAP83
TCGAGCTTGATTCCCTCCGCACCGATCTGGGAGCGATCAATCAGCGAGGCCTGCGCGGCGGCATTGCCGGCGCTGCGCATCGCTCGCCCGGCGGCGAGAAGGATGGTGTTGTCGCGCGCGTCCTTGGGCAGGTCGGCCCACATATTGGCGGCGATGCCTGCAATCTTGCCCGGCTCAACTTCGATGGTCGCAGGTTTGAGGACGGCAAAGGCTTGGGCGACATCGCCCTGTTCGAGCGCGCGGTTGATGGCCTGCATCTGCTGGGTCTGCGCGCGCAGGTTCTCGGTGATCTCGCTTTTGCCCAAATCCTGCCGCTGTAATTGCGCGAACGGCTTGCCTGCCTCGATGGCAGGTAACTGCTTGATGTCACCGGAGAGCACCAGCTTGCCCACGTCCATCTGGTTGGCGAGGGTGATCAGCCGCGCGAGCCTGTCCGTGCCGATCTGACTTGCCTCATCTACCATCACCAGCGCACCGGACAACTCTGCCCTAGCCGCTGCCACCTTATCCGCGCTGGCACTGCCGTCCAAAACCCGCGCGTACCGAGCCAAAAACGCATCCACGGTCGATGCCGGACTGGCCGTCTTCTCCCCAAACTCCCGCGCTATCCGGCCCACGTGGGATAGCGCCACCACCTGCCGCCCTTCCTCCCGCGCAATGGCTGCAACCGGAGCCAGCGCCGCCGACTTCCCCACACCCGCGCCGCCCTGAACCAGATGCACGCGGTCCTTGGAGGTGAGGATCGCGACGCCAGCTTGCTCTTGCCCGGCATTGAGGCGACGAAGTCCGATGGCCCGCGCTTGCTCCTGCAGCCGCGCAACGATGCCATCCTTGTCCGCAATGGGCTGAACACTGTCCTTGCCCACCTGCGCCAGGGTGATGACTTTGGTCTCCAAGGTCAGCGCCTGCTCGGTGGTCAGCATGCGGTCACGATCCGCCGGGCCGCTGCCGACCAGCAGTCCCCGCTCCTGCAACACATCGATCCGCGCCTCGATCATGTCGACCGTGACCGGGCCCTGCCGTTCGAGAGCAGTGCGGATCAGATCGTTGCGGGAGAAGGCTGCCTCGCGCTCGCCAAGTTCCCGCGCTGCCGAGGCTACCGCCTGGGCGGCTGCAAAGGCCTTGGGCTCAAGGCGCCCGAGGCGTTCGGGCACCAGCGGATCGGAATCGCGCGGGGTCAGGCCCATGGCACTGGCAATTGCCATCCCGCGCTCGCCGATGCTGCGAATGCCGTCGACGACCCGCGACCAGACCGTCTGCTCACCCGCTGCGCGGGCCATGGCATGTTCGATGAGGCGCGCTGGATCAAAGCCGATAGCGCGGGCGGTCTCCGTCCATGCCACGACCTGTCGCGCTGCATCGGGCTCCAGTTCCTTCCCGCGCCGTGTCGATAGCGCCGCCAGTTCGCGCTCCCGGGCGCTGCCTCTGTCTTCCTTGGCCAGCTCGGCGAGGATTTCGGCGCGGCGGGTGGAGAAGGCTTCGACCGCCTCCCGCGTCACACCCTTGATCTCGAAGGCACCGTCGATGGAGTTGCGGGCAGGCACGGTCTCATAGCCCAAGGCTTCGATACGGCTGCGCAGCTCGGCATTGTGGACTGCCGACAATACGTGCTGCGCGCGGTAGAGCTCGTCATTGCGCACCGCATGCCATTTGCCATCCGAGGCCTTGGTCGCGTTGGCGACGACCGCATGGATGTGAAGCTGCGGCTCGCCGTTCCTGTTTACGTCATGCAGGAAAGTGGCTGCGATGAGGTTGCCGGTGCGTTCGGGCACCTGCCGTCCGAGCGCCGCATCCCATACCCGCGCTTCGACAACGTTCTTCTCGGCCCAGCGCAATGTCGCGGCCACGGAGTCCTTCAACGCCTCGACCAGACGCTTGTCGCCGCCGAGCATCGCGACCAACGACACGGACTTCGACGCCGAGAAGGTGAGGTCAACGCCGGGGCGGTGGACCCCGTCCTTCCCGGCAATCACCGACCCGTCGGGAAGCCTGCCCTCGAGCACGGCGGCAAAGGTCTGTTCCTCGACCTTGCCAACAAGCCCCAATTCGTCCGCGCCCTTGCCGAACCAGGCACTGGCATCCTGCGTCTGATCGGCGGTGTAGTAGTTGTCGGCTGCATAATACTCGGCCGCCGATCCCGCCGACGCGACAGAAGCGAGCGTAATCATCGCCGGTCCTCATGGGCAATGACGCGCAAGCCAAGATCGCGCTCCTGCTCTGGGACCCGGCAATCGGTGACACCGTACTTGCGGGCGATCAGCCGACACATTTTCGCGGGGTGGTCGATCAGCTTGGCTGACTGCCAGACCGACCAGCCATCGAACTGGGTAGGCAGGATTGTTGCAATGAGCGCGCCGATAAAGAGCGCCAAACCTCCGCATGCCGACAGAAATTTGAGCGACAGAAAACGGTTGTCGCCGAGGTAGATGGATCTCATCTGCCGCGGTTCGCTGGCCAGCTTTATTGACCGATCAAGCTGGGCGGAAATCTTCGCCAAGTGCGGCTCGAGCAGCCCTAGCAGCTTGGGCTCCAGCGCATCGAAGGCTGACATCAGCTCACCAGTCTGCGTCATGAACGGCGAGAGGCCGGCTTCATCCAGCTCGCGAAGCTCGACAATCAGCTTCTGCAGGGCGATGCGATTGGCTTCCTCGCCGCCGTTCCACTTCTCGGTCAGCTTGCCAAGCATCCGCGCATTGTCCGCTTGTGCCCGGTCCAGCTCCATCACCAGCTCCCGCAACTGGTGCACCAGCCCGCTGACGGTCGCATCGAGCTTGGGCGCAGCTTCGGTCTGGAAGGTCGGCCGACCGGCATCGTGCGCCTCAATCAGCTCCTGGATCGCCTTGCGCAAAAGCTCGGGCCGGCTGAGCGATTTTGCCTGCGCAACCCTGTCGAGAGCGGCAAGGACGCGGTCCTCTACGGCAACATTGACCTGCGCCATCAGACCCTCCCCCGAATTGCGAGAAGATCGATGGGCCTAGAAGCTAAGTGGCTGATATAGGCTCGTTCTAGAAGACCTTGCTGCTGCGCGCCACAGCTTTGGAGTGCTTTTTGGGCGCCCCTAGAAACGCGTCTAGGGCATAGAATGGCTGATTTCTGCGGGTTTGCGCCCCCCTTGCCACCGCTCGAATTCAGCGTGGAGTGTGTACTTCTATATGCGCTGCTTCGAGACTGGTGGCCTGAATGTGGGGTGTCATGACGTGGTTTGGCATTTCCTGCAGGGTGCCACCGGCTGAACAGCCGGAAAGCGATTATCGCGTTCTGCACGGGGTTCATGTGACGTCTCCGCCGAATATGTTGGGGTTTCCGGCCCAGTCAAAATCCAGGCCTGACATCTGGGTTAGTGGAGGCTCAGCCTCCTGGTTCAGTTCGGAGCAAAATCGCTGGTAGAGGCCGTAGCTGAGCCGCTCGAACGGTGCCGCATTCGCAATCGTCTGGACTATTGGCAGGAGGTCATCACCGGTGGGTGCCCCATGGAGTGACCCCAGAATGCCCGCTCTCTCGTAGGCCTGAAGGACGAAGTCACAGAAGGCGGCCCCGTCCAGCCTCGCCAGCATGCCGGCAATGACCCGGGCGTCTGGAGTGATACAATGCTGCTCGACCAGTTGCCTGACCGGATCGTGCCAATGGTCGAAATGGCCGACCCAGCTTTCCAGCCACGCAGGCCAAAGGAGCTGGCCGTCAGGAACTGGAAGTTGTTCGCGGACCTCGGCGGCACTGAGATCGTAAAACTCCCCGAACACAGCTGGCAGGGCAGCGAAGATCGGCTGCGGATCAATGTCGCGCATCAGGATCGCGGCGGCATGGCGCCAGCTCAAAACGGTGTCCCGCCCGGGCTTGTAGGACGGCCACCAGATGTTGCCCGCCGCCAGCGCCTCCCACAGGCTTGTGGCTCGCGTTTCTGTCATAGCTGCACCTCCCCGGAGAGCTTCGCCAAGGCCGACAGACATGCACCTGCAAAGCTTTGGCCGGTTCTTGGGGCTGACAGCTCTGGTTCGAACTGACGGTCCGGCAAGCTCCCTTCTGGATAGCCCTTGGCAGCCTTGATCATCGGCAACAGGCTGGAGGCGTTCCGCAACAGCCCGCTCAAGCATTTCCTGCCTGACCGCGCTCGGTAGCGGTGATCGCTTGGCAATCGGGCGTTGCGGTCGATGACGAGGACGCAAAGCGCCGCGCGCTCGCGCCCCAGCCTTCCGCACGCCTAAGCCCAGGCTGGCTGCGAGACATTGTGCCAACGGCAGGCGATTGCTGACGCGTCGACAATTTCTGGCCAGCCCGGTGCCCGGTTGGACGGGAGGAGGCTTCGATAGTCTGTGCTCGCAAGGCTTGCAGCCAATGCTGGGGAGACCTCGTCTGACCGGTCAACGCCAGTCACGCGCTTACGGTTTTTGGACGAGTCTTTGACAAGTATATTGGGTGCGAAGATTTCTTCCGTCCGGTGGGAAGATTTCGTGTCACCGGAGGGAAGTTCTGGCTGCACCAACAGCGCCTCGAGCATGGCCTTCAGGGCTTCCAGCTTCTCGGCAGAGCTGATGCGGGACACGCGCCCCCGGGGCAGAATACGCTCTGCTTCCTCGATCAATGCAGCCGCTTGCGTCGCTCGGATCTCGCGGCCGAGCATGACAATCTCGTGCCGCAATGAAGTAACCGCCCGCTCGTGCAGTTCCATCGCCTCAAGCCGAGCCTTCCACCGGGCATAGCCATCGATGAGCGGACTTAGGCTGATCCCTGCAAGGCTGACGATGACGCCATCACGGCGCTGACCTGTGCGGCGCGCATGGGGAACATGGCTCCGCTCGATGAACCCGCCGCGTTCGAGCTCGGCCTCAGCGTTGTGCAGGACCTTCGTTGAGATGCGCAGCGTCTGAGCCGTGGTTTGCGGTTGCTCCCACACCCCGCAAATCTTGCCGCGCTCAAAGTCGGACGATCGGCAGCTGAGGATGTAGTGCTTCAAAACCCGCACTGCGGTCGCCGAGAGGTATTCCTCCCGGCAAGTCCCGGGCGCGATCTTCTCGATCAGGTCAGCAAGACTGAAATGGGTGACGCCGGGTGGAAGCCCGTTGTGTGCCAAGGAGATGCTCATGAAGCACCTCCGGCAAGGATTGCCCTTGCGCCCGATTCTCCAGTCGCGTAAATGAGAGAAATAGCCGAACCGCTATAGATATCGCCGCCGCGAAGGGTGCCAGCCCTTCCGGCGGTTTTTCGTTCCTGGTCTGGCGGCCTGCCTACTGGCTTCGTCGCGCGCCAATTCCGATCAGACATGCACGTTTTCAGAGGGCTCAAAGTGCCCGCTCGTACAAATCGCGTACAGCCCCCCTCGTACAGTAGGCTGTTTCTACAACCAAAACAGCTAACTATCTGATTTGGCTGGCTCCCTTCACACGGGTGGGGTCGCAGGTTCAATCCCTGCCGCGCCCACCATCTTTTCAATGACTTAGAAGAGATGATCGTTTTTTCCATGAGAAAAACATGGAAAACATAGGTGAACTTGCGTGAACAATCGCGGTGCTTTTTCAGACCGTTGTCTCGCGATCTTTGGCTGCCTGAGAGGCGCGTCAGCAGTTTGTCATTGCCGGAAAACCAGCCGTCGGACGGCAAACGCGATTCTATTGGCTACAATCGGCGAGGCTCCGTCGTCTGTCATTCTCCGAAAACGACCGTGCGGTTTCCGTTAAAGAACACGCGATTTTCAAGATGCGCCTTCACCGCGCGGGCCAATACGCGACGCTCTACATCGCGGCCTTTGGCAACAAGTTCCTCCGGCATGGCCCGATGCGATATGGCTTCCACATCCTGTGCGATGATTGGGCCTTCATCGAGATCGGCGGTAACATAGTGACCTGTCGCCCCGATCATCTTTACGCCACGTTCAAATGCCTGATGGTATGGCTTAGCCCCTTTGAAGCCAGGCAGAAAGCTGTGATGGATATTGATGCAACGTCCAGATAGAAATTTCGCCATATCATCGGACAATATCTGCATATATCGCGCCAGAACAACCAATTCGGCACCGCTATCGGTGATAATCCGCTTCACTTCGGCTTCTTGGGCCGCCTTCGTTTCGCGGGTGATCGGGCAGTGATGGAACGGAATGCCATCTAGCATCCGGGGGTGATCACCGTCGCGCGAATGGTTCGATACGATTCCGACCACATCCATTGCGATTTCACCGATGCGCTTGCGATAGAGCAGATCGACAAGGCAATGGTCAAACTTGGAGACCAGGATCAGCACTTTTGGTACAATGGCCGTGTCGCGCAGTCTCCAGTCCATTCCGTATTGCAACGCTACCGGCGCGAGACCTTCGCGCAGACTTTCCAATTCGGAATCGACCGGATCGAAAACGATACGCATGAAAAAGCGCCGATTCGAAAGGTCGTCAAACTGTTCGGCTTCAAGAATGTTGCAACCCGCCGCGGCAAGGTTTCCGGTTACTGCAGCAACGATGCCGGGCTGATCGGCGCACGAAAGGCTGAGAATCCAAGCTCGCTTCATGCTGCGAGACCTTTGTTATGGGGGTAGGTGGATATCCAGTCGGCGGTCGCGCCAAGGCTCCCGAACGGAAAGAAGTGAAGCGCAAGGTTATCCGAGCGCTCAGCGATCAGGCCCTGTTCCAGTTCGGATACAAGACGATCCGGCCCGGCAAGGCCGATCAATTTGCCCAATGAAATGCCATACTTTTTGAGCACTGACGTTGTCGCACCAACCCCGCAGAATGCCGCGTAACGCAGCAGACGGCGGACCCCGGCCGGTCCGGGAACGCCCAATCGAACCGGGATGGAAATGCCCCGTTCACGCAGGCTGAAATGCCAGTCCAGCAAGGCCTGAGCATCGAAAGAAAACTGGGTTACAAGCGTGCTTGCCATTCCGCGCGCGCCAATTTCATCAACTTTCCGGTCCATGAACGAAGCCAGACGGTTGGCGTCCATGATGGGATGCCCTTCAGGGTGGCCGGCAATACCGACGGATTCGATGCCGTTGCTTTCAAACACACCGGTTCGCAGCATCGACAGCGTGTCCTCGAACGGGCCGTCCGGTCGGACAGGATCACCTGCAACAAGGAACACGCGTTTGACACCCGCATACTGCGCGCATCGCTCCACCATGTCAGACAATTCGGCCGCGCTACGCATGCGGCGCGCCGAAATATGCGGAATAGGCTCAAACCCAAGCGAGCGAACATGGCATGCAGCGGCAATGCGGCTTTCCATGTCCTCGTTCGGCAGAAACGCTACTGCGATCTGCGTCCCTGGCAAAATCCGGCCCGCAGCATTGTCCAGTTCGGGGCGTTCTTTTGCCGTCATTTCCAGTGAATAGTCGTTCAAAATGGACACGTGGCTCTCCAACTCCAAGTGTTCCCACCGGAGTGCAGGGTAATTCCGGTGATCCACGCACGCACGCTTGCAAAGCGCGATGAAACCGTGTCGTGTCAGGATCGCTGCGTGACGTGGACGATCAGCCCTTGCGATACTCGCTGCGCGCGTGATCATTGAACGGCGATGCCGCTACGATCGCCCGGATGCGCTTGAAGCCGAAGTCTGCTTGTGGATCATGGCCCGCGCCCGGGTGCTCACCGATCACGATTTCAACTTCCGTTCCGGGCGTTGCGTGCGCATTGTTGATCAGCCCCAGCGAAAGCAGGTTGTCCAGCGGGCCGATCATTCCGGTTTGAAAGGTCAAGCCGACCATTTCGCCGCCCGCCTCTACGCGGTAACGAGCATAATTGTTGAAATAGTCGATATCGCCCAACGCTTCACGCACCTGCGCCTGATCGTAGACAAATGTCACGCGCTGGCGCAGCGTGTTGTCTTTTGCTGCTAACAATGCATCGCGACCATAAAAGTCATGGTTGAAGGCGATCGATTTTCCATATCCCAATTCGAACGGAGAAACGTAATAGTCCTCGATATTGGGCGAAAAGAAGCTACCGTGCAGAGGCTTCTGCCCTTCGTACGAAAAGACGCTCAGCCATTCGCGGTAAGCTTGAAGCTCGGGATCGGTAAAGATGCCGGGCGTCGGCGTAGGGATCCAGCCGCTTTCGATTCCATTGGTGTAATATGCCTTCCCGCCGACATGAACGATACCGAACTCCTCCCCGGCTTTGAGCATGGCTGCCTTGATATGGTCAGAGTCTTCCCAGCGCCCGATGAATTCGTAACCCGGCATGCCTGCCATGCCATGTCGGAAGGCACGGAAGTGTCGACCATCCAGTTCAACGGGCGTGGAATGGAAGAACTTCGTCTTGGGCAGCGGTCCGCCAAACAGCTTTTCTGTCAAGGCAAGAGCAAGGGGACCCTGAAGCTGGAAACGAAAGACCTTCGGATCACCCTGCTTGCGCAGCCCTGAATCGGGATCGACAGTCAATTCGACATCATAGCGACCTTTTTCCGCGTGGTAGCGCAGCCACGTCTGCGATGCGGGCACGCCGCTCAGGTTATAGCGCTCCTCGCCATCGCGCATGATGATTCCGTCGGTCACAATGCGGCCTTGGCGCGTGACCGGCACGAACTGCTTGGCCTGCCCGATCACAAAATTGTCATAGTTGTTGGCGCTGTAGTCCATCAGCAATCGAAGCGTATCGGGGCCTTCCAACCACAGATCCCACATGTGATGCGACAAGTCGCTGAGCGCGACGGCTTCGCGCCATGCAAGCTGCTCGGTTCGCCAGCCAGTGTATTCCGGCGCAATCACCGGCACTTGCCATGCAGCGGCATTCGGCTTCCATACCAGGTTAACCGGCGAACCGGCTTCATCGATGGCGGCTTGCAGGCTTTTCGGCGAATTCATGGCGTGCATCTCCAGATTCTCATCCAATGGCGTTGGAATCGGGATAGGGCCATTACTGTCGCTGATAGAGAGGCAATCCTGCAATCATTTAGTGCAGAATGCGCAACAATCCGTTAGCCCCCTTTTCGAAACCAGTCATCGAGCCAATTGATGAATGCACGGGTACGGCGCGGCATCTGGCCTCCAGGGGCCGAAGCCACATAGAGGGGGCGCTTTGCAATTTTCTCTTCTGGAAGGATCGACACGACCTTGCTGTCGTTAAGGAAGCGGGCCGCGACGGTCTGCGGCACCAAGGCGATACCGAGGCCGGCAGTGGCCGCGCTGCAAAGCGCAAACACGCTATTGGTCGTGCAGCGTACGTTGTCACGCGCTGAAACCTTCAGCCCGCTGGCAAACACCCAGTCCGCCTCGCCCGATTTGACCAACAGATCGTGGGCAAGCAGGCCTTCGGGCGCTGCAGGCATGCCACGCCGCACAATGTAATCATGCGACGCGATCAGGCAAAAATCGATCTCCCCGATCTTCTTCACCTTGATCGCAGAGTCGCGAAGAGCATTGGGCTGGATGCACAGATCGTATCCCTGCTCAAGGAAGGCATGGGGATTGGACGACGGCTCTTCAAAATGGACCCGGATACGCACGTCAGGATGCGCGACACAGAAACTGGCGGCAGCTTCCGAAAAACCGAAGCTTCCCAGCCAGATCGGGCAAAGAATGGCGATCACGCCGCGCACCTGGTTGCGGCTTGCTGCAATTTCCTCTTCACCCGCAGCGATTTCGGCAAGGACACGTGCACATAGCGCCATGTAGTCATAGCCAACCGGCGTAAGCTTTACCGCGCGTGTCGTGCGGTGAAGCAGCCGCGCACCGGCATGTCTTTCCAAGTCTGCAACGTGCCGCGAAACCAGCGTGCGGGACATCCCCAACTCCTCAGCTGCCGCGCTGAAGCTGGACAGGCGGGACACGGCAAGGAAACTCTTCATTGTCAACAACCGATCCATGGAAACATCACTACATCATCGTCCGTGCTGACGCCACGTGCCATCAGGTCACCGATCGTTTTCCAATCGCACAAGGTAGGATTTGAATGGGCAAACCCCTGCTGTCGTGCCTTAAAGCTTCAGCAGGGAGAGCAGCGTGACATCGCAGGCAGTGCATTTCTACATCGGAACGCAGGGCGACGGTCCCGGGCAGGGAATATTTCACGCCTCGCTCGACCCCGAAACCGGCGCGATGCAACTGCTAGGGCTTGCCGCACAAGTACGGCGGCCCACTTGGCTCGAAGCTGTCCCTGCGCGCGGACTGGTGTTTGCAGTGAGCGAAATTGGCAACAAGGGCGAATGTGCCGGCGAAGTGTTCAGCTTTGCCTATGACAGCGCCAAGGTCCCACTTACGCAGATCGGACACCAATCCGCCCATGGCGGAGGCACCACGCACTTGTGCATCGACAGCACGGGCGAGGCTTTGTTCACTGCAAATTTCGGCGGTGGACAAGCCACACGGATGGCCATCGCAGCAGACGGAAAGCTGGGCCCGGGCACCTTGTCAGCGCCTCATGCCGGTTCAGGACCCCACCCTCGCCAGAACAGACCCCATCCCCATGGCGTCACGCTTAGCCCGGACGGCATGTTCCTGCTGGTACCCGACATGGGCAACGACTGCATTTGCATCCATGCACTTTCACCAAATGGATTTGCCGATGCGCCTGTGACGGAACATTCCCTTCCCGCAGGGTCCGGGCCAAGGCTGACACTGTTCGATAAGGGCGGCCGCTGGCTCTATCTGTTGAGCGAGCTTTCTGCAGAAATCTTCGTTCTTGAATGGAACGGCACCACCGGGACACTCCGCGATCTGGCGCGCGTGGCGCTAGACCAGCCCGATGCTGAAGGCGGAGCAAGCGCTGCGGCATTCGTGATGTCCGGCGATGGCCGCTATCTCTATGCATCTAATCGGCGCAGCAACACGGTCTGTGTTTTTAAGATCGACGAGCAAACTGGGTTGCCATCGCTCGTCCAGTCAATTGCCTGTGGTGGTGAACGTCCATGGGGGGCGGCAATCTCGGCAGACCAACGCTGGTTGCTTGTGGCCAATCAGGCCAGCGATACCGTCAATGCGTTCAGGCGGTCGCCAGAGAGCGGCATACTTGAGTCCGTCTGCGCCGCACCTATTCATGTCCCCGCCCCAACCCACATCGCTTTTGCGGACGGTTGACAGTATGACAGGTGAAGTATAAAAAGATATATCTTAGAGATGTCTTAAATTGGCGTTAATTAAAGCAGATCTGGTATTTGCGCTGACAGCCATCCTCCCAAGGGAGGAAACCGCCGTGGTATCGAGTTCGAATAGGAGAGTATGACATGACGCAGAATGCAGGACAGCAGAGCGCTGCCGGTTCGGGCACGGCCGAAAAGAAGGGCGTGTTCCTGATGAACCGCATCGGGCCATCCAATTCGTCATTGTGGGTCGCCGACGCGCTGACGGGTGAAGAACGCCCGCTGCTTGACGCGCCGCGATTCGACTATCATGGTTCGATCTCGCACGATGGACAGTGGGTTTCGTTCACATCCGAACGCAACGGCGATGGCAACGCCGACATTTTCCGCTGCCGCATCGATGGCAGCGACCTTCAGCCGGTGGTCGAAACGCCGTCGGTCGAGGACGTTCTGGTCATCTCGCCAGATGGTACCAAGGGTGCCTTTGTCTCTACAGCCAACGGCTATGTCGCTAACATCTGGGTGGTGAACCTTGCCAGCGGTGAACGCACCCAACTCACCTTTGGTGAGGCCAAGAACGCTGCCAGCCTGCACGACAGCCCCGAAGGCAGCTTCCGCCCCGCATGGTCGCCTGATGGCGAATGGATCGCCTTTGCATCGGATCGTGACACCGACTGGTACGGCCATTCCGACGGGCACGGTTGGGAACACACGCAGGAACTCGGCATATGGGTCATGCGCGCCGATGGGAGTGACCAGCGCCGGGTCATGCACCAGAAAGACTGGACATACGGCTCGCCCAAATGGTCACCCGACGGGACGCGTCTGGTGTTCTATTCAATGCACCGCGAACACACTTGGGGCTCGCGCCGCCCCGAATGGATCGGGCGGGTAAAATCCGAAATCGTCTCGGTCGAGGCATTCACCGGCGAGAATTTGATCCAGCACACCGATGGCCCTGATCTGAAATTGTGTCCGCAGTTCCATCCGAACGGCAAGGACGTGTTCTACTACATCAAGGCAGGCGGCGGAGCGTCCGGCAACATGCGCGGCACCGATCAGGCGTGGATCCAGTCCGACGTTCCGACCGGGCTGTACTGCACTGACGGACGCGAACCGATCCTTCGCCAGTTGCGCTCACCATGCTGGTCGGCAGACGGCACAACAGTCGTTTACGAAAAGGTGGATTTCAAATTTCGTGGTCAAGGTGACGCCCTGTTCAGCTGGGATGCCGAGTGGGACTATCGCAACACCGACGTGTACCCTGTGCTTTCACGTCAGGGGCGTGTGGCAATCACCGAAAAGCAACAGGGCTGCTCATCTATCGTCACCTGCAAACCTGACGGTACGGACAAGTTCCTTGTTTTCGATGCTTCGAAAGCCGGCCTTGATCCGTTGCAGAATAAGAAGGGCCTCGCAGGCGCGTTCCAGCCTGCTTGGTCGCCCGATGGCGAATGGCTTGCCTTCGGGATCGGGCCGTGGTTCGATGCCCGCTCCACCGGCAAGGCAAAAATCATGCGCGCCCGTTCTGATGGCTCGTTCTCCGAAGAGCTGACCGATGGTTCCACGCACGCCGGGTTCCCCAGCTATTCCGCAGACGGCCGCCATGTCGTTTACCGGCAATGGGAAAAGGACAACTGGGGTCTGCGCATCATCGATGTCGAAACACGCGAAATCCGCGTGCTGACCACCGAGATCGACAACATGCCAAGCTGGTCGCCTGATGGTGAGCGCATCGTCTTCACCCGCCAGTTCGGCCCGGCGCATTATCACGTCTGCACAATCCGCCCGGATGGAAGCGACTTCCAACAACTGACCGAAACCCGTGCAAGCGACGGGCACGGCGTGTGGATGTATGACGGACGCATAGGATACTCCACCGGTCTTTATGGTTTCCGCGACGAAGCAGCCATTTATGACTTCACGTTCCAGCCCTATGGCCAGATCATGATGATGGATGCAGATGGCTCGAACAAGCGGCTGGTATCCGATAGTCTCTGGGAGGATTCCATGCCGTGCTATGTGCCCAAGGAATTCCTCTGACGTTCTAAATCTTGCAGGACCGGTGCTTGCCGGTCCTGCAACCTTACAGATACTGTATTAGGCCGCGTAAGTGAACAATTTGCAAAAGCCACTGCCCGCTGCGGGCTTCCATGCGTTGCACAAGGTCAATCCAGATCAGGCCGCGCAGTCCCGGCGTCTGGTGCATGCAAGGCTTGAAGATGCCGCAGCATCCGAAGGTTTCCTGCTTGCCACTGTTACAGCAGTTACTGTGCCCGATGGCCAATATCTGAATACGCAAGTGACGTTCGCGAGCGCACAACATCGTGCTGCGTGGCTGGCGAAAGCGCCGACAGCCCAAATTCATGGCGAACAGCGCGCCGACGGTGCCGAATATGAAGGCCCGGTTGCCTGGATTGACGTCAATCTCGCTGACTGTCGCCCCCAGATGCGTTTAGTACCTCCGAAGTGGAAAATGGCCATTGTCTCTTGGCTCACAATTTTCCCAACATTAACGACGTTTCTTCTGGTAACGTCTCCCTTATTGCAGCATTTGCATCTTGTAGGGCGCATTTTCGTCAACACCCTTCTCATCGCGCCGTTGATGACATGGGTGTTGATGCCAATGATGACCCGCGTTTTGAGGCCTTGGCTTTTTGCCAAAGCGTCATGACCATGCCACCTGAGGAGAACCATTCCGTGCAGAACACAACGCAACATTCAGATCTGTTGGAATGGGTGGAAAAGATCGCAGAACTGGCCGGCCCCGATCGGGTTGTCTGGTGCGATGGCAGCGAGGCAGAAGCTCACGCGTTGACCACACAGCTTGTCGAGGCTGGAACGCTTGTGCAGCTTAACCCGCAGTTGCGCCCCAACAGCTTTCTCGCCCGGTCCGATCCGCGCGATGTTGCACGCGTGGAAAGCCGCACCTTCATCTGTTCGGAACGCAAGGAGGATGCTGGTGCCACCAACAATTGGCGTGATCCTGCAGAAATGCGAACAAAGCTGGGGGCCCTCTTTGCAGGTTCGATGAAGGGCCGGACGATGTATGTCGTCCCGTACTGCATGGGGCCGCTCGGCTCGCCAAACAGCGTGATCGGTGTGGAATTGACCGATAGCCCCTACGTTGTCCTCTCGATGCGGATTATGACACGAATGGGCCGCGATGCTTTGGAAGCACTTGGCACCGAAGGCTTTTTTGTCCCCTGCGTTCACAGTGTGGGCGCTCCATTGGAGCACGGGCAGTCGGATGTCGAATGGCCGTGCAACGAGGAAAAGTGGATCGTCCATTTTCCGGAATCACGCGAAATCTGGTCTTATGGTTCGGGCTATGGCGGCAATGCACTGCTAGGCAAGAAGTGCCTTGCCCTCCGCATCGCCAGCGTGATCGCTCGCGATGAGGGCTGGCTGGCAGAACATATGCTGATCCTGAAGATCACACCCCCCGCCAAGGAGCCCCGCTATATTGCGGCGGCGTTTCCATCGGCCTGCGGCAAGACCAACATGGCCATGCTCGAATCCACTTTGCCGGGATGGAAAGTGGAAACGGTGGGCGATGATATCGCCTGGATGCGGCTCGACGATGCAGGGCGTTTGCGAGCGATCAATCCTGAGGCCGGCTTCTTTGGTGTGGCACCAGGCACCAGCACCATGACAAACCGCAATGCGGTGGAAACGCTTCACGCCAATGCCATCTACACAAACACTGCGCTGACCGCCGATGGCGACGTCTGGTGGGAAGGCATGACAAAGCAGCCGCCAGAAGGACTGACCGATTGGCAGGGCCAGCCTTACGATGCGCAATCTGGCAAGCCTGCCGCGCATCCCAACGCCCGTTTTGCCGTGCCTGCCGCCCAGTGCCCTTCCATTGCCGATGAATGGGACGATCCCGTCGGCGTGCCGATTTCCGCCATCCTGTTCGGCGGGCGGCGAGCCACGGGTGTCCCGCTGGTGACCGAGGCGTTCGATTGGAAGCACGGCGTCTATCTGGCGGCCAACGTGTCTTCAGAAGGGACCGCAGCCGCAGAAAACGCCGTAGGTGCCTTACGCCGCGATCCTTTCGCCATGCTGCCGTTCTGCGGATATGACATGCGCAGCTACTTCGACCATTGGATCAATCTGGGCCGCAATGTTGCGCACAAGGGTGGGCTGCCCCGCATCTTTCTGGTCAATTGGTTTCGCAAATCGGCCGAAGGCAAATTCCTTTGGCCCGGATTTGGCGACAACGTGCGCGTGCTGAAGTGGATTATCGAGCGTTGCGATGATGAAGCTCCGGCGCGGCAAAGCCCGATCGGATTGCACCCGACGCGCGATGCCCTCGACCTTGACGGGCTCGACATCACAGATGCCGCTATCGAAGCGTTGTTGACGGTTGATGGTGCGCACTGGCAGCAGGAAGCCGTGGCCAACCGCAAGGACATGGCAGCCCTCGGCCCGCTGACGCCAGAACTTGAACTTCAGCAGCGATTGCTGGAAACCCGCCTCGGGATGATGCAAGTCCACGCTTCTGCTTGAAGCGGCTTTCAGCCCATCCACTGGCTGACGGGAACGGCAGATTCCTCAAGCGGCTGGCTGATGACATCCACTAGCGCGGGTCCGTCGTGTAGCACGGCTGAACGTATAGCGGCATCGACCTCAAGCGGATCGGAAACCGTCCATGCCTTGATGCCATAGACACGCGCTATGGCAGCATGGTCGGTGCGCGAAAAGTCGACCGAGAAATAGCGCTGGCCATAGCCGCTCTTCTGGCTGGCCTTGATCCAGCCATAGGACGCATTCGAGAACACGATGATTTTTACCGGAATGCCATAACGGACCAGCGTTTCCAGTTCACCCACACAAAAGCCGAAGCTACCATCACCCATGGCCGCAACAACTTGCGAAGACGGACTGGCGTGCCAGGCACCGATCGCCGCCGCCAGTGAGAACCCTAAAGCGCCTTGCGCTCGGTTGGTGATTAAGCGCCTACCGGTATTGTTGAATTCGTAATGCCCGGAAAAATAGGGACATGGCGTGCCAGGATCTGCAGCAATAATAGCATCTTCGGCCAAAACGGACTGCAAGGCCGCCAGCACGCGCTCTGGCCGGATAGGGCGATCTGTGCTCCGGGCAAGCTGCAGGAAGTTGGCGCGCTTTTTCTGACGCATGGCAAACAGCCGCTGTGCTGCGCCCGTGCTGCGCGCCTTGCCCGCCAGCTGCGTGGAAAGCTCGATATACAACGCCTGAAGACATGCCCTTGCATCACCGACCAGCGCTGCTTCGAACCGGTAGTTTGCGCCCACTGCCAGCGGATCAACATCGATGTGAACGATCCGCGCGTCCCTTCCCGGAACCGCCCCATGTTCAGTCGTGGTCGAACCTGCGCGGCACCCGATAAACATCACGAGATCGGCAGACGCCACAACTTCGCGCGTCTCATCGGTGCCGCCATTGGTGCCGACAACGCCGACTGCCAGCGGGTGACTGTCGGCAATCGCACCATGCCCGCTGACGGTGGAGGCCACCGGCGCATCCAGCAATTCGGCAATAAACGCCAGTTCTGCGCAGGCATGTGAAATGATAACGCCGCCCCCTGCAATAAACACCGGTGCTTTGGCTGAAAGCAAAGCCTGCGCTGCAGCTTGCACCGAATCGGCATCTGGCCCGGTACGGAAAGCCGGGAATCGGGTATGTTCGGCCTGCGCCCAGACCGTACCTTCATCCACGAGCTGCTTTTGCAGATCGTAAGGAAGACCTATGTGAGCAGCTCCGGGACGACCGGTAGTGATCGTGCGAAAAGCCTTGCGGAACATGTCCGGGATGTGCGCGACGTGATCGGCTACTCCGTTCCACTTGGTCAGGGACGCAAACAGAGCTTTCTGATCGAGTTCGGTCAGTGGATAACGCCCCCGTGCAGTCACCGGCACGTCGGACGTGATCGACAGCAGCGCGACCGAGCTTTCATTTGCTTCGACCACGCCGGGCAAAATGTATGTTGCCCCTCCCCCACTTGGCCCTTCGCAAATGCCCGGCTTCCCCGTGATCCGGGCGTAGGAATCAGCCATATAAGCGGCGTGGCGTTCGTCACGGGTCAGGACATGGGTTATACCGTGATCCAGGCGTGCCAGCGCATCATAAAACGGCAGGCTAGTATCGCCGCACAGACCGAAAACGTGCGTGACATCATGTGCCTGAAGCATACGCACCGCGGCCTCTGCGCCATTAATCTGTGCCATAAATTCGTGCCCTTACCAAACACAAGCCAACTCCGGCCAAGCACGCTCACTCCACCCGAAGCACTGGCTCGAGGATATTCATTTTGCGCTTTCGGTGAACATTATTGTGACCACTTGGATGGCTAGCTGCCGCAAAACAGGTCATTCAATACACCATAAGCTGGGCAAAGTCGCAGCATGCTTGGGGAGAGTAAAAAATGAAGCAATCTTCATTTCTATCAGCTTCGGCTTGGGCCGTACTGAGTTATGGATGCCTCGCAGGAGCGAGTGCAGCATATGCAGAAAGCAACGATAGCAGTGATGCGACGACAGGCTCGGCCGAGATCATCGTGACTGCACAAAAGCGTGCTGAAAACGTGCAAGACGTGCCGATCGCCATTACCGCACTTTCAACGGCAGATATTGCGGCATCTGGCATCACCAGCACCGAAGACCTGCGCTTTGCGGTGCCTGCGCTTAACGTCACGCGCGGCGCCGGCGGATTTGGTCTGCCGCGCATCCGCGGCGTTGGTGCAACGGGCCAGGGCAACGGCGTTGAAAACCCTGTCGCGCTCTATATCGATAACGTTTATTATTCTGCATCTAGCGGCGTTTTGCAGTCATTGTTCGATACCGAACAGGTAGCTGTGATCAAAGGGCCGCAAGGCACTTTGTTCGGCCGTAACGCCACAGGTGGCCTTATCCAGATCAGCACGCTCAACCCCAGCCTGACCGAGGCCAAGGGCAAAGCGGAAGTCGGCTATGCCAATTACGATACGGTTCGCGCGGCTGGATTCGTATCGGTGCCGCTATCGAGCAAGATCGCCATCAGCGTTTCGGGTCAGTACGAGAAACGTGCCGACGGCTTTGGTACGAACGTGTTCACAGGTAACGATGTGCAGGATGCACGGACTCACGCAATGCGCGCCAAACTGCTGTTTGAACCGTCCGATGCAACCCGCATCGTTCTTTCGGGAGACTTCAACGGCACGGATGACAGCAACCCCGCATTCGTGGCGTTTGACCGCAACACGCAGGGACTTTCTGTGCCTGAAGAAATCAGACGTCGTGGCGGCGATCCGCGTTATGACATTCTGGCCGATGTCGATCCCTTCCTGAAAGCGCGCCAGGTTGGTGGCAGCCTGACAATATCACACGATTTCAGTGGAATATCGATCAAATCCATAACCGCATACCGCAAGACCAACCTGCAGGTGATCTTCGATCCCGATGGCACCACCATTCCGACCTTGCGGATCAACAATGACAACGAAGACAAGAATTTCACGCAGGAAATCAACCTGATTTCCGAATCCGACGGCCCTTTCAAATGGGTTATCGGAGGGTTCTACATGAAAAATGACGCAGGCCAGTTGCCCGGTCGGACCACGGGTATCTCGCAGTTTAACGACAACGGCTTCAATGATGAATTCAATCAAGTAAAACTGAATTCGTGGAGCGGCTTTGCTGAAGGCACCTATACCCTCGGCGAAAGCACCAACATCACGGCTGGCATCCGCTATACAGCGGATGAGCGCACGCTGGACGCAACACGCGTGGCCTTCAATGGCAATACCAATACGACGACTACCATCGTCAATCCTACCGAAACCCGCAACTTCAACCGGCTTTCGTACAAGCTTTCGATCGATCACCGCTTTTCGGAAGAATTGCTTGCCTACGCCAGCTACAACCGTGGTTTCCGCGCGGGGACTTTCGTGCCGCAGGCCAATCCCATCGGCATTCTTGAACCCGAAATCATCGATGCCTTCGAAGTTGGCCTGAAATCGGATCTGTTTGACCGGAAACTGCGCTTCAATCTGGCCGGATACTACTACGACCAAAGCACGATTCAGGTGCAGCAGGTTATCGCTGGTGTGCAGAACGTGTTCAGTGCGCGCGGCGGTGCGGAAATCTATGGTGTCGACGCAGACTTTTCACTCAATGTATCCGACAATTTCCGCCTGTTCGGTGGCGTGGCCTGGAACCATGCCCGCTACAGGAATTTCACCGACGCTTTCATTGCCATTCCTTTCCCGCTTGCAACCAGCCTGGGTGCAGCAGGCGCTGCAGCATTCAGCACCACCAATTTTTCTTACATCGACAGTCTGACCGGCCAGACCCTGAGGAATACAACGTGCCAAGGCACGTTTGTGCCACCGGGACCCGGAGCCACGCAGGCCGGCCGCGACAATTTCTATCGCACCCGTCTGGGTGGAAACTGCCTGCTCAGGGGCGATGCCTCAGGAAACCGGTTGCAGAATACGCCTGACTGGAATCTCAGCCTTGGCGGCAATCTTGATGTGCCCACCAGCATCGGCAAGTTCAGTATTGCCGGCAACGTCGGCTACAATGGCGGTTATGTGGGTACGCCTGATGAAGGGGTGGAGCAACCGGCCTTCACCGTCGTCAACTCTTCGGTTACCTGGCGGAGCAACAACGAAAGGGTATCTGCCCGCCTCTGGGCCAACAACCTGACAGACGCCTATTTCCGTACACAAATCGGCCAATCAAACAGCGGACAAAACGGAACTTCAGGCACACCGCGTACTTACGGGGTCACGCTTGGCTTCCAGTATTGACCCAGAGCCGCATGATCTGATTTGCAAGGAGCCGCCCGGACATCGAAGCTGGGCGGCTTTGGCGATTGGGCACGGTCAGTGCCCCACGCCATCCCGGCGCGGGGCGTATCATTTTGACCTGGGACCTACGATAACCGACGAACAAGCCGCGCCGAAAGGGAGATTGAAGATGCTCAGATTGTTTTGGACACCGGCTGCATGGCTCCTTTCGGGTTGCGCTGCAGTCTCTGCCGCACCCCAAGAACAAATGCAGACCGTTGCTTCGACACAGCAAGGCGCCGTCATTACCATACTTGGAACAGCGGGCGGGCCACCACCGCATCCCGGTCGGGCTCAACCCTCGACGCTTCTTACCGTAGACGGAAAACGCTACCTGATCGATGCTGGCGAAGGCACAGGCTACCAGCTGCAACAGGCGGGTACACCGCCGGGCAAGCTCAATGTGATCTTCATCACCCACCTGCACTGGGATCATGTCCTTGGTCTCGACTATCTAATGGCAGTCGACTGGATGCGCGGGCGAACTGCCCAGCTCCCGATTTATGGCCCACCCGGTCTCGACGATCTGATCGGGCGCGAATTTCCGAAAGTCAAAGTCGGTGAAGCCATCTTCCGAGCGCAGGCCAGCAACCGGCCCGAAATATCGACTCTCTATCCCACGAACCAAGTTGCAAGCTGCGGCCCAACCGAGATCTTCCGCGACGATGTGGTCAAGGTCACTTCGGTCTGCAATTCGCATTTCGCCCAGGTGCGATCCGTCCCACACAGCTATGGCGAGGACCGCGCGCTGTCTTACCGGTTCGACACCAAATATGGCTCGGTGACCTTCACCGGCGACACAGGGCCTTCTGCGGACCTCGAAAAGCTGGCCGAGGGCAGCGACGTGCTGGTTTCCGAGATTGTCGACCTTGTGAGTATCGAACAGGACCTGCACCGCGTAGATCCGGCCCGCGATCACTCGCGCCTGATGGTCCATATGGCGCACCAGCATCTGACGGCTGAGGAACTCGGAAAACTTGCAACTCGCGCAAGGGTCAAGAAGCTTGTGCTGACACATTTTGTGATCGGCAAAGACTTCAACCCCGAAGGATTTGTAGCCCAGTTGCGTCCCTACTTCGCTGGGGAAATTGTGGTTGGGCAAGATCTTCAACGCACGATGCTGCTTGGGAAATAACTGCCAACCACCTTCTGCGATCCTTCCAAAGCCCGCTATGATGGCAAGCTGCTGTCGCTTGTTCCAAACATTGATTCCATTCTAGGCGGGAGTGGGAGGGCAAGATGGGCACTTCCAACGCACCCTTTACGTTTTCGGTTTGAGGTAAATAGCAAGCGTACGATACGCCAGTACGGTTGGGCGAGGACATCTTTCGGGCGCAGGCGAAGCTGCGATGTGGTTCATCGTGGCGAGGCTGCAACGCTGTTCAGGGAACGGGAAACGGCAATCGGAGGCGACTATTGGCAGCCCTCGGACAGCGTCGCCCGCTCAGGACGATGAACCACATCGGCCCCTTCACGCGCTCCTTGCAGAGAACTGCCAGAAGCCGTCCTCATAGGTCAGGATCAGTGCAGGTTGGTGTTATACCCAAAGCCGTAGGCAAGATCACCACGGGTGCCGGGGTCCGGAAGCTCGTGCTGACACACATTGTTGTGAGCCGGAGGTTTGATCCGGAAGCTTTTGCGAAATAGATCCGCCCTCACTTCAACGGTGAGATAACCGTCGGCACAGATTTGGCACGCATAGCGGCGAAATGATCAGCGCCAGATTTTGGCCAAACAAAAGCCCGATAAGCGGTGCGCTTATCGGGCTCTTTAGTGTGGTTAAATCGATATGGCAGATCAGTGCCCGACGGGGGGATCTACCCGGCCAGCAGGCCCAAGCGTGGAACTTGAAACAACCGTAAGCGCAAGCAAGGCCAGTCCGGCTAAAAGAGCAACCGGGACCATAGCCTGGATAGACTGACCCGCCCCGGCCCCCTGCCCAAGCGCCAGTCCCACGATGATCGGTGCAAACACCGAACCAAAGCGGCCCATTGCAACAGCGAAGCCCACCCCCGAGCCGCGACCCTGAAACGGGTAGACCCTCGGCGCAACGCCATAGAGCGTGAACTGACCGCCCAGTACGCCAAGACCGACAAGAAACGCCGCAGCCATAAGGCCGGTTGGCGTCTCGACGCTTGCAAACATGTACAGCCCCAGCGCCATCACGCCATAAAGCACCAGCATCGGCGCGCGAACGCCCAGTTTGTCGATCGCACGGCTAGCGATGAGTCCGCCGACAATACCGCCGACATTGATGGCGATGATGGCGTTGATGCCAACAGGGATGGGGTAACCCATGCTCTTAACGAGCAGCGGCGTCCAACCCAGGAGGATCGACAGCAGCGCAAGCGTCAGAATGAACGAGGTCCACAACAGCAATGTGGCAGCAGCCCTGCCTTCACCGAAAAGAGCCTGCATCGCGGGCATCCGTACTGACATGTTCGCGGTGCCCGGACGCCGCGTTTCCGGCAAATACCGAATGAGTAGTGGTAAGGTCAAAACCGTCAGCACACCGCCGACGAGGAACAGGCTCTGCCAACCGAAATTGGTTACCATCGTCCGCCCAGCGAGCCCGGAAATAATGCCCCCAAGCGGTTGGCCGACAATCATCGTCGTCACAGCGCTGGTGGTTTTCTCTGCGGCGGTGAGTTCGGTCATCGTGGCGATCAGCGTTGGCATGGCCCCACCAAGCCCGATCCCTGCAAGAATTCGGGTGATGACAACCATTTCGTAGGTCGATGAAAGAGCGGTCGCAAAGGTGAACACGCCGAGCGTGGCAACCGATACGATAACAACCGGTTTGCGTCCGATCCGGTCTGCCAGCCACCCACCTGCAACTGCGCCAATGGCAAGACCAATCAACGTGGCGCTCAAGAAAAATCCGATTTGCTCTTGCGAAAGCTTCATAATTTTCTGCAGTGCAGGACCGGCAGAGGAAATGACCTGCAGGTCGTAACCTTCGAGCACTGAAACCAGAAAACAGATCGGCATGGCAAACGCCCCCGTCTGTATCGTCTTGTCTGTCATATTGCTCTCCCAACTAATTGGGGGACCATAATCGAGAGCCCGGTACCGACAAGAACCCTAAGAACAAACTTATGAGGCATGCGGCATTATCAATCTGGGTTATACCGCTGCGATGGCATAGTGATCGTCTCCGAACCGCACAGCAAGGCTGAAGACACCAACAACAATGGACGAAGAACGCAAAACCCGCCGCATCCGGCACGAGACCGCCCGCCGCCGCACCCTGACCGTTGCGGAGAAGATTCACTTGTCCCCTTCATATCTCGCCATCCGGTTCGAATGTTCGGATTTTGAGGATTTCAACTCGGCATCGCCTGACGACCACGTCAAACTTTTCGTGCCGGGAGGATCGGCTACGGGGGGCAGACCACCGATGCGGGATTACACACCGCGATCCTTTGACAAGGCAGCCAACACTTTCGTCATCGACTTTGCGTTGCATGACGAGCCCGGTCCAGCGACAGCATGGGCCATAGCCGCCAAGCCGGGCGATACAATAGAGATTGGCGGCCCCCGTGGTTCGGTCGTGATTTCGGATGCGTTCCGTTCGTATTGGTTGATCGGCGATGAAAGCGCACTTCCGGCAATTCAGCGCCGTCTGGAAGAATGGCCGACCAAACATATCCACGTTCTCGCAGCCGTCAGCGGCCCTGACGAGGAAATCGCATTGCAGCTTGGCAACGATCATCATGTCGAATGGGTGCATCGTCCGGCCAGTGCTGCTGCAGATGCAAGCGCCCTGCTCAACGCGCTGAAGAGCCGCTTTCAGCCGGACGAAGATACCTTCGTCTGGATCGCAGCCGAAGCCGGCGTGACCCGCGACCTGCGCGAAGCTGTGTTGGCAGCAGGCCAGTCACTTTCACACATCAAGGCTTCGGGATATTGGACCCTGGGTCATGCAGATACGACTGCAAAGTTCGATTAGCCGCTGAACCTGATCAGCCCCTCCTGCCTGCGCCAAACACAAGGCACAGGCAGGACGGGATTATTCATGTAGCTTCCGCAACACGGTCTTCTTCCACCAGTCGGTCAATCATGCGCAGGGCCATCATCGGTGCGCGATCGATCGCCAACGACGTCCTCTGGCGAAGACCCGATCGTTCCTGCTCGCTCTGGATGGCACTGGCCATCACATTGTCTTCCTCGAAGGTCTTTTCCAGACTTGCCGTCAACGTCCGGTTGAATTCATCATCTCCGACGCGGAAGTTGCGGATATGCAACCAGAAGAAATGGGTTGTTGTCTGGGTTTCGGGGGTGAGAAACTTGTAGCTGAAGGTGCGAACCCCCGCATTCATCGTTTCCTCGTTGCGCTCGGCCCCTGTGGGTATCACGGCAATATCGACAAAGCTGGTGGCAGGCAGCTGGAAATGAAACGCGATCTGGCGATCTACACGCCCGGCGCCAAAGTCGCGGCTTTCGCGGTCGAGCGGCGTTGGCGGTATGTTTTGCAGCCAGCGATAAGCCTTGATGCCGCTTTTTGTCTTGCTGACCTCGACAGGAATGTTCTTGGCCGCAGGATTGCCGATCGTTTCCTTGTGCAGAAAAGTGGTGTGCGCCGGGTCCATCAGATTTTCGATTTCGATCCGGTAATTCGCCAGATGATGCTGGTAACCGTTCTCAAGAATTTCCCAACCGGGCTGACCATAACCTGGAACGTGTGGCATACGCGTCTCGTCGGCGACATTGCGGCCCATCCACAACCAGATCAAGCCAAAGCGTTCGATAGTGGGATACGACCTCGTCTTTGCCGTCGGAGGAATGACATCCTGTCCAGGGATCGAAATGCACGTACCATTCTGGTCAAACACCATGCCGTGATACCCACAGCGCAGACCTCCATCGGTGCATTCCCCCAGTGATAGCGGAGCAAGCCGGTGGGGGCACTGGTCCTCCAGCGCGCCTGCCGTACCGTCGGGCATACGGAAGAGGACAACGGGTTGGTCAAGAATGCGCCGGGCGACAGGACGTGTCCCGACCTCTGCCGACCAACCTGCCGCATACCATTGGTTGCGAGCGAATTCCTGCGTGAAATCAGCCTTCAACGACATCCGATAGTCTCCTGAATATGTCTGCAGGAACGCACAGAACGGATCGATACAGGCAATACAAATAGCCTACCCGGCGATAGATGTTGTAACTGCCACTGCCGAAAGTTGACCTAATGCGCGACGGCGGTGACCGTCTCGAGAAACTCGCGTTGTAACCGTGTCGGTAGCCAATCGACACGCATGGTCAGCCCGATCGACGGGTTCCTGCCAGCAAGCGAATAAGGCAAAGCGACCAGCTTTCCAGACTCGGACTGCAACTCGAATGAGGTAATGATAGTCAGCCGGTCGCTCACTTCCAGCAAGCTCCGAATGATCGTCAGCGATGACGTGGCCAGTGAAGGCCTGGGGTAGGGCCCCGGTTCGAACAGGGCGTTGAAAAATGCACGCCGGGTCGATCCTTCGGTCCCTACGATCCAATCAAAGCGGGCCAGATCGTCACGCGTAATATCCGGCTTGCCAGCGAGCGGATGATCCCGGCGGGCTACGACACGGAACGGCGTCTCGATCAATCGTTCGCTGCGAAGCTCCTCTACATCTTGTTCCTGAACGATGCCCAGTAAGAGATCGACCTCTCCGGCACGAAGCCGACGGATCATCTCTGACGTACTGTCGCTGACCACCCTTACGTCGGCATCCGGGTGCCGTTCGAGAAACGCCTTCAGAACGTCGGCAAGCAGAAGCACACCACCAAATGGCAATGCGCCAATTACGATCTGACGCTGCTTGCCGCCGGTCATCGCGCTAAGCTCGCTCAGTCCAGCTTCGATCTCCTGCATCGCCAGCTTCAGTTTCTGGCCAAATGCAAGCCCTTCGGGCCGTACTGTCAACCCTACGGCGGAACGATAGAACAGCGGACTACCGATGTTGCCCTCAAGATCGCGAGTGGAACGCTGCAACGATGCTTCGGTCAGCTTCATGCCAACTGCAGCACCGGCAAGAGTGCCGTATTCCATGGTTCCGATCAACGCACGCGCTTGCGAGCGGGAAAGGCGATTGACGATGACGCTTGCCTGCTCGACACCCTTTGCCTCGCCAATGGCCATCACCGCTGATGCCATCTGTGCGAACATCCGGCAGACGCGCAAATGCAGGACCGTTCCAGCCTCGGTCAGGTAGCTACCGCTCGCGCGCCGTTCCAGCAACGCAAAACCAACCTGCCGCTCCAGCTTCGACAAGGCTTGCGTTACGGCGGGCTGGGACAAGTTACACTCATCCGAGCCCTTTCGCACGCTTTCCAGTCTGCCGACGCTTTCGAACAACCGGAGTTGCTGAAAACTGATCGACGTCGCGAAACCTTCGCCATCCAAAGACACTTCCTCCTAATTGAAAAAAAACTCAAAACTGATAGACCTAAAACACGAAATCCGTGGGATTCCCGTGCGAAACCAAAGTAAATCTGACAATTGCCATATCAGAAAATTTATCGGTAGACACATGAATTGAACTGATCCTGCGAATGATAGCGCGGTAGCAAGTGGCCCTGGCTAGGAGGAATGCATGGAAGTTCGCGGTGAATTGTTGATCGGTGCGCAGTGTGCTGCCGGAGCAGGCCCCGCTTTCAGGGCGTTCAATCCTACGCTTATGCAGGAAATTGCACCTGAATTCAAAGCCGCGACTCTGGCCGACGTCGAGCGCGCCTGCGCATTGGCCAGCGCAGCCTTCGAGCCTTACCGCCACATCGGTGCGGCGCTTCGGGCCGCCTTTCTCGAAACTATTGCCAGCAACATCGAAGCAAACGCAGAGGCTATCGTCGCCTGCGCGATGGCCGAAACCGGCCTGCCCGAGGTGCGCTGCCGGGGGGAACTGGGCCGCACGACCGGGCAATTGCGCCTCTTCGCCCGAACGGTGCGCGATGGCGCGTACCTCGATGCGCGGATTGACCCGGCACTGCCCGACCGGACGCCTCCTCGGGCCGACATCCGCATGGTGCAGCAACCGCTCGGACCGATTGTCGTTTTCGGAGCAAGCAACTTTCCACTGGCATTTTCGGTGGCCGGTGGAGACACTGCGTCGGCATTGGCTGCGGGCTGTCCGGTCATCGTGAAGGGGCACAGCGCCCACCCCGGCACATCGGAACTGGTCGGCCGGACCATCCAGCAGGCGGTCATCCAGCATAATCTGCCCGAGGGTGTGTTTTCGCTGCTGTTCGGCGATGGTTCTACCATCGGCACGGCGCTGGTCGCCAATCCGTGCGTGCGGGCTGTGGGTTTTACCGGTTCCCGCAACGGCGGCTTGGCGCTTATGGCCGTTGCGCAAAATCGACCACGCCCGATCCCGGTCTATGCCGAAATGAGTTCGATCAATCCCGTGATACTGCTGCCCGGCGCCTTGGGTGCCAGAGCTGAACAGATCGGCGCGGCCTTTGCGGCATCGTCCTTGCAGGGCGCAGGGCAGTTCTGCACCAACCCCGGCCTTTTGCTAGCGGTGGACGGGCCAGACCTCGACCGCTTCGTGGCCAGTGCCGTTGACGGGCTGGAGGTGGCCAGTTTACCCACCATGCTCACCCCGGGCATCCATCAAGCGTATCGTGCTGGCGTGCAACGGCTGTCCACCAGTGATGGCGTAAAGACGCTGCGCCGTGGCGGTGGCGGCGAAGGCATCGTGTGCGATCCTGCGCTGTTTGAAACCGACGCGGACTGCTTTATGTCCAACCCGTCGCTGAGCGAGGAAGTATTCGGTGCGGCCGCCCTGCTTGTCAGGTGCCGCGACACCCCACAGATGCTGGCGGTGATCAAAGGTTTGGAAGGGCAACTGACTATCGCCATTCACGCCGATGCAGCAGACACCGTGCTTGCCCGGCAACTTCTCCCGCTGGCCGAAGCCTGTGCCGGACGCGTGCTGTTCAATGGGTTCGGCACCGGTGTCGAGGTGTGCGATGCGATGGTCCATGGTGGCCCGTTTCCATCCACCAGCGATGGCCGCACCACTTCGGTGGGGAGCTTGGCCATCGCCCGGTTCTTGCGTCCGGTCTGTTATCAGGATGTTCCGGCAGAACTCTTGCCCGAAGCACTTCGTGACGACAATCCCGCCTGTGTCCCCCGCCTGATCGATGGCAAGCGATAAGTATTGCATCGCGACCGGCAGAATCCGTGCAGCCGCCATTGATGCCAAGCGGTGGGCATGGTTGCAGTAAAGCCAACAACCAAGGAATGAGGAGCGCTACGTGGCCAGCAAAGTGTCACTGAAAATCGCCATCGCAGAACACCCCCACACTTCGGCCATCCGGTCAGGTGCGGTCGAGATCGAAGGTGTCGATGCCGAAATTGTCACGGTCAAGCCGCAGATCGGCGCGTTCCGCCGCATGGTGCGCGACGTGGAGTTCGACGTTTGCGAAATCGCGCCAACAACCTACATCATCGCCCGTGCCTATGGACGCCCATTCAAGGCATTGCCGATCTTCGTTGTTCGCCGCTTTCACCACTCGGGCTTGCTGGTGCGTCCCGACGCCGGGATCGCGCACCCCAAAGATCTTGAAGGCAAACGGGCAGGTGTCCGCGCCTATTCGGTGACGACCGGCGTCTGGACACGTCAGGTGCTAATAGACGAATTCGGCGTCGATAACGACAAAATCCACTGGTTCGTGGACGATGAGGAACATGTGCAGCAGATGCAACTGCCCGCAAATGTCAGCCATGTTTCTGCCGGAGATTCGCTGGCGGACATGATGGCGCGCGGCGATATCGTTGCAGGGTTTGCCGCTGCTGCCGGTATCGGTCGCACCGGTGCTCCCACCGGTGGCTGGCAGGAAGTCGAGGCCAACTATCCAGACCTGTTTCCCAATGCCGAAGAGCTTGAGGCAGACTACTATCGCCGCACCCGCGTCTATCCGATGCATGGCACGATCGTGGTCAAAGACAGCGTGCTCGAGGCCCATCCTTGGGTTGCACGGTCGCTCAACGATGCCTTCACCCGCGCCAAGGATGACTGGGTGGCCAAGCTTCACGCCGGAACCGCGCAAGGCGATAATGCCGCGAAATACGCCAAGCTTGCAAAGGTCGTCGGCGACGATCCGCTGCCTTATGGCATCGAAGCCAACAGGCCGACCATCGAGGCTCTGGAAAAAACCGCATGGGACCAGCGCCTCACGCCCAAGCGCATGACAATCGACGAACTGTTCGTCGATCCTTCGAAAATTTGAGGTTCGGCACATGATTATCGATTGCCACGGCCATTTCACCACGGTTCCGCAGCGTTTCCGCGATTGGCGGTCACGACAGGTCGATGCGGCCAACGATCCGGCCAATTCCCCCGACCCCAAGGAGGCCATCATCAGCGATGACGAGATTCATCAGGGCGTCGGCGGAGGGCAACTGCGCTTGCAAAAGGAACGCGGAGCCGACCTGACGCTGTTCTCACCCATCGCCGGCCTGATGAGCCACCATCTGGGTAACGAGCGCACCAGCATCGAATGGGCGACCGTTTCGAACAACAACGTCAAGCGCGTCTGCGAGCTCTATCCCGACAACTTCGTACCGGTGTGCCAGTTGCCGCAATCACCGGGAGCACCGCCTGCAAACTCGGTGCCCGAACTGCGCCGCTGCGTGGAAGAGATGGGCTTTATCGGCTGCAACCTGAACCCCGATCCTACCGGGGGCTATTGGACCGGCAAGCCGGTAACCGACCGCGAATGGTATCCGCTGTACGAAGCGATGTGCGAACTTGATGTGCCGGGCATGATCCACGTTGCGGCATCGTGCAATCCCAACTTCCACGGCACCGGTGCGCACTATCTGAATGCCGATACGTCGGTGTTCATGCAGATCCTCCAGTCTGATCTGTTCAAGGATTTCCCCACGCTGCGGCTGATTATCCCACACGGCGGCGGCGCGGTTCCCTATCACTGGGGCCGGTATCGCGGTATGAGCCTCGAAATCGCCAAGCGCCCGCTCGAAGGGCTGCTCGAAAACATTTATTTCGACACATGCGTCTATCATCACCCCGGCGTCGAACTGCTGACCAAGGTCGTGCCGACCACCAATGTGCTGTTCGGCTCCGAAATGATCGGTGCGGTTCGCGGCACCGATCCGAACACGGGCCATTACTTCGATGATACCAAGCGCTATGTCGACGCCTGCGAAGCGCTGGATGAAAATGACCGTGCGCTGATCTTCGAAGGCAATGCCCGCCGCGTATTCCCCCGCCTAGATGCACAACTGAAAGCAAAGGGGCTTTGACCATGGTCATCGACATCCACCCCCACGTCATTTCCGATGATGAAAGCCGCTACCCGCCCGCCCCGCTGTTCGGGAAGCGGTCTGACTGGTCGCAAGAGCGGCCATCTACTGTCAACACGCTGATTGACCAGATGGACGCCGCCGGGGTCGACAAGGCCGCCGTGGTCCACAGTTCGACGACATATGGCTTCGATAACTCTTACGTGGTCGATGCCTGCAATGCGCATGCCGGTCGCCTGCTTGCGGTCGGCTCGGTCGATGTGCGCGCGCCCGATGCCTGTGCCGTGATCCGCGACTGGGTGCAGCGCGGCCTGGGTGGCCTTCGCATCTTTACCGGCGGCAGCACCAAGGACTTCGACCCCACCGAACTGGAAGACGAGGCTGCTTATCCGGCGTGGGAACTGATGAGTGAACTGGGACTGACCATGTGCATTCAGACCGGACCGGTCGGCCTGCCGCAGGTTACCACGCTGGCGCGGCGCTTTCCAGGCGTGCCGATCATCCTCGATCACCTTGGCCGTCCCGATCCGACCGACGGGCCGCCCTATGCAGCGGCGCAAAGCCTGTTCGATCTGGCCGCAATTCCTTCGATCTACCTCAAGCTCACGCCGCGGATCATGGGCGATTGCACCAAGGGCAATGCCGATCCGGAAAGCTGGTTCGGCACTCTGGTAGAACGGTTCGGCGCAAACCGCATGGCGTGGGGATCAAACTATCCCACCTCGCCCGGCTCACTTGCAGTTATCCGCCAGACCGCGCAGAACAGACTTGCCTCACTCAGCGCACAGGATCAGGAATGGATCTTCGGCAAAACGGCAGCGGCGCTTTACCCCAGCCTAGCATGATCTTTCCGAGACTTCGGGCCGGGCCAAGTGCCTTTCCCAGACGATTGACAATGTAATTCAGGATAAAGTTATGGCTCAGATCGTCTTCGGCATGGCCGTCCCGCACTCCGGAATGCTCGGGCAAACCCCGGAAGAATGGCTCAACAATGCGCCTCGCGACATGGCCAATCCGGAACTGTGGTATCGCGGGCGGACCTGGACTTATCCTGAACTCGAGGCAGAACGCGGCGCGGCCTTCGAACAGTTCCTGACCATCGAGGAGCGCACCATGCGCTCGGCCAAATGCAGCGCCGCACTTCAGAAGATGCGCGAAGCCTATGCGGCAGCCGATATCGACGTCGCAATCATTCTGGGCAAGGACCAGAAGGAAATCTGGCCTAACATGTCGCCCTCCATCGCCATCTATACCGGTGAGGACGTTCACAACGGACCACCGCAAAGGGCCGTTTACGCCCCCGATCACCATGTTGTGCACAAGGCGCATCCGCAGCTTGCAACCTACCTGATAGAGGCTTTTCAGGCGCAGGGCTTTGACCTGACCGACCTGATCGAATGGCCTGAAAACGTCTGGATGGAACGCCAGATGAAGCAGAAGGCGGATTATCCGGTCGTTCCCCACGCTTACAGCTTTGTCTATCACCAGATCATGGGCGACAATCCTCCGCCGCATGTGCCGGTGCTGATGAACCTGTTCTATCCACCGACACAGCCATCGATGCAGCGGTGCATGGATTTCGGCCGGGTGCTGCGCGATGCCATCCTTGCCTGGCCCGATGACGTGCGCGTTGCCGTCATCGCCAGCGGTGGCCTCACGCACTTCGTCAACGACGAGGACTTCGATCGCAAGATCATAAAAATGCTGGCCGGTTATGATTATCAGGGCTTGGCCGCCATTCCTGACAGTTACTACCAGTCAGGCACGTCCGAGATCAAAATCTATTCTACTGTAATGATGGCGCTTGAGCACACTGGGGCGCAGATGACGCTCGTGGACTACATTCCCTGCTGGCGAACGGCCGCAGGAACCGGCGAGGGCATGGGCTTCATGTACTGGGCACCCGAACAGAAAGACGCGTAAAATGACAAACCTTCGCCTCAACGGCATCATCCGTGCATTCGAAGCAGGCAAGCCCGCGTTTACCTGCTTTGCCAAGCTTGACCGCCAACTCGCCATCGAGTTGACCGATGCCCCTTATGACGGGATCGTCTACGAGATGGAGCACAACCCCTATGACGTGGCTGCGCTGGGGGATTGCCTCCAATATATGCTCAATCGCAAGGCCATTGCGCAAAGCGGTTCGGTTGCCCCGTCCGTCACGCCTATGGCGCGCATTCCTGCCAACGGCGCTGAAATGAACCAGTTTCAGGCCAAGCAGGTGCTCGATCGCGGCGTCTATGGCGTGATCGTGCCGCATGTCTGGACAGTCGAGCAGGCATGGAATGCCGTCGCCTCATGCCGCTATGCCCGGCCTAAGAACGCTGCCTTCTACGAACCCAAGGGCCTGCGCGGCGATGGCCCTGCCACCGCGGCCCGGTACTGGGGACTGACGCAGGCCGAATACTACGCCAAAGCCGATGTCTGGCCGCTGGTGCCGCATGGCGAACTTCTTGTCGGCCTGATGATCGAAAGCCCCGAGGCAATCGAAAACCTCGACGATATTCTGGCCAACGTGCCCGGCATCGGATTCTGCCTGATCGGAGAAGGTGATCTGTCACAGGCGCTTGGCTACGCGCGCCAATACGAACATCCCGAAGTGCTTGGTGCGATGGCCCGCATCGTCGCAACTTGCCATAAGCACGGCGTCGTCGTGGGCAACCCGCATGTGGGTGCCAAAAACGTGGAACGGTTGCTGGACGAAGGCTTCCGCTTCCTCATGTCCGCACCTTCGCGGTCTTACGGTGTTGTCGGCCAGGGCCGCGAACTGGCGGGGTATTGAACGCCATGAACGGAGCCAATGCCCTTGTCGAAACGCTGACCGACAGCGGTATCGAAATCTGTTTCGCCAACCCCGGCACGTCGGAAATGCACTTTCTGGCGGCGTTGGAAAGCCCTCGGATCAGGCCTGTGCTGTGCCTGTTCGAAGGTGTGTGCACCGGAGCTGCCGACGGGTGGTACCGGATGCGCGACAAGCCTGCCTCCACGCTGCTGCACCTTGGCCCCGGCCTTGCCAACGGTCTGGCCAATATCCACAACGCAAAGCGCGCCAGTTCGGGCATGGTCAACATCGTGGGCGAGCATTCCGCCTCGCATCTGCGCCATGATCCCCCGCTCACATCGGATATCGAAGGGCTGGCAAGGCCGCTCAGCCATTGGGTGCGCCGGGTCGAAAATGCGCAAAGCATCGCATGGGATACCGCCGCCGCCGTGGCCAAGGCCTCAGAACATCCGGGCCGCATCGCCACACTAATCCTTCCGGGTGACTCGGCCTGGCAGGACGCCAGCGGTACGTCTTCACCAAAGCCTACAACGCCAGCACCCAAGGCTCCCGATTCAGCCCGGATCGATGCCATCGCCAAAGTGTTGCGGTCGGGCGAACCGGCAATGCTGGTGCTGGCCAACAAGGCCACGCGAGACGGTCCGCTCGAATTGGCAGGCAAGGTCGCTGCTGGAACCGGGTGCAGGCTGGGCTCGCAATTCTTCACCGCGCGGATCGAGCGCGGTGCGGGCCGGGTGCCGCTGGAGCGTATTCCCTACGCAGTGCCACAGGCCATTGCGTTCCTGAAGGACATCAAACACATCATCACGCTGGAAACGCGCGAACCGGTGGCATTCTTTGCCTATCCGGATCGCCCCAGCCTGATGAAGTCGGCAGATGCCGTGGTCCACACGCTGGCAGCCGACGATGAAGACAGCACGCTCGCGCTGGAAATGTTGGTCGATGCGCTTGGCCTTGGTGGGGCCGTGCCGGTTCGGCAGATTGCAGCCGAACGGATCATACCCAGCGGCAAGCTGGACGCGATCAGCATCGCCTATGCCCTGTGTGCGGGCATCCCCGAAAACGCAATCGTGGTCGATGAATCCCTGACCAGTGGCCGCGAATCAATGAGCTATACGTTGGGCGCGCTGCCGCACGACATGATAAACAATCTTGGCGGATCAATTGGTTACAGCCCACCAGTAGCTACCGGAACCGGACTGGCCTGCCCGGATCGCCGCACCATCTGTCTGGTGGGCGATGGCAGCGCGATGTATACGATCCAGGCCTTGTGGACGCAATCGCGTGAACAACTGCCGGTGACCACCGTAGTCTTTGCCAACAACAGCTACAACATCCTCAAGGCCGAATATGCCAATATGGGCGCGGGCCCCACACCGGGCACGCGTGCGCTCAGCATGATCGACATTGATCGCCCGACAATCGACTGGCTGGCCATGGGCAAATCGATGGGCGTGCCCGGCGTCCGCGTCGAAACTGCCGAAGATTTCCTACGCGCACTGCTCGATGCGAACGCAGAAGCCGGACCACGGCTGATCGAAGTCAAACTCTACTGAACGGAAGCTAGACAGATGCTCTCACTCAAGGCGAATGTTGCCGAGTATCCGCAAACCAAGGCCTTACTCGACGGTCGCGTTACCTCGGACGTTGTGAAGCTGGATTTCTGTGGCCCTGAAAAGGCGCACAACGGCTTCAAGGACATGCTGCGGCGCGGGGCTTACGATTGCGGCGAGCTTGCCATCGTGACTTATCTTCAGGCGGTGACCTATGGCAAACCATGGGTTGCCTTACCCGCGCCGGTCTCGGGCCGTTTCCAGCACCACTGCGCCGGATTCAACCGCGAACTGGGCCACGTGGCACCAAAGGATATCGAGGGACAGAAAGTTGGTGTGCGCACCTATGCACAGACCACAGGCCTCTGGGTGCGCGGTGTGCTTCAGCATGAGCACGGCGTCGATCTGGACAAGGTCACCTTTATGACCGTGGGCGAAGGGCACCTAGAAGAATACTCCGACCCGCCAAACTGCGTTCGCCTACCCAAAGGTTCGGACATTGGGCAGATGATGCTCGACGGCGAACTTGCCGCAACACTGCAGGGCGTGGACCTGCCAAAGGACCCGCGGGTAGAACGGCTGGTTCCAGATCCTTTCAACGCGGGCAAGGCATGGTATGCCAAAAGCGGGATCGTGCCGATCAATCACCTGTTCGTGGTGCACGCCGATCTGGCACGTGATCGGCCCGATGTGGTCCGCGAACTCTATCGGATGATCGGGCAAAGCCGCGATTTGACCGAAGGCGGATTGCCTGACCCTTTCCCGCCAATGGGCTTCGAAGCCAATCGCACTGGAATCGAACTTGCAATTCAGTTCGCTTTCGAACAACGCATCATCCCGCGCAAGATGAGCATCGAGGAATTGTTTGATCCGGCAATGCGGGCGCTGAACTGATTGGTGATGTTAAACAATGAAGGTGCAGTGATCACGCAAAATTCGGGACATCCCTTCACATTCAGGAATTACCGGCACTTCTGGACAGCGCGCCTGTTTTCGATGTTGGCGCAAAATTGCGTTAGCGTCATTCTGGGATGGCAGGCATATGAAGTTGCCCGCCGGACCATGAGTCTTGAAGGTGCAGCCGCACAACTGGGCATCATCGGCCTGATCCAGTTTCTGCCGATCGCCACTCTGTCGCTCCATGCCGGTCTTGTGGCAGATCGGCAGGACAGGCGATTCATTGTCGGCATATGTCTGGCGATCCAGGCCTTCGTGTCGGTTGCGCTGGCGATGTTGACTGCCACCGGCCAGATTACCCTTGGCAGCATTTTTGCCATCGCGGCGGTTCAGGGTATGGCGCGCGCTTTTTATCTCCCCGCGATGAACGCGCTTGGCCCCAATTGCGTGCCGAAAGCCGTCCTGCCGCGCGCGGTGGCGCTCTCCACGCTGTCGGGCCGGTTTGGCGCCATCCTCGGTCCAGTGCTGGGCGGGGCCTTGTTTACCCTTACCCCTGCTTTGCCTTATCAGGCCGCTGTGGGGATGCTGCTGGTGTCAATGCTACTCGTACTGACCATCAGCAACATCGAGCGCCCACGCATGGCTACGCGTCGCAGCCCCTTTCACGAAATCGCCGATGGCCTGCGCTATGTCCGGCAAAGCCGCGTTCTGTTGGGCGCCATTTCGCTTGATATGGTTGCCGTTCTGGTGGGCGGGGCCACGGCATTATTGCCTGTATTCGCCCGGGAAGTGCTTCAGGTCGACGCCGATGGCCTTGGCCTTTTGCGCGCAGCCCCCGCCCTTGGTGCAATTGCGACCGGGCTGTGGTGTTCGCGTTATCCCATAGATCGCCGGGTCGGAAAAAAAATGCTGGTCTCGGTCGGCATCTTCGGCCTCGCCACGGTCTGTTTCGGACTTGCCAGAACTATGCCCGCTGCACTTGTCAGCCTGTTTGCTATCGGCGCATCAGATATGGTCTCGGTGATGGTCCGCCAGTCGCTCATCCAGATCCGTACGCCGGACGAGATGCGCGGCCGCGTCGGTGCCATGTCGGCGCTGTTCATCTCGACCTCCAACGAGCTTGGCGAAGCAGAATCCGGCTTTGCTGCAGCCCTGTTTGGCCCGGTCGCTGCCGTGGTCGGCGGCGGTATCGGCGCGGTCATCATCGCCTTGGCATGGGTCCGCCTCTTCCCCGATCTGGCGAAAGCCAACCGCCTGAGCAGCCCGGAAGGCGAATAGTACCGATACCGGCTATTGCCATGCAGCCAATATTGCTTGTGTCAACACCGGGATAAAAGCAGGTAAGTTGGCTTGAACAAAAAGCCTCCTGGTGAGGCTGGACAGCATCGGCAGCGGGGAAGCGGCTGGGGCGGAGCGGAAGCCGTGGTGGACGCGACGCTTTGACTCTTTTGGCAAGCCACCAGTGTGCACGCCGAACGACCCTACCTTCCACATCGACCATGCAGACATGCGTCGTCTTGTCACTCAAGTCTAGCTCGCGTTGACAAAGGATTGCAGCCATAGTCTTGCTGCTGCGAGATTGAGCAAGCTCTCGAACGACAGGACGGTCTTGTCATAGCGCGTGGCGATGCGATGCTGTTGCTTCAGCTTGCCGAACATGCGCTCGACGCGGTTGCGATCCTTGTATCGCCGGTAGTGTGGATGTGCTGGTACTTTTCGATTTGAGCGGGGCGGAATGACGGGCAGAATGCCGCCCATCAGCAGGTTTTCCCGGAACCTGTCGCCGTCATAGCCCTTGTCTGCGAGCAGACCCTTGGGCGTGGGCAGCGGCAGATTCATCAGGTCGTCAGCTGCGGTATAATCCGAAGCCTCACCGCCAGTCAGGATTAAGCCGAGAGGGAGTCCCTGATTGTCGCAGCGAGCGTGGACTTTGCTCGTAAAGCCGCCGCGTGATCGACCAAAAGCCTGCGCACAAGCCCCCCCTTTTCCGCCCACTGCCGAAACATGGCCGCGAACCGTGGTGCTATCGATCATGTGCTGCCAGTCATCGGTGAGCCCCAGGTCGACCAGCGTTTGCAGTAGCGCATTCCAAACGCCCTGTTCGGCCCAGCGCCGGAACCGGGCATAAACCAAGTTCCACTTGCCGTAACGCTCGTGCATGTCGCGCCAAGGACAACCAACCCGTAGCACGTGGAGCATGCCTTTGAGAAAGAACCGGTTTCTCCCACCGGTCGTGCCCAGCGGCTCCGCTCTGACGGCAGCAGCGGCTCGAACAG
>NZ_LJHY01000062.1 GCF_001295795.1 Novosphingobium sp. AAP83
TCTTGATGGTTTGACGTCAGGTGTAGTGACGGCGACGATTACGGAAACGGATGCTGAGACGCTTGCTGGGCTGACCGGGACTGGCAATGCTTACACGGTCACGGTGACGGGTGCGGCTACGGTTGCTCAACTCAACGCCATTGATGCTGCGACGACGGTTCAGGTCGATGCTACGGATGTGACGGCGCTGACGGGGACACAGGCCGCCGTCAGAATTGTCTTGATGAACGGCGGCGGCGTGAGTGCCCTTTCCAACCCGGCGGTGACGCTGGAAGACACGGAAATTGCGGCGCTTGATCTCAATGGCACGGCCCTCATGACCAGCGGCACGTTCAACGCGTCGTCTGTGGTTACGTTGACCGGAGAGCTTCAGCATGTGCTGTATAGCTATGAATCCGGTGAGATCACTGGCCTTGACGAAACGGCGATCACGTTGACGAACACGGGTTCGGTGACTGCCGCTGACCTGATCACGCTGAACGGTTATACCACGGGTGCGATCAGTGTGACGTCCATCACGGCGCTGACGGGATCTGCTGCTGATGTTCTTACCGTCGATAATGTTGCCGGAATCAGTACGGACTATAGTACGGTTGCTGTGACGCTTACGGGCAACACCGCTGAAGCATCCACTCTTAATAGCATCTTCGGTGTTGCAGCGAGCCTCGATGCCGCGTCTTTGTCGACGGTGACAGGTTCTGCTGCGGATGTGGAGACGCTTTATGCCACTGATGCTTTGGTTTCCGCTCTGAATGGCCTTGGCAACGAAGCCGTGACGCTGAGCGGGGCTACCGCATCAGCGGCGGATGTAAATACCATCAGTGGGTACACCTCGGGCACCATCAATCTGAACGCGGTGACGACGCTGACCGGCTCTGCCGCAGACGTTGCGACGGCCTTCAACGACAGCGAGATCAGCAACCACGCCGTCATTAATGTGACGCTAGACGACACGACGGCGGCGGTGGCAAATCTGATCACGATTGTCCAGGGCACAAGCGGCAGTACTTCCGCCACTTCTTTGACCGCATTGACCGGCAGTGCGAATGAATTGCACACATTCTACAATTTCAACTGGGATTTTAACTTTGGTGTTGCTGCTGATGTCGACCTCACCCTGACTGGCACGACGGCTGCGGCTTCGGACCTGAACTCGATCAATACGGATACGACGGGCACGATTGACGCAACGTCGGTGACGACGCTGACGGGTTCGGCGACCGATGTGACGACCGCCTATGCGGCCAATACTGCGGGCACGATCACGGGCCTTGGCAACGAAGCGGTGACGCTTGAAGACACCAGTCTGGCGGCGTCTGACCTGAACGACGTGAACGGTCTGACGACGGGCGTGGTCAACGCAACGTCTGTGACGACGCTAACGGGTTCGGCGGTGAGCGTGGCGACCGCCTATTTGGCCAATTTTGCGGGCCAGATCACGGGCCTTGGCAAAGAAGCGGTGACGCTGGACGACACCAGCCTGGATGCGGCTGCGTTGAACTCGCTGAACGGTGTGACGACGGGCGTGGTCAACGCAACGTCTGTGACGACAGTGACGGGTTCGGCAGCAGACGTAACGACCGCCTATGCGGCCAATACTGCGGGCACGATCACGGGTCTCGGCAACGAAGCGGTGACGCTTGAAGACACCAGCGTGGCTGCAGCGACCCTGAATGGGCTCAACGGCGAGACATCAGGCGTGATTACCTTGCCCAACGTGACCACCTTGACCGGTTCGGCTTCGGATGTGGCCATCAGCCTTGCGGCCAATGGCGCAGGCAGCCTCTCGGGCCTTGGCGCCGTCAATGTGACGCTTGACGACACGGCAGTGGCAGTGGCTGATCTGATAGCGATTGCTGCGGCCACCACCGGCACGATTGATGGCTCCGCGATCACGCAGATCAGCGGAACCGCGAGCGAAGTGCTTCAGGCGCTTGTCGAGCTCGATACCGATCCTAGCGACTTTAATGCGACGCTGACGGGTATTGCTGCAGCGATTGATATCACCGCGATTGAGGCGGCGAACGGAACCGGCACAATTGACGGATCCGGGCTTACGGAGGTCAACGGAACAGCGGCAGCGGTTCTCCAGGCGCTTACCGATCTCGATACCGATCCGACGAATTACAATTCGACACTAGTTGATACCACTCTAACGGCAACGGTGCTTAACGCGTTGGACGGTCTAACAACTGGCACGATCAACGCTTCGACGGTGACAACACTGTCGGGTGCGGCTTCGGATCTTGCGGCGAACTACGCGTCTTCTGGTATTTCCGGCCTAGGGAATGAGACGGTAACGGTTACCGGTACCACGGCGGCTGCCTCTGATCTCAACGTTATCGATGCACGCACCAGCGTCACGGTCAATGCGTTGTCTGTGACGGCCCTGAGCGGCTCGGCGTTTGACGTTGCGGCAAGCTATGCCTCTGGCGGCATCAGCGGGCTTGGCAATGAAACCGTTACGCTTTCGGCTGAGACGGCTGCTGTAGCCAATCTTCTTTCGATCAATACTGCGACAACCGGCACTGTCGATGCGTCTGCAGTAACGACGATTACGGGCACTGCTTCTAATCTTTCTATCCTATATCTGGCTCCTGCGGGCATTTCGGGACTGGGTAACGAGAATCTTGTACTGTCGAACACGACGCTTTCGGCGAACGTTCTGAACGGTGTCGATACGTTTACGACTGGCATCATCAATGCTTCATCCGTAGTCACGTTGACAGGAACTATTGAGGATGTGGCGCTAAGCTTCGCTTCGGCAGGCATTACAGGTCTTGGCGCAACGGCCGTTACACTGTCCGGCACCAGCACGACAGCATCGGTCCTTAATGCAATTGATGCTGGTACTTCGAGCGCGGTTGATGCGTCTTCGGTGACCGCTCTGAGCGGCTCAGCTTCGTCTCTGACGCAGAGCTACACCTCGGCAGGGATTACAGGTCTCGGCAATGAATCCGTCACTCTCAATGACACATCGCTGAATGTAACGGCGCTGAACGCGCTCGATGGTTACACCTCTAGTGCTGTCAATGCGTCTACCGTGACGACTTTGGCGGGCTCTGCAGCAAATGTTGCTACAAGCTATGCTTCCGGTGGGATAACAGGCCTTGGCAATGAAGCCGTCACCTTGACCGGTACAGCGGCAGCAGTATCCGATTTGAATGCAATTGATGCAGCAACTTCCGGTGATGTCGATGCGTCGTCAGTGGAGTCGTTGGCTGGTTCTAGCGCTGCCGTGGCAGCGGCCTATGCGTCTGCTGGCATCACGGGCCTGGGCAACGAAACAGTAACGTTGTCCGACAGCTCGCTTGTGGCGTCTGCCCTGAATGCTCTAGATGGTGTGACCAGCGAGACAATTTTTGCTTCGGCGGTAACAACGCTTACCGGTTCAGCCTTCGATGTCGCAACAAGCTATGCGTCTGACGGCATTGCGGGGCTCGGAAATGAAGCGGTCACGCTTTCTGGGCCGACGGCTGATGTATCTGATTTGATTGCCATTGATGGCGCAACTTCAGGTGCGGTGAATGCTGCGGCGATTACGACTCTGTCCGGTTACGCAGTGGATATGGCTGCCGTAGTTTTCTCGGACGGCATCGATGGCCTCGGTAACGAAGATGTCACGCTGCTCGATACCGAACTGGCGGCAAACACGCTGAATGTGACGGACGCCCTTACAGCAGGTACGATCGACGCATCGTCGGTGCAAACACTTACGGGATCGGCAACCGAAGTAACCATCAGCTTTGAAGCCGTCGGGATCACTGGCCTTGGCGCATCCGCAGTAACGCTGGATGATACCGCGCTGACCGCGATTGAACTGAATGCTCTGGATGCCTTCACCACAGGTACGATTGATGCATCAACTGTCGCGACGCTTACGGGTTCTGCAGCAGATGTAGCAGCCAGCTATGCGTCACTTGAGATCAGCGTCCTCGGTTCTGCTGCGGTGACGTTGTCGGGTACGACAGCAACAGCGTCAGATTTGATCACGATCGATGCAGGTACGTCCGGCACGATTGACGCTTCGACGGTCACGGCGCTTACAGGTTCTGCTGCCGACGTGGCAGCTGCGTTTGCTTCGGAAGAAATCGCCGGGTTTGGTGATGAGATTGCTGTGTTGACCGGGGCTGCTGAGGCCGCTGACATCACGGCGATCGAGACTGCGAATGGCAGCGGCAC
>NZ_LJHY01000063.1 GCF_001295795.1 Novosphingobium sp. AAP83
AGAGGGAGCAGCCCTCCTCGGACCAATCCGCCTCGAACTACCCGGTTTTTGCGGGTGTCCAGCTGCGATATGCTATTTATCTAAAATGGCTGATTCGAGATTTATCTTTCAGTCGCACTAGTCAGCGTGTGGAGGCACAATGTCTTATCAGCGTTTTTATGATCTGAGTGTTCTTTCAAACAAAGTGTATGAGCAACCTTATGGACCGATAAACGGCTACACAGAATCCTATGTTTTCATTAATGATAGTGAAATTATATCTGGAGATGGCTTCGGCTTTTACGCGGCTGCATACCGGAACAGCAACAATCCCGATGACGTAATTATTGTTTATCGCGGGACAGATGGCATATTTGATGCGCTCCCGAATGTGGCAATCGCTGGTCTAGCTGATTGGGATGTCCAGTTCGATCAGGCGATTTCTTTCGCAGACTATGTGATGCGGACCGAGCGGGCAACAAACCCGAATGCTCAATTCACCGTCACCGGCCATTCTTTGGGTGGCTCTCTTGCCCAAGTCGTCGCTGCGATGTTCGAATTGAACGGCGCGGCATTCGATCCCGGCGGAGCGGCAAACATAGTGGCTTCCACCACTTTTGCTAATCGGGCAGCCGATCTTGAGGCGCAGAATCCAAACTCATCCATAAATTTCGGAGGTGGGGCGCAGGCGAGTTTTAGAAACTTTATTGTTGAAGGCTCACCTGTCTCGCAGTGGTCTGGGAGTCATGTAAACGATAATAACATCGAATATCTTGATTTTTTTGCATATAATCAAGATAGTGAGGTTATTATATCTGTAAATTCATCTATTGTAACGTATGGTTTGTTAAATATTGTTGGTTTTAAAGCGGCAGTTAGAGCTAATGTCGTGACTCTCGCGCTAAAAACTAAATTTATTCATAGTTCTTCAGGGATATCTACATTATTGTCAATAAAAGCAGGTGAGGAGTTTAATGAAAATTCACTTTTACAATTAGAAGCTCAAAAAATAATAAATTATTTCAATGCTACAGGAAATATTGGATTTGATGATAATCCTCCACTTTTTCAGAATCAACAATATATTTCAAGTGTATACCGTTCAGTATTATTTGCGGATAATGGTAACAATAATATTGTCACATCAGCATCTGCAGATACGATTTTTGGGTTAGGTGGCGATGATGTCATAACATCCGTCGGCTTTGGCGACACGGTTGATGGTGGGGCGGG
>NZ_LJHY01000064.1 GCF_001295795.1 Novosphingobium sp. AAP83
TCGAACAGTTCCCACTTCCCATCCGACAAGTCTCCACACCCCACGACTGCTCCTCAGAAGCTGTCTTGAATCGGAACTCGGGCCAGATGGGAATCCCTTTTGTCAACACGATCTAGCCAATCGGTGCATCGTTCCATCGCGGGTTTGGTTTGGACCGACGGGAGCCAAGCAACTAAACCCATGCCAAGCAAAAAGACTGCGCGATGTCGCAGATGTAGAGGAGCTTGCAATGGATCCCGTAGCAATGGCACGCCGGCTTGGCGAAGGGCTGCTGTCATTTCCCGTCACGCCGTTTTCGGCAGACGGGAGCATCGATTTCGCGGCGTTCGAGGATCATTGCAACTGGATGCTTCAGCATGAGCTGTCCGGGCTGTTTGCAGCAGGCGGAACCGGCGAGTTTTTCTCGCTGACGCCGGAAGAAGCGGTCGATGTGGTTAGTGCTGCGGTCGAAGTGCGCAAAGATGGTGTGCCGGTAATTTCGGGCTGCGGATATGGCACGGCCATTGCCACACAGATCGCACGCGGGGCCGAACAGGCCGGGGCCGATGGCGTGCTACTTTTGCCGCCTTATCTTGTCGGTTCCACGCAAGAGGGCCTTGCTGCCCACGTCGAGGCGGTTTGCCGCTCAACCGGCCTTGGCGTGATCGTCTACAACCGCGACAATGCGATCCTTGAGGATGTTACGCTGGCCCGACTGTGCGAACGCAACGCCAATCTCGTCGGTTTCAAGGACGGCGTTGGTGACATCGAACTGATGCAGCGCGTTTACAACCGCATGGGTGACCGGCTGACCTATATCGGAGGGCTTCCGACAGCGGAAACATATGCCACGCCCTATCTGACAATGGGCGTGACTACCTATTCCTCGGCCATCTTCAATTTCATGCCGGAATGGGCGCTGGCGTTCTACAATGCGGTGCGCGCGGGCGATCATACATTCGTCCAATCGCAGTTGCGCGATTTTGTGTTGCCCTACATCGGCCTGCGCAATCGCAGCCGGGGCTATGCCGTGTCAATCGTCAAGGCCGGGTGCCGGATCGTCGGGCGCGAGGTTGGCCCCGTTCGCACGCCATTGACCGATTTGACCGAGGCCGAGCATAAAGAACTGCGCACCTTGATCGAACGTGTTTCAGGCAAGGCGCTCGCCGAAGTGAGCTGAAGCGCCTAGGAGCGAAGTCATGTTCGAATTGAGCCAACTTCGCTGCTTCGTCGCCGCCGCCGAGGAACTCCACTTCGGCCGCGCGGCGCAGCGCCTCAACATGACGCAATCACCGCTTAGCCGGCAGATCCAGTTGCTGGAGCGCATATTGGATGTAACACTGCTGGAGCGCACAAGCCGCAATGTGGCGCTGACGCCAGCGGGGCGTGTGTTCCTTGTCGAAGCGCGGCGGATTGTGCGCTTGGCCGAGAACGCAGCGCTATCAGCGCGCCGCGTGGCAAAGGGGGATGCGGGCAAAGTCTCGATCGGGTTCACGGCGGTTTCAGGCTATTCGCTGGTGCCCCGGATCGTGGCCGATGCGCGCGCGGCATTGCCCAACATCGACCTTGAACTGCACGAAATGGTATCGAGCGAGCAAACCGAGGCTCTGCTGACCGGCATGGTCGATCTGGCGTTCATGCGTCCGCCGATTGTTCGCAGCGAATTCGATACTGCGCTGGTCCTGTCAGAACCGCTGATGGTTGCGCTGCCCACCGGAGATGATCGCGCGGTGAAGGACGAACTGACGCTGCCCGATCTCGATGCGCGCCATCTCGTGATGTATTCACGTCAGGGGGCGGGTTATTTCAACGACATGCTGATGCGCTATTTTGATGAAGCCGCTATCAGTCCGCTGGTTTTGCAGCACGTTACGCAAATTCATTCCATGCTGGGATTGGTCCGCGCGGGCGTAGCCGCAGCGATTGTGCCCCAATCTGCCGCTGAGCTTCACCCTGATGCCGTGGAATTCCGCAAACTGGTGACCAAGCCTGAAAAGCCGGTGGAATTGTTCATGGCTTGGAAGCGTGAAAACGCCAATCCCGCGCTGGGGGCGGTGCGCCGTTTGTGCTTGCAAACAGTGGCTGAGTGACTGGCCGATCCGACCCCATAGCGGCCACGCGCCACGGCCGTGTCCAAGGCAATCTCGAAGGTGGAGTGCTGGTGTTTCGCGGCGTGCGTTATGGCGCAGATACACGGCCCGTACGGTTTGCACGCGCTGCGTCGCCAAAAGCCTGGACTGATGTGCGGCCCGCGCAGAATTATGCGCCTGCCGCGCCGCAAACCCACGCTTTAGAGCCTACCAGCGAAGACTGCCTGTTCCTGAATATCTGGACACCCGGACTGGATCAGGCGCGCAGGCCAGTGATGGTCTATCTGCATGGCGGCGCCCATGCACACGGATCAGGGTCCGATCCGCTCTATGATGGCTGCAACCTGGTGCTGCGCGGCGATGTTGTGGTTCTGACGCTCAATCACCGCCTTGCCGGGTTTGGCTATGGCTATTTTGCGAATTTGGGCGGCCCTGCCGAATCGGGCAATGTCGGCAACCTTGATATCTGCATGGCGCTGGAATGGGTGCGCGATAACATCGCAGCTTTCGGAGGCGACCCTGCGCGCGTGATGATTTTTGGCCAATCGGGCGGCGGGGCCAAAGTGGTATCGCTGATGGCCATGGAGCAAGCTCGCCCGTTGTTCCACAGCGCCGCAACGATGAGCGGGCAGCATGTGACAGCGATTGGGCCGATGAATGCGACCCGCCGCGCGAGTGCGTGGATGGCCGCAGTCGGTGCGCCCGATTTTGACCGCTTCCGCGAAATGCCTATGGAACGGCTGGTTGAAGCGATGGGCGGGCCCGACCCGATTGAGGGCAAAGGCGAAATCAGCTTTGCCTCAACACTCGATCACCGTGCCTTGAAACGCCACCCGTTCTACCCTGATGCACCGGTAGAGGCAGCGGATATACCACTTATAATTGGCAATACGCATGATGAAACAGGCTATTGGCTGGCGGCAACGCTGAAGGCGGGCGATACGACATGGGACAACCTTGTCCCGCGCATCACCGGACAGATCGTCAAAGATGTTGATCCGCAGTGGTTGGTCGAGAATTACCGCAAACTCTATCCCACGCATACGCCGGGGCAATTGTTGCTGGCGATGTCCACCGCAACACGATCATGGCCGGGCCATCTGGTACAGGCCGAAATGCGCGCCCGCCAAGGCACTGACAATGCGCCCAGCCCGACATGGATGTATCAGCTTGATTTCCCAGCGCCTGAGGCGGGCTGCGTATTGGGGGCGTTTCACACGCTCGACATCGGGCTGGTCTTTGCCAATACGCATTTGGCCTCTGCTCGCACAGGCGCGACGGTTGAGGCGGCAGAGCTGGCAGCACATATGGCCGATGCATTTATCCGGCTGGCCCGTCATGGTGATCCCAATGGCGGAAACCTGCCACAATGGCCTCGCTATACGCTGGAGCGGCGCGAAACGATGATCTTTGACCGCGCCATTAGCGTTGAACGTGATCCGCGTGGGGAAGAGCGTAAGCTGCTCGCGCCGATCACGTATATCAAACCTGGCGGCTAGGCTCTACTGAGTCCACGGCATCGCGAGGCTGGGCCGGTTGGCATAGCGGGTCATGGCAATGGTCAGGTCTGCGCCACAACCGGGTGCAAGCGAGACGGTGAAGGTGCGGCCATCCACATCGCGGCGGATACCGGCCTCGGTCACAGAATCGATGCGATGTTCGCCAAACGCGCCACCTTGCACCACCACTTCGCGGGGCTTTGGCCCGAGATTGACTAGTGTAACGCGGGTTTCGCGATCAGCCATGCCGTGGACCAGTGCCGCGACATCTTCGGGTACGCCAGCGCGCTTTGCCACCGGATCGAAATAGCGCAAGCGGCAATGCAGTGGTACGCCGCCTTGCGGTGGGCTGGTGCGCGACCATGATGGACGAGCGATATGAAGGCCGCCGGTCATCGTCTGGACCAGTGCCTTGGCCATGGCCGGATTATAGCCAAGCGTCCAATCGGCAAGCCGGGTTTCGCGTGTTGAGGTATCGGCAAGGCTCGCGGCAACGCGCGCATCGAGCTTTTGCCGATCCTCTGCCAATGCGGTTTCGGCATAGCCGGCATTGCGACCTTCGAGGAACGCAATCCAGGGATCGTCGCCTGCCAGCGCGCGGTCTAGCGGATCTTGCGTGGCATACCAGATTTCGAACGCGCTGGTGCGATAAGGGCCGGGGTTCCAGCCATACCAGCCATCAGGGCCGTACATCGTGGGGGTGGAAGCCACGCCATCGATGCTGCGTTCGGCATCATTGATCCGCTGCGATTGGCGGCGCCACAAATATATGTATTCCATATCGCCGCTGAGCAGCAGCGCATTGTAAAACGCAGTGATCGAGCGGGGCACCCGGTTGCGGTGTTCGCGCAAACCGGTTTGCGGGACGACGGGCGAGAAATTCCAGCCATAAGTGCCGCCCCACCAATCGGGCGCAACTTTGCCATCCAGCCCGACTTTGCTGGGGATCACCCCGCCATTGGCGCGGGTGCGTTCAGCCCACGCTTCGAAGTAATCGAGCGACCATTGCCGAAACCGGTCACCCTGCCCCAGCGCATATGCGTTGAGACCAAGCGTCGTCGCTTGCAGGTTCAGCGGATTATCGCCGGCAACATCGGTATACTCTTGATAGTGCGCCAGGAACTGGGCGTAATTGTCTTCGCCGTGTTCCAGGTGAAAGCGGCTGGCGTCAAAAGGGTCGCCTGCCCAGTCGAGCGCTGTAGCCTTGCGCAACATCGGCCCGCGGCTGCCGTTCATCAGGCTGCGGATCACGCGATGGCGCGGATCGTAGTTGCCTACCACGCCATCGCGCCCGGTATAAAGATCGGCAAAACGGCGCGTACGCCTGGCCAGCCGGGGGTCGTTAGGCGCGCTGAGGCCCATCACGTTAAAGGTCGACAGACCCTCGGCATTGTGCTGCCAATCCATCTGCACTGGGAAATCGCGGTGATACATCCCGCGCCTGGCAATCGCCACTTCACGCGTTTTGGCGTGGCCATATTGACGTAAGTGGCCTTCCCAGAACCGCTGTGACAGGTCGAGCAACTTGTCCGATGCGCCAAGCGCGTGAAGCAGCACCCAATCGTTGGTAAATTCGGCCGCATCGTCTGGGCCATCGTTCGCGCCCCAGCGGACAAAGCATTTCAACGCGTCGTCGGCATCGACATAGCGCTGATAATAGGTCTCGCAAGCTGCGGTGTGAGCGGTGAGCAGATCGCGCTGCATGCGCGCCCAACGCGGCGCAGCCATCGGCGTGTTCAGCGCTATGGGTTCAAGCGGCTTGCGCGTGCGCGCCCAGATCGGTGAAGGAAACGCGCTTAACGAAGCAAGCCCGGCAATGACAGTGCGACGATCAGCATTCATGCCGGCAATTCCAGACGGCGGATCGGGCCGACGATGGCAGTATAGGCAACGATGGTCAGCAGGCAGTGGAAGGCCACAAATCCAAGCGCAAGATCGAACGATCCTGTGGTCGCCACGATATAACCGACCACGATGGGAGTGACGATCCCGGCTGTGTTGCCGAACATGTTGAACACCCCGCTGGAAAGCCCGGCAAGCTGGCGCGGTGCGACATCCGCCATGACTGCCCAGCCAAGCGAGGCGACGCCTTTGCCAAAGAACGCAAGCGACATCAGTGCGATCACCACCCATTCCTGTTCTGCCCAGACGCAGCCAAGGATCATCGTGGCGAGCAACATGCCCGATACGAGCGGGATCTTGCGCGCCCGATCGATGTTGCCGGTACGGGCAAGGATACGGTCGGAAATCACGCCGCCGGCAAGCCCGCCAATGAAGCCGCAAATGGCTGGAACTGCGGCGGCAAACCCTGCCTGAAGGATGCTGAGGCCGCGTTCCTTAACCAGATAGATCGGGAACCAGGTGACGAAGAAATAGGTCAGTACATTGATGCAATATTGGCCAAGATAAATGCCCAGCATCATCCGGCTGGTTAGCAGGTGGTGCATATTGGCCCAATCGAAGACCTTGGCCGATCCGGCCACGCCTTCAAGATTGATTTGACCGCCGCCGTCGCGAATCAATTCAATTTCCGCAGCGTTGATCGCCGGATGCCGATCGGGTCCGTGAATGAACAGTTGGAAGATCAGCGCGGCCAGCAGACCCAGCACGCCCATCACCCAGAACACCGCGCGCCAGCTGAATTCATGGACCAGCCAGCCCATCAACGGCGCAAAGGCGACGAGCGAGAAATACTGCGCAGAGTTGAAGATAGCAGAAGCCGTGCCACGTTCACGCGCTGGAAACCAGGCCGCAACCAGCCGCGCATTGCCGGGGAATGACGGCCCTTCGGCCAGCCCCACCAGAAAGCGCATGGCAAACAGGGTGGTGACCGCCGTGACCCCCGGCAGCCAGCCGACGAAGCCTTGCAGCGCGGTGCAGGCAGACCAGATTGCGATGGCGGCCACATAGACACGCTTGGTGCCGAAACGATCAAGCAAAGCCCCGCCGGGGATTTGCGCCAGGACATAAGCCCAGGCAAAAGCCGACAGAATATAGCCGGTTTCCACCGCGTTTAGCCCGAGTTCGGCAGAGGCTGCCCCACCAGCAATCGAAAACGTGGCACGATCAGCATAATTCAGAGTCGTGATAGCGAAGATCAGCGCAATGATGCGGTAACGGATGCGGGTTGGCCGCGCGGCTTGTTCCGTTGGCATCATCTTCTCCGTTGCGCGTTGTCTGCGTCCCTCGCGCTTCTGCGTACGCTTTGCAATTGCGGGGCTTTCGACAAAGGTAGCCAAGTCGGCAAATGCGGTCCAAGTCCAATTGCGCAGCGATCAAGCCAATCGCTAGCTAGATCTTGAAGCAAGGGTTCACACAAACACCCCGCGCAACGATCACTCCGGCATCAGTGCAAGACACGCAATGATTCATGCTCGATTGAGGTTGGCATAATGGCACCGACGTTGGTTATCGAAAGCTGGCACCGGCGAAACACGACCGGCAACGATCTGGCACGGATGTAGCCAGGTATCAGGGGATGTGAAATGGCTTTATCCAACACGCGCGCCGTAAAGGCCGCACTTGCTTGCAGTTCGGCGTTTGTGGCGATCAGCGCTCTTCCGGCGATGGCGCAAGACGCCGCCCAGCCATTGGAAGCACAGGCTGACGAATCGGCAACCCGATCGTCTGACGCGATTATCGTTACCGGATTTCGCGAAAGCCTTTCAAGCGCGCTTTCGCTCAAGCGCAGTGAAACCGCTGCGATCGATGCGATCAAGGCTGAAGATATCGCCGAATTCCCAGACCTGAACCTTGCCGAATCGCTTCAGCGCATTCCGGGCGTAGCGATCAGCCGCGTTAACGGTGAAGGCCGCAACATCTCGGTGCGCGGTCTTGGCCCTGAATATACCCGTGTCCGCATCAATGGCATGGAAGCCATCGGCACGACCGGCGGCACCGACAATTCGGGCGGCGTCAATCGAGGCCGCGGCTTTGATTTCAACATCTTCTCGTCGGACCTGTTCAACAGCCTTGCAGTGCGCAAAACGGCTTCGGCCGACGTTGAAGAAGGCTCGCTTGGCGCGACGGTCGATCTGAACATCGCTCGCCCGTTCGACTTCCGTAAGCCGACCGTAAGCGTCTCGGTTCAAGGAAGCTACAACGACCTTTCGCGCAAGACCACGCCGCGCATCTCGACCTTGGCGACCACGAGCAACGACGAAGGCACCTTTGGCGTGCTGATGTCGATCTCGTACGAAGAGCGCAAGATCAAGGAAGAAGGCGCAAATATAACGCGCTGGACGTATGGCGGGTTCAACGGCGGCTTCAACGCAGCGTCCACGCTGCCGGGCAAGACCATCGCCCAGATCAATGATGCCAATCCCGATACTGGCCTGTTCCACCCGCGCATTCCGGGGCTGGTTTCCTATGGCATCGACCAGAAACGTCTGGGCGCGGCGGCCTCGGTGCAGATGCGCCCCACAGAAAGCACCTTGCTTTCAATCGACGGACTTTATTCTCGCCTGGATGGCACCCGCAGCGAAGCCCAGCTACAGGCGTTAAGCTTCTCGCGTTCGGGCACTGGCAAGCCGCAAACGATCATCCGCAACGGCGTGGTCGATTCAAACAACAACATCATCAGCGGCACGTTCGACAACGTCGATGTGCGCACCCAATCGCGCTTCGACCGCCTGATCACCGATTTTTACGAAGTGACCGGAAATCTGGAACAGGAACTGGGCGATACGCTTAAGTTCACCGGCCTTGTCGGCTATTCGAAGTCGGCGTTCTCGAATCCGATCCAGACCACGGTGACGATGGATGCAAGCAACACCCAGAACTTCAAGTATGATTTCTCCAGCCGTTTCCCAGCGATCACACCAGGCGTGGACATAACCTCGCCGGCTGCCTTTGCCCATGTGAACGGCACTTCCGAAGTCCGTATCCGTCCGCAAACTGTCGACAATACCTTCACCACTGCCAAGGGCGCGCTGGAATGGAAGGCGTCCGACATGTTTACGGTCAAGGCCGGACTGGACTGGCGCAAGTTCACATACGATTCGACCGAGCGCCGTCGCGTGTTGGGCGAGACGCGTGTGAACACCTTGACGCCTGCACAACTTGTTGCCGCAACCACTCAGTTCACCGGCTTCGGGCGTGGTCTGGATCTGCCTGCCGGCACAGCCACCGGCTGGATTGTGCCCAATCTGGATTACTTCATCTCCAACCTCGGTATTAACACTGATCCGCTTTATGCCACAGGCGGCGTGGAGACGGCATCGGCGCGCGGGTCGTTCATTACCGTGACCGAAGAAAACCTCGGCGCTTGGGGCATGTTGGCCTTCAACATGCAAGACGCAGGCCTGCCATTGCGCGGCGATGTCGGCATGCGGTATGTCAACACCAAGCAGGCTTCCACCGGATATGCGAGCCAAGGCGCTACGATTGACTTTGTGACTGCAAATCGCAGTTATAACCGGTGGCTACCCTCCGCAAACTTCGTGTTTGATGTAACCCCTGATCTGCTCGTGCGCTTCGCAGCCGCCAAGACCATGTCACGCGCAGGGATTGCCTCGCTTTCGCCGGGCGGAAATCTGAATGTCGCAGGCGGGAACCGCAGCTTCAGTTCGGGCAACCCTGATCTTGACCCCACAGAATCGACCAATTTCGATTTTGCGGTGGAATGGTATCCAACCAAGGGTGCGATATATTCGGTCGCCTTGTTCCAGAAAAACATCGGCACTTTCATTCAGACTTTGGCGGTCAACGTACCTTTTGCCGATCTGGGGCTTCCGGCGTCATTGCTCAGCGGCACCACGGCCAGCCCATCTGACGAATTCATTGCCAGCCGTCCGGTCAATTCAGACGGGGGTAAGCTGCAGGGCTTTGAGCTCAACGTCCAGCAGCCCTTCTCGTTCCTGCCGGGCGTGCTTCAAAACTTCGGGATGCTGGCCAACTACACCTATGTAAAGTCGGACATCGAATATCTAACATCGTCGAACGGCGCTTCTACCGTGATCGCGCCATTGCTCGGCCTTTCCAAGAATGCTGCGAACTTCACGCTCTATTACGAAGACAGCAAGTTCTCGGTTCGTGGCTCGGTTGCTTATCGTTCGAACTACCTCACTTCGGTTCCCGGCACTGAAGGCAACGCCTTCAATGGAACCAACAGCACCACGAACCTTGATGCGCAGATGTCTTATGCCATTACCGAAAACATCAAGGTCAGTGTCGAGGCGATCAACCTGCTTGATACCAGGAACGACCAGTTCGTGGATGAAACCAACCGCCTGAATGTGCTGACGCACAGTGGCCGTCAATTCAACGTCGGAGCGAAATTCACGTTCTGATAACGGACTACTCCCTCGCCCGGTCTGCGTTAGCTAGCGCAGACAGGTCCCGTCATCGGCCAAACCGCAAAACCCTCCGCCGATGATGGGACCGGGCACTTTTTAACCGCAGGATGCATGCCTGCGGTTTTTCACTTTCCAACACTCGGGAATTTGTAGCCATGACCGCATTCCGCTCCGTAAACGCTGCATCCGGGGAAGCCTTTGGCGAGGATTTGCCGGTCCATGGGCCAGACGAAGTCGAACGTGCTTGCGCGCTGGCCGAAGCTGCGTTCGATACCTATCGCACCGCCGACTATGAATTGCGCGCGCGCTTCCTTGAGGCAATTGCCGACCAGATTTTGGCCATCGGGGATCAGCTCATCGAGACTGCGATGTGTGAAAGCGGATTGCCGCGCGTGCGACTTGAGGGTGAGCGTGGGCGGACCATCGGCCAACTCCGCCTGTTTGCAGATGTGGTCCGTTCAGGAAATTGGCTGCGAGTGCAGATTGATCCTGCTCTACCTGACCGCGCACCGGTGCCTCGCCCGGATATCCGGTTGCGCATGATCCCTTTGGGCCCCGTGGCCGTGTTCGGTGCTTCGAACTTCCCGCTCGCATTCTCAACCGCTGGTGGCGATACCGCTTCAGCGCTGGCAGCCGGTTGCCCTGTGGTGGTCAAAGGTCATCCAGCGCACCCGTTAACAAGCATGTTGGTAGCTTCAGCAATTTCTAGCGCTGCCACAGCATGCGGGCTACCAAAAGGGGTATTCCAGCACGTTGCCGGCCCGTCGCATGAACTGGGCGAGACACTGGTTCGCGATTCGCGCATTAGTGCGGTGGGGTTTACAGGATCCCGCGCGGGAGGTTTGGCACTGTTGAAGATCGCCCAAGCCCGACACGTACCGATCCCGGTATATGCTGAAATGTCGAGCACGAACCCCGTGCTTCTCTTGCCAGAAGCATTGAAAGTGCGCGGGGAAGAGCTTGGTGGCCAATTCGTGAACTCTCTGACGATGGGTGCAGGCCAATTCTGCACAAACCCGGGGCTTGTCATAGCAATTTCAGGCGACGGCCTTGACGCTTTCACACAGGCGGCAATCCAGGCTGTCCTTTCTGCACCGGCACAGGTCATGCTCAGCCGCGGCATTTGTAACGCATACGTGAAGCAAACTGCATCATTGACGGCGCACTATGCTTTGGAATTGTTAGCTTGCAGCAGGGATGTCGGCGATGCCACAAGCGCGGGCAGCTATCTGTTCCGCACGACTGCCACACAGTTTTTGGCACACCCTGATTTGGCCTGCGAAGTGTTCGGCGCATCATCGATGATGATTGTTTGCACCAATGAAGCCGAGCAAGTGGCGGTTCTGAATGCTCTTGAAGGTCAGTTGACAGCTACCATGCACATGGACGCGGCCGATCAGGAAATGGCTCAACGTCTGCTTCCGCTGCTGGAACGCAAGGCCGGACGTATCCTTTTGAACGGGTGGCCTACTGGCGTGGAAGTTTGTTCTGCGATGGTCCACGGAGGTCCGTTTCCGGCAACATCAGATTCGCGAACAACTTCGGTGGGCAGTCTCGCTATCGAGCGCTTCTTGCGGCCGGTCAGCTATCAGAACTTCCCCGCCGAAATGCTAGTGCGAGAATTGCTGGACCACTAGTGGATTTATTTTGACATTTGCTCCAACCCATCCCCACAGGGATGCAAATGTCAGAATCGAACCACTAGAGCACTTTCCGAGTGGGGCTGTGTAAGAACGCGCTTACGCGAACGCACCGGTTAGAAGTTCTGGTCGGGGCCGACCAACGTTATATCTGAAGACGTGGCTCGATCTCCGCTGCGGATCGCACTCATTGGGTCCATGTCGATCGCTCCGACGCCTCCCGACCGTTAGCCAGCGAAATCGGCATGGCACAATTCTCGGTGATGAATACCGCCCCTCCCCGATCAATGCTCATTGTAACTCAACATTCGTCGCCATCACGCAGACAAAAGACCGCAATCGATCAAGCAAAGCCTGAACGATTGAATGCCAGCTGCGATAGTTTGGTTCGGCAGAGGTAAACCATAATCCAGCGCTATCTTATCATAGGGAATTTGCGACTTTTCTTATCGGACGACCCGTCACAAAACGCGGCTGGGAACAAGGTGCCAAAGGGCACCCGCGCGACACTAAGGGGAGGATTGGATTATGATAGGTCTCAAAGCGCTTGCGATCAGTTCGGCCAACATTTGTACCGTATCACTTCTGGCGCTGGCATCTGCCGCGCACGCACAAGAAGTGAGCGCGCCGCAATCGGCCAATGAAACTACAGTCAATGAAGATGGTACCATCATCGTGACAGCGCGTTTGCGCAATGAAAGGCTCATCGATGTACCTTTGGCGGTAACCGTAACGACTGCTGAACAATTGGGTCGTGACCAGATCTACTCACTGACCGATCTT
>NZ_LJHY01000065.1 GCF_001295795.1 Novosphingobium sp. AAP83
CGCTCCTAGGCAGGAGCCGCAACATGCCACTGGCAACCGCACAATCGCTTGGCTGGAACCTCTCCCGGACGCTGATGACGGTCATCGTCCTCATCGAAACCAATCAGGGCTACTTCGTCATCCCCGCTGACGAATTTGACGGTGACCCGGAACAGGTGGTTCGCGAATATGACCCCTTCAGCCGCTAGCCTCAGGCACATTTCGCCTTTTCGGCCTGTGCCCTGCCGTGCTATTCTTGCACCGCAGATTGCGCTGAGGAGGTGGTGGCGAGCGCGTCCAGACAAGGGACGCTTATGACCATTTTTCTCATCCTCGGGGCCGTGGCTGGCCTTTATGTGCTCGCGCTGCTCTTCCGCCTCGCCAGCTACGCGCTGCCTGTCTATGCCGGGCTCACTTGTGCTTTCCTGCTGCTCCGCCATGATGTCGGCCATCTCGGAGCAATCTTGGGCGGACTGTCGGCAGGCATTGCTACGCTTCTGATTGGACAGTGCCTTATCGCCTTTGTCCGCTCCCCCATGCTCCGTGCCGGGATCGCGCTCCTCTTTGCCATACCTGCGGGATTCGCCGGTTTTCAGGCCGCGCACGCGCTTGGATCACTGGCAACGGACAACAGCATGCTGCTGGCGATCCTTGGATCCATCGCTGCTATGGCGACATCCCTCTCGGCATGGCGAAGCGTGACGATGTCGGAGCGTGATACGCGCGTCACCTCACAGTTTGCCGATCCCGTGGCTGGGCAAGCCTCTACAGGCCAATCAATGTTCGCCGAGTGATAGCCGTGAGGGGGCAATACCGGTGTTCCAGTCGCGTCCTCCGCTTGGCCGATTTTGAACCGAGGGTTCAGGGCCAGCGTTCACCCGAGCCAGTGCATGCGATCAGCATCTGGCGGCCTTCCGGGCAGAACCGACCAGTACGGCCTCTTTCGATCCGCGCCCATGTCAGCCAGACGCTTCGCTTGGCAGGCTTGCCGCAACGGTGCTTGCCAAACTTTCTTCCCCCGGCGTTCCGCCGTTCCTCGCGAGACAAGAAAGCCCGACCACACCGTCCTTCGCTAACGCTGCGGGCTGACGCTGCGGCGCCTGCCACTGGCTGACCCTTATCCGCGCATCGAGGCCGCACTGGCGCGGTCCCGTCCAACGGAAAGGAAATATCCATGGCAAAGATCGGCAACTTCAAGATGGTTTCGGGCGAACTCCGGGGCCAGATCGTCACTCTCGCACTTCAGGCTAAATCAGTCAGGATCGTCGCGGAAGAAAACACCAGCGGCAATGCCCCCACCCACCGCGTCCTCATCGGCGAAGTCGAAATCGGCGCAGCCTGGAAAAAGCACACCCAGGACGACCGGCCGTACCTCTCGGTGAAGCTCGACGACCCCAGCTTCATGGCGCCCATTTTCGCCCAGCTCTTCGAAGCCGAGGACGGCAGTCACGATCTGGTCTGGAACCGCCCGAGCCGCCGCAACGACCATTGAATCGGCCAAGTCATCGCCCGGGTCACACCGGGCGATGACGAATCCCTAGTATATTGGGTGGCAGTATATTAGGGTTACGCCGACCCACGAAGCATGAGGCTTCGGGAGATTTTTGGGACGAATTTAAGGCGATTGCGACACGCCAGTGGGCTTTCGCAGGAGGAATTGGCGCATCGTGCCGGAATCAACCGCAACTATGTTGGCCTTCTCGAACGCGCAGCCAATTCGCCGACGCTCGACACTATCGAGCGACTCGCAGAAGAACTTGCCGTCGATCCCGTGCGATTTTTCGAGAAACCTGGCGGTCGTTGAACGCAAACCCACCGCCATTCACCGAATCTCAGCAGCAATTTTACAATTTCTGAACTACAACAGGCAGATCATTGCCTCTGGGAATGTTTTGTCCCGGCAATCTGGGCTCGGCATTATCCCGTGCTGGGGATAGCGCACTGCCCGATTGGGGATAAGTTCACCCTGCTTCTCTGCGCGCGTTGCAGGGGCGCAGTCACTAAACAGGTTTTGCTACAAGGAGAGACCCATGTCGGCTCCTGAGTTTGCCGATGAACCACCGCAGTCAGGCCGATTGAGCGAGTATGATGAGCGCCACCTCGTCACGTATCTTCGCCTGCTGGATGCCGAAAAGGACGAGGCTTCATGGGAAGAGGTGGTTTCAATCATCTTCGCCATCGATCCTGCCAGTGAGCCGGAGCGTGCGCGAAGGGTCTATGATACCCATCTCGCCCGCGCCAAGTGGATGACGCAACACGGCTACAAACACCTTCTGGTCCCACGAACCCAATAAAACCCAGCAGTTAACACCAATATGGCGCAATCGATTGTGCCCTGCCGCGGGGGAGCCCGGAACTGACTCGAGCACTTCACTCTTCACGGCTCCGACGTGATCGTTCGACTCCAAAAAAACCTCATAGGAGAGGTGCGATGGAGAAGCCGCCCGACTGGCGTTCGGAGAATTACGCCAAAGCGTATGAAACCTATGACCGCACGGATTTCGCGCAGGAATTCCTGCGCCGCAATCCTGAATACCGCGACCAATATGCTGAAGCCGTTGACGCTGCGCCACTCGCGCTGAGGCGTCTGGCCCGGCGCTGGGGGTTGGTCTTTCGCTGCGGACCCTGACCTCCCGGCCCACCATCTCCCGATCATCTGGCACCCATCTACAGCGGCCAGCGTCATCCTTTTGCGCCCGGCACCATTCCCTTGTGACGGCTGCAGCCAAGTCGAAATTGTCGGGAGCATGAATATCGCGGCCCAGCACCGCGATGAGGAAGGGCGGCATCTCGTCCTATCGACGGCTAAGCGCCGCTACCGCCTGAATATTTGCGGCGAGACAACAGAGACCGAACCGCTCGCCTATGTTCTTCCGGGCGACGCATTTTGGGAAACACGGCAGGCCGCTGTTTGCGACTTTCATGAACATTGCCATCTCGGACATGTGAAGAAGCTCCCGTTCTGCCTTGCGCCCGGTCCGTCAGAGCACTGGCGTCTGGTCCAATGGCTTCGGTTGCTCGATGCGCTGTCCGGCGGTGCAACCACGCGCGAATTGGCCATCGAACTTATCGCCCGCGATGCCGGACGATATTCGGCCGCCGAATGGGATACGTCGAGCGAGCGCAAACGAATTGCTCGCTGGCAGCGACAGGCGCTCGCCATGCGCGACGGCGGCTATCTAGCCCTGTTGAGCGGCCACTGATCGGGACATTCGGAAGCCACGCCTTATGTCCGTTCACCCAAGTCCCTGAAAATCTCAAATCTCGCCTCCTGCTCGCCGGGCCAACCCCTTGTGTCCGGCACTTCACAGGAGACATTTCATGGATGGAGATTTCGTCCCGGTATTCCCGCGTTATGTCAGGACGCCAGATGCTGCCGTGCATTTGGGTCTGTCAGCCCGCACGCTTGAAAAGCATCGTTGCTATGGGACGGGGCCGGCCTTTCACAAACTCGGTCGGCGGATTGTCTATGCCATAGTCGATCTCGATGCCTGGGCGCAAAATGGTCGCCGCAATTCAACATCCGATCCCGGACAAGGCATTTGCCTGTCAGCACGACCGGTGCGCCGTTGATGCGTTCGGTGAGCCCCCAGCAACAGCTCGACCTGTTCTACTCGATGCCCGGTGACATTGCCGCGCGCGATGCTCAGGATCTGATGTCCTGGCCCTTCTTCAGCCTTGCCAAGTCGCGGCGCTCCGCACCGATCGACTTTGCGATGGGGGCCACGTGGATCTCGGTCGAAGCTGTAGCCGAACACGGCATGGCGACCATCTGGGATGCCGACATTCTGATTTGGGCGGCGAGTCAGCTCGTCGAAGCGCGCGACGCAGGCCGCCCGACATCTCGGCACATCGCCGCCCGTCCGCACGAGATTCTGACCTTCATCGGGCGCGGGACGGGCAAGGACCATTATGAGCGGCTGCGCGCAGCGCTCGACCGCTTGCAATCGACGACCGTTGCCACGTCGATCCGCCAGCAACACCAGCGCCGACGCCACCGCTTCTCCTGGATCAACGAATGGCGGGAAACACTCGACGACCGTGGCCGCGCCGTTGGCATCGAGCTTATCCTGCCCGACTGGTTCTATGCGGGTGTGCTCGATCGCGGCCTGATCCTGACGATCGACCGCGCCTATTTCAAGCTGACAGGGGGCGTTGAGCGCTGGCTCTACCGTATCGTGCGCAAGCATGGTGGACATCAGCGCGGTGGCTGGAGCTTCGACGTTCCGCACCTTCATCTCAAATCAGGTGCGCTTTCGCCGCTCAAGCAATTCGCATTCGAGCTGCGGACCATCGTCCGGCGGCAGTCTCTCCCGGGCTACCATCTGAGCCTTGAGCACAGCTTCGGCCGCGAGCGGCTGATCTTCAAACCCATCCCCGTCGACCCGTTCGTTGCCGCTGCCCGGCGCGTCGGTTTCCCTGTGGAGAAGTTGGCATGACATTCGGCCTATTAAAAACCGTCGGACTCGGCCCATCGGAAACCCGATCCTCGGCCTATCGAAAACCGGGACCATGCGGAAACCCGCAGAAATCTGCGGTAAATCGGCGCTCCTCTAACGATGCTAATAGAAAAGAATCCTTCGGATTCTTGCTAACCCTTTTTCAGCCTGTGGATAATCTCGGTGCAACGGGCCTGCTCAACGCCCGCGTCAAGCTTGTCGGGTTCGCGGTGGCAGGAGCGCGGCCATGAGCGAGCCAACTGCGCAGCGGCACAGCTCCTCGCACGCCATCAGGTCAGCAACAGCCAGCGCCTTGACCGAGGTCGAAGTGACCTGGATCGAGAAGCGCTACGAACAATGGATCCGCTTCGGTCGCATTGCGGCTGACACGATCATCAACCGCCGCACGCGCGTCATCGCCTTCCGTCCCGGCGCGGTCTTCGCCTTCGTGCGCTGGTCGTCGAACGACTATGGCACCATCCATTCGTGCATCGACATCGTGACGGCAGTGGCACCGGGCGAGGCCTACACGACGTTGCCGTTTGTCCGTCCCGGCGCTGACATCCTGCTGCACATCGAGGGCTGGCCCAAGGTCGCACAGGTGTTGCAGGCCGTCGATGCGGTCGAAGCCGCCGGTGTTGATCCGTGCGACGCATCGCCAGATCACTGGCGCCACGTCGGCAACCGGCTGAATGCCAGAATGCCGTTCAGGGCTTACACAGCGGAGCGGCACGCGGCCTGGCTCCGGCGCAAGGCGCTCGAAGCATGAGCCGCCGCTATGTTCGCGCCACGATACTGTGGGCAGGCTTGTTCAGCGCCGGGTTCTCAGCAGTCGCCATGCTGTCGCCGCGACCGCGACTGATGTGGAACGCGAGCGCCAGTGCGCCCATCGGCCTCTATCGCCTCGAGGGCGATACACGCGCAAGGCCCGGCGAACTGGTCGCCATTGTGCCGCCGACTGCGACCACGCGGATGATGGCCGAGCGCCATTATCTGCCGATCGGCGTACCGCTCATGAAACATGTCGCGGCTTTGCCCGGGCAATGGGTGTGCCGCGCCGGCGCTGTCGTCTCGGTGGACGGCAAGCGTGTCGCCATAGCCAAATCGCACGACAGAATGGGTCGGCCTTTGCCAAGCTGGCAGGGCTGTCACCGCGTTCGGACAGACGAATTGTTCCTGTTGAACCCGGCACCCGACAGCCTTGATGGGCGCTATTTCGGCGCTCTGCCCGCAGCCGGTCTTATCGGCACGGCACACCCCATCCTTACCCGTGATGCACCTGACCAGCCCCTGCGCTGGCGTGGCTTTGGTGCATCCGCCGCTTCCCCAACCACCAACCAGGAGCACAGACCATGATGATCGGTGTCTTTCATTCCGCGCAAGACAGTTTCACGGGGCAAATCCGGACTCTCATGCTCGATGCTGTCGTGACGCTCGTCCCGGCTCCATCGAACGACAGCGACAATGCACCCGACTGGCGCGTGCTGCTCGGCGATGCCGAAACCGGCACTGAAATTGGTGCTGGCTGGAACCGCACAGGCGAGCGCGCCGGTGCCTTTGTCGCGGTGCAGATCGACGACCCGTCCTTTGCCCATCCCCTGCGCGCCAACCTGCTTCGGTCCATGTCCCGTGACGACGAGCATCACCTGCTCTGGTCGCGTCCGACCAATCGCGATCGGAAATAGGCCATGACCGTTGCTTCGCTTCGCCGTCGCAGGTGTTCCGTAGTTCGGATTGCCGTTCGGCTGCGCCTTCACCTTCTCCTTCCCGGCACTTGTTTCGCTCTCGGCCTGGCAGCGGCGACTTCTCCGGTTGCCGCAGTTGCGACGGTGCCTGACCAGTTTGCAGCGCATCCTTATGCGCCGCATGTCGCAGAGGCATCGCAGCGCTTCGGCATTCCCGAGCTGTGGATATGGGCTGTGATGCGGGCGGAAAGTCGCGGCAATTCGCGCGCGGTTTCGTCTGCAGGAGCCATAGGGCTGATGCAGATCATGCCCGGCACTTGGTCTATGCTGAGCGCGCGGCATGGCCTTGGCTCTGACCCGTTCGATGAGCGTGCGAACATCCTTGGAGGTGCGGCCTATCTGCGCGCCATGTGGGATCGGTATCGCAATGTCAGCTTGATGCTGGCGGCCTACAATGCGGGACCAGGCCGTGCCGATGACTATGTTGCCGGTCGTCGCAGTCTTCCGGCAGAAACCGTCAACTACGTCGCCCAGATCGCGCCAGGTCTTGGAATGGCCAGCATCGCTTCGCCTGCTGCCATGCCACCTGCCAATGCTCATCCCTGGCGTCAGGCTACATTGTTCACACCGCGCGGCGATGTAGAAGCGAGCAGCAATGACGGTGCTGCCGATGTGCAGCCACAGCGCACCCAGCTTGCGTCGCCGTCGGCCTCTTTGCCGTTATCGAGCCCTGCGCCGCACCCCCTGTTTGTGTCGCTTTCACCGCGAAATCCGTGATGGGTTACGCCAGCGCATCTCCGACGGTTCGGGCGTCGTGTCGGAAAGGGACGGCGGGGAAGCTCGTGTTTGAGCGAGAGGGCATTTTTGGAGGGCAAGATAAAAGGAGTGCCAGCACCTGGCCCTCATGTGGTTGTTGTAGCGCGATAATTTCGTATGGCACCGGGCAAGGCCTGCCATACGATGTTTCCCACGCGCCCGGAAATCTGCCGCGCAATCGTCTGGCACCTTCAAAATGAGCCGCGACGACAATGAATTTCGGGTGCGGCCGGGAAGAAGCAGGGACAGCGGTGCAGCCTCTGGACGGCGAAGCCAGAAGCTGGCGGCTCAGGTCCAGCGTGCCGCCAACAAGGCGGGCCATGCGGGTTCACGGCGAGCGGGTCTGAAACGCGGGAGTGGCAGCGGCAAAGCCGCGCGCGGGCGTCGGACGGTTGCCGCGATGCGCCGCACACCTGGCCAACGCCGCGTTACTGTTATGGCGCGCATCGCTCGCCATAAAGGTGCGCATTACCGCGCCGCACCGCTGGCAAAGCACATCAAGTATCTTGAGCGTGACGGCGTGTCCCGCGACGGGCGCGACGCCTCGATGTTCGATGCCCAGACCGACAGGGCTGATCGGGATGCCTTTGCAGGGCGTTGCGAAGATGACCGGCACCACTTTCGCTTCATCGTCTCGCCCGAAGACGCCGGGGACATGGAAGACCTGCGCAGCTTCACCCGCGAATTGATGGCTGACGCGGCCAAGGATCTGGGCACCGAACTGGACTGGGTAGCCGTTGACCATTGGAACACCGACAATCCGCACATCCATGTGCTGGTGCGCGGCGTTGCCAGCGACGGCGCCGATCTTGTCATTGACCGGGGCTATATCAGCGAAGGGCTGCGGTTCCGGGCGGAAGAGCGGGTGACGCTCGAACTGGGGCCGCGCACAGAGCTGGACATCCGCACCGCGCTCGAACGCGAGGTCGATGCCGAGCGCTGGACCAGTCTTGACCGGCAGCTTGAACGCTTGGGGCAGGATACTGCAGGCCTTGTCGATCTGCGTCCAGGCGGCGACGCCGATCCCGAAATGCGCCGGCTGCTTCTGGGCCGCGCCGCCAAACTGGAACAGCTGGGACTGGCGGCACGCGAAGGGCCTGCGGTGTGGGCGCTGGAGCCCGGTGCCGAAAACACATTGCGCGATCTTTCGGTGCGTAACGACATCATCAAGACGATGCACAATGCCATGAGCCGCGACGGCGGGCGGTTTGATGTATCGGCATTGGCCCTGCATCAGGACGTCCCAAGCGAGCCGGTCATCGGGCGCCTGGTCGAACGTGGCCTCCACGACGAGCTGACGGGCAGTGCCTATGCCATCGTCGACGGTGTCGATGGTCGCACGCACCATCTGCGGTTCAATGACATGGAGATGACCGGCGATGCCAAAGCCGGATCGATCGTCGAACTGCGCTCATGGGAGGATGCCAAAGGGGATGACCGGCTGTCGCTCGCCACACGATCAGACATACCCCTCGAGGCACAGATCAAAGCACCTGGCGCGACGTGGCTTGATCGCCAGCTTGTGGCCCGCGATCCCGTCGCAACGGGCAATGGTTTCGGGCGCGAGGTGCGCGATGCGTTGGATGCCCGCGCCAGCCATCTCGAAACGCAGGGGCTTGCCCGCCGGCAGGGCCAGCGGGTCATCCTTGCTAAGGATCTCGTCGGGACGCTGAAGAATCAGGAACTGACGGCCGCCACGCAGGCCATCGCCGCGCGCACGGGACTTGAGCACAAACCGTCGGGCGCAGGCGACTATGTCAGCGGCATCTATCGGGAGCGGGTGACGCTTTCGACGGGCCGCTTCGCGATGATCGACGAAGGGCTGGGCTTTCAGCTCGTGCCCTGGCGCCCGGCGCTCGATCAGCACCTCGGCCAGCACATCACCGGCACCATGTCGCCGGGCGGTACTGTCGACTGGGCCTTGGGCCGCGGGATCAGCCTGTGACCCTCATTTACCCCCTCATCAGGAGTAGCTTTCAATGAACGCCACCCGTATTCTCTGGGGTCAGGTCATCGCCGTCATAAGCGTCACCTTGCTTGGCATCTGGTGTGCCACCCAATGGACGGCCCACGCCCTTGCGTACCAACCCGAGCTCGGCCAGCCTTGGTTCTGGCTTGGACCTTGGCCAATCTACCCGCCCTACGCCTTCTTCTGGTGGTGGTTTGCGTTCGACGCCTATGCACCGCAGATCTTCCAGACCGGCGCATTCATCGCGGTCTCGGGTGCCATGGCCGCCATAGTTATCGCGATTGCAATGTCGGTGTGGCGCGCGCGGGAGGAGAAGCAGTCAGAGACCTACGGTTCCGCGCGCTGGGCGACCGACAAGGAAATCCGCAAGGCTGGCCTCCTGAAGCAGGACGGCGTGGTGATCGGCTCGCACAAGAACCGGTATCTGCGGCACAATGGTCCCGAACATATTCTCTGCTTTGCGCCGACCCGTTCCGGCAAAGGCGTGGGTCTCGTCATCCCGTCGCTGCTCGCTTGGCCGGGCAGCTGCATCGTCCATGATATCAAGGGCGAGAACTGGGATCTGACGGCGGGCTTTCGCGCCCGACACGGCCGCGTCCTGCTGTTCGATCCGACCAACCCCGCATCCAATCCCTACAATCCGCTGCTCGAAGTCCGGAAGGGCGATGGGGAGGTACGTGACGCCCAGAACATCGCAGACATATTGATCGACCCCGAAGGGTCATTGGAAAAGCGCACGCATTGGGAGAAGACCAGCCACTCGCTACTCGTCGGCACCATCCTGCACGTCCTCTATGCCGAGAAGGACAAGTCGCTGGCCGGGGTCGCTGGCTTCCTTTCTGATCCGCGCCGTTCGATCGAAACCACGCTGCACCGCATGAAGACGACCCCGCACCTCGGTAAGGACGGTATCCACCCCGTTGTAGCAGCCGCAGCACAGGAACTGCTGAACAAGTCTGACAATGAGCGGTCTGGCGTCCTGTCGACGGCCATGTCGTTCCTCGGCCTCTACCGCGACCCGGTGATTGCGCAGGTCACCGGCGCCTCGGACTGGCGCATCACCGATCTTGTCGATTCAGCGGCACCTGTGTCGCTCTATCTGGTCATTCCTCCTTCCGATATCAGCCGAACCAAGCCACTCGTCCGCCTGATGCTCAATCAGATCGGTCGCCGCTTGACCGAAGAGCTGAAAGCCAAGGGTCGCCGGCAGCGCGTGATGTTCATGCTCGACGAATTCCCGGCTTTGGGGCGGCTCGATTTCTTCGAAAGCGCCCTGGCCTTTGTTGCAGGCTACGGGATCAAGGCATTCCTGATCGCGCAGTCGCTGAACCAGATTGAAAAAGCCTACGGGTCGAACAACGCCATTCTCGACAATTGCCATGTCCGCGTCGCTTTCGCGGCCAATGATGACAATACCGCCAGCCGCGTTTCCAATGCGCTCGGCACCGCCACCCAGATGCGGGCAATGAAGAATTATGCCGGGCATCGCCTCTCGCCATGGCTCGGCCATATCATGGTCTCACGTACTGAGACCGCGAGGCCGTTGCTGACCCCCGGCGAAGTTCAGCAGTTTTCTGAGCACGAGGAGATTGTTCTGGTGGCCAGCACGCCGCCGATCCGCGCGGAAAAGGCAAAATACTTTCTCGACCCGAGGTTCCGCGCGCGCCTTCTACCGGCACCCACCCCCAAACCGCTGCACCCGAAAAAACGGCCAAAGGACGACTGGTCTGCGCTCGCACCCATTGTGGCACCGCTGCCGACCAAACCAGCCCAGGCCGAAGCGAAAAGCTCCGAACAGCCGCCGGTTGATCAGCCAAAACCGGATGTGCCGTCAGATGCCGATGGGGCCGAATCTGAAAATGATACGGCGAACTCCGGCATCAGGCGAGAACCCGAACTGGGTGAACATGAGGATGTCGTTCCCGTCCCCAAGCCACCGGTCAATGAGTTCGATCTTGATCGCGATGCGCCCGAGGATGACGCAGCCAGGGCCAAACGGGAAGCTGATCGCACAATGCATCGCAATGCCCGAAATGCATCGCTCGACCCCGATGACGGCATCGACCTGTGAGGAAGAAGCCCCACAGCAAACAAACCTTCCGGCTCGATATCGAACTGGCCAAATTGCTGGAGGAACGCGCTCATGCCCGCGGCGTCTCGCGCACCGAAGTGGTGGAAGCGGCGTTGATGTCCCTGCTGCAATCCGATCAGGATGAGCGGATGGAAGCCGCTCTGGCGAGGCGGCTCGATCGCCTGTCGCGGCAACTGGATCGGCTCGAATGGCATGTGGAATTGACGAATGAAGCGATTGGCCTGTTCGTGCGCTTCTGGCTCACTAGCAATCCGCCGCTACCCGACACGGCAATGAAGGCGGCGCAGGCGATGGGCAAGAAGAGGTGGCACGGATTTGTGGAATCACTTTCCCGGCGGATGGAGGCGGGGCCGAAGCTGCGGGATGAAGTGGGGCGAGAGATACCGAGCGCGACTGACGCCTGATCTCGCAATGCGCTCAAAGCTAGCGCGGCAGGCGGACAATCATCCATCCGCTTATCCCCCGGCGAGCTTATCGACCTTGGCGAGGAAAAAGCGCTCACTCCACAGATCAACCGATTTGAGATCGGCAGGACGCAGGAAGCGCTCGACATCCTTTGCCGCTTCCTTCCACTCGATCCGAGTGATTGTGCCAGAAAGCGCAGCCTTCAACCATGCCATGTCGACGTGGAGCGACCCGTCACCGGCCCATGGCCCTGCCTGAACGAGCGCGTTTTGCAAAAGGACGAAATTGGGTTCGAGCCCGCGCGAAACATACCAGGAGAAGTCGAACCAGTCGCGACCTTTGAGGAAGCCTCGGCATAGCAAGGCATGGATCTTCAGCGCGAAATTGGATGCCAGATCTTGGTGGCGCACCTCATAATCAGCTGGAAAATCAAGGTAGGTAGTTGCCTCGTCCGATCCTGCGGGCGGGTTCACATCAATTTCCAGCTTGATCTTGATCGCCTTGCGATGGCCGGTGCCTGCGAATGACAAGTCGAGCTGGCTGGCGATGGAATCGTCCTTGAGCAGCGCTTGGCGAATGGCCGTATCCATACGCGGCTTGGGCTGAGCTTCCAGTGCCAGCCCGAACTGGCCGAACACCTCGGTCATCCCCTCGAGGTAAGGGGACCAGTCGAAGTCCATGTTCGGCACGCGCAGGAGAAAGTCCAAGTCCTCGGAAAAGCGTGGCAGGCCGTGCAGAATGCGCAGGCTGGTGCCGCCCTGGAACAAGGCACAATCGAAGAAATCGGCGCGCCACAGCGCGTATAACGCAATCTCCTGGAGGATCTCCTTGAGCGCGTTTTCCTCTTCAAGCGCATTGGTGGCGCCATAGCGGCCGAGCTTTTCCTTGATGATGTCAATCATGCAGCGATCCCCTGCCTTGAGCCCGTTTTGTCGTCAGAACCACATCTTCAAGCTCGGAAAGGAAGGCATTGACTGCCTTGTGCTTGTAAACCGACTTCACTGCGGCAAAGTCCCTTTCCGTCAATGCCAGAAGCGCCTCGTCATCGATCCGCATGCCACTGGTCAGCCAATCGAGGCCAGACCATTCCACTTTGCGCAGGGCGACAAGATCCATAAGGGCGCGCAGCGGCCTAGCGACAAAGGCGGTGAGCTTGTCGAAGGTCACCCGTTCGACGCCGCCAAGGAAGCAATAATCAGCAATGGCGAGCGGATGATATTTGAAGGAGCCGAATTCGGTGGCCGGGATCTCCAGCGTTTTACGCCCCGGCGTCACGTTGGCAGTGACAAGCACCGCCTCAGGAATCCAGCCATGGTAAGCCAGCGCGCTTTCAAAGGAAATATAGCTCCCGGGAAGCAAAGCCTGCGCCACCGCGAAGGGATGCACAGGAGCGCTTCGATGCGCCTTGGCAAGCGTATAAACCCCGCGCTTCAGGCGAATGAGTGACCCGTCCTTGAGGGCGCGGTTGACGAGGCCATAACGCCGGGCATCGCCTCCCCCCAGCAGTTCGCTGAGCTGGCGTTCATTGAAGACCCGGTCGCGCAGCGCGCTTGCGGATACCTGTTGCGCTAGGCTGGACATAAAATTCTCAATACTTCCTAATTATGAAAGTTTCAAGAATTTCTACATCTCCGCCTATGCGCACCGTTCGAGCTGCAATTGACACCCTCAGTATACTCCGCTTCGCCAACCTCAGGGTTGGCTGCTGAGTGCGCTTGCGGCGACCAGTTGCGACGCGAGATCCCGGGAGGTCCGGGCCGCGCCCATCAGCGTCGCGGAGCCTGCCCCAGTCCAGTCACCATAGCCGGCAAGCCACAGGCGCGGTTCCTTGATAGATCGTTGCCCATCGACCTCTACCCGCCCGTCAGGCTCGATTACGTCGAGCGACGTCAGATAATTGAGCGCGGCGCGGAAGCCGGTGCACCAGATGATGGCATCGACTGCCAATTCAGAGCCGTCGTCCCAGACGACGCCTATCGCACTAATTCGTTTGAAGGGGCGCACGGAGCTGAGATCGCCTCGGCCGCGTGCCTCCCTGACCGGCGGCACCATCACGATATCGCCAATGCCTCCGACCGGTGTCTCGCTCGGCCCTGCTTTCATCCGCGCGACCGCACGTTCGAACAGAACGCGGCCATCGACATCATCTGGCAGGAATACAGGGTCTTGGGTCGTAACCCAGAGCGCGCGGGCGATCGGTGCGACCTCGGCCATGATCTGCGCGCCGCTGTTCCCGCCGCCGACCACCAGCACCGTCTGACCGGCAAAGTCCTCAGGCCGCACATATCGGGCCGAATGGACCTGCGCGCCCTGAAACAGGTCACGGCCCGGCATGTCGGGAATATAGGGTTGCGACCATGTGCCCGTTGCGCTGACCACATGCCGTGCAGCCAATCGCTCTGAGGCGGTCTCGATTTCCAGATGATCACTGCCCCGCTGAACTCTCGTCACTCTGGCCGGTCGCCGAACAGGCAGGTGATAGCGTTCCTCGTACCGGGTCAGATAGCTCAGAACATCATCACGGGTTGGATAGCCGTCATGATTGGGCGGTGGCATCAGCCATCCGGGCAGTGAACTGTATCCCGCGGGCGAAAACAGCCGCAACGATTCCCAGCCATGCCGCCAGGCACCGCCGGGACCATCCTCGGCATCGAGGATCAGGAAATCGGCCTTGGCGCGGTGGAGATAGTAGCCCAGGGACAGCCCCAACTGGCCGCCACCGATAATGACAATGTCGTGGGTCTCCACGCCCTTAGGCCTGAAGCCAACGCTTGAGGTCGTCTTCCTTCGGCAGTCCGCCAGCATGAACGACCTTGCCATCGATCACGATGCCCGGCGTTGAGGGAATGCCGTACTTGGCCATCTCGGCGTAGTCGGTGATCTTTTCGATCGACGCCTCGATGCCAAGCGCGGCAGCGGCGGCCTTCACCATATCTTCTGTTGTCTGGCACCGCTTGCAGCCGGGGCCGAGCACCTTGATGTCTTTCATGGGAATGGGCCTTTCAGGAGAACAATGCGTTGAACAGGTAACCAACGCCAAGGATGCCGGTGCCAACCACGGCAACAAACACCGCGATCAGTTTGAGGCTGAGCACCTTGCGCAGGATGATCATTTCGGGGAGCGACAGCGCGATGACCGACATCATGAAGGCGAGGACAGTGCCAAGCGCCGCGCCTTTGCCCAGCAGCGCCTCGATCACTGGGATGATCCCGGCGGCGTTGGAATACATCGGGATGCCGAGAAGAACTGCGGCAGGCACCGACCACCAGCTATCCGCGCCCATGATGCTGGAAAGCAATTCGGCGGGCACATAGCCGTGGATGAAGGCACCGGCAGCGATCCCCGCGATGATCCAGTGCCAGACCTTGCCGACGATCTCCTTGACCGCATCCCAGCCCGCCTCAAAGCGGTCGACCCAGGTGAGATGCTCATCCTCAAGGTCAACTTCGCCAGCGCGGACTTCACGCACCCAGGGTTCGAGCCAGCCTTCCAGATGCAGGCGGCCAATGACCCAACCCGACACGATGGCAATGGACAGCCCGAAGGCGAGATAGGTCAGCGCCACTTTCCAGCCCACCAGCGCGAACAGAAGTCCCAGCGCGATCTCGTTCACCATCGGTGCGGCGATCAGGAACGAGAAGGTGACGCCGAGCGGCACGCCAGCAGACACGAATCCGACAAACAGCGGCACGGCCGAGCAGGAGCAGAATGGCGTGACAATGCCGAGGTGCGCGGCGGCAATGTTGCCCAGCCCTTCGCGCTTGCCCGCCAGCAGGGCGCGGGTGCGCTCGGGCGAGAAGAAAGTGCGCACCACGCCCATCGCGAACACCACCAAGGTTAGCAGCATCAGCACTTTGGGCGTATCGTAGAAGAAGAACTCGACCGACGAAGCAAGATGACTACCGGGGGTAATCGGCAGTTGCGTGACCAACCACCGCGCGAAGGGTAGCAACTGGTTGTAGAGGACAAACCAGGCGGTCACGAAGATGGCGATCCCGGCAAACCAAATCCCTTGCGACTTGCGGGCCTGACCCAAGCTTGCGGCAATGGTGTTCATATCAGGCAGCCTTTTTCTGGCATTGTGCAGGAGCAGGCACGGGCAGTGCGGAAAGGATGGCATCAACAATGGCCACCGTTGCCGCCGGGAGTTCGGGATTGCGGCGATAACGCACCCATTGCGCGTCGCGCCGGTCGGTCAGCAGGCCCGCCACTTTGAGCCGTGCCATATGCCGCGACATTCGTGACTGGGTAGCGCCCAAGCGGTCCATCAACTCGCAAACACAATGCTCATCGCCGTCCCAGATGATTTGCAGGGCACGCAGGCGCGTTGGTTCTGACAGAGCAGTCAGCAGGTCATTGATGCGCAAATTCATAAGACCTGCATATGCCGTAAGTCGCATATGCGCTTTGACGCAGATCAACGCGGACGCATCATTTGACGATTCTGGAAATGTCGATTGACTCGGCCAGTGCTAAAGCTATTTCCATCATTCTCGAAAGGTGGATTGGATGGACGATCTCAACGCACAGGTCTGGGCTGTCGATGCGCTTGGTGCCCTGGCGCACGAAACCCGGCTCGCGGTGTTCCGGATGCTGGTCAAGGCTGGCCCCGAAGGCATGATCGCAGGCGCCATCGCCGAACATCAGGGCGTGCCGCCATCCACCATGTCGCATCATCTTGCCACGCTGGAGCGCGCCGGACTGGTCCAGTCGGAGCGCGAAAGCCGCTTGATCCATTACCGCGCCGACTATCCGGGTATGCGTCGTCTGCTCCTGTTCCTGATGCAGGACTGCTGCCAGGGCGCACCGGAAATGTGCGGCGATCTGATGGCCGATCTGGCCTGTAATCCATCCCAACCCCAAGACGCCTGAGGCTTCAAATGGCTGACAAGATCTACAACGTCCTGTTCCTGTGCACCGGCAACAGCGCGCGCTCTATCCTGGGCGAAGCGGTGATGAACAAGCTTGGCGCAGGCCGGTTCAAGGCCTGGAGCGCTGGCAGCCAGCCCAAGGGTGAGGTTCATCCCATGGCGCTCTCGGTGCTCAGCGGCATGGGCTATGACACCACCGGTATGTATTCGAAAAGCTGGAGCGAGTTCTCCAAGCCCGGTTCGCCGGAATTCGATTTCATCTTCACCGTTTGCGACAGCGCCGCTGGCGAGACCTGCCCCGTGTGGATCGGGCATCCGATGACCGCGCACTGGGGCATCGAGGACCCGGCAGCTGTTGAGGGCGAAGGCCAGCGCGACGCCTTTCTGCAGGCCTTGCGCTACCTCACTAACCGCATCTCGCTGTTCCTGACATTGCCGCATGCCAGCATCGACGAGATGGCGATGAAGCAGAAGCTCAAGGAAATCGGCAAGGCCGAAGGTGCCAGCAGCGGAGCGAGCGCATGACCGATATCGTCATCTACCATAACCCCGAATGCGGGACCTCGCGCAACACGCTGGCCATGATCCGCAATGCAGGGATCGAGCCGCACGTTGTCGAATATCTCAAGACACCGCCTTCGCGCGCCTTGCTCGAAAGCCTGATCGAACGGGCCGGCATCGCCACGCGCGCGCTGCTGCGCGAAAAGGGCACGCCCTATGCAGATCTCGGCTTGGACAACCCCGATCTCACCGATGCGCAGTTGATCGACGCAATGATGGAGCATCCCATCCTGATCAACCGCCCGCTGGTGGTCTCGCCGCTCGGCGTGAAGCTGTGCCGCCCGTCGGAAGAGGTCCTCGACCTCATTCCTGCCGCCCAGCGCGCTGCTTTCGCCAAGGAAGATGGCGAGCAGGTCATCGACGCCGCCGGCAATCGCGTCGCCGGCTGAAGCAGGAACGACAATGACCGCCCAGCCCAAGCGCGAACGCCTGTCGTTCCTTGATCGCTATCTGACCTTGTGGATCTTCCTCGCCATGGCGCTGGGCGTCGGGTTGGGGTCGATGTTCGAGGGCCTGCCGAATGCCATCGATAGCCTTTCGTGGGGCAGTACCAACATTCCCATCGCCATCGGCCTGATCCTGATGATGTATCCTCCGCTCGCGCGTGTGCGGTATGAGGAATTGCCGCGCGTGTTTGAGGACAAGCGGGTGCTTGCGATCTCGCTGATCCAGAACTGGATCATCGGGCCTGTGCTGATGTTTGCGCTGGCGGTTATATTCCTCTCGGACAAGCCGGAATACATGACCGGGCTGATCCTCATCGGCCTTGCGCGGTGCATCGCCATGGTCATCGTCTGGAATCAGTTGGCCAAGGGAGACAACCAATATGTCGCCGCACTGGTGGCGTTCAACTCGATCTTCCAGATCCTGTTTTTCAGTGTTTACGCGTGGTTCTTCCTCGCCTTCCTTCCACCGCTGTTCGGGCTGGAAGGCAGCGTGATCAACGTCAGCTTCTGGACGATTGCCGAAGCTGTTCTGATCTATCTCGGCATCCCGTTCCTTGCCGGATACCTGACTCGCAAATGGCTGGCGAAGGCCAAAGGCGATGAATGGTATGAGCGCACCTTCTTGCCGAAAATCGGCCCCATCACGCTGATCGCGCTGCTGTTCACCATCACCGCGATGTTCAGCCTGAAAGGCAGCGAAATCCTCACGCTCCCCCGCGATACGATCCGCATCGCCATCCCGCTGACGATCTACTTTGTGGTCCAGTTCAGCATCAGCTTCTTCATGGGCAAGCTGATCGCCAGCGATTATCCGCGCACGACGGCAGTGGCGTTCACCGCAGCTGGCAATAACTTCGAGCTCGCGATTGCCGTCGCCATTGCCGCGTTCGGGCTCGCCTCGCCGGTCGCGTTTGCGGCCGTCATCGGTCCGCTGGTGGAAGTGCCGGTGCTGATCCTGCTGGTCAACGTTGCCTTCTGGTTCGGGCGGCGCTGGTTCCCGGAGAGTGTTCCAGCACATGGCAAGAAGGCGTGAGCGACATGACTTTCGAACGGCTCCGCACGCTGACTGATCCCGAGTATCTGCCCGCACTCAAACCGGAATATACCCATCGCTCGCCAGCCGAGGGATTGGGCGCGTTCGCCCCGCCGCCGCGCATCTTGCTGCTCTACGGTTCTTTGCGCGAACGCTCCTATTCACGCCTCGTGGTTGAAGAATCCGCGCGGCTGTTGCAGTTTTTCGGCTGCGAAACGCGGATCTTCGATCCTTCCGACCTACCCTTGCCGGATCAGGTGGGCGGCGACGATCATCCGGCTGTGCATGAACTGCGCGAACACTCACTGTGGTCGGAAGGGCAGATCTGGTGCAGCCCGGAACGGCATGGCCAGATCACCGGGATCATGAAGACGCAGATCGATCATTTACCGCTGGCCTACAAGGGGCTGCGTCCCACCCAAGGCCGCACGCTCGCGGTGATGCAGGTCAGTGCGGGATCGCAAAGCTTCAACAGCGTCAACACGTTGCGCATTCTTGGGCGCTGGATGCGGATGTTCACCATTCCCAACCAGTCCTCCGTCGCCAAGGCATATGAGGAGTTCGACGAGGCGGGGCGGATGAAGCCGTCAAGCTACTATGATCGGATCGTGGACGTGGTCGAGGAACTGGTGCGCTTCACCATCCTCCTGCGCCCCCATGCCGAGCAACTCGTGGACCGCTATTCCGAGCGAGTGGACGGAAACAAACCAGTGCCAGCGGCGAGCGGCATCCTCGCCTCGATTGGCCCTGCTGCCTGAACGGAGCGGCGCGGTTGAACATTGGCCTGTTCCCAGCTAACAGGCCGTCAACCGCAAGGACTCGGTGAAAGACCGGGTGGCTATTCCGGCCGCCGATCCGCCGGACAACATCATGCACGAACGGACATCACAACCGCGCTTTGCGGCGCGTCGTGCTTTTGTGGATTTGCAATGACTGACCGTTTTGAAAACTATCGCCGCGAGTGGTTCGCGGGCGGAGCAGGTTTGCGGGCCGATGTGCTGGCGGGCATTGTCGTGGCCGTTGCGCTCATTCCCGAAGCCATCGGCTTCTCGATCATCGCCGGTGTCGATCCGCGCGTCGGGCTTTATGCCTCGGTCGCAATCGCCATCGTCATCTCGCTAGTTGGCGGCCGGCCCGGCATGATCTCCGCCGCAACCGCAGCGGTTGCCGTGGTGGTCATACCCCTCGTGCGCGATCACGGTGTCGAATATCTCTTTGTAGCGACCATCCTGATGGGCGTGATCCAGGCTGTCGCCGGTCTGCTGCGGCTCGACCTGCTCATGCAGTTCGTTTCCCGCTCGGTCATCACCGGGTTCGTCAACGCGCTGGCCATCCTGATTTTCATCGCGCAACTGCCGCAGCTCACCGGCGTTGGGTGGGAGACCTATGCCATGGTGGCGGGCGGCCTTGCCATCATCTACCTGTTCCCGCGATTAACCACTGCCGTGCCATCGCCGTTGGTGGCCATTCTCGTGCTGACCGCCATAAGCATCGGCATGGGGCTTTCGGTGAACACCGTGGGCGACATGGGCAAGCTGCCTGAGGGGCTGCCAAGCCTCGTTCTGCCGGATGTGCCCCTCAACTGGGAAACCCTGCGGATCATCGCGCCCTATTCGCTGACCATGGCTGCGGTTGGTCTGCTCGAATCGCTGCTGACGGCCCAGATCGTCGACGACATGACCCATACCGACAGCGACAAGCGCCGCGAGTGCATGGGCCAGGGCGGCGCCAACATCGTTGCCGCGCTGTTCGGCGGCATGGGCGGCTGCGCGATGATCGGACAGTCGGTAATCAACGTGACCTCTGGCGGACGACGCCGCCTGTCGACCTTCGTTGCGGGCGCGTTCCTGCTGTTTCTGCTGGCCGTGCTGGGGCCGTGGGTCGGCCGTGTGCCGATGCCCGCGCTGGTCGCGGTGATGATTATGGTCTCGATCGGCACCTTCTCGTGGAACTCGATCCCTAATCTGCGACGCCATCCGCCGACGTCCTCGGTCGTCATGCTGGTGACCGTGGCCGTCGTGGTGTCCACGCAGGACCTCTCGCTGGGCGTGCTCGCGGGCGTGCTGCTGTCGGGCATCTTCTTTGCGGGCAAGGTCCAGCGCATTTTCGCGGTCGAGCGCGAGGTCTCTCCCGATGGCCGCACCGCAACCTACCGTGTACGCGGCGAAATCTTCTTCGCTTCGGTCGATCGGTTTACCCGAGCCTTCCACGTTGAGGATCGTGCGGATGCCGTAACGATCGATGTGTCACGCGGCCATTTCTGGGATATCTCGGCTGTGGGAGCACTCGACAAGATCGTGGCCCGCCTGCGCCGTGATGGCCGCGAGGTCGAAGTGCTCGGCTACAATGAAGCCAGTGCGGACATCGTCGACCGGTTTGCGCTACACGACAAGACCGGTTTCGAACTGGGCGCGGTGCCGCACTGACCTCGCACGTGCCGAATGATGCGTCACGCCTGCGCGCCTCTTGAAGGCCGACCACAACGGATAGGCGGGGCCTAAGGGATGAATGTCCTGATTCAACACGCTATTGGCCAGACGCCGAGGCATCTGTTAGCGGTAAATTTTGGCGCAACCAGACATTTGAACGAGCCCTGCTTAATGGCATGAATTAGGTCAGAGGCTGCCGCTTGGATGACGACGTCGTCGGCGCAAAAGCCCTAGTCCAAGCTCTTCGAACTACGCTCTTCCCTGTTTTTCTATCCCCCACTGCTACGACGCTAAATCCTTGTTGAACTAGCCCCTTTTCTGCGTCTCTTACTCGTCCCCGTCGAGCCGGACGATCCTGTCCCGCTCCTGAAGCGGGGTATCCGATGGGCGCTGAGCCAGTCCGAATTGAAGCACGTTCACGTGGCGCACGCATGCTGCGCACGGCGATGGGCGCATCGATCGCGACCTGGCTGGCTGACCCGCAGGTCATCGAAATCATGCTCAATCCTGACGGACGCCTCTGGGTCGACCGGTTGGGCATGGGACTGTCCGATAGCGGTGAACGCCTGACAGCAGCCGATGGTGAGCGCATCATCCGATTGGTTGCCCATCATGTGGGTGCCGAAGTTCATGGCGATGCACCACGCGTGTCAGCAGAGCTGCCGGAAAGCGGGGAACGGTTCGAAGGCCTCCTGCCACCGGTGGTGGCGGCTCCCACCTTTGCCATCCGCAAGCCCGCCGTCGCGGTGTTTCTGCTCGAGGACTATGTCGGCGCAGGAATCATGTGCGCCTCTGCAGCGGACAGGCTTCGTTCGGGCGTTGCACAGCGGCTGAACATCCTTGTCGCGGGGGGCACTGGCACCGGAAAAACGACGCTCACGAACGCACTGCTCGCCGAGGTCGCCAAGACCACCGACCGGGTCGTTCTGATCGAAGACACCCGCGAGCTCCAATGCCGCGCGCCAAACCTTGTGGCGATGCGGACCAAGGATGGCGTTGCCTCGCTATCCGATCTGGTCCGTTCCAGCCTTCGCCTTCGCCCTGACCGGATTCCGATTGGCGAAGTGCGCGGCGCCGAGGCGCTTGATCTCCTCAAGGCCTGGGGCACCGGCCACCCCGGCGGGATCGGGACGATCCACGCCGGAAGCGCGATCGGTGCCCTGAGGCGGATGGAACAGCTGATCCAGGAAGCGGTCGTCACCGTTCCGCGCGCTCTGATCGCCGAGACCATCAACCTCGTCGCCGTACTGGTGCGCGACGGCACCGGGCGGCGCCTTGCCGAACTGGCCCGCGTCGACGGGCTCGACGCGGTCACCGGCGACTATCGCCTGATTCCCGCCAACCAAACCCAAGGAGACTCTCTATGATCCATGCCCTCCGGCGCGGCACCAATCGCGCTGCGCTCGCTGCGACTGCTGCTTTCGTGATGGTGACCACTGCCACCCCGGCGCATGCCGGTGGTTCGTCGATGCCGTGGGAAGCCCCGCTGCAGTCGATCCTCGAAAGCATCGAGGGGCCGGTCGCCAAGATCGTTGCGGTGATCATCATCATCGTCACCGGCCTCAGCCTGGCCTTCGGCGACACGTCGGGCGGCTTTCGCCGGCTGATCCAGATCGTGTTCGGCCTCTCCATCGCCTTTGCCGCATCGAGCTTCTTCCTGAGCTTCTTCAGCTTCGGCGGCGGAGCGCTGATCTGATGACATCGGCAGACGACATCCCCGGCTTCTATGCCCCGGTCCACCGCGCACTGGCCGAGCCGATCCTGCTCGGCGGTGCACCGCGTGCACTCGCCATCGTCAATGGCACGCTGGCGGGCGCGATTGGCCTCGGCTTGCGGCTCTGGCTCGCTGGCCTTGCAATCTGGGCAATCGGTCATGTGCTTTCGGTCTGGGCTGCACGCCGCGATCCCCAGTTTGTCGATGTCGCGCGCCGCCATCTCAAATATCCGACCTGGGTGCGGCCATGATGTCGCTTCAGGAATATCGGACCAAATCCGCCAGTCTCGCAGACTTCCTCCCCTGGGTCGCACTGGTGGGGCCGGGCGTGGTGCTCAACAAGGACGGATCGTTCCAGCGCACGGCGCGCTTTCGCGGTCCCGATCTCGACAGTGCTACGCCCGCTGAACTCGTGGCCGTCACCTCCCGGCTCAATAATGCCCTGCGGCGGTTGGGCTCGGGATGGGCGGTTTTCGTCGAAGCGCAGCGCACTGCGGCGCAAGCCTATCCGCAATCCCGCTTTCCCGATCCTGTGTCGGCACTGGTCGACAGGGAACGCCGCGAACAGTTTCGTGAGGAAGGCGCGCATTTCGAAAGCGGCTACTATCTGACGCTCCTGTGGATGCCCCCGCCCGAGGAAGCCGCGCGCGCCGAAGGCTGGCTCTACGAAGGCAAGGCATCGACCGGGGTCGATCCCAAGGAGCTCGTCAAATCCTTCGGCGATCGTACCGACCGCGTGCTGCATCTGGTTGAGGGATTTATGCCCGAGGCAGCGTGGCTCGATGACGCCGCCACGCTGACTTATCTCCACAGCACGGTATCGACCAAGACGCAGCGCGTCCGCGTGCCCGAAACGCCGGTCTATCTCGACGCGCTGCTGGCCGATGAGCCGCTGACTGGCGGGCTTGAGCCCATGCTCGGCGCCCATCATTTGCGCACGCTCACCATCACCGGTTTTCCGACGGCGACCTTTCCCGGGCTGCTTGATGAGCTCAACCGGCAGGCCTTCCCGTACCGCTGGTCGACGCGGGCAATCATGCTCGACAAGACCGACGCCACCAAGTTGCTCTCGAAGATTCGGCGGCAATGGTTCGCCAAGCGCAAATCGGTTGCCGCCATCCTCAAGGAGGTGATGACCAACGAGCAGTCAGTGCTGCTGGATTCGGACGCCTCGAACAAGGCGGCTGATGCCGACATGGCACTGCAGGAGCTTGGCGCAGATCATGCCGGCATTGCGTATGTCACTGCGACGGTCACGGTCTGGGACCGCGACCCGGCGCTGGCGGCGGAGAAGCTGAGGCTGGTCGAAAAGGTCATCCAGGGCCGCGACTTCACCTGCACGATCGAAGGCATGAATGCGCTCGAGGCATGGCTCGGATCGCTCCCCGGCCATGTCTACGCCAATGTCCGGCAGCCGCCCATTTCCACACTCAATCTCGCCCACCTGATCCCCCTGTCAGCGGTATGGGCGGGAGCGGAACGGGACGAGCATTTCGGTGACGCCCCCTTGCTTTACGGCAAGACCGAAGGCTCGACCCCGTTCCGCCTTTCCCTTCATGTCGGCGATGTCGGCCACAGTCTGGTCGTCGGTCCGACAGGGGCGGGCAAATCCGTGCTGCTGGCGCTAATGGCGCTGCAGTTCCGGCGCTACAAAGGCAGCCAGATCTTCGCCTTCGATTTTGGTGGATCGATCCGGGCTGCCGCGCTCGGCATGGGCGGCGACTGGCAGGATCTCGGAGGCGCGCTGCATGCCGAGGAAGGCGACAGCGCTGCCGTCGCCCTGCAGCCGCTTGCACGGATCGACAACGCCGGCGAACGCGCCTGGGCCGCCGAATGGCTGGCGGCGATGCTGGCTGGTGAAGGCATGGTGATTGACCCTGCCGCCAAAGAGCATCTCTGGTCGGCCCTGACATCGCTTGCGTCCGCACCGCCTGCCGAACGCACACTCACCGGTCTCGCGGTCCTCCTGCAATCCCAGGAATTGAAGCAGGCACTCGCCCCGTATCTCATCGGCGGTCCATGGGGGCGGCTGCTCGATGCCGAACAGGAACGTCTGGGTGAGGCGTCTGTGCAGGCTTTCGAAACCGAAGGTCTGATCGGCGCGTCATCGGCCGCAGCTGTGCTCGCCTATTTTTTCCATCGGATCGAGGGGCGGCTCGACGGCTCGCCGACCATGATCATCATCGATGAAGGCTGGCTCGTGCTCGACAGCCCGGCCTTCGCCGCGCAGCTGCGCGAATGGCTGAAGACGCTGCGCAAGAAGAATGCGAGCGTCATCTTCGCGACCCAGAGCCTTGCCGACATCGAGACGTCGGCCATCGCGCCTGCCATCATCGAAAGCTGCCCGACGCGCATCTTTCTGCCCAACGAGCGCGCGGCCGAACCGCAGATCGCACGGGTCTATGAGCGGTTCGGCCTCAATGATCGCCAGATCGAAATCCTGAGTCGGGCTACCCCGAAACGCGATTATTATTGTCAATCGCGGCGCGGCAACCGGTTGTTCGAGCTCGGGCTCGGCGATGTCGCACTCGCCTTCAGCGCCGCATCTTCCAAAACCGATCAGATCCGTATCGCCGAGCTTGTCGCGGCCCATGGCCGCGAAGGCTTTGCAGCGGCCTGGCTCCAGAACCGCAGCCTCGCATGGGCGGCCGAGCTGCTTCCTCCCCCGTCGCCCGCACTAACGGACAAGGAAAACCGCCCATGAAAATACCCGTCCTCCGCCGCGCTCTCATGGCGACGGCAATCGCCACTTCGCTGGTATCAGGCACCATGATCGCCGCGCCAGCGCAGGCCCAGTTTGGCGGGATCGTCTATGACCCCAGCAACTATGCGCAGAACGTGCTGACCGCCGCCCGGACGCTTCAGCAGATCAACAACCAGATCCAGCAGATCCAGAACCAGGCGACCAGCCTCATTAACGAGGCCCGCAATCTTGCCAGTCTGCCGGTCTCGACGATCCAGACGCTGCAGCAACAGGTCGACCAGACCCGCCAGTTGCTGAACCAGGCCCAGCGCATCGCCTATGATGTGACGGACGTGCAGGAGGTGTTCAACGGCCGTTACAAGGGGGCTGCACTGACCGGCGGGCAGGCCCAGATGGTCGCTAACGCCAATGCGCGATGGCAGGACAGCGTCGGCGCCTTCGAAGACGCCATGAAGGTTCAGGCCGGGATCGTCGGTAATCTGGGTGCGACCCGCAGCTCGATCACGACATTGGTCGGCGCTAGCCAGTCAGCAACCGGGGCTTTGCAGGCAGCACAGGCCGGCAATCAGCTACTGGCCTTGCAAACCCAGCAACTGGCCGATCTGACCGCCGCCGTTGCGGCGCAGGGCCGCGCGCAGTCGATCGAGGCCGCGCGCAATGTCGCGACCGAGGCCGAGGGCCGCGAGCGCTTCCGCCGCTTCCGGACCCGGAACTGACATGAGCCGGTCGGTCAAGCTGGCGGCAGCCGCTGCTTTTGGCGGATTGCTGATCGCGGTCGCGGTTGTGTCGGCTACGCAGCCGCCAGCTCGGCACGACACAACGACCTATGTCGCGGACGAGACGGGATCTCCGAACCCTCACGCCGCAGAACTCAAGCGCTGCAGTACGATCACCATGCCGGAATCGGGATGCGATGCGGTCTGGGAAGCTGAGCGCCGCCGATTTTTCCATGGAAGGAGCGGCAGCCATGAATGATACCGGCGTCATCGACCAGTTTCTGACGGTCTTCACCCAGTATATCGACAGCGGCTTCGGCCTGCTCGGCGGTGAGGTCGGCTTCCTGTCGACCACTCTCATCGTCATCGACGTCACCATAGCTGCCTTGTTCTGGGCCTGGGGCACCGATGAGGATGTGCTGCAGCGCCTGATAAAGAAGACGCTCTACATCGGCACTTTCGCCTTCATCATTGGCAACTTCTCGAATCTCGCTGGCATTATGCTCCAGAGCTTTGCCGGGCTTGGCCTGCAGGCCAGTGGCAGCGGCATGGCCATCGGCGATTTCATGCGCCCCGGCGTTGTGGCCGCAACCGGTCTTGATGCCGGGCAGCCACTGCTCGATGCCACCGCCGACCTTGTCGGGCCAGTGGGCCTTTTCACTAATTTTGTGCAGATCCTGATCCTGCTGATTTCCTGGCTCATCGTCGTCATCGCCTTCTTCGTGCTGGCGATCCAGGTCTTCGTCACCATCATTGAGTTCAAGCTGGTGACGCTTGCAGGCTTCGTGCTGCTGCCGTTCGCCTTTTTCGGGCGCACCGCCTTCATGGCCGAGCGCGTCCTTGGCCACATCATTTCCTCCGGCATCAAAGTGCTCGTGCTTGCCGTCATCACCGGCATTGGCACGACACTCTTCACGCAGTTCATCAATGCCGGACTCGGGGTTGAGCCAGACATTCAGCAGGTTATGGCGATTGCGCTCGCTGCCCTGACTTTGCTCGGCCTCGGTATCTTTGGTCCCAGCATCGCCAACGGCATTGTGTCGGGCGGACCGCAGCTTGGCGCAGGCGCGGCAGCAGGTACGGCGATCGCCGCTGGCGCAACGATTGCGGGCGGTATCGCAGGTGCCAAACTCGCCGCAGGTGCCGCCGGCTCTGCCATAGCGGGCACGGCCACGGGCGGTGCCCGCGCGGCAGGCGGCGCGTCGGGTGCCTATGCAGCCGGAGCCGCTGGCAAAACCGGACGGGCTGCAGCTGCTTCGGGTCTCGCCAACGTCGCAAAATCAGCCGCAAGCAGCGCGGCGTCACCGCTTCGCCGGGCCGCGGACAGCCTCAAAGCGAACTATGCCGCTGGCAAGACCGGGACGCCCGCCAATGCGGCAGCGACCGGCGGCGCCGATGGCCCTCCTGCATGGGCCACCGCGATGAAGCGGCGTCAGGCAATGACGCAGGGTGCCAACATGGCCTCGCATACCCTCAAGGGCGGCGACAGCCACGGCGGCGGCTCTGGCCCCGACATCTCCGACAAAAGCTGAAACTTCCGAAAAGGATCCGACATGTTTCGACGCCCCTCTATCCGCTACGGGACCAGTCCCGAGCCCGTCACGCCCTATCAACGCGCCGCACAGGTCTGGGACGACCGCATCGGTTCAGCCCGGGTGCAGGCGAAGAACTGGCGGCTCGCCTTCTTCGGCTGCCTTGCGCTTTCGGGAGGGCTGGCAGGCGGTCTCGTCTGGCAATCGGCGCGCGGCACGATCACGCCCTGGGTGGTCGAGGTCGACAAGCTCGGCCAGGCACAGGCCATCGCGCCTGCTGATGTCGATTATCGCCCGACCGACCCGCAGATGGCGTTCCACCTTGCTCGCTTCATCGAACAGGTGCGCGCCATTCCCGCCGATCCGATCGTGCTGCGGCAAGACTGGCTCAGGGCTTACGACTTCACCACCGACCGCGGCGCGCAGGCGCTCAACGACTATGCGCGCAACAACGATCCCTTTGCCCAAGTCGGCAAGGTACAGGTCGCGGTCGATGTGTCGAGTGTCGTTCGTGCGTCGAACGACAGCTTTCGCGTCGGCTGGACCGAGCGGCGTTACCAGGATGGTGCACTCCTCGAAACCTCGCGGTGGTCAGCGATCCTGACCACCGTCGTGCAGCCACCTCGCACTCCCGATGCCCTGCGCAAGAATCCGCTCGGCCTGTTCATCAACGCCATCAACTGGTCAAAGGAGCTTAGCCAATGATCCGCCCGACGCGCGCCCTGCGCACATCGATTATGCTCTCAGCGGTAACACTGATCTGCATACCTGCCCAAGCCATGGCGCGCGAACAGCGCGCTCAGCCCCATCCAATTCCTGCTACATCGGCGCAGACCGTTGAGCCTGCCGACCCGCGCACCCGTGTTGGTAGAGCCAACGCCGCAGCGCGCGTGGAACCGGAGCGCACCAGCTATTTCAATGCCATCCAGCAATATGCCTATACCGATGGAGCCCTGTTCCAGATTTACACCGCACCGGGGCAGATCACCGACATCATGCTCCAGGAAGGCGAAGAACTCGTTGGACCGGGGCCGGTCGCATCGGGCGATACGGTCCGCTGGATCATCGGCGACACGGTGAGCGGTGCCGGAGCAGCGCGCCGGGTTCACATCCTCGTCAAGCCGACGCGGGCCGACATTCGCACCAACCTCATTATCAATACCAATCGGCGCACCTATCATCTTGAACTCAGCGCGACGAACTCGACCTATATGGCCGCAGTCTCCTGGACATATCCGCAAGACGCCTTGATCGCCCTGCGTACTGCCGAGGCCGAGCGTGAACGCACGGCTCCGGTGGCGACGGGTATCGATTTTTCTGCTTTGAATTTTCGGTACCGCATCGCGGGCGATCGCCCCGAATGGCGGCCAGTGCGTGTGTTCGATGACGGCCGGCAGGTCTTCATCGAGTTTCCGGGCGACATTGCCAGCGGCGATATGCCGCCGCTGTTCGTGATCGGCGCGGATCAGGCAGCTGAGCTGGTGAACTACCGCGTGCAGGGCCGCTACATGGTTGTCGACCGGCTGTTTGAGCGTGCGGAATTGCGGCTTGGCGCAGGCAACAGCGCCAAGCAGGTTCGCATTGAGCGTGAACGCGCACGCCGCCGGAGCCGCTCATGAACATGCGACCGCAGGATGATGGCGTGCCACCGGTCACCAACCGGATTGTCGAAGCTGACGTCGAGACCGACGTTGAAACTGACGTTGAGGTCGATGCCGAAGGCGATGAGCCTGACGACGAGCGCCCGGTTGCACCGGCCAGCCCGGAGGGGTTTCGCCTTGGCGGGGAACCGCCGCGCGTCATGCGCTTGTCGCGCAAGGCACTGGCAATTCTTGGCGTCATCGCCAGCGTCGGGATTGGCGGTGCGCTGATCTACGCACTTCAGCCCAAGAACCACGCGCCAGCCGAGAATCTCTACGACACGAACAGCCGCAGCCGCGCGGACTCGGTCAACGGTGCGCCTGCCAACTATGGCGACGTGCCCAAGTTGGGGCCTGCACTTCCCGGTGATCTCGGCGGCCCGATCGTTGCCGCGCAGCAGCGCGGGCAAAATGTCCCGATCCCGAGCATTGGCACCGCCCCGGCTGCAGGACAGCCCGATCCACGGATCGCCGCCGCCGAGCAAGCGCGCGAACGTGCGGCGCAGGAACGTGACAGCGCCCGGACCAGTCGCCTGTTTCTGGCCGGAGAGACCGGAACGACCGACAATCGGTCTGCTGCCGCAGTAGCGCCAGCGCCATCAGCGTCGATACCAGGTGGCGATCCGGCTCAAGCGTCTGCACCAACAGCCACGTCAAGTCGCCGCGCCTTTCTCGATCAGCGCGGCAACCGCAGCACGGAAAGCCCTGAGCGCATCATGCGCCTTACATCGCCTTACGTTGTGCAGGCCGGCAGCGTCATACCCGCGGCACTCATAACCGGCATCCGGTCGGACCTTCCAGGCCAGATCACGGCGCAGGTTACGCAAAATGTCTATGACAGCCCTACCGGTCGCGTACTTCTGATCCCCCAAGGCTCTAGGCTGATTGGTGAATATGACAGCGACGTAGCCGCCGGACAGAACCGCGTGTTGCTGGCGTGGGACCGCCTCATCCTTCCCGGTGGTCAATCGATCCTGCTTGATCGCCTGCCCGGCGCTGATGCTGCCGGTATGGCCGGCCTTGAAGACCAGACGAACTATCATTGGGGCAACATGCTCAAGGCCGCGCTCATCTCGACATTGCTGGGCGCTGGTACAGAGCTCATCTCGAACGGTGATAGCGATCTCATTCGGGCGCTGCGTTTCGGCACGCAGGACACCATAAGCCAGACCGGCAGGCAGGTCGTGCAGCGGCAATTGAATGTGCCGCCGACATTGACGGTGCGCCCCGGATTTTCACTGCGCATCATAGTGACCCGCGATCTGGTGCTCGAACCTGTGCCTGCAGGAGGAACGCGATGACCCGTCTCAAACTGGCTGATCTGGCCGATGAAAAACCGGTGCGGCTGACCTTGGAGCTCTCTGCACGGCTTCACCGCGATCTGGTGGCTTATGCTCTCGCCGTAAACGGCGGGGATGCCAAAGGTGCGCCGACCGCCGAGCGGCTCATCCCGCCCATGCTTGAGCGCTTTATCGCGACCGACCGGGCTTTTGCCAAAGTGCGTAAGTCGCCTCAGGCGGGGTAGCGTTCGTTGAGCAGCGTGAAGAAGCGTTGCAGCGCGGGATTGTCATTGTCTTCGCGCCAGTAAACCGAGAATTCGAGGCGCGTCGTGCCGTTCTGATCGTGGATATCGCGGAAATGGAGATCCGGCCATGTCACGCCCTGCGAGGCTTCGGTTGCGATTGATATAAATCGGCCGACCGACACAATGCTCAGCACGCTCTCGAGGCTTGTATTCTGCACGATGATGTTGGGCCGCCCGCCTTGCCCGGTCAGCCGCGCAGCAAGCAGATTGGCTAGAGTCGGACCAATGCCGCCGCCCGGCACCACGAACACTTCGCGGCGCAGATCACTCCAGTAGATCCGGTCGCTTTCGAGAAGTCGATGGCCCGACTGCAAGGCGACCATCAGCCTGTCAGACCAGACCGAACGCGCCAGAATGCCGCTCTCTTCCATCCCGGCCGGTGCCACCGCGACATCGATGGTCCGCGATTGCAAGCCATTCAGCAGCTTTTCCGGAGCGGCTTCCTCGCCATCGAACTGGACGTCCGGAAATCGGGTCAGATACTCGGAGAAGGTCTGCTTCAGATTGCCCGCCGTCAGTGACGAGCTGTAACCGACGGCGAGACGTCCCTGCTCGCCATAGCTGACCGCTCGCGCGGTGGTCTGCAGATTGTCGATGTCGGTGATGATGCGCCGCGCAGACTCCAAAAAGACTTGGCCCATCTCGGTTGGCTCAGCTCCCCGCGTCGAGCGCGTAAACAACTTGATGCCGAGTTTGTCCTCAAGTTGCGTGACTCGCATGCTCAGCGTTGCCTGCTTCATGTTGAGCGCCGTGGCAGCACGGGAAAAGCTGCGGGTGTCTGCGGTCAGAACGGCGTAGCGGAGTTGCCGAACCTCGATCGTCATGCTGCTAGTGCTCCCCCGTTCTCTTTCTTGCCGACATTGAGGCGCAATCGGACTGAAATCGCAATATAAATTCGCGATAACGGAATGAGGTCAGAGATCGATCCGTAAATTTACTTTCCCAGTCAGGCGGATGCCGGAATTTAACTTCAAATCTGTTTGATCTATTTTGGAGACAAATTTTAACGGCGGCGTGGTAGGGATTCGACATGTCGAATGAACCCCGTGCTCCACGTCTTGCTGTCCTCATCGACGCTGACAATGCCTCCTCCCGTATCGCTACCCGTCTGTTCGAAGAGATCGCCAAGATCGGTGAAGCCAGCGTGCGCCGGATATATGGCGACTTTTCCGGAACCCGCCTCAAATGCTAGCCAGGCCTTTTCAGGCTTACGATACCGTCGCGATCCCTATCCACGGCTTCGAGCAGTGTGTGAAAGCAGAGGTGCGCTATTCGCTTTAATTTGTTGAAAAAGTCGCTTCGCTGTTCATCTTGGTATAGAGGAAAATGCTGTCGACAGGGTGGCGAAGAATCTCCGCTTTGTACTCATGGGGGGCAGCGTGCCGATTAGCGAATCCGTAATCTCAGAAGCCGTTGCGCGCTACGACCGGGAGCGAGACCGCTATATCAAGCTCGCCAGCAGGGTCGCCGACCTTTGCCGCGGCGCCATTGTCGAAGATAACGCCGTCCGCGCTCAAGTCACGTCGCGGACAAAGACGGTCAAGAGTTTCGAAGGAAAACTTCGCCGGTTCTCGCGTCGGGCTGACAAAAATTTTGCCACCGTTGATGATGTATTTGCGCAAATCGGCGATTTTGCCGGGGTCCGCATCGCAACCTATCGGCCCGAGGACGAGGCGCGCGTCGCGGAGGCCGTCGAGATGCTATTTTGCGGCTCTGATGGCGGCGCAATCGATATCGACCTCAAGGATAAGCTGAAGCCCGCTGCCGGACAATTTTACCGCGCGACGCACTGCCAGGTGCATTTGCCTGAGAATGATCTGGTCGGGAACTACGAGAATTTGCGTGGCGCGAGCTGCGAGATACAGATTTGCTCTATGATGGCGCATGTCTGGAACGAGATCGAACACGACATTGGCTACAAACCAGAGGGCGAGGGACCAAGCGACGCTGAACGTGGACTGCTTGAGGCGCTTGGCCATCTGACCCGTGCCGGTGATGCTGCGATCACGAGACTGCTTGCCGCGAATATAGCCCGCATGGCAGTGCAAACCGGTGATTTCGCTGACGTGCATGATTTCGTTGCTCGGATGCGGCCCTATTTCCCGGATGCCGACTTATCGGTCAACGCTGGGCTAGCATTTGACGAAGCACTTGCGCTCGATCTGGTGTCGATAGACAAGATCCGTGCGCGACTGGGCGATGATGCGCTTAGCCCGGCCATAGCAGCACCCAAAATTCAGGCATTCAACGCCTATCTCGACGAGCAAGGCCTTTCGGATCTTGCTCTCAATCCAGCCTCGGCAGATTTGTTTACGATCGCCATGCTCGAAGCGGACGTCGATGCGATCGTCGCCAATCATGCCGGCGGGCGTGGCAAAGGTCGGCCCCCGCGCATCTTCTATCTCGCCCGCGCCTACAAGGAGTTTGCCGGGAAACAACCGGCGACGGATCAAGTGGTTTGATGGAGCAGCGCGCAGCCGAAATTGAGTATGTCGACGCAGCTGACTCGGATGCAGAGGCGGTCGCGGCGGCACGCGCTATGCCCATCGAACAGTTGGTGGCGCAAAACGATGTCTCGGTACGACTGCGCAATACGATAGAGCGCGGCGTTCTCGAAGGGGCTATGCCTTGTATAACGGTGGGCGATTATATCGACGCCGGACCCAGCGCCCGAGCGAAGTTCATGACGGCGCTGTGGGCGTTCGGCAAAGGAACTGCCACCGAACTGGAAGCGCTCATCTCCGCCTTTCTCGCTGGCGCCTCGCTCGAACCGCAGAACTGCCGACAAGTGTCTGGCACTGTTCAGTCCGACGACAGTAATTCGATACGCCTGGACATGTTGCTCGGAAAGCTGGCTGGGCTGACCTATGCTGATGCAATGCGCGGTCAGGTCATCTCGGTACGACTTAGCAACGCGCTCAAAGGCACAGCACTGGTCAACAATCCGCTAACTGAACTGCTAACCGGTGGGGCAGCAACCCGCGGTGAACTGCTGAGTAAGCAAAATTTCGGACGCAAGTCGCTGGTCGAACTTGAGGCGCTCGTCCAGGCTCAGATCGTGCGCACGTTGGTGAAGACTTGCTCAGACCCAGCGATCCTGCTCGACGATTGCGCTTTCCTGTTTGGAACTCCCGAACCACGGCGGCGCGAACTCGCCAATCGCATCCTTGAGGTGGTCGCGGCTTGCCCCCCACGCGATGCCGATCTTGCCGGACTGCTCGATTGGGCCATGCCGGAGCTTAATGACCGCGAAGTATCGGTACTGCGTCGCCGCTATGGTTTCGATGACGGTGATGTCGAAACGCTTGAGGAAATCAGTGCGACCTATGCGGTCACGCGTGAGCGTATCCGGCAGATCGAAGCAAAGGCGCTACGAAAGCTTTCGGCCAAGCTGGATGGCACGCCGCTCCGGGCCTTGCTCGCCACGGCGTCCGAACATTTCTGGGAAGAGCGTGCCGTGCCGTTCCTTCCAGCGCATGACAGCTATTAGATCCGTCGCGAACTGCCGGCGCAGTTGTCGCTGGCGCTCGATATTGCGGGGTTAAGCCTAGGCCAATGGCTTTCGCAGACTAGCGTCGCAATGCGGTTCGGTTTCGTTGCCAATTCTTGTGATTCCGGAGCGGTCATGGCCCTCGGCACCGAACTTCGCCGCATTGCTGACGAACGCTCGTTGCCAATCGCGATTGACGATCTCGCCCTTGGTCACGAAGCGGCCGTGATCGCAGCCGCAGTCTGCGTCGAGACTGAACTCGCGATGGCTGACGGCTACCTGTTCTTCCAGCGCCCCCGTGCCCGCTTGCGTCGGATGACCCGCCTACATCGACTGCTGTGCGCGCATCGTGGGTCGATGTCGTTGTATGAACTGGAAGATGCCTATACTGCAGCGTTCGACGATGATCCGTGTTCGCTGCGCGACTTCGACATCGTCATGGACATCGCTCCGCATCTTTTTCTGGAGGTTGAAGACGGCCTGTGGCTGGCGGTAGGTAGCGGCCCGCAAGACAACCCATTGCCGCAAGCGCTCGCTGAGCTGCGATCTCCAGAGCCAATCGACCCGCTTACGATCGCCGGCTCCTTGATGGGTGCACTTCGCAGCAGAGGGCCGACAGCGGTAGTCGAGCTCTACCGGGATGCGGATGCCATCCTCGAGCCAGGCCGGTCGCGCAACAGTGTCGCCCCGGTGATGGTGAGCCGACCCGACCTGTTCCTCCGCGTCCTCCCCAGTGTGTTCGCCCTCAACGAGCATCGGCTTGACGAAGAGGCGCTATTGTCGGGGGATTTGCCTTATTTGCTCAACGAGCCCCAGGCGCGGGCCTATGCCTTCGGCCGCAAGGCCGGCGAGCCATGGGGGACCTACCGCCTGTGGACACCAGCGGCGGAATATCGCTTGTGCAGCTGGGCGCGGTTCGATGCGCCTCCGCAGCTCTATCACTCGCTACTGGCGGTTGCGTCGATTAACCACTGGCCAGTGGCCGAGACGGTTCAGGCGGACTGGCGCCGCCATCGGGCGCTCGAAGGCCGCTTCGAGATTACTGTGTCAGGCAAGATTCCAGATCCCGAGCCGAGACCAGAATTGGACCGAGTTTTGGCCGCGTGCCGAATTGCCCGCGAGCGCGGCAATCTCAACTGGCTCGCGGTCAATCGAATGATGGGTCGCCGGCTCGATGCGGCAGGCGGCCAAGGGTTGCTGGCGCTCATGCTCGCACTAGACTGCGTCTCGCTCCCGGAGGGTCAGGACGGTGAATTGCTGCTGATGGCGCACCCGGCGACCGAACGGGCCAATACCCTAGCCGACGAACTTGCGCTGGCGCGCATGCAAACCGGCAATCTCGATTGGGAGAGCGCGTTGGGCCAGGCATTGCGGTCGGAGGCTATGGCAGCGGCATCGTCCGTACTTGGTTGGGCGACCCCGGATCACATCGCCTCCCTATTTGGAGAAGCCTCCGCACATTCGGCGGATGCGGTGAGCAAAGCCGAAGATGAGGATGAGGACGAGGATGATCTGTTCGCACGATTGATGCGCGAACATCGCCGCACGACAGAAGTGGCCCGCCGCGACGCAACAGCGGAATGGCTGCTCGATGAATGAGACAGGGTCACCTCGTATCATGACCGCAATCGACCAGCTCAAAGGCCATTATCGTAGTGGCCGTGACGATCTTTCCGCGGCATTCTTTCAGCCATGTATGCGCGAGGCGAGCCGTTATCGGCGTGCCGTCGGCTATTTCTCGACCTCGGCATTGCTCAGTTGGACTGACGCCTTGCCACGGCTAGCTCTCGAGGATGGCTTGAAGATCCAGCTGATCGCGTCGCCCGAACTGTCCGAGCAGGACCGCGATACGCTGCGCGGTCTTGGGTCGGCCGAGCAGCGCGATGCCTACCGTGCGATAGTCGTCGAAAAGGTGCTCGAAACGATCGTCGCTCTTATCGAGACCCCGTCCGACATCGGCCTGCGCGCGCAAATTTTCGCTTGGCTCGTCGCGAATGAACGGCTCGAGCTGCGCTTCGCGTTCGCCGAACATGTCGATGATCCAGGGATCTTCCACGAGAAGATCGGCATTTTCGACTTTTCCGAGAATCGAACGGTGGCCTTTACCGGTTCGGCCAATGAGACGTTAGGCGGGCACCGCCGCAACTATGAATCGATCGATGTCTATCGTAGCTGGCTCGCGGGTGAGACCGAGCGGGTCGCGGTCAAATGCGAGCAATTCGAGGAAGCTTGGAACGGTCTGGCGGAAGGCCTGAGCGTGCTTGCGCCCAAAGGCGAGGTATTGGAACGGCTCCGTGCTCGGGCACCGCGGGGCCTGCGCAATCAGTCGACACTAGCTCCGAGCGCGCCGGATCCGCGCTGGCGGCACCAAGATGATGCTGTGGATGCCTTCATGGAAGCGCGCGCCGGCATTCTCGAAATGGCAACTGGCACGGGGAAGACCCGCACGGCGATTAAGATCCTCGACCGGCTCATCGCCGAGGGACAGATCGACAGCGCGATCATCACCATGGATGGGACCGACCTGCTCGACCAATGGGCCGCCGAGCTCGATGGCTGGGCACTACGGCAAAAGCCGGCCTGGCTGGTGTACAAGCATTTCGAACGTCACCATGAGCTCGGTGAATTCGCGCTCGACCCGGATCATGCGCTTCTCGTCATCTCGCGCGAGCAGCTCCACAAAATCCTCTCACGGCTGCCCGACAAGGCGAAGGCGAAGATGCTCATCGTCCACGACGAAGTGCACGGTCTTGGAACACCGTCGCTCGTGCGCAATCTCGACAGCGCCCACAACGCATTCACTTGGAAGCTAGGCCTGAGCGCCACGCCAGACCGCGCTTACGACTCAGTAGGTAACGCATTCATCCAGTCCGCGTTGGGACCGACCCTGTTTGAGTTTCCGCTCGAAGCTGCAATTCGCCGCGGCGTCTTGAGCGAATTCGACTATCTGCCGCTTCCTTATGACCTGACCGATGGCGACCGCGATCGCTTGTCGGCCGTCTATGCCAAGAAGGCTGCGCGTGCGCATGAGGGCAATCCCATGCGCGATGAAGAATTGTGGACCGAAATCGCCAAGGTCTACAAAACTGCTGAAATGAAGCCGTCGGTATTCGCCGATCATTTGCGCGATCATTCAGACTGGCTGACCCGCGCGATTCTGTTTGTCGAGACCAAGGAATACGGCGCGCAGATCCTGACGATCATCGACCGCTATACGCATCGCTATCGGACCTATTATGCCGATGATGACCGTGCCCATTTGGTCAGCTTCGCCAATGGCGAAATTGACAGTCTGATCACTTGCCACCGCATCAGCCAGGGCATTGACATCCGCTCATTGTCGACCGTGGTTCTGTTTGCTTCGGCCCGCGCCAAGCTCGAGACGATCCAACGGATCGGCCGGGTGCTGCGAACCGATCCCGACGATCCCGGCAAGCGGGCACTCGTGATCGACTTTGTTCGTCCAGCCGCGCCCGGCGAAACCTTCCTAAATGCCGACCAGGAGCGTAGCACCTGGCTGACCGACCTTGCCATGACCAGAAGGGATCCGAACGATGGCGCTTGACACTGCGCTTGCCGGCGCGCTCAAAGCTGCAGCCAAGGAGGCTGGGCAACCCGACGCGGTCGCCAATCGCCTGCTCGCCTGGCTGACCAATATGAGTGACAGTGAGCTGAGCCGAGATGCTCGCGGCCAATTCTACGACGATGTGCGCCAGGCCGTCTTGCTGCCGGGGGCTGACGATGCGGATTGATCTCGCCGGCTGGTCAAGCAGTGGCCTTCGGACGCCTGATATCGAAATCGATTTACTCGATAGCAATGGCGAGCCAGCGAAGGTCGCGCTCATTCAGATGCCCAACGGCACAGGTAAAACGACCACCCTTGAGCTTATCAAAGCGACGCTCAGCAATGAAGCAGCCAGCTGGACGCCCGACCAGGTTCGCCGACTACGCCGCCGCCACGACACCCGAGCCGAGGGCCAGTTCATCGTAAAGTTGCTCGTCAATGGTCGGCCGCTGACATTCGAGCTGACGCTTGATTTTGAGAATGGCGTCGCGCGCTATCGCACCACCAACGTCGGTAGCGGCGGCATTGTTACGGGCTGGGCTCCGTCCCCCGAAGTGCATCAATTTCTCTCGCCAGAATTCCTGCGCCTGTTCATCTTCGATGGCGAATTTGCGGATGAATTGTTCGATCCCAAGAAGGCCGAGGCGGACCGGGCAATCGATGCCCTTTGCCAACTGTATCTACTCGGCGAAGTATCGCAGTTCGCCGAGGAGGAATGGGAACGGCGCTCGAAAGCCAGCGGCCCAAAGACCGACAGCGGCTTGCAACGGTATCTCAACGAGCAGACTGCTTTAATCAAGCGCCGCGACGAACTTCAAAAGATGGACTCTCACGCCTCGCGCGAGATTGGCATCCACTCCAAGGAGATTGCCGACCTTGAGGCAAAGATCAATCAGCGCCTCGCCAGCATGAAATCTACCCAAGCCGAACACGCGACCGCGCTCAATGCGCTCGGCGAAGCCGAGCGCGACTTGCTCGCCGCTACCAGTGCCGCGATGACCGCGATCCGCATGCCACTTGCAATGAATGCAGCGTTCGGCGCTTCGCTCGTCGAGCTCAAGGAAAATCTCGACTTGCTGCGGCTGCCGGAGAACACCTCCGCGCAGTTCTTCGAGGAGCTGATCAACGAAGCTGAATGTATTTGCGGCCGCGAAATGACCTCCGGTGCCCGGCATGAAATCACCACTCGTTCCAAGCGGTATCTTGACGCCGACGAGTCCGGGACGATTAACGCACTGAAATCCGACATCGACAAGTTCACTGCGAGCCAGGGCGAGGATTCGCCCGACGAGAAGCTTGCTGCGCAACTGCGCTCGCTCGGTGTAGCCCGCCGTGCCCAGCACAAAGCCGAACAGCTTGTGCGCACCTTGAAACAGCAGCTCATCGACGAGGGCGACGAACAGCTTAAGGCATGGGAAGCTGCGCTCGACGAGCATAAGAGCAAGCATGCGGAATTTCGGGCAGTCATCGACTCAATTGCAGGCGAAGGCCATCCCGACGACAAGCCGATTTTCTCCCTGAAGCTCATTGAGCGCAAGCTTAAAGAAGTGAGCGCGAAGATCGCCGAGATCACCGAAACCGTTACGCTGCGTAAGCAGACCGACATCCTGAAGGATATCTTGGTTCGCGCCGCTACGATTGCGCGCGGTCAGATCCGAGACGAACTCGTGATCGAGGCCAACCAGCGCATCAAGGAAATCCTGATCAACGATCCGCTCGAAATTTCCAAGATCGACCGTTCGCTCAGGCTAGCTGGCCAAGACGGCGCAAGCGTCGGGCAAACACTGTCGGTTGGTTACACATTCTTGATGAGCGTGCTCAACCGTGGCAACAACAACTTCCCACTAGTCGTCGATAGCCCGGCTAACCCGATTGATGGCGATGTCCGCGAAAATATCGCAGCACTGATCCCGTCGCTCTGCACGCAATTCGTCGGCTTCACGATCAACACCGAGCGACCGGGCTTTGTTCTTCCCCTCGAAAAGGCAGCAGGAACAGTCAAGTATTTGACGATGTTCCGAAAGACCGACGGCACTGCGCGCCTGCTCCCTGGCTTACCTGTCGCAGGCGTCGTTCAGACTGAAAGCGCGGTGCTTGTGGAGGATCGCGATTACTTCATGAGCTTTGGCCTTAAAGACGAGAAGGAGGCCTGATCCATGGCGATGTTTCGACTGCGCACTGACGCTGAGGCTTGGTTCTCGGAAATCGAGAAAACTCAGCATGTCCGCTCAAAATTTGACCTCTATTATTTCTGCCTGATGGCTGGATTCGCAAGCGGTCGCTCGAACGAAACGCACATCACTGGCGCGGGCTCGAAAGAATTCATCGACTATTTCATCGACGATTATAAGTCGGCCAGCACCCTACTGATCGGTTTACTCGTCATCGCAGAGATGAAGTATAAGGGCATCGACGTTACCGAGAAAACGTCGGTCCGCGGGCTGTTTAAGGACATTGTCGATGCAAGGAATGGCAACAATCAACTGACCGAGCACGGCATGAAACGCATGAATGCCTATGCAAGCGGCGGCTTCGAATATCTATCACAGAAGCGCGACACCAAGCCTTATTCGATCGAGGAATTTCTACGCGACTATGTTGCCCTGATCGGCGACGCTTTGACCCCGGCCTGAGTGGCGTCAACTATTCGATGGCCAATCAGTGACATGCCTTTTTCAGCGGGTTCGGCTTCCCATGCGCACCATAGTCCAATCCGGCCAGTTGCATCGAGGAGCCTTGCCGCTTCATTGGCCTAGGTTACCTACAGCCAGCAAAGGCGCGTCGCAGAACAACAATTGGTCGAGCGCTGAAAGGTGGGCGTAAGCCATAGTCAAAAAAGGTACGCACCGGAGCTAACCAAACAGCTGTTGAGCGCTAGGCACGGAGGGCTAGACGCCGCTTGATGGAGTAAGATCGGAACGGTCTCGGGCGACCTCCATTTCTCAAACGGCGCGGTCCGCTCGGTTGATCAGATCAGCGATGCTGCGCAGCTTGCGGTCGCCCGCGAGATAGGACAGTCCGCGATGAATATGCAGGCGCAGCTGTTGCGCGACCAACTCGTCATCGTCTCCCAGTCCATCTTCGAAACAGCGCTGTTTTACCAGCGCGAGTAAGATGTCGGCATAGCGGCCGCCAAAAACCTCCCAGCTCATCTCGAGATTGCTGTCCGCAGGGATCTTTGCTGCCGGTGGAGGAATGGTCTCTGCGAGCGAAGTACACAAGCCCCAGCGCGCCAGGACATTCATGTGCTCGATGCCGGTGTGTCGCTTGAGCCGAGAGAGCTGCTCACGCGCCGTTTGTGAAAAACGGATTGATCTAACCGACATAAGCGGACTCGCTAATAGTTCCAGGCTCGCTGAAATAGCCGGGTTCGACGCTGGTCGTCCCACGTTCCTCGTGGAACTGAAGGTGGTAGACCCGGCCGACGAATGGCTTGAGCGCTTCGAAATAGCCGCCAGAGATTTCCTCGTCGGTCGAAAGCAGGATGACTTGGTGGCTAGCCAGTGGGAAATAGTGAGTAACGAGCCGACGGCGATGGGAACTATCAAGCCTACCTAGCGGCGTGTCGATCACCATCGGAAGCGGCCGACCTGATGCGCGCGCCAAGCCCCACAGAACCGATGTCGCTAGCAATTGGCGTTCGCCCGCCGACAAACGATCGGGGGGCAGCGGATTACCGTCGCGCCCCGTCAGCGCGAGCTGGAAGCTTTCCGGGTCGATCCGCAAATTGACGACCAGTGTCTTCTTGCGAAGAAGCTGCTGGAAGCTGTCGAGAACCAACGCTTCAATCCGCACGAGATGGCGGCGGATGACCGCATCGCGGAATTTGTCGAGCGTATCGCGCACCTTGCTTATGTGCAGAAGCACACGGGAACGATCATCCTGCGCGAGCTGCGCCTCTTTGTCATCTGCCGTGAACCGTGAAATCTCGGTTTGCGCGCGCTCGAGATCCCGGCGCAGCCGATCGAGCTGTTCGCCTTCGGCCTTTTGCTCAGTCTGCATTACCGCCTCACGGGCAATCAATTCGTCGCGCTCCGCCGACAATGCAGTCAGCGCTTCCGCAGTCGGTACCGCTGCGACCTGGTTGCGCGCATCCTCAAGCGCGATCCACGCGCTATGCTGATCGTCTAGCAGCGAAGGCAACATAGCGCGCGCCGCATCGAGCTCTTCGTCGGTCAGTTCGCGGAGCCGTTCCCGCCCGAGATCGCTCACGCCTAGTCGTGGGATCTCGACCGAATCGCGGCGCTTGGCGCGATCGTCGCGCAAAAAGTCGGTGAGAGACTTGAGGAGATCTGAACTTGGCTTCTGCTTTGCGATTGTCTCGACGATATCGGCATCGCGTTGGGACAGCAACTTATCGGTCGCGAGCGCCTGCGCCGAGGCTGACTCTGCACGCACCTGCTTAGCAGTCCTCTGAAGAAGCGGCAGAACAAGTAACAGCGGCGAAGCACCCGCGGCCGCATCACGCAACGCCCGTTCGGTCGCGCGGAATTGCGCGTCTGCTGTCGAAAGCGTGCGCTCGAGTTCTCCACGCCGCTCGTAGAGATGGCCGCCTTCCTTGCGGAAGCGCTCCTCAAGCCGCGTTCTCAGACTAGCGATGCGGCCAAGTTCGGCTTCACGCTTGGCGTGCTCGGCATGGACCACCTCGATCCGATCACGTAGCTCCTCGCGCCGCAGCTCAAGCACCTTGAGTTGGTCCTGCTCTTCCTGGGGGCGCGCTTCCATCCGGCGTCGACGCTCGATCACCGATAGGTCGGAGCCAAGCTTCTCGACAAGATCAAGGCCAAGTAAGTTATAGACTGCTGTCTCAATAAGCCCGCTGGAACTACGTGGGTCAGCATAGGCTTCGATCTGCTCGCCATCGAAAAGGAACAGATGCGCGATCCGCGAGGGCAAGAACTCCTCGACCTGCTCGGCCCAATGCTCGGTCGCCATAGCGTCAAAGCGATGATTGCGGACCACCTCGAGTTGGTCCTTGCAGCTCTTGGGTGTCCGCCGCCAACTGCGCTTTACATGATAAAGTTGCTCCTCACCATGAGACATGTGGCGGAAGCGCAGCTCGATCGTCGCACTGTTCGCGCCATTACCGCGGTGGATGGAGCCATCGAGGTATTGCTCATAGCTCACGCCTTCACGTCGCGAGGAACGCGCGAGCGGGCCGAACAGGCAAAGCTGAATGGCGTCGAGCAGGGTAGTCTTGCCTGCACCATTGAGCCCGCCAAACAGGATGATCGGCTGCTCGGGTGACGGTGGGGTCAGATCGACGACGACCCGACCGCCATATTGGCCGAAATCATGCAAAATGAGTTGGTCGATAATCACGCGATGTCTGCCGCCTGCTCGGCTGCATCCTGCTTGGCCTGGTGTCGCGCTCTTGCTCGATCCGTAGCGTCGGCCTCATCCTCGTAAAAGCCACGCTCAAACGCGCGTTCGAGCTCGCCGAACACCCCGGCGCGGCGCGCCATGACGCGGTGCTTGCGCTCGATGGAGAGCAATTGTCTGGTGAGCTCGAAATGCAGCGTGTCGCCGCTGATTTCTTTTAGCAGTGCAATATCCTCGGCATTGAAACTCATGCCATCGTCGAGCCGTCCGCCTGGGTAAGGCTTGCCCATGATTCGCTCGTAGAGCATGGGCAGGCTGTCTTCGATTTCATGTTTTTCGACCACCCATATGCGGCGAATTTCTTCGAGTTCAGGCAGGGTAATCAATTCGAGTCCGGCCATTTCCTCCGGACCATGAATTTGGACATGAAGCTGCGCACTAAGCAAGTCCTCGAGCCATTTCTGGCGCGCTGATTGCGTGTAGGGGCCAGGCACCAGCTTGTCGTTGACCAACTGGACATGCCCGCTCATCCTTCGAAAATCGCGAAGGGGCCGATCGTCAGGCACATCGAGTGCGTTGCGCAGATCCAGCAGCGGCTGCATCCATTCCTTGTCAGTGTCGTTCTGGATCATCGCTTGCATAGAACGGTCTTGGTCAACCAGTGTGCAGACCCAGCAGCCAAATCGGCTGTCACCGCAACTCGGCGTAGTAGAATCGATCACCAACGGGCATTCCCCATCCGCAGACGCACCTTGATAAAGCGTGAGCAGATCCTTGTTGTTATGCCCCCAAGGATTGCGACGCTGCATAAGGAACGTCCACACATCGTCGTTAGACCAGTCAGCGATTGGACTGTAGACGTAGGCGTTGGGCAAAGTGGTGTTGGGAGACAATTTCGCTCGCACCTGCTTGCCTTCGAGCCGGGTCATCACATGGTTGCGCGCCGCGCTCTCCGCCTTGCGCGTGCCAAGCACGATGATTGCTTCCCCATTGGCGCGCACGACATCGCCAATGAACTTGTTCGACGGATTGATCTTGAGGCGCTCGGTGCACCAGCGGAAGCGTGGCCGGGGAGCAGGGTAGCCACGACCGATAAGATTAACCCAAAAGCTATTGCGCACCTCTGGCGTTAGCCGGTGCGGAGTTAGCGGTATGCCCGCAGCCCTGGCCGCGCCGCCCATCTTGTCGAGGGAGTTTTGAACCCAGGTCGCGACGATTGGGTTTTCAACTAACGTATCGGTGCTAATTGCATAGACGGGCTTGCTGAGATCGTCCTTCGGGAGCGCGACCAGCGCCATCCAGATCAGCTGCAGCACCGCCGAACTATCCTTGCCGCCGCTATAACCGACAACCCAAGGAATGCCGTCGGCGCGGTACATCGTCTGGATTTCTTCAATCAGCGCCTCAATTGTCGCTTCGAATCCGAGTTCGGTAAAGGCGCTTTTGCGCCGCGGCTGCTCAGCCATCGCGGCGGTCTCCTCGTTGCAGCGCATCCTCGGCACGGGTTTCGTCCGCACTCAGGTTGATGCCCAAATGTTTCTTAATGGCATTGGTAGTGAGCAGGACGTTCTGCTGTGCCTTCGATACACGTCCGCCGATCATCGCGCGGCCTTCCCACAACGTGGCATTGTTGCGCCGCCAGTCGATTGTGCCAATTTTCTCGACCTGATTTTTCCAATCTGCAGTTTGGTGGTGAAGTAGGCTATTACCCACCCTCCCGAGTGCTTGCAGCACAACGCCATGGCTGTGCAGGAAATCCTCCCGCACATCGCCTGCAGTGATCTTGGCCTGCTGAACCTGCTCCCATTGTGGCAGCTGCGCACCGACGACTTCCCAGAATTCGGCAGCGAGCTTGGCGCGCTCCTCTGGATCCTCGATCTCAACATTCTGAAGCAGCGCCGCGGTTGCCGTATAGATCGCACTGAGTGTGAACAAACGACGCGAGCGCGGAGCTAGTGTGGTGCGCTCCATCTCCACGACATCGCGGAACACCGGCGCACGTGCGACCACAAGCTTGGCGAGCAACGCCTTATCATCGCGATGATCGTAAAGCACACCAAGGGACCGAGCGGGCCGGATTGCATAACGATTGAGGTCAGCGAACATTTGTTGGCAGCGCGCAAGCCCTTGGTCGAGGAAGAAAACAACTGCGATACTTTCATCGCCGATCGATGGATTCTCACGCATCGCCATCTCAATTGCCGCACGACGGTGCTGACCATCGTTTAGTACAAATCGTGCTGACATCGGTATCCGCAGCACGCCCATTTTTCGCGAATCTGGATCATCACCAAACGGATCAAACTTAACGTCTGCATCGACCGACGCGGTGATCGCCGAAAATACATAATCATCCGGGTTTTCAAGCACATAGCGCGCCATTTCTGGAAGACGCGCCTTGTTCAACTGGCGCTGAGCGCGCAGCTCGGGTATCATTTCGTCCTCGTTGAAGAGGAAGAGTTTCGGCAACAGCCGAAGCGGGCACATCGACACGTAGAATTCGCGGCTGGCTTGGACGCCTCGGATCGCTGGAAAGGCGTATTCGAATCCTGCTACCATGAAATTTCGACGTGCGCTCCCTCTGGACCCATACTCGCTTTTGTGGCATTGTTTGTCAAATGGGAAACATACTTTGTTTGGCAAATGACATCATATTTTGACTGCGCGGCGACAGCCCCTATCGATCCTGAGGCGAGGGAGGCGCTGCTGCGCTTCACCGATCTTGAATATGGGAATGCGGGCAGTCGCACTCATGACTTTGGCGCTCAGGCGAAACGCGCCGTGCAAACGGCGCGCGCGCAAGTTGCGGCGCTAGCCGCCGCTCGCGCGGATGAAGTGATTTTTACCAGCGGTGCGACCGAAGCCAATAATCTCGCAATTCTTGGGCTTCGCGCGCACGGCGATGCGACGGCTAAGCGTCATATTGTCACCACAGCGATCGAGCACAAGGCAGTACTTGAGCCCATAGATGCGTTGGTCAGAGCAGGGTTTGAGCAAACCATTATCGCTCCCGGAATTGACGGGTGCATTCGCGCCGAGGCAGTGCTGGCTGCAGTCCGACCCGACACATTGCTCGTATCGGTCATGCACGCAAACAACGAAACTGGTTCACTCCAGCCGATTCAGGCGATCGCGTCTGGCTTGGTTGGTAAAAACACGTTTTTCCACGTCGATGCCGCCCAGAGTTTCGGCAAATTACGGCTCCCGCTTGCTGATCCTAACATTCATTTGATTAGTGTCTCCGGTCACAAGCTTTATGCGCCCAAGGGCATCGGGGCATTGATCGTCCGACGTGGTCAAAAAAAGGTGCCGCTGGCGCCGTTGGCCTACGGCGGAGGGCAAGAGAGAGGGCTCCGTCCAGGGACATTACCGGTCGCATTGATTGCAGCGTTTGGCGCGGCGTGTGCCGCGGCGTCGCGGGATGCGGATGCCCGCGCGGCGCGCTGCCGCGAAATCCGCCAGCACCTTCTAGATGCATTCGAGCCACTCGGCGCAATAGTTAACGGTTCGCTAGACCAAGGGCTTGTATCGACCGTGAACCTCAGTTTCCCAAGGCTCGATTCCGAAGCTGTGATGCTGATCCTCAAGGATTTGGTAGCCCTATCGAATGGTTCAGCCTGCACTTCGGCAAGCTACGAGGCGAGCCATGTTCTGGTTGCGATGGGCCTGCCCGAAGCGCGCATCGATGGCGCATTGCGCTTTTCCTGGTGCCACATGACCGAGGAACCTGATTGGGACATGGTCACGGACGCGATAAGATCGTTGAGTTAGACAGGCATACAGCAGGTTCTCGATACACTTAAGGGTGAGTGAGTTGCCAAAGCACCCAAGCAGCATTTTGGGCGTGTAGGCGTCACTTCGATATTCACTCGCGCCGACCGTCCTGTTCCGTTCGAAACGCAAAACCCCGTTTTTACAAATTTTCAAACGATCATAGCACTTTGCATTGTCCAAAGTGTCGTCATTGATTCATCTAACTTGGGGTGGCCATGCTTTTCCTTTGTTCGACAGCTTTGAAGCCTCAAGTTCAATCAAAGCTCGACCAGTTCTGACCGTCTGACCCTGAACGCAGACATCAGTAGAGCCGATGGCTACCATCACTAACCTATGTCTATCGTCGCGCGGGCGACCTCTCGATTGCCGGAATGGCCAAGGACGGCTGAGCCTCGCCGGGTTGGCCGCAACCGGCCAGTCACAACAATTTCCGCCGCCGGCAGTCTGCCGGCTTTGCATCGCGAAACAAATTGTTGCGTCTGTCCGGTCCTTCGCTTGCCGCTGCGGCGCTAGCGCGTGCGGCACCCGCCGCCTTGTCCCTCTCTCCCGTCATCGAGGCCGCGATTGGCGCGGCTCGAACTTCAGGAGTAAGATGATGTCGACCATCGGAACATTCACCAAGGATGCGGACAGCTATCGGGGCACGCTTTGCACGCTGTCCTTATCGGTCCAGCTCGAGATCCGTCCCAGCAGCAAAGATCATGAAAAGGCGCCGGACTATCGGATTTTTTCGGCTGACGGCGAAATAGGCGCGGCATGGCAAAGGACATCGGCGACAGAGCGGGATTATCTCAGCTGTAAGATCGATGACCCGCTCTTCCCAGCGCCGATATTCGCCTCGCTCGTGCTGAATGCCGACGAGGAAACTTATGCGCTGATCTGGAGCCGGTGACGGCTAAGTGGCGCACCTGTTGACGGTGCGCCACGCAATTGGCCAGCACAATTCCATTTTTGGGCATTTAAGGGGAAGGCCTTGCCCTGCTGCTGAGCCCGCCGGTCTCATCAGACCCCTTCGTGCGGGACTGCCGCCCCGCAACGCCCCGCAAGAGGAAGAGGGGCAGGATTGTCCCGTGACGGGCTGAGAGCGGCGAGAGAGGCTCGCTGCGGGTCCGTCGCGGAGACTTGCCATGGCGCAACGTCATGTTGCCCGCTCAAACCCTGAGCGGATCAATCTTTACCAGCAAATCACAGACCGGATCATTGCTGATCTCGAAGCTGGGCGCGTCCCATGGGTTCAGCCCTGGGGATCTGCCAATGCCGGAATCGGCATGCCGCACAATGCTGTCAGTTCCCGCCGATACAGCGGCATCAATGTGCTTACCCTTTGGCACGCGGTCGTGTCCCGAGGCTTTTCAAACCATGCCTTCCTGACGTTCCGGCAGGCTGCGGCCTTGGGGGGCTCGGTGCGTCGCGGGGAACGCGGTGTCGGTATCATCTACACCCGCCGCCTTGTGTCCAGCAGCGAACGTCGCCGAGCGGATACCGAAGGCACCGCAACCAGTGGCGGGATTCCGTTCCTCAAGCATTTCACGGTGTTCTCGGTCGACCAGTGTGACGACCTGCCCGAACATATCTTTCTCCCGCCGCCGCCCATCCCGGATAGTCTGATCCTGCCACACGCCGAGGAGCTGATCACGGCTACGGGCGCCGACTTCCGGATCGGTGGCCCGTCCGCCTATTACAGCCCGGCGCATGACTATGTTGCGGTGCCACGGCCCGACGATTTCCATGAGCCGATCAACTGGCATCGCACGGCTTTTCACGAACTTGGCCATTGGACTGGCCATGCCACCCGGCTTGGCCGCGATCAGACCGGCAGCTTCGGTTCCAAGGACTATGGCCGCGAAGAATTGGTCGCGGAAATGGCCGGAGCCTTCATCTGCGCCGCGCTCGGGATTGTGCCAAGCGTTCGCCACGCTGACTACATCGGCTCGTGGCTCCAGATTATCCGGGAAGACAATCGCGCCATCCTGCGCGCCGCCAGCGCTGCCTCCAAGGCGGCAGATTATATCCTCGCCTGTCGTGACACCGCTGATGTCGGTGGTGAGGACGAAGCCGACGGCTTTGCGTTAGAAGGGAGGTTGGCGGCATGAACCTGCTCACCCCCGAAATCCGCGCGGCCTTGCTCGCGAACATGCACGCGCGCCGCAATGCGCAGGCACAGGGCAAAAGGGAGCCTGATCCCGTTCCCCTTGTCCGCTTCTTCAATCCGCTTGGCGCGGCCACTTGGCTTGCTACCGAACTCGACGAGGACGGCATCTTGTTCGGCCTTGCCGATCTCGGCCTTGGTTGCCCTGAACTCGGCAGCTTTTCGTTGCGGGAATTGCAGTCGCTGCGCCTGCCCTTTGGCCTCGGTATCGAGCGGGATATCCTCTTCGATACTGCGTTGCCCCTATCGGCCTACGTCGCGGCCGCCCGTCAGGCCGGTTCGATCCCGGGCGCTGAAAAGCTGCTGAGGGAACGCGCCATGCCAGGAGGGGATAACTGAAGTCTGGCAGCATGGCGGCCTGCCAGTTCGCTGGGTGGCCCGCCTGCGGCGGCCCGAGAGGAAGAGGAAGGCCAAGGCCTTCGTGACGGGCTTGGAAGCCGAGAGAGTGTCTCGCGGCGGCCCGTCATGGAGACCTGCCATGGCCAGACAGCCTGCAAAAATCACCCTCAGCCCGTCGCGTGACATTCCCTTCGACCATCTGATCCTGTCACAATCCAATGTCCGCCGAGTGAAGGCCGGCGTGTCGATCCCCGAGCTTGCTGAGGATATCGCGCGCCGGACTTTGCTTCAGAGCCTCAACGTGCGCCCGGTACTTGATGCCGAAGGTCAGGAGACCGGCATCTTCGAAGTTCCGGCCGGTGGTCGCCGCTATCGCGCCCTTGAGCATTTGGTGAAACAGAAGCGCCTGGCGCGCACTGCTCCCATTCCCTGCATCGTCAAGGCGGCGGACAATGACGTCTCGGCGGAAGAAGACAGCTATGCCGAAAACGCGCACCGGGAGCAGTTGCATCCGCTCGACCAGTTCCGGGCAATGCAAGCCATGGTCGGCAAGGGTAGCGCCGCCGAAGACATCGCCGCGCATTTCATGACCACGCCTGCTGTCGTCCGCCAGCGTCTCAAACTGGCGTCGGTCTCGCCCAAGCTCCACGACATTTACGCCGAGGACGGCATGTCGCTGGACCAGTTGATGGCGTTCACCGTGTCCGAAGATCATGAGCGCCAGGAGCAGGTATGGGAAATGCTCACCCACAGCTTCAACAAGTCGGCCGCCTACATCCGCCAGCGCCTGACGGAAAACAGCGTCCGGGTTGCCGACAAGCGGGTGCGGTTCGTGACCGTCGATGCCTATGTCGCGGCAGGTGGCGGCGTGATGCGCGATCTGTTCGAGGACGATGACGGGGGCTGGCTCACCGAGCCCGCACTGCTCGACCGCTTGGTCGACGCGAAACTTGCCGCCGAGGGCAACCGCATTGGCACTGAAGGCTGGAAATGGGTGGCGACTGCCGTCGACCTGCCATGGAATGCGACCAACGGACACCGTGAGATCGTTGGCGCAGAATTGCCCATGACTGAGGATGAACAGGCAAGACTCACGGCGCTTCAGGCTGAAATCGAGCAGATCGAGACCGAATGGGCCGACGACCCCAACGTGCCGCAGGACGTCTATGCGCGGATCGAAGGGCTTGAAACGGAAATCGGCCAGCTGGTCGACCGGCCCATGATTTTCGATCCTGCCGAAATGGCAATCGCCGGTGCCTTTGTGACGATCGAGGCGGATGGTTCGCTTTGCATTGAGCGGGGCTACGTCCGAGCCGAAGACGAACCGGTGGCGGAAGTGGGCGGGGAAGACGATGGCTCCGGGGTCGATCCCGTTTCGGGCGAGCCAATACCTGGCGCAAACCACCGCGGGACCACACCAAACGCCAGCGGTTCGGCACCTCCCGGAACTGAAGATGAAGATTCCGACGATGACATCCTCAAGCCGTTGCCCGACCGGCTGGTTGCCGACCTGACCGCCTGGCGCACACTCGCGTTGCAGGATGCCTTTGCCCAAAGCCCCGCCACAGCGTTCGCGACGGTGCTGCACGCGCTCGTGCTCGACACCTTCTACAGCTACAGCCGCGAGAGCTGCCTGCAACTGTCGCTCAACCGGGTGTCCTTTGCCAATCCACCTGCAGGTCTGCGCGACAGTGCGCCCGCGCGGGCCATCGCCGAGCGCATGAAGCGCTGGGAGGATCGACTACCGGAGTCCGACAAGGAACTTTGGGACGCGCTTCTGGCCTTCGACGCCGATGAGCAGGCCAGTCTGTTTGCCCATTGCACATCGCTGGCGGTGAACGCGCAGGCCGAGATCGTCCCCAAATACGACAATGGCCGGGTGTCGACGCACAGCGTTGCACGCCGCATCGCTCACAGCCATGTCCTGGCGCATGCCGTTGGTCTTGATGTCGTGGCGGCAGGCTGGAAGCCCACAGTCGATGGCTATTTCCGCAGCGTGACCAAACCGCGCATCCTTGCCGATGTGACCGAAGCGCGCGGAGAGCAGTTCGCTGGCATGATCGATCACCTGAAAAAGGGCGACATGGCCCGCGAAGCGGAACGGCTGTTGGAAGATGCCCACTGGCTTCCCGAGCCGCTGCGCACGCCCGACGCCGACGGTGGTCATGGCGCTACGCCTGACGTTGATCGTGAAGGGCTCGAGCTACCCGCGTTCCTTGATGATGACGAGGCGGCTTACGCGATCGCCGCCGAATGATCCGAACCGCGCGGGTTCAACATCCCGCTTGTTTTTATCTCACTCAGGCCCGGCCACCGCGCCGGGCCGCCTCTTTTTGAGGAGACCTCACATGCCGAAAACCAGCGCTCCCGTGCCCTGCTGGGGAGGACGCCATGGCTGACTATCATTCACCAACGGTCGTGCAACCGGACATCCCAGTCGCGGCGATGACCCCGCTCGAACGCCGTTTGCTGTGCGAACTGTTCGAGCATGAAGGCAATGACCAAGCGGTCTACTTTTTCGCCAGCGATAATGTCGCCGACACGGCTTGGATCGCGACCGCTGAGCTGGTCGAATTGCTCGGTCAGAACACCGGCATGGTCAGTCGCATCTCTGACGTGGTGCGCGCGGAAATCGCCAAGGGGGATCTTGGCGAAGACGAGTTTGAGCTCGATTTCTCGATGATCGGCTATGACCTGATATTCCAGGACATTGTCCGGCGATCGCCTGACCTTGACCATGTGCAGATCATCGCAGCGTGGACCTGCACGAAGATGCGGCCCGACGGCTTTGGCGGGATGGCGACCGTCATAACGGCTGACGAGGTCCATTCGATGTCGACAGCGTCCTACATCGAAGAGGTGCTCGGGCGTTTGGGCGAGCCACCGCCATCCACCTGAAATTTCCTATCCAATCATCCCACGAAGCCCGGCCGATGAGCCGGGCTTTCGCGTTTCAAGGAGACCTGAAAATGTCAGCGCAATACATCTATGACACCGCCCCATTGGGCAGCCTCGTCCGCTATTCGAACGGCGAGCCGCGCCCGCCCGAGCGTTCTCGCCGAAAGCTTGCCGCTTGGAAAAACGACAACGGTACCGGCCGGCTCGTTGAACGCTACCCCGGCCAGGTTACCGACAACTACCGTTCGCCGGCGCATTTCATGCTCCATCTGGTAACCTACGGCAGTCAGGGCGTCATCATCATGACCGTGCGCCGCGCCTACAGCGTCGAAAGCCCGCTCAACTTCGAGATCGTCGTCACGCCAAAGCCTGGTCAAGTCCGCGTCTTGACCACGTTTCGAGACAAGGACGAATTGCGCCACCTCGCAGCCGACATGGCATCGGCGGAAGCATGGATGCGCGACAATCCCTATTCCGGGATGCGCGCCGAGATCGTGACCGACGCTGATCTGGCCGTTCTGCCCGCTGAACTCAGGAGGGCGGCATGAACGACATCAGTGTCGAATATGGCACGACGAGCGACGGCCTTATGGCCGCACGGGTCGATGGGCTCGCCTATATCGCCATTCCGCTCAATGAAGGCTTCTCGATCGTGTCCGGCTGGAAGCTCAACCGGCCGATTGGCGAATGGTCCCGGTCAGATGTCTATTGCGCCGAAGGTGCCGCGGCTGATGAAGTCTCCTTCCGCGCCTACATTGCCGACATCGCGCTGCATGTCCGCCAGCGCAACGCCCTCGGCCGCGTCGATACAATTCTGCGCGTTTCCACACCTTGGGGCATGTCTCAATCGGCGACCATCTACGCTGAGGGGGTCGTCTTTCATTCCACTGCCGGTCATGGCGGCTTAAAGCTCGACTGGGCGCGCAATGCTGGGATGGATCCCGCGTTGCGACTATCTGGCGGCTGGTATGAAGAAGACGCGGAATGGGCGCTCGTCGCCGCAGGTTACCCGGACCTGTTCACCTACCGCGAACAGGCGATGGCGGACAGGGCGTTACGGGATTGGTATCCTGACGCTTGGGAGGCCCTCCATGGCCGAGAGTTGTCTGCGGCAGAATCTTTCACCCGTGACCGCCAGCAATTTGCCCGCCGCCACGAAAAGGACTGGGTGGTGATTTCGGCTGTTCGATCATCCGATCATCCTGGCATGGTTGAAGCCTTAGCTACCGTTGGCGGAGACCGCAATCAGTCGAAACCTAGACGCTTCTTCGTTCCTATCGGAGAATACAATGCAGGACGTCACGGCTTTGTGATCGACACTGCCCGCTACGATAAACCGAGATAAAACCAATTTACCTTCAGACTTACGTAAGTGGCCGCGCCTACGACAAGGTGTTGGGATGATTTGAAATCCATCCGTCGAAAAACTAGAGAGGCGGTTAGCAGTCACAGGCCATTCGGAACCCATCCCGGTGAACTGGAGCGCTGCGGCCGTTTGAACTTGCAGGCTCAGAAGTGAGCAGGCACTCTTCGGCGATGCCGACCATCTTCACCGACCCGAAGCCCACAGCCGAGTTCGACGGAACTGACTATCGATATACATGGCAGTTCGTATGGGATTCGAAAAAGCCTGTTGCCGCATGGCTAATGATGAACCCTTCGTGGGCTGACATCGATCGGAGCGACATGACGGTCGACCGGGTGCTTCATTTCAGCCGGGAGCATGGATGCGGTAGTGTGATTGTCGTAAACCTTTGGCCGAAGATCACCCCGGACTCTGGCGCTATGTGGCGAGCAATCTCGAGCTTACCTCCCGAAAAGGTAAGTGCGAACCTTGCGGCAATCACAAGAATTGGCGCGACGGCGCAGCTGCGAATAGTCGCTTTTGGAGTAGATGCGGGGCGAGATCATCACGCGCATGTGCTCAGCACGGTCAACGCCTTTGGGGGCTCACTATTGTGCTTGGGGACGTCCAAGGATGGCTGGCCTTATCATCCGATGGCTAGGGGTAAACATCGAATCCCCGATGATCGACAGCTAGCTCCATGGCAATTTCCGAAGTGAAAGCCTGAGAAATCTAAGGCAGTCCATTGCTCTGCGCACATACGCAGCAGGGTTCCGAGGCAGAGCCTTGCCGGGAGCGGGCGAACCGCCCGGGTTGAGAGAGAGTGTCTGGGCGTGGTCCGCCCTTTCTGCTCTCCCGGAGATCCCACCAATGGCCCATATTCTAACGGACGCAGCGCTTGGCGCAGCGTCGCTCGCCCCGCATTGCGCATTTGATGCGCGTGCGCGTGCGCTGCTGACCGCAGTAACCTCGCTTCTACCCCTGCTCGAAACCGGGCAGCTTGTTGAATCCGCCTGCTTGCGCGATGCTATGACGATAGCATTTGGCGGCACCGACGCTGAAGGCGCATGGGATTGGAAGAGCGCCTATGATGCCTGTGAGGTTGCACAAATCCTTTTCCTCCGCCGCTTTGGCCCAGCAATCTTGTCACGCAGCGGCTCTCGATCTCGCTCCCTTGCGCTGATTGAACGGGTATCAGCCCTTATGCCGACCCACACCCGGCGCTCTGAAACCAGCCAGGCCTTGCAACAATATTCGACGCCTGCGGGCCTATCGTTCGTGGCCGTTGTCGCTGCTTCGATTGGCGCAGGCGAAACTGTGCTCGAACCTTCTGCTGGCACGGGCATGTTGGCGATTCAGGCCGAACTGGCAGGTGCTAAGCTTGTGCTGAATGAACTCGCTGAAGGCAGGGCAGCGCTACTGTCGCACTTGTTCTCGGGCGTGGCTGTCAGCAGACATGACGCCGCGTCGATTGATGATCGCTTGCCCAATTCGGCACGCCCGAGTGTCATCCTGATGAACCCGCCATTTTCGGCCGTCGCGCATGTTGAGCGGACGATGAAGGACGCCGCGCTTCGCCACATCGCTTCCGCCCTGGCCCGCCTCGAGCATGGGGGCCGACTGGTGGTCATTACCGGCGCTGGCTGTTCTCCTGATGCTCCAGCATGGCGCGATGCTTTCATCCGGTTGCAGGGGACCGGACGTGTGGTCTTTACGGCCGCCATCGACGGCAAGGTCTATCGCAAGCACGGCACAACGATCGACACCCGGCTGACGGTGATCGACAAGCTGCCCGCTTCCGATCCCGCGACTTTCGTTCCGAGTGCAGGGACCGCTCCTGATACCGCGACCTTGCTCAAATGGGTCGAAGCGCAGGTGCCGCCGCGCGGACCGATTGCCCCATTGCCCGGTGCAGGACTGCATTGCGCTTCGTCGTCGTCGCCCGTGAGCCGCGCGGTTGCTCGAACTGCCCCGATCAATCCCGTGGTCGATGCCGATGCGCCTGAACTCACCTATGCGACTGCTGAGTGGGCTCCGCCCGAGGGGCAGCTCGGTGACAACATCTACGAACGATATGGCCTTCAATCGGTCGTCATTCCCGGCGCATTGCCGCACCCGACGCCGCTGGTTCAATCCGCGTCGATGGCCTCGGTGGCCCCGCCGAAACCAACCTATCGTCCGCACTTGCCCGAGCGCCTGTTGGGTGACGGCGTGTTGTCCGACGCGCAGCTGGAATCCGTAATCTACGCTGGCGAGGCCCATTCCGGGCATCTGGCAGGGGCATGGACCGTTGACGAGACATGGGATCTCGTCTCGGCGGCGGCTGAGGAAAACGATGCTGCCATCCGCTTTCGCCGGGGCTGGTTTCTGGGTGACGGCACGGGCGCGGGCAAAGGCCGTCAGGTCGCAGGCATCATCCTCGACAATTGGCTGAAAGGCCGCCGTCGTTCGCTCTGGGTTTCGGTATCGGACCGCCTGCTTGAGGATGCTCAGCGCGACTGGTCGGCTTTGGGGCAGGAACGACTGCTGGTGACGCCCTTGTCACGCTACCGTCAGGGCACGCCCATCAAGCTGGCGGAAGGCATCTTGTTCACGACCTATGCGACGCTGCGTTCGCAGGAGCGGGGCGCCAAGGCGAGCCGGGTCCAGCAGATCGTCGAGTGGCTTGGCCGTGACTTTGACGGTGTCATCATCTTTGACGAGGCGCACGCCATGGCCAATGCCGCAGGCGGCAAGGGCGCGCGCGGCGATGTCTCAGCCTCGCAGCAGGGCCGGGCGGGCCTGCGGCTACAACATGCCCTGCCTAATGCCCGCATCGTCTATGTCTCGGCCACCGGTGCCACGACGGTGCAGAACCTCGCCTACGCCCAGCGGCTCGGCCTGTGGGGCGGCGAAGACTTCCCTTTCGCCTCACGGGCAGATTTCGTGGCTGCAATCGAGGATGGCGGCGTCGCAGCCATGAAGGTGCTGGCCCGCGATCTGAAGGCGCTTGGCCTTTATGCTGCACGTTCATTGTCATTCGACGGCGTCGAATATGACCTGCTCGAGCACCAGCTGACCCCTGAGCAGGTGCGGATTTACGATTCCTATGCCGGGGCATTTCAGGTCATTCACGCCCATCTCGATGCGGCGCTCGAAGCATCGGGCGTTACCAGTGCATCCCATGGGACCTTGAACGCACAGGCCCGGTCGGCAGCGCGATCAGCGTTCGAAAGCGCCAAGCAACGCTTCTTCAATCACCTGATCACCGCAATGCAGACGCCAAGCACCATTCAGGCGATGCAGCGCGATCTTGAGGCCGGCCATGCCTGCGTTGTTCAGATCGTCTCGACTGGCGAAGCCCTGCAGGAGCGGCGGCTTGCCGAAATCCCGACCGACGAATGGGATGACGTTTCCGTGGACATCACGCCGCGTGAATATGTGCTCGACTATCTCGCGCACAGTTTTCCTGTGCAGCTCTATGAGCCGTTCACCGACAGCGAGGGCAATCTCGCGTCGCGGCCCGCATTCGACGCGGATGGCAACCCCATCCTTAATCGCGAAGCCTGCCGTGCCCGTGATGCAATGCTCGAGCGGCTTGCCGCTTTGCCGCCTGTGCCCGGCGCGCTTGACCAGATTGTCCAGCATTTCGGGAGAGATGCGGTTGCCGAGGTGACCGGACGTTCCCGTCGTATTGTGCCCCGCGCCAACAGCGATGGTTCAGTCCGCTTTGCTGTCGAGAACCGGCCAGCCTCTGCCAACATCGCTGAAACCCATGCGTTCATGGATGACAAGAAGCACATCCTCGTCTTCTCCGAGGCTGGCGGCACGGGCAGGTCCTATCATGCCGACCTTGGCGTGAAGAACCAGCGCCGCCGCGTCCACTACCTGCTCGAAGCAGGCTGGAAGGCCGACACCGCCATCCAGGGCTTTGGCCGCACCAACCGCACCAATCAGAAGCAGCCACCGCTGTTCCGCCCGGTATCGACCGACGTGAAGGCGCAGAAGCGCTTCATCTCGACGATCGCCCGAAGGCTCGACAGTCTTGGAGCGATCACGCGCGGCCAGCGGCAAACCGGCGGCCAGAACATGTTCAGCGCCAGCGACAATCTGGAATCCTACTATGCCCGCGATGCCCTGCGCCAGCTTTACCAATTGCTGGTGCGCGGCAAGATCGATGGCTGTTCGCTCGGGCAATTCGAAACGGCCACCGGCCTGTCGCTGCTCGACAGTGACGGCGGGCTCAAGGACGAGCTTCCGCCCATCACGACCTTCCTGAACCGGATGCTGGCGCTCACCATTCCCATGCAGAACATCCTGTTCGAGGCCTTCGAGGGTCTGCTGACGGCCCGGGTCGAAGGCGCAATCGCCAGCGGGACCTATGAAATGGGCCTCGAAACCCTGCGCGCCGAAAGCTTCTCGGTCTCCGACCGCAAGACCATCTACACCCATCCCGGCACCGGAGCTGTGACCCACCTCCTGACCATCGAACGCAAAGACCGGATCGAGCCGGTTGTGCTCGAGAGGGCGCTGGCCATGGCAGTGGATCGCGATGCCGAACTGGTGATCAACACCCGGTCCGGGCGCGCGGCAGTCAAATTGCGCGCGCGCAGTCTGATCGACGATGATGGGGGCATTCACCCGCGCATCCGCCTCGTCCGGCCTTTGGAGGCGACCAATATCCTCGCCGAGGTGTTCGCGACCAGTCATTGGGAGCCGGTGGACCGTGAGCGGTTCAGCGAAGTCTGGCAGGCCGAACTTGCCGACTTGCCGGAGTTCGAAACCTCGACCCTGCACATGGTTTCAGGCCTGCTGCTGCCGATCTGGCGGAGGCTTCCCAACGAATCGACCCGCGTCTACCGCCTGCAAACCGACGCTGGCGAGCGCGTCATCGGCCGCAAGGTTTCGCCCGCCTGGGTCGCGACGGTGATTGAGCAGAACACGGCGTCCGTCGTGCCCGCCGATGTTTGGGCGATGCTGTGTGCCGGCGATGCCAAACTGCATCTGGCCGAAGATCAGACGCTCGCCCGCGTCCGCGCCATGAATGATTGGCGGATCGAACTGACCGGCTTCAACGATCTTGGCATCGAGCGATTGAAGGCAATGGGCTTGATCTCCGAGATCGTCTCGTGGAAACTCAAGCTCTACATACCGACAGGGGCTGTCGGGGTGGATGTGCTCGCCAAGCTGCTGGACCGGTTTCCGATTCAGCGGATCGCGGCACGCAAAGCCGCCTGAAGGAGCCCCGCATGGACAGTCCCGCCACCGATATCGCCCGCCGCCTTGCCGCCTCAGCCGAGGCGGTCTGCCGCCGTTACTTGTCCAATGGTCGCCGAGAAGGCCGCTACTGGCTGGTCGGCGATGTTCACAATTCGCCGGGTCGCAGTCTCTACGTCAGATTGTCGGCCACGGCTGAGAGCCGCGGAGGCGCAGGCAAATGGACAGACGCGCAAAGCGGCGACCATGGCGATCTTCTCGACATCATCGCGGCAAGTTGCGCCCACCGGACCATGCGCGAGACACTTGATGAAGCCCGCCAATTCCTCAGCCTGCCGCCGCCTGATGAGTCCAAACCCCGAAACCCGACCTTACGCAAAGCGCCGACCGGCACACCAGAAGCGGCACGGCGCCTATGGGCCGCTTCAAAGCCGATCATGAACAGCATCGCAGCGCGTTATCTTGGTCGCCGGTCGATCACTGATCTGTCCGGCATAAATCAGCTGCGTTTCCATCCGCGCTGCTACTATCGGCCTGCTGAAGATGATGTCCCTGGTGTGCGGGAGGCATGGCCCGCCATGATCGCTGCAGTCACCGACAATGAGGGCACTATCACGGGGGTTCACCGCACTTGGCTCGATCCGCAAACCCACGACAAAGCCGCTGTCGCTTATCCACGACGCGCCATGGGGCACTTGGTCGGCTCGGGCGTCCGGTTCGGCAAAGCGGACGGTGTCATGGTTGCCGGTGAAGGCCTCGAAACTCTCCTGTCGTTGCGGCAGGTGATGCCATCCATGGCGATGATCGCAGGGCTATCGGCCGCCCACCTCGCCGCCATCCAGTTCCCTGCTGCGCTGCGCTGCCTTTATGTAGCGCGCGATGATGATCCCGCCGGGGCAACGGCATTGTCGACCTTGATCGAGCGCTGCGAGCCGTTGGGCATTGCGGTTATACCGCTTGAACCCCGACTCGACGATTTCAACAGCGACCTTACCGCCTACGGCCACGAGCGGTTGGCGGCGGCCATTCGGGTGCAGCTCAGTGCCGCCGATGCCGTGCGGTTTCTCAAAGAATGAGCGGAGCTGGCCGGTAAGCGGGGGATTGTCTGGGGAAGTGGGCGCATATCCACATCTCTCGGTCCTTGAAGGTCGCCACGCCCTCGGCCTTCGGGAGGGGGCGACTGCGGCAGCGAACACGGGCACCGCAATGGCTGCGCTGCGGCAATTTTCCGCCGGGGCTGCGCCCCTTTGCATCGCGAAACAAAATTGCCTTGCTTCGCCATCCTCCGCTGGCGCTCCGGCCGCGCGTTTCCGCGCGGTGCAGACCCGTGCCCGCCGCCACTGGTCGTCGCCACGAAGGCCGCGAGAGGCGCGGCTCAGGACACGGAGACCATCATGGCAAGCGCCCCAGATCTTCCCCTTGAAGACACCACCCCCGAACTCGGCCCAACCGCCTATCTCCTTCAGGAAATGCAACTCTACGGCTATCGGCCCTTCGAGGACGAACCCGATGGCAGGCCGCTACCCGATGCCCGCCTTGCCGGTGGCGCGGTCGCCGACATGTTCGACGGGCTTGTCTCAGCTTTGATCGACACCCGCATTGAACCCGATCTCGAAGACCTGCTCTGGAACGTCGTCAACATCTTCCACCGCGCCGGCGAGAAAGTCGAACGCGATCTTGACGACAATGAACAGGCGCAAAAACGCCTTCAGCGCGAACAGGATGGCAGCGAAGTGCGCTCGGTCGAACTTGAGCGCCAGATCGCCGAAGGCATCTCGCTCATCGAACGCCGCGACACGATGGAATTCTTCCGCGAAGCCGCCGCCGATCAATTCCGCATCCACGCCCGCAAGGCCTGGACGCCTCGCACCGGATCCCGCGTCAACCGCAAGGCCATGACCTCAGCCATCATCGACAGCCGCGACTTCCTCGACAAACGCGCCAGAGAAAATGCCCGCGTTCTGCTGCCCGAAGGCACCCGTATTGCCTTCACCGGTGGCCCCGATTGCAACGATCACTCGGCAATCTGGGATGTCCTCGACCGGGTTCATGCGCGTCATGCCGACATGGTCTTGCTCCACGGCGCCACACCAACTGGTGCCGAACGCGCCGCCGCCTGCTGGGCCGACACGCGCCGCGTGCCGCAGGTCGCCTTCCGTCCCGACTGGAACCGACACAAGAAGGCCGCTCCGTTCAAGCGCAACGATCGTATGCTCGAAGCCATACCCGTAGGTCTGGTCGTATTTCCCGGCACCGGCATCCAGGACAATCTGGCTGACAAGGCGCGCAAGATGGGCATTCCGCTCTGGGACTTCCGCGAGAAGCGATGAGGCAGTTAGCTTTGTTCACTCTAGCTGAGAATGGCAGGTTTCCGATTCAGAAACTGAGATGGCTTCGTTGTTATGCGCGAAGTGCAATGTCGGTTGCCGACCCAAATCAAGCCATTCCAAGGCCGATGTCAGAACCACTGGTCTAGCCGCAACACACCTTCCTTCGAAGCGATAACACAACCTATTCGGTGCGGATTTTCAGATCAGCAATCGCGTCCAGTATACGTGTGATGACCTGCGCGCCTTCAGGAGTGTCATCCCAGATTTTGCGCATGCTAGACATCGCCTGGGCCCATTCGGGCGCAATTCCCGAATGATTGGGCTCGAGGCGCGGCACCTTGATCTCGAGCGCTTTGCAGACTTGCACGACGTTGTAACTGAATGTCTTGAAGCGGCCCTCGCAAATGCGACCCACCTGGCTGGGGTGGACAAGGGATATTCTTCCAAGTTCAGCGTAGGTGAGCCCCCTCGACGCGCGAGCGTCGACGATTTTCGCCTTCAGATCATCAAGCTGCTTGATTGTTGGCTTCATGCAAATTAGCATGCATATAATAAAGTGAATTTGCAAGGAGGTCGCGAATGGACGAAATTCGGTTCTATCGGGCCAGCGAAAAGCCCTACGGGGCGTTCAGCAATCTCTATCGTCGGGACGTGGAGTTCGAGGGCGAGACGTTCGTCACAAGCGAGCACGCCTACCAAGCCGGCAAGGCCCGCAAGCCGGAAGTGCGCAAGTGGCTAATGTCGGCGCCTTCGCCTTCGCTACTCGCGATGGCGGCGCACGGGCTGTACTACTGGGATGTCGCCCCTGGCTGGTCGACATCCAAGTTCGACCGAATGCGCGGCGTTCTCCGTGCGAAGTTCACCCAGCACGCCGACCTACGTGAGTTGCTGCTATCGACGGGCGATGCTCGCCTCGTGGAATCCGCCACGGTGGACAACGAAGTAAATCGGCTCTGGGGCGAAGTGAACGGATCGGGCAAGAATATGCTTGGGGTGCTCCTGATGGAAATCCGCGAGGAGCTGCGGCAGGAGGCTGAAGGCTACCTAGTCGCCGCTGAATAGGTCCGACGCTCGCCCAGCACTGCGCGAGCATAGTTTGGTCCGCAGTGCTTGAAGAGGCCACGCGCCCCCGCAAACGCGCAGTTCTCGGCGGCCAGACGTTGGCCGGCCACGATGCCTTCGATCAGCACCGAGGCGCATAGCTCTTCGGCCCGGATGCCTGACGAAAGCATCCAATCGATCACGCCGACGCTGACCATGTCACCCGATCCGCAGGTGTCGAGGACGGATGGGGCGTCAATCGCCGAGCACCAGACGGCGTTGTCATCATGCCGGACCTCGAGCCCCGCTGCGCCGTAGGTGACGATACGGACGCAGTCGTGGTGCAGATCGGCCAGCTGCGAGCCTAGTCGGTCGACCGAGTATTTAAGGATGGAGACGAGGCCGAGCGCCTCAGTGAACATGTCGTCATGATCGACATCCGAGGGCTCGAAGAAAACGATCGCACCGGATAGACGAGCGGCCTTCATGGCACGCAGGATGCTCGCAGAAAGACGGTCAGCATAGAACACGTTACACTGCGTGAGGACATGGAGCGCCGACGCCACCTCGTCCTCTCCGATCGGAACATAGCGCGGAAGCTCTTCGCTCGTCTCCGGACACACGAAAGTGAAGTCGTGGTGGCCGGACGCTGTGTCGAGTTCCTGAGCTATGATGGGAGAGCGTGTTCCCGACTTGAGATGGATGTGATCCACGACGGCACCGGCCTTGACGAACTCGGCAACCAAGCGACCGCCTTCGATGTCGTCACCCAACATCAGCAGAGGTACAACATTGCGATGGAGCATTGCCAGCGAGACAAGAACGTTGCCGCAGGAGCCGCCGAGAGCCTCATCCGTCAGATCGCCGTCAGCGTAGATTCTGTCGAGCACGGTGAGCCCGGTCCCTGCGACGTCGAAGAGGTATTGAAGGTGAGTCGATGTGCCCATGTTCTCGTTTAGTATTCCTTCAATCATTGCCTGTCGAGCTTCAGCGCGGACACATCCAAACGAATCTCGCCAGACGATGATGCCACCAAAGCACTTAACGCTCTGAGAAGTGCCGTCGGTCCGGTTATCGTGCTGCCGAACAGGGACCAGCAACCGTTCGGCGCGCCGCATACCTCGCCGACGCTGATGCCGTAGGCGTGCGACAGGAGCGCGTGGTCGTTTCCCGAAGACGAGCCGCTGTCACCGAAGCAGAGTACTCCCTTTCCATCGCCGGCGACGCTACGGATCGCCTCGACTACCGTCGTCTTTGTCGAAGACGACGGTATAATGTCGAAGCTGTGCCCGGACTCGGATATTCTGACTTCTCCGCTTTCGATTTGGGGACAACGCGCAACATCGAGCGCGAACCGGAACGGGTAACGCAACCTATGCCTATCTATGCAGATCTGAACCGGGCGAGCCTTGAAGGTCTTCTCCAAGAACAACTCGTCCTGTTTGTTCAGCCAGGTTACGGTCGCGGCGATGGCGGGATTGGCGGCTGGCGGATCGAGGTCGATATCGACGTCTGCAGTGCGGATGTGCCCGCCGTTATAGTATCCGATGATTATAGAGGGCAGGACGTCTGGGGGAAGAACCTTGCGCAGATCATCGCCAGCGGAACCGCCCCGTCCTGTCGCGATGCCGATCTTGACCCCTAAGCGATGCAGTCGAACAAGCTGGTCGATGATCGCCTGGTCGGGGACCTTGAAGCGATCTTCAGTCGAAACAATTGTCCCATCATAGTCGAACACGACGCCGCCCACGAGTGCCTGCTCCAGGTCTTGAAAGCGTGCGGAGCAAATCGTCAGAAGGCTCAGATTCTCCGGCGGGGCAGAGTCCGCCTTCGCTATGGCAGCACGCTTATGACGGACGCTGGCAGGAAGCTCATGAGCAAGCGTCTCTAGAGACCTGTCGTCGTAGATCGCCCTTCCGAACTCACCGATACCTGGTTTGCCGGGGTCGATGCTCAGGACGTCGCCAACCGCCTCGATGACTGCCAGTCCGTCGATGAGGCCGAGTATGTTCGCGAGCCTTCCGCAAGTGCCGTAGTCGATGCTCACGCGTCGCAGGCCTTCGGGAAGGGCCCCCTCGATCGCTCGCCATGTCGAGCGCGACGAGCTTCCGGTCAACGCAAGCAGAACCGTTTCGTCGGTGCGGTGGTGGAACCACGCATGCCGACCATGCGCGAGATTGCGAAGGTCGGTGGTCTGAACCGGACAGATCGATGCTTCCCAGAACGACGTGTCGAGTAGACAGGCGACAGGTCGAAGCAGAGTGTCACCTGCGATGACAAGGGTGTCCGACTTTCGAATGCCCTGCCATTTCTCCGCGAGGCGGATCCGCTCGCCGGGATTGCGCGAGGCGGCCAGCCGCGCCGAGATCACCTCCAGAGGCGATGGGCTGGCGACCGATTCGCGCGACACCATTGCGCTGGCCATCAGAAGACTAGCCGTCATCGAGAGCAGGGAGTGGGTGGCGAGATAGCCGTCCTTCTCGTCGGCAACTGGCACAACATGAACGTGTCCGCCGCACTTCGATACCAGCGCGGCCGCAGCGCCCGCGGCGTTGCGAGTGACGATGTTTATGTCGCGGCATCCACGATCGATGGCAGCTTTGGCGGCGGCACTGACGTCAGGATTGTCGCCGCCCGCGCTGAACAGCCAGACCGGAGTCGATGCGAGAGCGAAGTGGTCGGTGACCACTTGCATCGGCGTCGCGACCGACGTTAGCCCAAACCCAAGCGAGTCCCGGCACCTGAGGAAGTATTCCGCAGCGACAACCGATCCGCCAGATCCGACCGCTAACGCGCCCCGAGCACCGCCGCGGGCCAGTGCCGTGGCAATGGAAGATGGGTCGAAGCCAGCTATCATATCGAGGGTGGCTGGCAGGGCGTCCAGCTTCGAGCTGAGCCTCGGCGTGCTCATTCGGAGAGATATCCTGCATAGAGCGGACCGGAGAGTACCAGGTGCACAAGCATGTCTGGAGGCCCTCCAATCGACGACTTTGTGGCGCTGAAGTCGTAGCTCTCCGTTTCAACGTATTGGACCGACATGCCGTGTTCGATCGCTGCCATCATGGCTCCAGCGGCGAGAACTTTGCTGCCCAGCGGCGAGAGGACCATCCGTGGTTCGTATGTTCCGTCCATCGTCCGATCAAAGCGCTGCTTTAGGGTCGAGAGCGTCCTATAGCAGTCGAGTGGGTTCTTTTCTGACGCGTAGACGATGTCGCGTGGATCGATCTCCCATTCGTTGACCAGTTCGTTCTGATACTCGGTGAGCAGGTCGTCGGCGCGGCGAGGGTTGCGCGCGGGGAAAGGAAGAACCGGGCAGATTTTATACCAGTTGCCGGGAGTAGCACCAATCTGCGTCAGCGTTGAGGCCCTGCCGCGCGCTAGCTGCGGGATCCAGATTTGCGCAGCATCCAGCGAGCTCATTCCTACGTCGGGAGCGAAACCTTTGACCGGACTGATCCGGCTGGACGGCACGCTCGAAATCAAATCGTCAAGTTCAGGGTTGGAAACGATCATGAGGTGGAATGCGCGCGCTTCGTCGGCCTCGCATTCCTCCAGAAGCAGTTTGGCCGCCGGAAATCCGATACCGATCGAAAGGGCGCTTAGGTCGAGGATGACATCCGTAACGTCGGAGGCAATCGGATTTGCCAAGATCTCGGCGACCACCCGCGCGCCGCCGACAGGAGCGCCGTCGTCGGCGAAGACGTCGATCTTGAAGATTTTCGATTCCGGCACAATCGCTTTCAGAGCGGCCTCGTTACCCTCAGCCCGCTTCACTAGTTCATCGGTGGCGCCTGGCCTCTCCTCGCGGATGTAATAGGCTGTGAGGCGGTCTCCGAGTGCATCTGCCAGCATCTTGGAAACGCGTTGAGAGCGTGGGTCGAAACCGGCCGCCGCGACCAGCAGGACCTTCCGCTTTGGATCGTTGAAGTAGTCGCCAACGAACGCGTCAACGTCTTGATCGAAGTTGGTGATGCAGTTCGACCAATGATTACGCATTCGCCAGGCCCGCAACTTCCCGCAGGTATCCTACCCGCTTCTCCAGGAATCCGCCCCGGTTGTAGGTGAGCCCGTGAACTAGGCTGACCGTGCCCGTGAGTTCGATCAGCGCCCAGTGCTTGCCGCCTTGACCATAGTCGCGCTCGATCGTGATCGCGCCGTTGGCGATGGCATGCTTCAACACCGCACCGAGCTCGTCGTCGAGGGAGAGTTCCTGCAATTCCTCTTCGAGGATGCCGATCGCGTTCGCGCCGGCACCGAGGGGAGCGTTCGGCAACAGAGATTCGGACACGCAATCTCTAGCGATCTGGTCGACCATGCTGCGTACTCGGGCGGCATGGGGGAAGGCCCAGCCGTCCATGATCGCGCGCGCCTTGTCCGCAAGCACCTTCTGCTGGACCCTCGCCGGGAGCGGCAAATCCTCGTTGCGGATGGCCCGGGTCTCGATATTCGCCACTAGCGCGCCGGCGAACTGGAGGAATATTTCCGCATTCTCGTTGCTCGCGTCGCAGATGTCATCGACCCCGAAATGGAATGGCCGTCCAAGCTCGTGATAGAGGTGGAGGCGAGCACCATGCGCTACATCAGAGTCAGCTTTCAGCGGCGTCTTCGGATCGGGATCAAAGTCCTCGAAGAGAGAAGGGGCGGAGCGCGCTATACGGACGGCATATCGGTGGATCAGGATCCGCACCATGGCGAGCGCAACTTCCGGTCCGTCGTCGTAAGACCGCGAGCGTTTGAGGTAATCGGCCACGATCGCGTCGATCTCCTTGCGTCTGGAATCCGCGACGCCGAGCTTCACCTGCTCCCGGGCGATCTTCTCGCTAAGCGAGCGGATTTGAGGGGCCGTGACGCTCGGCGGCTCTGATGGAAGCAGCCGCTCGATGTCGGTTGCCCCACGGTTCCGGAGCGCCTCGACCAGCGGCAGATAACGTTTTGCCATGTCCTTCGCCATCGTTCGGAACTGACGCCTGGCGGTGTCCTTCTTGCCGTCCTCCACCACTTGCATGCGGATGTCCACGAAGTCTCGCCCTTGAGCGCGCCCGTGCGAAGGTTGAGCGCCTGGCGATCGAAGCACCGCTCCCGGGCTGAGGGCGTCGAGCCGCATCATCATCCATCGCCCGAAACGCATTTCTCGGTGCGACAGCGTCTCGAACATCTCTTCGAGCTGATCGTGGTGCAGCGCGTGTACGTCGTCCAGCATCACCAGCGGCGTCACTTCGATCAGATCTCCTTCCCATTCGATCCTGATCCGCTGAATGGCGTCGAACGGCGCGTATGGGGCGGTCGCCTCCTCGGGCAGGTCGCCGAGCTTGGGCGGTCGCAGGCCGGCGCCGATGGAGTAAATCGCGCGCTGAACGGCGAGCGCCCTATCCCGGACGCCTACGGCGGTGAGGCCGCCGATCTGCTCCAGATGCGCCTCGTATTCCGCTCGCGGCACGAAGGTGATCCCGTCGAGGCTGCGGGTTTTATTGGCTGTTAGGTTCCGAATGAGGCCAAGCATGGCTCGCGCCTGCACCAGCCAGAAGGCAAGCTTCGTCTTCACTGCGGGGTCGTAGGGAAGTTCCCAGAACTCGCGGTATTCAGATTCCATCGGAACCCTCACGGCGGCGACATGCGGGATGGCGTTCTGGAGAAATCCGGCTTCGGCGAGCGCTGCGGCGAGGGTCCGGTTGGTGGCGTTGGTGCGGTCCTTCAAGATTGCCTCGACCATTTTGAACTCGGCGAGGGTCGCCAGCATCGTCTTTCCACTGCCCGGCGAGCCGATAATGCGCACCGGCACCTCGAACATGTCGTCCTTGTGCTTATTCTTCGCGAGAAACGTGGTGAGCGGAGAAGGGCTGACGATCGACAGAAAGGAAGCGTCGTCGCGGACGTATTCTGTTGCACGACGGAGGAATGGGTTTGCCATATGATTACCCGTGACGGTCGCGACGGAGGAACAGCGGGCTCATCCGACGACCCAGCTTGCCCTCTGTTTCGGCCCATAAGATCGGGACCGAGTTGTTGGGCGTGTTGTGTTCGAGGATCAGCGGAAGCCCGCAGTTCGCGTATCCATACTTCATGTCGTCCTGGCCTGCTTCCTTGCAGTGCTTCTCAAGCCGCATGAACAGCTCGTGATCATAGTAGGTGTCGCACAGACCTAGATAGGGCCCGTCTTCCGGTTTCGAAGGCGTCATCACGCCGATCGTCGACTCAATTGAGCCTAGTCGGAGGTCCGTCGGGAGGCGAAGTCCTTCGGTGATGAATGCGTCGCCATAGCTGCGGTCGGTCAGCTTCTCGGCCGCCTCTACGATGCGCTCCTCCAGCGCGTCTCGAGCCTGAGTTGTTGAAATGTAGTGGTGGATATGCAGCGTGTACCCCGTTGAAAGGGGGAATTTGTCTCCGAGATGCTCTCGCGCGTCTTTGACGATCTTCTCGAACTTCGCGAGCTTCCCCTTTGGCGCTCCGCCGCCGGGAAACCGGATAAAGGTGGTGCCGGATGCCGTGAAGTCGTCGATTAGGTAGACGTCGTCGAAACGCGCCTGATCGTCCTTCATCTCCTCTTTGAGATCCTTGCCCAGCCCCTCCCACTTGTCGAGATCGACGTTCATCATCGGGACGACCTGTTCCTGCGACAACCGACCCGAGTTGGCGCGCCGCAGAACGTCGATGCGACTTCCGTCGCTGAGACCGACAAACAGGCAACGGCGAAGTCGATCAGAAAACGCTTTGCTACCCTCTGCAGTCGCCCACACCCCGTAGGGCTTGACGTCCAACGCGCTGGCTACCGCTTTGCGCAGGTATGGTGTTACGATCTCTGGGATGAAGTTCTCTATGACCCGCTGCATCTCCGCGGTAGAAATGTAGACGAGCCGCTGCCGCACCATCCCATAGGCGATCTCCCGGTCGGTCTGATCGAAGTGGCGTAGCCACGAAACAAGGCTCTCCAAGAATCGTACGCCGGCTCGGAAGTCTGAATAACCATCATACTTCATTGAGGACATCAGGCGCAGCCAAGCATACTCACTTGTCGCTCGCTCATTATCCCAACCCATCACGCTGGCGATTAAATTCAAGGCGAGTGTGTTTATCATAGTTGCTCGGCGTAAACCTCGTTCTGATAGTGCGCTAGACAGTAAATTTCATAGAGTTCAACCACTGTGCCAATTTTGGCGATAGCGCCCTTCGGGGGAGCCGACTGCGTTGACGACAGCCAAGGGGAAGTTTTTGGGCGGCGGAGCGGCTGAGATTTGGGCGCGAACCTGCCAACACTTCAACTTTCCAGAAACCGCTTCTCATAGACGGTACCGATTCCGCTACCATCCCAAACATAGCACAGATGCCGTTCCTGCCGACAATTCGACAACCGCCGGGGCCGGAACACAGCGGCACATTCTCCGCCGGGATTGCGGACGCTTTCATAGACAATCCCGTCCGACCCGGCATCGCGCAAGGTCCGCGCGGTTTCCTGAGACACGGCATAGCTGCTCGGATGGTACAGAGCTGGCAGCGCCTCCCGTTGCCCACGGATGTCGTGAAGGTTCGCGGCGAGATCGACGGCATAAACCCGCATGTCGAGTTCCTGCGCCGGTTCGTCGGTAGCCTCGAGGAAATGCGTGCGGTGATGCCTGGTTTCGGCAATTGCGGTTGCCAGTGTCATTCCAGCATAGAAGACGCCGTAGCTGCCGTCGGTGAAGCGGTCGCCGACCGGATTGAGGTGGGTGAACGCCGCCATGATCGGCGAGGAACCGGGGCCTGAAACTCGGTCCTCAGGCGGCACGAGCGACAGCTCGCCTGCCTCGTCGCGCAGGCGGTCATTGGTCATCGCCTCGATGGCATAGACCGCTTCAAGATCGGCAGGATCGGCAACTGCCTCGAACAGCGAGATCGGCGGAAATCGGCTCGGGATGATGCGGTAGCAGGGTGTCCAGCGGACTTCAGACGTGGGAATGTCCACGGGTCAGCCGCGCTGCCCGTCAACATACTGACGCACGACATAGAGATCGGCGACATTGCCCGACATCATCCGGTCAAGCGCCGAGGCGCCGCCGAAAACCTGCGCCTTGTTGGGTTTGCGCACCCACTCATCCGCCGTCTTCGGCAACAAGATCTGCAGGCCTTTGTAGATGCCCATGACATAGGAAATCCGTTCCAGCGCATCCTTGGGCAGCGCCGCGACCACGCCGCGCTTCCAGGATTGGAAGGTCGAGCGGCTCTCCAGACCGAGCAAGCGCATCTGCTCCTGCTCTTTCAGGCCCCAGGCATCAGCGATGCGGAAAAATGTCCGCAGGGCCGGACCCGTCAGATCCTTGCGATCAAGTCCCTTTGCGGGCGCATTGGCTGCAGCTTGGATACCCATGTCGGCACGTCCTTTCATGGCTTCATGTGTTTATATTCTGCACAAAAGTCAATATGAGAGCTGATATTGCACAATCCGACCTGTGTAATGCAGCGAGAGCCCACTGCTGTTGCCCGTCCGCTGTCCAAGGTGACGACGCCTCTCGATCTGCCGTTGGCAGCATTTGACGGATGATTGCTGCTGCGCTCCATCCAGTGATCCGATGGGGAGGAAGCTTCCGACTTTTGGTCGATGAAAACGGCGATTGCCCACTGATATTCGTTCTCAGGCGGAGCGAAAACCACCCCTCCTTGTCGCCTGTCTGCGGGTCTCGTCTCGCCTAGTGCCGTCAACCCCGTGCGGGGTTCGCCCTTCGCTGACGCTGCGGTGACGGCGGCTCCCGGCCCCTTCTTTTGGCGCCATCGGGGATGGTCCCCGACCACCTTTAGGAGAAACGACATGGCTACCATCGCAAACCTCACCGTGAAGTCCGACGACAGCTTCGAAGGCAACCTCGCAACGCTGACCGTCTCCGCGCCAATCGCGATCATCCCCAACAACCGCAAGACCAAGGACAGCGAACCCGACTACCGCATCGTCAGCCGCAAGAACGGCTTCGAACTGGGCGCAGGCTGGAAGCGCTTCTCGCAGAACACCGGCGCCGAATATGTCTCGGTCTCGCTCTCGGCTCCTGAATTCGGCACCATCTATGGCAACATCGCCAACGCTCCCGGCGATGACCCTTCGAAGAAGGTCATCATCTGGAACCCGCCGAGCTAAGGCGTCAGCGTCGGCCCCGCCTTCGTGCGGGGCCGAACTAACGCCAGTGCAAGAAAAGCAGCATGTTCGACGCCAAGCGCATTGCCTGGAAATAATGGGCGATGCAGAGCGAATAGCGACTATGACGGCGTCTGCATCGACATATAGGTCTCGCGCGAATTGGACGAGATCGTCGGCTTGCGCGCGCTTGGCACCGATCGCCTTGCCAGCCAGATGTATAGTCGCGGAATTATCTCGCATCTCACATGCGCGATAATTCCGAAATCTGGGGCGCGCCGAGCTGGGGCATCGGCCCTGCCTTCGGGCGAGACCATTTCTGCTTGGTCCCGCTGCACGTCCGAAATACGTGTACATTTTTCGGACAGCGCCCTGGAAGCGCCTCCTGTCGGCCTACCGCCGGATGTTCCGGAGAGTTGTCACCTCTTCCGGATGGCGATCAAGAATCTCAATCAAGCCGACCGCAGCTTCGCTGGGCTGCATTGTACCACGCTCATACTTTTGGAACGCTCGCCGTCCGCCTCCAATGATCCTACCCGCCTCTTCTTGCGTGAGGCCAAGCTTCTTGCGCACGGCTTTGACCCGTGCGGCATAGGCCGCTCGCAACTCGAGATAGGCTTGATCTATCGCTTGAAGTTCAGCGCCCGAATGGATGGAATCGCCATCGCCTTCAGGATACCAGCCCGGCACCTCCACTTCGAGTGACAACGAGCCAACGCTCAGCGTTTGTATCCGCGCGTCACGCCGAAGCACCTCACCGGTTTTGGGATGAATCCGAGTCTGACCCATCTTCAAACCTCCTTGCCCGATGTTGATCGAAGATCGTTCAGCATCTCACCTGCAAACCCCAGCGCGAAAAGTTCTCTCTGGCTTCCGACAATACACCTTCAAGGTTAATTTTCAACTGCCGCCGTGTGTCTGACCGGGCGCAACGATGCAGCGCCTTCGGCAAGCAGGCGGGCGATTTCGTCGGACGTTTTGCGCACCGCTAGCTTCAGAGCTTCATCGATATGGATGTAGTCCTGCGTCACGTTCTGCGAAGCATGCCCGAGCATGGCCCGTATCGTCAGCTCCGTGAATCCGAGTTCGCCCGCGATGCTGCCGAAAGTGTGGCGAAGGGTATGAAGTGTTGCGCCCTCAATTCCCGCCCAATGGCAAACTCTCCGGAAACAGGCTGGTGCAGCCTGGTATGCGCCAGCGCCCGTCATTGACGGGAACACGTAGGGGTTACCAACGATCTCGGGTTGAGCGAGAACGACCTTCAGTGCTTCTGGGCCGATCGAGCGGACCTGAGCATCGGTTTTGGTATCCGGGAAGGAGACAAACCCGCCCTCCGCATGCACCCAGGCGCGCTTCATCGACTGCGCCTCTTCCCGTCTGTATCCTGTCAGCGCAAGTGTCCGCACCACTGCAAGTGCTGTCGGATTTTCGCCGTTACGCTCGGCATAGGCGATGGCTTTACCGAACGCGACGAGTTCGGCAGTGCTAAGCCGCCTCGTCTTCTTGTTGATTGCGAGTTTCTTGGCTCCTCTGGTTGGGTGCTCTGCAATCAGCCCCTTGTGCTTGGCATGACCCAAAATGGCTTGCAGCGACCCGAGGCATCGCGACGCGACGCCAGGTCCGCCAGCGGGCCGCCCACCACGGCCTTTACCTCGAGCCTTCGCAGTTTTACCGTCTCGGACATCAGCCTGCATCTGCTCGACATCCGCGATTGTCAGCCTTTTCGCCATGCGATGGCCAAGAATCGGTTTGATGTGAGTGTTGATCCTGCTCTCATCCATCGCGAGCGAGGAGGCTTTGATTGGACGGTTCTTGCGGCCAAGAATGTTGCCGGCGCGGGCTTCAACCAGATACCAGTCACAGATCTCGGCGACGGTCATGCCACTGCGGGCCTGATGAATTGCCTCTGCTGGGTCCCGACCACCAGCAACTTCGCCAAGCTTGATCTTCGCCAGATCCCGAGCTTGCTCCGTCGTGATGACACCGTAGCGGCCGAGATTGATGCGCCGCTTGATCCCTTCGATGTTGCGGTACTGAACAATGAAGGTCTTGAGCCCCGACGGAAGCGCCCGCAAGCCGAAACCCCGAATCTCGCTGTCCCACAGGACGGCCTGTTTATCTTTAGGCGGCGCGAATGCGTCCACATTGCGCTTGTTCAACTTCGCTGTCGGCATGTTTGACCCTCCATTTGGAGACAAAGATTTCAGAGGGGTGCATTGTCTCCATTTTGTCTCCAGATTTAAGCGTTTCGAGGGTATTATGGGCGGAGACAATCGTAAAGGGGAACATCATAAATATCTGATTTAGCGTAGATAATCGTACTTGGGAAAGTTTGGGAAAAGTGGCCGAAATATTTTGCCAAGGTTGGGGTCGAGGGTTCGAATCCCTTCGCCCGCTCCAGTTTTCCCAAGAAAACTAATTAATTGCACCTCGCGCAGCGCGCGAGGCCTTGGTGACAAAGCTCTAATCGCTCGCCGTTGTCACCACATTGTCGCCAATTCAAATCCAACGCAGGGCTAGTCAGGCGTTCTCCCAAGTTCAGCTTAGACTGATCGTATCGATCGCTGATCCCAAGCCTGTCGGCCCGAATGAGCTACTTTAGCATAGACACTGGTAGGCGGATCGGTCGCTCCGCCGCAGAACCAACCACTCGCATTAGCCGCTTATCCCTTGGCTCAAAGCCTGTCCTCCTTCAATCAACCCGTGAAGGGTCCGCTACGCGTGCGCGTGCGGC
>NZ_LJHY01000066.1 GCF_001295795.1 Novosphingobium sp. AAP83
GGTCTCGGGCGCGAGGGCGCGCAGGTCGGGATCGAGGAATATCTGGAAACAAAGTATATCGCGCTCGGCGGACTAACCTAGAAAACATCCAGATCGTTCGCAATGACAACCGGACCAGCATAATGCGCTGCGATTTGCCGCAGATATTCGAAATGGGCCGGATCGTCCCGCTCGTGGCCCGCGAAATGCGTCACCACCACGCCCTTCACCTTCGCTCGGGCGGCCATCTGCCCGACATCGGCGGGGAGCAGGTGATGCTCGCGCAGGTGCTTTTCCATCGCCAGACTGCGAGAATCGGGCATGTCCGGGTTGAAGCTGCGCGTTCTGGCGACGGTGTCTTCGACATCCATCATCTCGGCCACCAGCAGATCGGCCCCGGCAGCCAGCTCCTCCACCGCGCTGCTCGGCCCGGTATCGCCGGTGTAGACGATCGAGCGTCCGGGCAGGTCGAAGCGGAAGGACAGGGCTTCAAACCGCTCCGCCAAACCGCTTTCGGGCGCAAAGCTGTAGTGGGTGTTGTTGCGGGCCGATACCTTCACCCCGCGATAGGCGAGGCTAGCGCGGTCGCGCAGTTCGGTGACGCTGGTAAGCTTGTCGAGATCGATCGTTCCCTCGCCCGGCACGCCGTAGCCCGAAGCGGCGCCGGGCTTCATCGAGGCAAGCAGGCCTTTGACCATCTCGGCGGTTCCCGGCGGGCCGTAAATGGCCAGCGGAACCTGCGGATTGGTCTGTGCGCGCAGACCCAGCAGCGCCGCCAGCCCCCCGGTGTGGTCCCAATGGAGGTGACTGATGAAGACGGCATCGACCCGCGCCGCCGGAATGCCGAGCGCCGCCAGCCGTCCCATCGCCGACATCCACGAGGATGCGGGTATCGCCGGCGATCAGAAGGTTCGCGGGCTGCGAGCGGACCGGTGATGCCACCGGCCCGGCCCGCGTGCCCAAGGTGACCCAACGCCCCCGCTGATCCACTTCTTGCTGAGCCCCTGCCGCGGTGCCCTGCGGCTGATCGGCGAGGAGCGGAGTGGCAGCCAGGAAAAGAGCCCCGGCTGCCGCAAGATGAAGGGGCGAATGGTCAAGACCGGCCTCAGAAGTTGAAGCCGACCGAGGCGC
>NZ_LJHY01000067.1 GCF_001295795.1 Novosphingobium sp. AAP83
AAGATCGGTCAGTGAGTAGATCTGGTCACGACCCAATTGTTCAGCAGTCGTTACGGATACCGCCAAAGGTACATCGATGAGCCTTTCATTGCGCAGACGTGCCGTCACGACGATGGCATTGTCATCCTCGCGTTGGCTTTCTGCAGCGGCGTCGCTTGTCGTGTTTTGGGCAAAAGCCGCATTGCTGGTCATGGCGAATGCAAGCGCAGTGCTTGCGAACAAAATTGTACGCATCCGTTAGTTCTCCCTTTCGGCCGCCATCGGCAGGCCTTATGCGAGCCATTCGCAGACGCTATAAAAGGGGTCGAACTTTTTATTTATATGACGAGCAATCGACGTTATCAATATCTCGCGATTTGGTGAACTTCTTTTATGATTCAAATAGAGAGAGGGATAGCAGCAGGCTTCGCAATCGAATGGCGCGGTTTTATTGCCAGCTGAATCCGCCAGCGCGGTGGCAAAGTCAACGATGCTGATGCTTAGGATGAGCAAGGCCGAAGTGCGCGAACATTGCATGGCGATGACCATGCGGTCAGCCAGTCCGATGGCGGTCAGCGTGAAAATGATGATGGCCGAAAGTCATGCTTTGGATGGTGAAGGGTAAGCGGCGCTATCCGGCCGGCCACCGGCCTCGCTCGCTGAAATGGTTTACCCCATCAGGTCACAGCAAGGGCAGCGTCTTCGCTCTTGATCCGCTTGTGATCATCCTCGGCCAGGCCAGCCTTCCAATAGCTGGAGATGTATAACTGATCTCGCCCGAGGCCAAGCTCGCCCTGAAAGAAGCTGCGCAGGGTGCGCATCGTTTCAAACTCGCTGGCGACCCAGGCATACATCTCGCCTTCGCGCGGGGCGGCAGCGCACACGCGGGCGAGCATTGCCTCAGCCCCTGTGCCCGGCACTGGATTAACGAGAAAATCCAGGTCGAAGCCTGGTGGAACCTCGATGTCCTGCCGGTCCTCTTCGCACTGTACCTCGATGATGCCGTAACCGATAGCACTGGCGGGAAGCTGTTCGAGGTTGACGGAGATCGCCGGTAGTGCGGTCATGTCACCAGCAACGAGATAGAAATCGTGGCCTTCAGGCATCGGCTTGGCCGGGCCGGGGCCGCCGATTTCTATCGTGTCCCCAAGCGCCGCCCGCATTGCCCACTGCGTGGCCGGGCCATGTTCCCCGTCGCTGTCGGTGTGGAGCACGAAATCGACATCGATTGTGCCTGCCTGCTGGTGGCGGATCGTGTAGGTGCGCACCGACAAGGGACCGCCCGGTCCATCTGGGAACAGCCGCAGCTTGATATAGCCGCCAGCCTTGCCGTCGGGAAAATCGGCCATGCCCGGCCCGCCCAGCGTGATCCGCAGCATGTTTGGCGTAACCTGTCGTTTGGCGAGGACGGTTGCAGTGCGGGGCGGAGGGCGATGCGGTGGGGCCATGGCGATTATCCCTTGATGTTTCCGCCGAGCGTTTCGGCGAACCAGTCGGCGATGTAGTCGATGGCAAAGGCGTGGTTGTCAGCCCCGACATGCTCGACCCCGCCTTCGCGGTCGGTGAACCACTTTAGCTCGCGGCGAGAGGAGTTGACCAGCTGGTTGTAGGTATCATTGGCATAGTCGGGCGAGATCTGGCGGTCCTTGACCCCGTGGGTGACCAGGAACGGCACCGTGATCCGGTCCATATGCCCGTTGAGGTTCATGTCCTTCGACTTCTCGATGAAGTCGTCCATATCGCTGGCGCCAAACACCCAGAACACGTGGTTCCAGTAGTGCGGCACGGGATTTTCGCCCTCACGCCTCATCCGCTTGAATTGGACTTCGTGCCAGTTGTGGTTCGCTCCCCAAGCAGCGCCCGATGCAAAGCGGGGTTCGTAGGCGACCGCGCGCGGTGCATAATGCCCGCCGAGCGAGATGCCGGTCATCCCGATCCGCGCCTTGTCGATATCATCGCGGGTTTCCAGATAATCGACAAAGGCCGAGGCCCATTGTTCGCTGTGCGGGGTCGCGGGAAGGCCCTGCAGGCGCAGGGCCTCACCCGTGCCGGGCTGATCGACACAGAGCGTATGGATGCCGCGCTTGGCCAGTGCGGTTGGTAGACCGCCCATCCACAGCATCTCCTTCATCGAATCGAGACCGTTGCAATAGACCACACAAGGCGCTGGGCTTTCGACAGGGGCCTTGTGGAACAACCCGCTGATTTCCTTGCCCTGATAGGGAATCGCGATGCGCGTCACCGGCTCACCGGTGAACTGCATCCCGCGCAGGAAATTGCTGATCGCCTTATCATAAGTTTCGGCCCGGCCAGGGTGGCCAAGGCCCTGCATCCGCTCGCCGGTCTGGTAATAGATCGCCGCGCGCTTGAACTTGTTGCCGGCCGAGAATTCGCGACCTGCCGCAAGGTCCTCTTCGCCAAGCTCCACAAGCTTGTCCGCCATGCGGACCCATTCGACCATGAACTCCTGCGTGCCGGCATCCTCGCCCGCCTCGGCAGCGGCCATCAGCGGCTTGATGATATCGACGATCTCACCGATTTTGCCGCCGTTTTCGAGCGCGATCGAGACGGAAAGGTTCCAGACGTAATTGGGGAAGGGTTCGAACAGGGCCAAGGCCTATACTCCTGCAGCGATGAACAGCCCGGCGTCGGGCGATGGCTTGGGCATGGTTTGCGGGCCGCCCTGACCGATGCCCCACTGGTCCATGATTTCCGGCGCGGGCGCAAAAGTGCGCGGCTCCCAGCTGTCATCGTCGGGCACTTCTTCCAACTCGGAAGTGTACTCGACCACAAAGCCTGCCGGGGTGACGAAATAGGCAAAGGTGTTATCGCCCGCCGTGTGGCGACCGGGACCCCACACCGTGTCATTATCGGCGCGGCGCATGCGCTTCAAACCACGCATCATCTCATTGAGGTTAGGCATGTCAAAGGCGACGTGATTGAGGCAGGCTGGGCCGGGCAAAAAAGCGATGCGGTGATGCGCCGTGTTGCAACGGATCAGACTCATGAAATCGCCTATCCAGTCGGTCAGTCGGAAGCCCAGCGTATCGACGAACCATTGGGTCAAGATCTTGTGCTGCGGCGAATGGAACACGACGTGGCTGATCTTTTCCGGGATCCCCTCAAGTGGTTCCAGCATACGAGCAGTCCCGCGCGTTACATCGGCGGAAATCTCCATCTCGATGCCGTCGGGGTTGAAGAAGCGGAAGCCGTACCCGCCGCCGAAGGTGTCCAGATCACGCGGGGCGAAGAGTATCTGACAGCCAGAAGCCACCACCTGATCGTGCAGGGCATCGACATCGGCTCGGCTATCCGCCGCTAATGAGACTACATCGACCTGGCGCACATCGCTCTGCCGCAGTCGCACGACGTAGAGTTCGTCGTGGCCTTCGGTGGCGAGATAGATCATCCCTTCAGCAGCCTCGCCTATCGGCGAAACTTCCTTAAGCTTCCAGTTTTTTGTGTAGAATTCGTGCTCAGCCGCCAGATCGGGCACGGCATAACCCACATATCGAACGTCAGTAACTCTCGCCATCGAAAATTCTTTCCAATCCAGCCTGTTCGCAGTTTCCCAGTTGAGCTCTGCTTAACCAATTCCCTGATGCACAAAAAAGCGACTTAATGGGTTGCCACCTATCGATTGCATTTATTGGTACCCGTCCTTTACCTGCATTCAGTTGCCACTCCCGCGCAGCTTACCACGAAGGCCTCGGCAATCGTGCGGTCTGCGCTTCTTGTCGAACCCGTGATGATCGTGCTCTTACCTCCAAGCGAAAAGCGCGACCGGCAGGGCTGCGTGGTCACTTAATCGGCTCTTCCCCATAGCGGCTGTCGACCTGTTCGGGCTTAGCCTCGTCGAGTGGAAGGCCATTGTGCCGATAGGCAGGGGCCTCGATCAGAATGAAAGCAATCCGGCAGGGCTTATCGGTGGTGTTGCGCCACAAGTGGTTGGTGCCGCGCTGGATGATGACGCCATGCTTGCGAACCGTGGTTCTGCGGCCATCCTCAAGCTCCAGTTCGATCTCCCCGTCGAGAACGATGCCGTAATCGATCGAGTTCGTGCGGTGGAAAGGGCTTTCGCCGCCCGGTAGCATGTCAACGATCCGAAAGGCGCTGCCGCCTTTCAAAGTTGTGCCGACATCACGCGCTCGGCCGTCGGTTTCGTCGTTGTTGTCGGCCGGAACCGTAGCTGTGGTCCACAGCAGCAGGAAATTGGCATCGCCGGTCGGGACCAGCTGCGGTTCGGCCACATCTTCCGACACGAAGCAGGCCCGGCCGTTGGCGTTGTGGCCAGTCACCACCCGCTGGATTGGAGGCAAGCCTACAGTCATGGGCGCACCACCTTCTGTTCCAGCACACCGAAGGGCGACCGGCCATCGCTTGTGCGCGCTTCCATACGGACGGTGTCGCCGTATTTCATAAAGTCGGTGATTATCGCCCCGGTATCGACCATTTCGATCCCGCGCCGCTCAGCGATGCAGCTTGAGCCGACCTCGCGGTAATTGGGGTTGGAGACAGTGCCTGATCCGATCACGGTGCCAGCGACCAGATTGCGGGTGCGCGCAGCGTGGGCGACCAGTTCGTCGAAGCCATAAGCCATCGCCTTGCCGTGGGCATTGCCGAACTGTTGCCCGTTCCAGTGGACGCGCAGGTGCATGTTGGGCTGATTGTCCTGCCATGCATCGGCCAATTCGTCACGCGTGACGGCAAAGGGTGCCATCCCGCAGGGCGGCTTGGCCTGAATCCAGCCGAAGCCGCTGCGCATTTCAGGGCCTGCGAGTTTGCGAAGCGACCAGTCGTTGATTTGCACGATCAGTTTGATGTGCTTTGCTGCGTCGGCAGCACTCGTGCCCATCGGCACGGCATCGGTGATGATGCCGAACTCTCCTTCGAAATCGATCCCCAGCGATTCGTCAATGATCGGCACATCGGCGAGCGGGGCGTAGAAGGTGTCCGAGACGCCCTGATACATCGGCGGCCAATCAGGCTTGAACGGCTCAATGCCAAGGGCTTTGTCCATCAGCGCGCCGTGGCTGGGATAGACCGACCCGTCCAGCCACTGCCATGCACGCGGCAGTGGCGCGAGCAGCCGAGCCGGATCAAGCCGATGGGGAAAATCGCCGACCGCGCGCAGTTCCGCATCGGCGCTGTCCCAGCGTTCAAGAGCCAACTGCAAAGTCGCCATTGGCGCTTCGGCATAATGGTGCCCGTCAGGCGAGATAATGATCAGTCGCCCATCCGGCGTGGCGTTATCGAGCGTCGCAAGGCGCATGCAGAATTCTCCCAAAATCGGCGTATCTTTGGCCGCCCCCGGCGCTAGCGACAAAGGCGTTCATTCGATAGGAAGCCTTCGATGCAATGCGATGGTGCAGACGCAGGCAAGGGAGGATTTGAGCGACGTGACAAGCTTCTTTGATTAAGTGAGGACGACGACAATGGCGCAATGGCTCAAACGCGGCGCAAGCGCACAGGCGAAAGCGGACGCTGATCGCCAAGTTCGCGGGATTGTCGAGGCGGCGCTGGTCGATATCGAGCAACGGGGCGATGTCGCCGTGCGCGAGATGAGCATCCGGTTCGATGGCTGGGACCGTGAGGATTACCGGCTCACCCAAGCCGAGATCGACAATTGCGTTGAGCGGCTGACAGCGCAAGAGCGCAAGGATATCGAGTTTGCGCAGGCACAAGTGCGCGGCTTTGCGCAAGTCCAGCGCAGCAGCATGCAGGATGTCGAGGTGGAAACGCTTCCCGGGGTAATTCTTGGCCACAAGCACATCCCGGTCAATGCCGCAGGCTGTTATGTGCCCGGCGGCAAGTATCCGCTGCTGGCCTCGGCGCATATGTCGGTGATTACCGCCAAGGTTGCAGGCGTGCCGCGGGTCATCACCTGCGCCCCGCCCTTCGAGGGCAAGCCCGCCGACAAGATCGTGGCCGCACAGGCGATGGCCGGGGCCGATGCGATCTATGCGCTGGGCGGCATTCAGGCGATCGGCGCGATGGCGATCGGGACCGAGAGCATCGCGGGCGTCGATATGCTGGTCGGCCCCGGCAATGCCTTCGTTGCCGAAGCCAAGCGCCAGCTGTTCGGCCGGGTGGGGATCGACCTGTTCGCCGGCCCGACCGAAACCATGGTGATCGCCGACGAGACGGTGGACGCCGAAATCTGCGCCACCGACCTTCTCGGGCAGGCCGAACACGGCCCCGAAAGCCCGGCAATCCTCATCACCAATTCCGAAAAGCTCGCCCGCGAAACGATCCGCGAGGTCGAACGGCTGCTCGCGATTCTGCCGACCGCCGACTACGCGCGCCCCGCCTGGGAGAATTTCGGCGAGGTCGTGGTTTGCGACAGCTACGAGGAAATGGTCGCCGTCGCCGATGAATACGCCAACGAACACGTGCAAGTGATGACTCGCGATCCGGACTTTTTCCTGCGCAACATGACCAATTACGGTGCCCTGTTCCTCGGCCCGCGCACCAATGTCTCCTATGGTGACAAGGTGATCGGCACCAACCACACGCTGCCGACCAAAAAATCGGCGCGCTATACCGGCGGGCTGTGGGTCGCCAAGTTCCTGAAAACTTGCACGTATCAGAACGTTTTGACTGACGAGGCGAGCGTGCTGGTTGGCGATTATTGCAGCCGCCTGTGCGCAATGGAGGGCTTTGCCGGGCATGGCGAACAGGCCAATATCCGCCTGCGCCGCTATGGCGGACGCAATGTTCCCTATGCCGGGGCCGCTGATCCTATGCCGCAGACCGCCGCATGATCGCAATCCCCAAAACACCCAGCTTCCGACTTGATGGTAAGCGCGCGCTGGTGACGGGGGCAGGGCGGGGCATCGGCCTTGCCTGCGCCGCCGCGCTGGCCGAAGCGGGGGCAGAGGTAACGCTGGCAGCCCGCACAGCCGGCGAGATAGAGGCCGCAGCATCGGCGATCGGGGGATCAGCCGATGCTGCGGTTCTCGACGTGACCGATCTGGCCGCAGTCGCCGCCTTCTTTGCGGCGCGCGATCCGTTTCACATTCTCGTCAACAATGCCGGAACCAATCGGCCCAAACCGATGTGGGACGCGAGCGAGGATGATTTCGATGCGGTCATGGACCTCAACGTGAAATCGGCCTTCTTTGTCGCTCAGCATTGCTCAAGGCGCTTGATCGTGGCGGGGGAGCATGGATCGCTGATCCATATGGGATCGCAGATGGGGCATGTCGGTGGCCCCAACCGGAGCCTCTATTGTGCGAGTAAATGGGCGATGGAAGGCATGAATAAGGCCTTTGCGCTAGATCTGGCACCATACGGCATCCGGTCGAACACCATCGCCCCGACTTTTATCGAAACGCCGCTCACCCAGCCGTTCTTTGACGATCCTGCCTTGAAGAGCAGTGTGCTGGACAAGATCAAGCTGGGCCGCATCGGTCAGGTCGAAGACCTGATGGGCGCGGTTCTGTTTCTTGCCAGCGACGCATCGGCGCTGATGACCGGCACCAGCCTGATCGTAGACGGCGGCTGGACGGCCGATTAGGCCGCTTAGGCGACCGGCGGCTTGGGCTTGGTGCCGAGCAGACCCCGCAGTTCATCGTCGTAATCGCCGTCAAGCAGCACGAATGCGATCCGCGACATGGTGTCGCCACGATTTTCCCAGCCGTGGTTGGTGCCGACCTGCACCACCACATCGCCGGGGTAAAGCGTGCGCTCGCCGTCTTCCATGATCATGGTCAACTGGCCTTCGATCATGATCCCGAAATCGATTGATTCGGTGCGGTGCATGAAGGCCTGCTTCCAATTCTCCTTTGAAGGCACGGCATCGTCCGAGCCGACTTCGCGGAAGTGCTCAACGATTTCCTCGTAGGTGAACTTGCTGATCTTGTCCCCGGCCGGTTCGAAATCGTGCATCCGGATTCGCACCCCGCCGCGCGGAGGCGGATGGGTCAGATCGGTCTCGCTGTCGTGCATCTGCCGCGACACTGTCACTGGCACAGTCTTCTCGTTCCACACCTCGTAGAAGGTCGTCAGGAACTTGGGATTGGGATAGGTCCGGGGCGGCTGATCAGAGATGATGGTCGCTGTGCCATCAGCGGTGTGGCCGGTCACGACCACTTTCGGTTCACGCAGCATGAGGCTTTCTCTCCCGCGCCCGCTTTGGGCTTTGTAGAAGAGTTTAGGTCGCGCCTGATGGGATCGGAAATCGATTGGAACGGATCGTCTGCTTCGTATGGATGAATAGGATTTTCTGTTGCAGGCAATGCTAGTGGTGAAGAGTCAGCCAAACCGAATGGAACCCGCGTTGATCGAGGCATTCTATACCCCGGACCTGCTTCTATCGCGCGGGCCGCTGCATGGCTGAGCTTGTTCTCTATCATCTGCCCGGTGCCTGTTCGCGGGTGACGATGACCGCGCTGGAGCAGGTCGGCACCGATTATGCCGATCGCGCTGTCAACCTCATGCGGGGAGAGCAGCGGACACCTGAATATCTCAGCGTGAACCCGCGGGGAAAAATCCCGGCCCTGCTGGTCGATGGCCGCCTGCTTACTGAAAATGCGGCGATCGTGTGGTGGCTGCACACGGAACATCCGCAGGCCGGGCTGCTGCCCGCCGCTGATGCCTGGGAGCGGGCGCAGCAACGGTCCGATCTGTTCTGGGTATCATCAGTGTGGCACCCGAGCGTGCGCGCCAACATGATGCCGATCCGCTGGACCACCGGCGATCCGGCCCCGGTGCGCGAGCGTGGTAAGCAATTGATCGCGCCGCTGCTTGCGCGGCTCGAGACGCGGCTGGCAGCGCAGCCGTGGTGGTATAGGGACGGTTGGTCGATCATCGATACCTATCTTTACTGGTGTTACACCACAGCTGAAGAGGGTGAATACGACCTTTCCGGGCTCGATCACATCGCCGATCACCGCCGCCGCGTGGCCGAACATCCTGCCTTTATCCGCGCCATCGCGCGCGAAGATGCCGCGCGCAGGAAGATGAGCTGATGGCGCCGGAACTGATGCTTTACCACGCGCACACCGCCTGCAGCCGCGTGACGCTGACCGCGCTGGAGCAATGCGGGTACGGTTACACCGATCGCCTGCTGATCTTGCAGAAAGGCGAGCACAAGGCGCCTGCGTTTCTTTCCATCAATTCCGGTGGCAAGGTGCCCACCCTGCTGGTCGATGGTCGCCCGCTGGTGGAAAATGGCGCGATCCTGATGTGGCTGGCCGAGACTTTCCCCGAAGCGGGGCTTTTCCCACCCTCGACATCGGCATGGGACAGGGCCCGGTACATGTCCGATTTGCTGTGGGTATCGTCGGGCTGGCACCCCTATGTCCGCGCCAACAAGGTTCCCTCCATGTGGACTACAGGGGATGTCGAGCCCGTGCGCGAACGCGGGCGCGAGTTGCTGGCCGGGGTAGTGCAGCAGCTTGAAGATCACCTCGCTGACCGGCCTTGGTGGTATGGCGAGGACTGGTCGATTATCGACACCTATCTGTGGTGGGCCTACACAAATGCGGAAATCGGTGGCTTCTCCATCGCTGCCTTTCCGCGCGTGCAGGCGCACCGCCAACGCCATGAGGCTTTGCCGCAGTTGCAGCGTGCTCTGGCGCGCGAAGCGGCTGCCGTCGCCAAGCGAGACAAGGAAAACGCATGATTTTTGCCGACCCCAAGGTGCAAGCAGTCTACGACGCATACGAGGCCCGCAATGCCGCAGAAACCGAGCGGGTGCGCACCACCGGCGTGTCCGGCTTCGACATCCGCGACGAATTGCTGCTGCCGGTCGGGGCTGAGGTGGGCGCGATCCTGCACGCGCTGATTCTGGGGCGAAAGCCTGCGCGGATCCTCGAACTGGGAACCAGCTATGGTTACTCCACACTGTTCCTCGCCGATGCTGCACGGCAGGTCGGCGGGACGGTGATCACCATGGAGCAGGCCGATTTCAAGCAGGCCGAGGCGCGGCGGCAGATCGCTGCGGCCGGTCTGGCGGACTATGTGGAGTTCCGGCTCGGCGATGCGGTCGCCATGCTTGCCGAAGATGAAGGGGCGTTCGATTTCGTCCTGCTCGATATCTGGAAAGAGCTTTATCTGCCTTGCTTCGAAGCCTTCCACCCCAAGCTTGCTGACGAAGCTATCGTGGTGGCCGACAACATGATCTTCCCGCCCATGGCGCGCGACGATGTGCGCGCCTATCGCGCTGCGGTTGAGGGTAAGGGCGATCTGCAGCAGGCGCTTCTGCCGATCGGAATGGGGATCGAGATCGCGGTCAAGTGGTCCGCAGGGAACGCAAAACTATAACGCCCGGCGGTGTTGGGCCCGGAATGCATGCCTCGCCGTCAATCCGCCAATGTCGCCCCAATCGCGGCCAGTCCCGCATTGTTGTAGAGGTCGTCCTCGCCCCCGGCGCCGCCGCTGACGGCAATTCCGCCAACCACCATTCCGTTAATGCGGATCGGCTGTCCTCCGCCCAGGATGGTAAAATCGGATGACAGGAAACCCAGGGCGAGCCCCAGGTTGCGACTCGCCATGTCACTGAATGTCTGCGTTGGCGCTTCCAGTGCCAAAGCTGACTTCGCTTTGCCGATCGCCGCCGGTATGGTGCCTGTTCCTGTTCCGTCCATACGCCTGAAATACAACAGGTTCCCCCCGGCATCGACGATGGCCACCGTCACGGTCTGTTTGCGTGCGACGGCCAGGGCAATCACTGCATCGCCCATAGTCTGCGAACCCATGGCGCTAAGGGTGGATATCTGCCGAGTGACAGTATCGAACTGTTTCGAATTGCCGGCACCAGGGCCGTTCTGCTGGGCAGTTGCTGGCGACACAACAAGTGATAAGGCAGCAGCCAAAGCGATTGGCCTGAGCGTAATGATCATGTCCATCTCCAGTTTCGGTGCCCCGGCGATTGCTGGCTCGCCTCAGTTTCCGGCGCGCAAGGCACGGTCTGCCGCGCGGAACTTTGCCAGCATATCGGCAAAGGTCAGACGTGTGTCGATCTGCTTGTAAACGCGCATCAAGCGACCGTGCGGGTTCGCGGTGTAGCTGCCGTCCTCGTTGACGATTGGCGTTGGCCGGAGTGAATATGCGCTTGACGAGGTGTCCATCTGAAAGGCCGATTGCAAGGCAGTCAGCGTGACCAGAGCGGTATCGCCCAACATGAAGCTCTCGCCATCATTGAAGATGAATTTGGGCAGGTTTGCCGACAAACGCGTATGCGTCGCCGCGATCTGCTGGCTGAGGAACTTGCCGAGCGGCCCGCTGCGCGAAAGCTCTTCGAGTTCGGCATGGCTGAACAGCATCTGCCGGAAGGCATTGCGCGGGACTTGCCATATCTCAATGTCGGATTCATTGAAGATGGTCCGGGCAGCCAGAGGATCAAGGGTGAAGTTGTATTCCGTCTCGATACTGCCGGGAGGCGGCGGGGCAAGATCTGGATGTTCGTTTCCGCCGATCCATACGAGTCGCAGGCGGGAGGCGATTTGAGGCGCGGCCAGCCAGGCCGTCGCAATGTCGGTAAGGCTCCCTCCGGCGGAATAGAATAGCGGCAGCCCTGTATCGGTGCGCATGGCCTCGCGGATGATCGCCGCTGTCGCCGCAGTAGAACGTGCCGACCCACGCGATGCCAGGGGCTGCTGCAAACCGGCAACAATCGGCGCAATCTCGGCCCTGCCAATCAGCCCGAGCAATTCCTTTGCCTTGCCGGCAGAGACGACGGCCTTGTCCAGGATTTTGTCGGCTTCTCCAAAATCGCGGTAGTGCGAGCCGACGACAAGCGGGATGCTGACCGATGGCGACAGGCCGAAGTGGGCGAGCTGGAACAAGCTGTCGGGATCGCCGCCAAAGTCGTTATCGACTATGATCCGCATCCGCGCCGCGCGCGCCTGTCCATCGGCTGCGGCAAGTGCCTGGCTGCCAAGGGCCAGTGCCAGTGATCCAGCACCAAATTCGCGCCTGTTCAGCCAAGCCATGCGGCGCTCTCCCGCTCAGATCGCGTGTTCGTCAGCTTCGGTGAGGTCGGCAAGCTTGCCTTCCACCGGCAGCTTGCCCGGCTTGGCCTTGCGATAGGGCTCGAAGCTTTTGCGGTTGAGGTCGAAGGTCATGTCCCACGGGATGTTGTCACCGCGAAAGATTGGCGGGGCGTTGTTCGACCATAGCAGGCTGCCGAAGCGGAAATCCCACGCGCGCGGCACCCAGTTGTCGTCGAGGTAATCGCTGTCGGCGTGATACTCGGCCTCGCCCGCATGGCCGGGGATGTCGCAGTAGTAATAGATTGCGCTGGTCGCCCGGTGGCGGCTGATCCCACCCGAGCTGTTCATGCTGGCGTTCTTCCAGCCTCGTGCGTCCATGATGTTCGCGCCCAGCATCACCTCATCGATATCGTCGCAGCCGAAGGCGATGTGCATGAACTTGAAGTGGTCGGGCGCAATCGGCAGGTCGCAGTTCACCCAGAAGATCGAGTGATGCTCGTTCGTCCCGGCAGCGCGGGCGAAAATGCCGGTGCCTTTCGAATGGTCGGTGTATCGAAAGCCGAGGTGGCGGTCATAAAATTCAAAGCTTCCGACATAATCAGGCGAGAAGAACACGACGTGGTTGATCGTCTTGGGGATGCATTTGTGGCGCCAGATGCGGTGCTGGTTGAAGCGCGGGTAACTGGTGGGGGTGTTCACCGGGCTTGTCTCTGACACGAAGTGCCGCTTGGTCCAGAGCCGCAAGGCAATGGGTTGGCCGTCCGGACACACGCAACGAACCGTGCCGTCGCTCGAGGTGGAAACAGCGACTTCGCGGGCCAGATTGGCAGCGTAACGATCGAGCGAGGCCTGGTCGGCCACACCCCAGACGGTTTCCTTCACGCCGTCTCCGGGAAAGGGATCGGGGTAAGGCAGGCGCGCATCACCTTGGCGGTAGAGGATCAAGCGACTGCCCGAAGGCAGGCGGAACACGGTTTCGGCGCTATCTGCGCTTTCCGGTTCAAGCCCGAAATCAGTCCAGAAGCGCGTATGCTCCGCAAGATCGCTCACTCCGAAGACAACGCTCTCGATACCCAGAATGCTCACGGTCTACTCCTCCTTCTTGCAAAAATTACAATGCATCGATTGGGCAATAGAGAACAATGGATTGCGGCAATCGCCGCCTATCGATGGCGGCAATGGGTCTTAAGGTCTTGACGCGAGAGGTAGCGGGTAAGTAGCGCTATGTTTTGCAATCAGTTATTCAGGCTTTCAGGGTTGGTTTGAAATTCGATTGCTAGCTTGCCACGTTCACCGACGTTTCCCTTGCCGGCATCGTTCCCGAACATCTCAAGTGCTTTGGTTCTAAGCTGCCCGATCACCCACTGGATCCCAAAATCATTGCGACTAGCGATGTGCCACTGGACCGCCTCGCGGATTGGCGGAATATCGAAGGGCACATCGACCATCTTGAGCGGCATGTGTCCGCACACGCGTTCAGCCAACTTGCGATGCATGGTGGCCACCCGATTTGTGCCAACAAGGAGGCCCGGCAGCGACAGAAATGTCGGTGCAACCACTTCGACACGGCGGGCTCGCTTGTGGCGTTTGAGAAACCAGTCTTCGAAAACCGGTATGCGTGAACGACCAAAACGGGTTGTGACATGCCCCAGAGCGAAATAATTGTCGGCGCTGATGGGACCAGACAGTGCTGGATTGCCTGCGTCACCGACTACGACATGGTCGTCCTCAAACAGGAATTCGCGCGGGTGGTCGGAGGACATGGCAAAATCAACCGTCAGCAGCAGATCTATCATCCCACGTTCGAGCGAATCAATTGGGTTGCTCGCCATGCTCTGGATTTCGAAGCGCATCAGCGGTGCTTCCTTTTCGAGCCAATGCAAGGTCTCGGTCAGCAACACTTCGGTCATATAGTCCGAAGCCATGATCCGGATATGCCGCTCGCAAGTCTCAGGCTCGAACTCGGGGGCAACTGCTATGGTGGAGCGGATTTGCTCCAGCACCTTACGGACCGGATCGATCAGCTCCATACCGCGCGGGGTTAACACCATCTGTCGTCCTTTGAGGACCAGCAGATCATCCTTGAAGTATTCCCGAAGCCTCCCGAGCGAACTCGATGTGGCAGACTGCGAGAGGCACAGGCGGTCAGCAGCGAGCGAAACGCTGCACTCTTCGAGCAGAACATCCAACGCGACGAGCAAATTCAGATCCAGGCTCTGAAATCGCAAATCAATTCTCCCGATTTAGCTTAGCGTCTTTAGTGCAATTGAAACAAGGCTACCAAGGTTGGCATCGCCTGCCAAGCCCGCCCTTTCGGCAGCGGGAGTTGAGAGCATCGGGTGGGCACCAAAGGCGGCCTCAAGAGCGATGTCCGGTTGGTAGCTTACCAGAGCTGCGCTGGCACCGCACTGGCTGGCGATTTCAAGGGCAAGGTCGCCCATCGCGATCCTCAGCGCTGGCAGCGTCACCGCACGCGTTGGCGGCAGCAGCGGGGTATCGCAGGTCAGTGCGTGGGTGAGATTGGCGACGCAGCGTTCCACCGATTGCGCCCAGATCGTTGCTTTTTGCGAGACGGGGCAGACGAACGGCGCATTTCCCGCCAGCGCATGAAACAAATTGCTCATGAAGGCCGACTTCATCCCCGAAGGCCCCTTAGGCCGGGCAAGAATGCCCGACAAGCGCAGGGAAACGCCGTCGATCACACCGCGATTGCTGAGCATGGCAATCGCAGTCTCCATCATCGCCTTGTGCCCGCCATAGGTCATCCGCGGTGAAAGCGGCGTGCCATCGTCCACCCCGGCGGCGGGCAGTGGATCGCCATAGACAGCAATAGAGCTGGCATAGACAACGCGGACGCCCGGTCTGGCCGCGCCAGCTTCTTCTAGGAGATCGTACGTGGCATCAATATTGATGCGCCGCGACGTTGCCGGGTCTGCCTCGGCTGCGCCGCCAGGTACCGTGGCGAGGTGCACGACCGCGTCGCACCCACCAGCGATGGCCTCGCGGCGAAGCATCGCATCGCCAAGATCGCCGACGACCATCCGCGCGCCAGCAGGGATACCGTCGCCTGATGTATCAGTACCAACTACTTCGTGACCGCTCGCGAGCAGCCCGCCAAGAAGATGACGACCGACGAAGCCATTCGCCCCTGTGACCAGGATTTTCATTGTTTGACACCTTCCCAGCCCGCGCCCAGCACGCATTTTGCCCTAGAGGCGAACGATCGGGCCCCTTTTCCAGAGCGCCACGTTAGCAGGTCCCCGCATCCTGTCCCGCGCTTGGTCTGGATACCAACCTATCGATGCCAGTGGCACGCTTCGCCCGCTTCGATACTTGCGCATTGAGCGTAAGGATTTTTCGCGGCTATGCGCTTGGCCTATCAGGCTTCGGTGTAAGAGGGAGAAGTTTGCGAAATGAGCGGTACACTTGAGCATTGCAGGAATGCCTTGATCGTGGGTGGGGGGATCGGCGGCATGGCGGCGGCCATTCTGCTCAAGCAGCGCGGTGTTGATGTTGAATTGATCGATATCGATCCCGATTGGCGGGTTTACGGCGCTGGCATAACGATCACCGGGCCGACGCTGCGCGCTTACCGGCGCCTCGACATGGTGGACAGCATCGCGCGCGAAGGCGCTATTGCGCCGGGATCTTCGCTTTATTCCTTTAATGGTCACTTCCTGCGTGACCTGGATGAGCCGCCGCTCGAACAAGGGCTCCCGGCCACCGGCGGGATCATGCGTCCTGTACTCCATCATCTGATGCAGGATAAGGTCAAGGCGCTAGACGTTAAGGTGCGGCTAGGGATCACTGTTAGCGAGCTTGCCAATACCGTGAGCGGCGTAAAGGTCGCGTTTTCCGACGGCACGCACGGGCAGTATGATCTTGTGGTCGGCGCGGACAGCGTGCGCAGTGCCGTCCGTGACCTCGCTTTTCCCCACATGAGCAAGCCCGAATACACCGGCCAAGGCTGCTGGCGGGTGTCGATGAAGAAGCCACCTGCGCTTGAAAAGGGCGAGATTTATCTCGGCCATGAATACACCTGCGGGATCACCCGCTGCGCCGAGGATAGGATCTACCTGTTCCTGCTGACTCCGCACCAACGCAACAGCAAGCATTTCGATGATGCCGAGCTTTTTTCCGGCCTGAAGGAGCGGCTCGCCGATTTCGCCGGCAACGCCGGTTGGGTCAGGGACAATATGACCACGCAGGACTGGATCAACTATCGCCCGCTCTCCGCGAAGATCCAGCCACGTCCGTGGCACGATGGCAGGATCGTTTTGCTTGGCGATGCAGTGCATGCCACGACACCGCATCTTGCATCGGGCGCAGGGATGGCAGTTGAAAGCGCGATTGTCCTGGCGGAGGAACTCGCGACGGCTGGCACCGTGGAAGAAGCGCTCGCAGCATATGAGGAACGACGCTACGACCGCTGCCGCGACGTGGTCGAATGCAGTATTGCGATTGGTGCTGCCCAGCTGTCGGGTGGCTCGCCCGAACAGATCGGCAGCATGACCGGGCAGGCACTCCACCGTCTAGCCGCACCATTCTGATCAAAATGCAGCTGAACATCGAGCCCAATTCGCCTTTCTTCAGGTACTCACGGGAGCTAATATGATGACCGACGAGAGTCTGACCCACACTATGGCCGGGACCCGTCATGGGATCGTGGTTATGATCTGTTCTGTCATGCCGGTGATGGCGATCATTGCGCTGGTGCCTATTCTGCCGCTGCTGCTCGAAGAGTTTGCTATGACGCCCGGCCACCAATTTCTTGTGCCGATCACGCTGACGGTTCCGGCACTGTGCGTGGCGCTATTTTCGCCGTTGGCGGGCTGGCTGGCGGACCGTATGGGGCGCAAAGCACTGCTGATCGGTGCGCTGGTGGCCTATGCCGCTTTGGGGATTATCCCGATGTTCCTGCGGGATCTTGGCCAGATTCTTGCATCCCGCATCGCCCTGGGTTTGGTCGAAGCGGTGATAATGACGGTGTCGACCGTGCTGATAGGCGACTACTTCGAAGGCGCACGCCGCGAGAAATGGATTTCGGTGCAGATTGGGTCCGCTTCGATTTCAGCGATCATTCTGATTGCTGTGAGCGGGGCACTGGCCGAGGTGCTCGGATCCCGCGGGCCTTTCCTGCTCTATCTGCTGGCGATCCCGGCGGCCTTGGCAGCATCGATCATATTGTACGAACCCAAAGTCACCAAACCTTTGTCCGAAGCAGAGGGTGGCCGCTTTCCCTTCGCCGTGGTGCTGCCTTTGGCGCTGACCACGGTGTTTGTCGGGGTGTCGTTCTATACCGTGATCGTCCAGCTTGGGCCTATCCTGCAAATGTCGGACGATGTTCCGCCGATTGCGATTGGTCTGATCGGGGCCGTCTGCAACATTGCCGTGACGATCGGTGCCGTGGCTTTTCACAAGTCCGGGCGTGAGGCAGGGGCTGGTCTGTTGGGTCTTGGGCTGGCGATCAGCGCCATCGGCTATGCCGGAGCAGGGCTGTCGGGCAGCCTGCCCCTGATTGCCGCATCGCTGATTTTCGCCTCGGTCGGCAGCGGCATCATGCTGCCAAACATGTTGACCTGGACAATGCGCTCTCTGCCACCGGAATCGCGGGGCCGAGGCTTGGGGCTTTGGACTGGGGCGTTCTTCCTCGGACAGTTCCTTGCACCGATCGTTGCTACTGCTGTCACCGGCGCGACGGGCGGGCTTGCAACCGCGCTGATCGTCTTTGCCGGGGCTCTTGCCTTGGCCGCCGGATCAACTTTGTTGGTGACCCGCGCTGCGCCCGCCTGATACCAAACTGCACTATCCTGACCCTTTAAGGTTGCCGTTTCCCGTTTTCTGACAAGGCGCAGGCGAAGCTGCGATGTGGTTCATCGTCGCGCGGCTGCAACAGATCGGCGGCGAGGTCGGCCCGCCCAAGAGCTCCACCCGCGTCCGCGTGCTCGACATCCCGCCCGACAGCGAGGAGTTTGAGCACTTCACCCCGGAACAAGACCGCGCCTGCTTCGGGCAAATCGATGCAGGTGGCCGAAGCATCGCCTGTGCTTACGTTAGGCGTCGAGATCGCCGGGCAGCGGTTCGACCCGGCGAAGCGCTCCGAACGGGACATCGTTGTGCGTGTTTGCCGTCAGGATGTGCGTGCGCGGGCGTGGCGCTGCGAGAGCGCGGACGAAGACTTCAGCCTCGGCATACCGGACTTCGACCAGCAGGCAGCCGGTTTTATCTCAGAGCGTGACCTTGTTCAGGGTCTTGCCCAGATCAATCACAATGGTGGCGCCTTTCGGCGAGCGCGCATCTCCCTCTCTCCGATTCCACAAATCAATCACTATCAATCATTATTGATCGTTTGCACTTAAATTGTTATCAGACTCGGTGTGCGGTGCAAAACCGCTTGTTCCCATCGAGGATGCGATGAACGCCCAGACCCTGATTTGCGCCGCTGCCCTGCCATTTGCAGTCCCGACGAGCCGCTGGGACGACTCGGTTGCTGCAACGCTGTCTCCGGCGGAGCTTTTGCTGTACCGTGCGAACCTGCTTGGTAGCGACCTGACGGTAACCAATTTCGGGGGCGGCAATACGTCGGCCAAGCTTGTCGAAGTCGATCCGCTGCCGTTCGCGCATGTCAATCACGTCCATCCTGATGCGATCATAGCGCTGGCGGGGTCTTCGGGTAGTGAGGCGGCAACGCAAGCAATCTGGGGCGGCAGAATCGGCTGGCTGCCGTGGAAGCGGCCGGGGTACACGCTGGGCGTAATGCTGCGTGATTATGTCGCGGCAAATCCTCACTTGGAGGGCGTCATGCTGGCTGGCCACGGGATCATCTGCTGGGCCGACAGCGCGAGAGCCTGTTGCGAACACACGGTGCAACTCATCGCGGATGCTGTGAACTATCTCAACGCGAAGCTGGCGGACAAGCCGGCGTTCGGCGGACGGGTCGTGGCCGACAATCCCGACCGCGCAGCCATCGCGGCTGACCTGATGCCGCGCCTGCGCGGGTTGATGACCAGTGCCCGCAACAAGCTTGGCCACTGGTCTGATGATCCCGAGGCGCTGGAATTTACGGGCTCGGCCGATTTTGCGCGGCTGGCGGTGCTTGGCACATCATGCCCCGATCATTTCTTGCGAACCAAGATCGCGCCGCTTGCGCTTGATCCTGCAAGGTTGCGCGACGACGGCTATCTGGCGCAGCAGATTGCAGATTACCGCGCAATATATGCGGGTTATTACGAACGCTGCAAGCGCAGCAATTCACCCGCCATGCGCGATGCCAATCCGGTCGCCGTGCTGGTGCCGGGCGTCGGGCGCATTACCTTTGCCACCGACAAGACCACCGCGCGGCTTGCCGGAGACCTCTATGGCAATGCGGTCAACGTGATGTGCGGCGCGGAGGCTATTGGCGAGTACATCGCGCTGGATGAACAGGAAGCGTTCGATATCGAATACTGGTTGCTTGAAGAAGCCAAGCTACAGCGGATGCCCGCGACAAAGCCGCTGGTCGGCAAGATTGCGCTTGTGACCGGCGGTGCAGGGGGCATCGGCGCGGCGTCTGCTGCGCGAAGGCGCTTGCGTGGTGCTGGCCGACCGCGATGGCGCAGCGGTAGAGGATGTGCACGCAGGGTTTACCAAGCAGTTCGCCAAAGACATGGTCCGCGCCGCTGTGTGTGACGTAACCGATGAGCACCAGTTGCAGGCGGCGTTCGATCTTGCTTCGCGCGAATTCGGCGAGCTCGATATCCTCGTCGCCAATGCAGGTATCGCCTCGTCCGCGCCGATTGAGGAGACCACGCTGGAGCTGTGGAACCGCAATTTCGACCTGCTGGTGCAGGGCTATTTCCTCACCGCGCGCGCCGCATGGCCGCTGATGACACGGATGAAGGAGCAGGGCGGGGCCTCGGTCGTGTGCATCGGTTTAAAGAACGGCGTCGCGGCGGCGACCAATGCCAGCGCCAGGGCTGCGGCTAATCACCTGGCGCGATGTCTGGCGCTGGAAGGCGCGCGCCATGGCATCCGTGTGAACGTGGTCAACCTCGATGCGGTGATCAAGGGCAGCAAGATCTGGTATGGCGACTGGCGCAAGGAACGCGCAGGCGCTCACGGTATCGACAGCGGCAAGGAACTGGAAGAACACTACCGCGCACGTTCGATGCTCAAGCGCGACGTGCTGCCCGAAGACATTGCCGAAGCGGTCTATTTCCTCGGTTCGGATATGAGCGCAAAGTCTACCGGTAACATGATCAATGTCGATGCGGGCTATGTGCAGGGTTTCACGCGCTGACGCCTTCGGGAGAGGACAAGAAGATGACGCGACTTCCGATTTCCGCAGACCTGATTGCGACACGCAATGCCGTCCATGCCGAAGCGCTGGAGGACGACTATGCCGCGTTGGGCCGCAAGCTGGCGCGCACCGGGATAGATATTGACGCGATCAAGGACCGTGTTGCGGGATTCTCGGTCGCCGTTCCTTCGTGGGGCGCTGGCCGGGGCGGCACGCGTTTTGCCAAGTTTCCGATTGCGGGTGAGCCGACCAATATTCACGAAAAGCTGGAGGATTGCGCCGTCATCCAGCAGCTTGGCCGCGTAACCCCGCGCGTGTCCCCGCACTTTCCGTGGGACAAGGTTAGCGACTATAAGGGCTTGCGTGCAGAGGCTGCCAGCCTTGGCCTCGGCTTCGATGCGGTCAATTCGAACACGTTTCAGGATCAGCCAGAACAGGCGTACACTTACGCCAACGGCTCGCTCGCCGCGCAGGATGCGGCCACGCGCCAACAGGCCGTGGATCATAACATCGAATGTATCGAGATCGGTGTGCAGCTTGGTTCGACCGACCTGACCGTGTGGGTCGGTGATGGCACCAACTTCCCCGGCCAGCAGGATCTGAGCCGCAGCCTTGATCGCTATCTGGAGGCCGCGAGCAAGATCTACGCCGCGCTGCCCTATGATTGGCGCATGCTGCTCGAACACAAGATGTTTGAACCGGCGTTCTATTCGACCGTGATCAGCGACTGGGGCTCCTCTATCCTCGCCGCGCAGGAACTGGGACCAAAGGCCAAGTGCCTCGTCGATCTCGGCCACCATGCGCCGAACGTGAACATCGAACAGATCGTGGCGCGCTTGCACCGCTTCGGCAAGCTGGGCGGGTTCCACTTCAACGACAGCAAGTATGGCGACGATGATCTCGACAGCGGATCAATCAACCCGCACCAGCTGTTTCTGGTGTTCAACGAACTGGTCGAGGCCGAACACGATCCGCGTGACGGCTTCAATCCCAGCTACATGATCGACCAGTCGCACAATGTGACCGACCCGATCGAATCGATGCTGTCCTCTGCCGAGACGATCACTCAGTGCTTCGCCAAGGCGCGACTGGTTGACCGGGCGGCGCTCCACGCAGCGCAGGAAGCCAATGACACGATGATGGCCTTCCAAGCCCTGCGCCGTGCCTACAACATCGATGTAGCCCCCATCCTCGCCAAGGCGCGCATGGAAGCGGGCGGGGCGATTGATGTCTTGGAGGCCTATCGCCTCAGCCAGTACCGCAGCCGCAAGGCGCAAGAGCGCAAGGCCGTAGGATTGGGCGCGGGCATCGTCTGACAGCCCGAAAATCAAAAGATAACCGGAGAGAACAACATGATCATCCGCAGCGGTCTGACCGTCGCCACTATCCTGGCCACCACAACCCTGCTCACTCAGGCGACATTTGCGCAGGGTGCGCCGAGTGTGCCGGCTGAGGCTGTGGCCGACACGCTAGAGCAGCAGTTCCGCGATCCACCGTCCGATGCCCGTCCGCGCGTGTGGTGGCACTGGATGAACGGCAACATCAGCAAGGATGGGATCGCCAAGGACCTTGCCTGGATGAAGCGGGTGGGCATCGGGGGCCTTCAGAACTTCGATGTCAATCTGGCTACGCCGCAGGTGGTGGACAAACGGATCGTCTATATGACGCCTGAATGGAAGGACGCCTTCCTTTTTGCCACAAGCGAAGCCGACCGGCTGGGCCTTGAACTGGCCATCGCCGCATCGCCTGGCTGGTCGCAAACCGGTGGGCCATGGGTAAAACCCGAAGACGGCATGAAAAAGCTGGTTTGGTCGGAATTGACCGTGGCCGGGGGGAAGCCGGTGCGCGGAGCCTTGCCAGCCCTGCCGCAAGTGACCGGCCCGTTTCAGACCGCACCGCTTATGGAGAACATGTCTGCCCATTCGGGCGGGGAGGGGCAAAGGCCAAGTGCATCGGGCGAAGTTGCCGTGATCGCCGTGCCGGTGGCCGAAGCAGCATTGCCGCTGCCGGTCTACACGCTGGCCGATGGCACCACGCTCGATGCCACGACCCTTGCCGATGCCTTTCTGCAAAGCATGGTAAAGGTACCGCTTGATCCCGCCCTTTCAGGCGCTGTCAGCGTGCGTTTCCCGCGTGAGGTTACGGTGCGGTCGTTGCGCCTGTTCTTGCCGGGGATCAAGCTGCCGTTCCGGGGCATCCCGATCAAGGTCGCGCTGGAAGTGCGCGAAGGTGCGAACTGGAGCAAGGTTACCGATATTCCGCTGGGCAGCGTGCCAACCACACGCGCCTTTCCGGCCACGACTGGTCAGGACTTCCGCCTCGTCATTGCGGGCAGCGGCGACAATGGCATTCTTGATCTGGTTAATGCCGCGCCCGGCGCGATTGCGGTCAACTTCTTCGATACCGGGCCACTCACCTCGGTCAGCCTCGCCGATTTCCAGCTCTTCGCCGATGCGCGGATGGACCGGGTGGAGGAGAAGGCGGGCTATGATACCGTGCTCGATTATCACACCATCGCCAGCACGGACGCAAGCGCTGCTGGTGTTGAACCAGCCCGCGTGATTGACCTGACCCATCGCGTCCGGCCCGATGGCACGCTCGATTGGACTGCGCCCATAGGCAGCAACTGGCGGATTATGCGCTTTGGCTGGTCTTTGACCGGTAAGACCAACCACCCCGCTCCGACCGAAGCCACCGGGCTTGAGGTCGACAAATACGATGCCGCCGCGGTGCGTCGCTACTTGGAAGCCTATCTTGGCATGTACCGCGATGCGGTTGGCCCGGACCTGATCGGCAAGCGCGGGGTGCAGGCGCTGCTTACGGACTCCATCGAAGTGGGCAACGCCAACTGGACACCTGCGATGGAGGCCGAATTTGCCAAGCGGCGCGGCTATGCCCTGCGGCCATGGCTGCCGGTGCTGGCAGGCGCGGTGATCGGATCGCCCGCGCAATCTGACCGCTTCCTGTTCGATTTCCGCACCACGCTGGCCGACCTTTTGGCAGACAAGCACTATGGCACGATCGCAACGGTTGCGCACGAACACGGCCTTAAAGTGTATGGCGAGGCGCTGGAGGACAAGCGTCCGATGCTGGGCGATGATCTGGCCATGCGCGCGCACGCCGATGTGCCGATGGCGGCGATGTGGACTTATGCTGACGAGAGCAAACTGCGCACCACCCTGCTGGGCGACATGCGCGGCGCAGCTTCGGTCGCCCACGTCTATGGCAAGCCGTATGTTGCGGCAGAATCGATGACCTCGGTTAACGCGCCGTGGGATTTTGCACCGTCGAACCTAAAGAAGGTGATCGATCTGGAATTTGTCAGCGGCATCAATCGCCCGGTTATCCACACCTCGGTCCACCAGCCGGTGGACGACAAGCGGCCTGGCCTCTCGCTCGCGATCTTCGGCCAGTATTTCAACCGGCATGAAGCCTGGGCCGAACTCGCCAAGCCTTGGGTCGATTATATCGCGCGCACATCGCTGATGTTGCAGCAGGGGCGCAACGTGGCCGACGTTGCATGGTTCATTGGCGAGGATTCGCCGGTCACCGCGCTTTATGCCGAGAAGATTCCGGCCAATCTGCCGACCACCCACGCGTGGGATTTCGTGAACGCCGCCATGCTGGCCGATGCCTTGCGCAACGATGGGTCCGAAGTCGTCTCCACTGGCGGTGCCCGCTATCGCGCGATCTACCTTGGCGGCACATCGCAAGCCATGACTCTGCCTACGCTGGAGCGGCTCGCCGCACTGGTGCGCGGCGGTGCCACGCTGATCGGCGAAAAGCCCCGCGCTACGCCGAGCAAGGCCGACGATGCCGCACGCTTTGCCGTGCTGGCAGATGCGCTGTGGTCAGGCGATGTCGGCAAAGGCCGTGTCTTCGCCACGCAGGCCATCGACTCTGGCCTGCAGGAGGCCGGAATCGCGCCCGATTTCACCATGTCCGGCGCGGCCAAGGGCGATGTGCTGTTTGTCCACCGCAAACTGGCCGATGGCGATACATGGTTCCTCAACAACCGCCGCAATGCGACTGTTGCAGGCGAAGCGCGCTTCCGTATCACCGGGTTGCAGCCTGAGCTGTGGCGCGCCGAAACGGGCAAGGCCGAGCCGCTGTCCTACCGCATCGAAGGCGGACAGACCGTAGTGCCGCTTTCGTTCCTGCCCGAAGACGCGGTCTTCGTCGTGTTCCGCAAACCGGCGGTGAAGCATGCGGTGACGCTGGCCAGCCCCGCGCCAGCCACGCTCGCCACGCTGGACAGTGCATGGACCGTGGCATTCCAGCCTGGCCGGGGTGCGCCTGCTTCCATCACGCTGCCCAAACTCGCCCCGCTGGAACAGCATGCCGATCCGGGCGTGCGGCACTTCTCGGGCATTGCCACCTACTCCACCACATTCACCCTGCCCAAGGCTGCAAAGCCGGGCGAGGCGCTGTTGCTCGATCTGGGCCAGGTGGGTGAGATTGCCGAGGTCACCATCAACGGCAAGCTGGCTGGCCACGCCTGGCACAAGCCTTATCGTATCGACATTTCCGAAGCGGCAAAGCGCGGGCGCAACATGCTAAAGGTGCGCGTGGCTAACCTATGGGTGAACCGCCTCATTGGTGATGCGCAACCGGATGCGCAGAAGATCACCTTCACCACTGTGCCCACCTATCGCCCCGATGCCCCCCTGCGGCCTTCGGGCCTTGCCGGACCTGTGGTGATCGAGGCCAGCCCTGCGCCATGATCCAGCTTGAGCAGCAGGCCGCCCATCGGCTACCACGCAGGGGATGACCGCACCCCCCTATCGCAACCGCATCGATCCGCGCGCCGCCGCCGTGTTTTGGCGGGTGTGCGAAACCGGGTCGATCAGTGCGGCAGCCCGGGCGCTGAACCTGTCGCAGCCTTCGGTGTCAAACACCGTGGCGCTGCTTGAACAGCGGCTTGGCGTCACGCTGTTCACCCGCTCGCGCAATGGCATCGTCCTCACGCGCGAAGGCGAGGCGTTGCGCGACCGGGCCGAGGCCATGGTCAACTTGCTGGAAAATGCTGCGATAGAGGTGGACCACGCCGCCCGCGCCATTGCCGGGCCGCTTAAGCTGGGCGGCACACCCGGCGCATTGGTCAGCCTGCTGCCCCGCGTCGTCACCCGGCTTGAGGCGCTGGTCGGCCCCTTTGCGCTTAGCGTGGTTGAGCGGCCCGATGCCGAACTGGCCGAACTTTTGCGCACCGGCGCGCTTGATCTGGCTGTCATGACCACTGAAATCGTCGAATGCCCGCCCGATCTGGTGGAAGTGACGCTGGCGCGCGATCCCTTCGCGCTCATTGTTGGCCAAGCCCATGATGCCCTGCCCGAACGCATTTCGTTGCGCGATGTCGCCGCTTTGCCCTGGATACTGCCCGCAGCACGCGGCGCATTCCGCCGACAGGTAGACGCACTGTTCCTTAATGCCGGTGTGCCTGTGCCGCAAAACGTGATCCGCTGCGATTCATTGCTGACCACCAAGGCCATTATTCGCGAAAGCGACCGGATTACCGTGCTTCCCCGCACCGTGCCCGCAACAGACCTAGACTTTGGCACACTGCGCGCGATCGCCATAGCAGAGGCGGTCTTCGCCCGCAGCATCGGCGTGCGCTATCTGGCTGATCGCAAGCTGCCGGTCATGGCCCGCGCCATGCTGGATATTCTGTCCGAAGCATAGTCTCGGGCTATACCTGCCCAGTAAATCGTTATTTTCGCTAAAGTGCCTAGCATTGTAGCCAGAGCCAAAGCGCAGACACAACAAAACATCGGGGAACAGGACATGTTTGATCGCCGCACACTTTTGGCCAGTGCCACGGCCTCCGGGATGATGCTGTCGCCCAGCGCTGCGCTTGCGGCAAAATCACGGCGTGCCCCCACCAGCCCAACTTTTCCTGCAGGCTTCCTGTGGGGTGCGGCCACCGCGCCGCATCAGATTGAAGGCAACAATACGGCATCGGACCTGTGGTTTGTGGAAAACCAGCAGCCTACAATCTTTGCCGAACCATCAGGCGATGCGGCAAACAGCTTGCTGCTGTGGGAACGTGATCTCGATCTGGCAAAGGGCATTGGCCTGAATACCTACCGCTTTGGCGTTGAATGGGCGCGGATCGAGCCGGAAAAGGGCCAGTTCAGCCGCGCGATGATCGATCATTACCGCCGGGTGATCGAAGGCTGCCGCGCGCGCGGGTTGGCCCCTGTTGTGACCTACAGCCACTTCACCGCACCGCGCTGGTTCAGCGCGCAAGGGGGCTGGACCAATCCTGAAAGCGCCATGCTGTTCGCGCGATATTGCACCCGCATCACCCAGGCGCTGGGCGATGCGATCCACGCGGTGATCACGCTGAATGAACCGAACATCCTTGCTATCCTTAAGCCGGTGCTGCCGCCAAAGGTCTGGGAGATCCAGAAGCTGGCCATCGAAACCGCAGCGCGCCGCCTTGGCGTGGAAAAGTTTGTCTGCGCCAATGTGGCCGGGATTGATGATCTGCCCGAACTGCAAAAAGGGCTGCTGGCCGCCCATACCGCCGGTCGCGCCGCGATCAAGGCGGTTCGCGCCGATCTGCTGGTCGGGGTGTCGCTGGCCATGCTTGATGATCAAGCTTTGGGCAGCAATTCCATTCGTGATCAGATGCGCGCCGAACTTTACGGGGCATGGCTTGAACTGGCCAAGGCAGACGATTTCATCGGCGTGCAGAACTATGAACGTGCGATCTGGGACGCCAAGGGCCGCGTTGCGCCGCCGCCGGGCAGCACACTGAACTGGTCAGGCAGCGAAGTCTGGCCGGGATCGCTGGCGGGCGCGGTCCGCTATGCCCATGCAGCCACGGGCCGTCCGGTGCTGGTTTCCGAACATGGCGTCGGCACTGAAGATGACCGCGTGCGCGCCGCCTTCATCCCGGCGGCGTTGGCCGGGTTGAAGCAGGCTATCGACGATGGCGTGCCGGTGCTGGGCTACTGCCACTGGTCGCTGATCGATAACTTCGAATGGATCTTTGGCTACAAGCCCAAATTCGGCCTCGCCAGCTTCGATCCCGTCACTTTTGTGCGCACGCCCAAGCCCAGCGCCGCCGTCTATGGCGCGATTGCAAAGGCCAATGCGCTTACAGGCTCTTGATAAAGTCCACGATGGCGTCGGTCAGGCGGCGATCGGCGCCGCCGATATGCATCGCTAGCGAATAGTGGTTTTGGCCCGGCACGATCATACCTGCGGGCATCGTGCCATGCACACGAAGACGGTCCTGCATCAGGCCCAGAAACTCCGCCTGAAAGCGCGGCGGATCAAACTGTGCACAGGCGACAAATAGCGGAATCGTTGTCTGCGCCATGGCCTCGCGCGGCATCCTTTGCGGGTATTGCGCGTCCGGACCGTAATATGGCTCGTCACGTGCATCCAGCGGGGTGTGGCCGTAAAGCCCTGACAGTAGCACCGCGCCTGCCAACGGCAGATCGGGTCGCAGCCGCAGCGCGGTCGCGATGTGCACGGCCCCCGCCGAAGTGCCCACCACCACGATCCGTGCCGTATCACCGTCATGGGCAGCTCCATTGGCGTGCAGCCATTCCACCGCCGCCACCACATCCTCGCCTCCTTCGGGCCAGCGCGCATCGGGCAGGAGCCGGTAGTTCATCGCGGCGCCGAGAAACCCGGCCTCTGCCATTGTCCGTGCTACATTGGCCCCGCCCGCCTTGTCGCCCATGCGGAAACCGCCGCCGTGGACGAACAGCACCACCGGCAGATCGCCTACAGGCGCGATGCGATAGAGGTCCAGTCGCTGCCGTTCGTGTGGGCCATACGGGCAATCGGGTGCCAGCACAGGCACTCGCGCGGCCAGTGCAGCATGGTCTGCCGCATAGAGTGCGCGACAGGCTTCGACCACGTGTGGGCCAAGCTCCAACCCCATTGCAGCGGTGGCTTGTTCGGTTGTCGTCTCCATTACCGCCTCATCCGTGCCCGTAAAGCCGTGTCAGCGCGCGGTGCGTTACGACAAAGCCAAGCAATCCGCCAAAGATCAGCTTGATGCCCAGCGCTGTCGTCCAACTGATATACTCGATCGGAAGAGAAAGGCACAACGCCGCCAGTAGACCAGCAATCGCCAATCCTGTCGCCAGCATCCGCGTAACCTGCCAGCCAATGGCACTGGTGGAAGGCACCGCTGCCGCACCGTCCTTGCGTAAGGCCTTGCGCACCAGAAGCGAGGGCACCAGCGCCGCCATCAGCGAGATGGCAGCCCCCTGCGGCAGGAAATCCAACGCGAAGCCATCGGGCGCGGCCAGCGTCAGCATGCGCTGGCGTGGCCCGAACACCAGTAGGAAGAATGCGGTGCTCAATACCACATTGATAACGGTGCTGACCAGCCGTTCCCGCTTCAGGATTGTGGCGAGATCCATCTGCAGCTCCAAGTTCAAAGCCCTCAGGCTTCGTCTACCACGGGGTTGGATAGCGTGCCAATCACACCGACGGACACTTCGCACACATCGCCGTCCTTCATGTAGAGCGGCGGGTTGCGCTTGTCGCCCACGCCGCCGGGCGTTCCAGTGACGATGACGTCGCCCGGTGCCAGCGGCGTAAAAGTGGAGCAGTATTCGATCACGAAGGCCACGTCCCAGATCATGTCCGAGATGGGCTGGTCCTGCACCAACTGGCCGTTCAGTCGGGTCTGCACGCGCTGGCTGCCAAGGTCAGCTACGGCATCGGGCGTGATCAGCGCCGGGCCGAAGGCGCCGGTGCCGGGGAAGGTCTTGCCCGGCGTGAACTGGATGTTATGGCGCTGCCAATCGCGCGCCGATCCATCGTTAAACACCGAATAGCCGGCGATGTGTTCATGCGCCTTGGCGCGCGGGATGCGGCGGCCACCCTTGCCGATCACCACGGCCAGCTCGCCCTCGTAATCGAAGCGGGTGGATTCCTTAGGGCGCACCAGCGGTTCGCCGTGGGCGATCAGGCTGTCGGCGTAACGGGTGAAGATCGCAGGAAATTCCTTCTGCTCGCGCCCGGTTTCGGCCACATGGGTGGCATAGTTCAGGCCGACGCACAGGATCTTGCCGGGATTGGGCACCACCGGCAAAAGCCGCACGCCGTTGCGAGCAAAAGTGCCGGTGCTTGTCAGCGCGGCCAAGTCTTCGTCAAGCACGTCGCGTAGCCAGGCATCGGCACCCGGTGCGCCAAGATCGTGCACGGTCTCGCCATCGATGCGCCCGAAGCTGGACGTGCCATCGGGGCGTCGGAAGCTGATGTACTGCGTCATTCTTGTGTCTCCCCGGGGCCCGGCCGCTTCCGAACTGCCGCCCGCGCCGATCAGGAGCGCTGCGGCAGAACTGGCAACGAAGGCCCGTCGATCAAATTGCAAGCTCTTGCGCTTCCCAGTCACGGCGGCAGCGGAAGCGTTCTTCTGCCACGCGAAGCCCGGCAAAGTCTTTGTCCGAAACGCCCCACTGGTCAATCCGCTGTTCGGGCCATGTCCAGTCGTCCGGCTCACCGGTGCGGTAATCTGCCAGGACTTTCTCGACCGCGGTCGAATATTCGATCACCGGGCCGAAAGGTGCGATGTAATAGGCATAGACGTTGTCGCCCGGCCCGTGCCGACCCGGCCCCCATGCAGGCGCAAAGCCATTGTCGCGCATCCAGCCGATGCCGCGCATCACTGCGTCCAGGTCGTCCATTTCGAAGGCCACGTGGTTCAGGCTGGCAAACCCTGCGCGGGCAAAGGCGGTGGAGTGGTGGCTGTCGTTGCAGCGTACGAAGACCATGCCCTTGGTGCGGTCCGAAACACGAAAGTCCAGCACATCTTCCACCGCATGGCCCAGCAGTTCGGCGTCGGCAGAATTGAACACCACATGCGTCAGCTTGACCGGCGCCACGCGCTTGCTGGCCTTCGCAAAGCCCTCGATGGGTGCCACTTGGGACGCACCTGCCAGAAAACGCAGGATCGTGCCTTCGGGCAGTTCCACAAGCAGCCCCGCGCCATCGCCCGGATCTGCCGAGGTCACCGTGCAGGCGGGCCAGCCTTTGTCTGCTACTCTGCGCGCAATTGCGGCAAGTTCCGCATCGGAACAGGTGAAGGTGGTGGACCTTACGAATTCCTCGTCAGACTGCTCGAACGCCACCAGATAGGGCATGGTGCCGGTGCCGCGCAGATAATGCGTGTGTCCGCGCACCTCTGCCGGGAACAGGCCCCACACATCCACCATCCACGCTGCTGCACCCGCCGGATCGGGCAGGGCCAGTTCGATGCTGCGCAACTTCACTTTGCTGTCTCCAGATTGAACCCGGCGGCGCGAATGCCGGCAAGAGCGCACTCTTCATCACAATCGCCGGTATCGCCGCTCACGCCCACCGCGCCGATCACCGCGCCCCCGTCCCGGATCAGCACGCCGCCGGGGGAGAACGCGATATTGCCGCCGACAACCGCCGTCACGCTCTGGAAAAAGGCCGGATTGCCTTTTGCCCGTTCGGCGATCACGCGCGTGTCATCACCCATGCCGATGGCGCCCAATGCCTTGGCGCGAGCGATATCATGGCGAAACATCGTGGCCCCGTCTTCCCGGGCAAAGTTTACCGGATGTCCGCCAGCATCCAGCACGATCACGGCTAGCGGCTTTGCGTTGCGCGCGCGTGCTTCGGCCAGTGCGGCAGTGATGATTGTCTGCGCAGCGTTCAAGGAAATGCTCATGCTGCCAGCTCCTGCCGCAGTCCCAGCATCCGGTCGCGCGCAGCCAACAGGTCTGCCGCCCTCCCGGTTCCGAAAACATAGTGATCGGGCCGCACAAGCACCGCCTGCGCACCATGCGCCTCCAGCCATGCAGTTAGCGCACCGCCATCAGGCAGGTCATCGGCTACGATACCGCCATCTGCTCCTGCACTGCGCACGAACAGCCGCCAGCCTTGGCCGGTCAGGTCGTCCAGCTTGCGCCCATCGTCCAGTGCGGGCTGGATAAAGCGGGTTCCGGCAGCAGGGGTGCCCGGCAGGATGAAGCCGGTCGCAATCGCCGGAATCAGGTCCGCCGCCGTCTCACCCGCTTTGTGCGCCGCCTGGGCGCGGATCGCAGCATCGCGCGCCGCGGCCTTGGCCGGATCAAGTTCGCAGATATAGCGCCCCGCCGCAACCGCCGCACCGATTACCCCGCGCACGTGCGGATCGCGTTCGGGCTGATAGGTATATAGGATCGCTTCATTTGCGCCGGTATTGACGATCGCAGCCATTTTCCACGCCAGATTGGCCACATCGCGCAGGCCATGGCACATGCCTTGGCCAAAGAACGGCGGTGTCTGGTGCGCGGCATCGCCCGCCAGAAACACCCGGCCCACCTGCCACTGCTCGGCCACCAGCCCGTGAAAGCGATAGGTCGCCGCGCGCACGATCTTGTGCGGCACTTGCCTCATCCACGCGCCGACCAGCGCGGCGACATTCTCCTCGCGCATCATTTCGGCATCGTCTTCGTGCGGCAGCAGCATGAACTCCCAACGCCGGTGATTGCGTCTGCCGGGCACTACCGTGGCAGGGCGGGCGGGATCGCACATCATTACCGACAGACGCTGCAGGTCCGCGCCTTCGGGCACGCCGGTGATTGGCGGGAAGGTGACCGGGCCTTCGACTTCGGCATCGACTACGAGCCACGGCTCTTCGAAATCCAGATCGTCGAGCTCCACCCCCAGCACCTTGCGCACCGGGCTGCGTGAACCGTCGGCTGCGATCACCCAGCGCGCATTCAGGTGCTGCTCTGTGCGCTCTGGGTGCAGCTTGGTTTCGTTCAGGAAATAGCGCACGCTGACATGGCTATCATGCTGTTCCAGATCGACGAACTCGGCTCCGGTCAGCAGCTTTATGGCGCCGTTTGCAGAAAAGCTCGCGCGCAGGTGCGCTTCGAATTCGGGCTGGTAGAAAAAGTAATCGTTACCCCACCCGAACGGTTTGGGCTTGCCCACAGTGCCCATGTAGCGGATCACGCCATGGTCTGCACCGACATGGAGATGCCCGTCGGTGGCGATCATGTCAGGCAGCACCCGGTCGATCACGCCCGCGCTCTGGAACAGGCGCATCATCTCGTGATCGAGGTGTACGGCGCGCGGCAGCGGGTAGTGATCGGCCTCCTTCTCCAGCACCACCACCGAAAGGCCAAGCCGCCCCAGAAGGTTGGCCGCCATCGCCCCGACCGGACCGCAACCGATGATCGCAACGTCGATCATGCAGAAGGTACCTTGTGCAGAGCGCCGCCCTTCATAATCATCGCAATGCGCGCCTTGTCTTGAAGAATACTCACGTCCTGCGTCGGATCGCCATCAATAAGCAGGAGATCGGCCAGCCAGCCCTGCTTCACGCGGCCGACATCAAGCCCCATAAGTTCCCCGCCCAGAGCGGTGGCTGCGTGGAGCGCTTCGGTGGGCGAGTAACCAAAGTGATCAACGAAGATCTGCAGATCGCGGGCGTTGCGACCTATCGGATTGAACGGAAAGCCATAATCCCCGCCGATCAGGATACGCATGCCGCGTGCCTTGAGCGCGGGGACGAGCTTTGCCTCAAGCTCCATCCGCTCTGCTGCGCTGGTCTTCATGTGGCTCATGTCGATGTGCGGGGGCGGCGTGGCTTCGAGCGCGGCGATGGAGACGCCGGGCGAAGGGGCATAGAACGTGGCGTCCTTGGCCGCGATCATCGCATCGGCGGCGGCCTCATCAGCATAGGACGCGTGGTAGATGATGCGCGCGCCTGCCTTCAGAGCAAGCTCGATGGCCTTGGGATAATAGGCATGCGTGGCAATCCACAAGCCTGCCTCGCGCGCGGCTTGCCCTGCCGCTTCCATTTCCTCGTCGGTATAGAGCACTTCTTTGGCACTGCCCGGCTTCAGCGCATCTTCGCCCGAGACGACGAGCTTGATCGAGCCAATGCCCTGATCCTTGCAATAGCTCACGAACTTGCGGATCGCCTCTGGCCCGCGTCCGTTGAATACATCGCCCGTTTCAACGCCCTCTGCGCCTTCGGGGCTGCGTTCGAGCGTGGAGGGGATCAGGCGCGGCCCCGGTGTTTCTCCGGCTTCGATGGCGCGGGCCAATTCCACTTCGATGCCATCACCTAGCGCGCCTGCGGAATAGGCACTGGTGAAGCCGTGATCGAGCAGCACGCGGGCATTGCGCCATGCGGCTACTTTCAGTTCGTCTGCCGGGAGGATGAACTGGTGATAGATCTTTTCGACCGAAGATCCCCACGTGAGATGGGAATGCGCCTCAACCATGCCGGGCATCAGCGTGCGGCCATTGCCTTCTAACACTGTCATACCACTGGCAGCAGGCGGGGCCGAGGCAGAAGGCATGATTGCGACGATGCGCTCCCCCTCGACCAACACGGCATGTTCGCTATCGAGCAGTTGCTCACCATCAAAGATCTTGATGTTGCGTATCAGCGTTTTCATTTTCACTCCGGCTGCAAGTGGGTGCAGTACAATCTCGAAACTACGGGGCTGGCCTGCCTCGTGGGACCCTGCCAACACATCAAAAGCTTGCGTCGAACGCAAGACACACCACGCGGGCGGTAAGGCTGCCGACCGGCAATGCCCGGATGCCGCCATTGGTGGCGCCGGCGAATGAATTGGCAAGGTAGGCGGCTGGTTTATGCCGCTTGGTCAAGTTGCGGACCAAAATCGGATTAACCCAGCGCCCCCTCTCCTCAATCTCCGCCCATACCGACGGCGCCACTTTGGGGCCATCGGCATGGAGCGGAGAACAGGCCAGTATCATGACACTGGCCAAGACGAGATGAAGGGGCGAATGGTCAAGACCGGCCTCAGAAGTTGAAGCCGACCGAGGCGC
>NZ_LJHY01000068.1 GCF_001295795.1 Novosphingobium sp. AAP83
CGGCTACGCGACCTGCATGCCGCAACACGTAAGCGTTTTGAGCAAGAGGTGGCAGATGTACCGATCATACGTCGGGCATTCCGGCTTCGGCGCCTTCAGAAGATCCATGACCAAGCTCTTGCGTCGGGTAATGCGGCCCTTGCGTTGCATACCTTGGAACAGGCCGCGAAAGAGGTTGGCGGGATGTTCACCAACTCCCGCGTCCCGAGCAGGAAAGCAAAAAAACCTGCCCGAAGGCTACAGCATTGCCGATACGAGCAGCGGAATCATTCTCAAAAGCTCTGATGGCGGCATGGTGGGTGGATACTTTGCACCTTCTGGCACCAGTGGCGAAACCCTCGAACGCGCTGTGAAGTCTGCCAAGCAGGCAGCGGCAAAGGACGTGGAGCGCCGCGCGAAGATGGGCGCAAAGCCATCGGCCACGCCAGAGTCCAAACCGAAGCAAACCGCAATCGGCACAAACGCAGACGGCAACCCGCTCTTTGAAGACGAACGCGGTGTGCGCTCATTTGTGCGCAACGGCGTTCGCCTAACAGAATCCGTAGGCATGGCTCCTAAGCGCGGCGGCGGCATGGAGGTAAGTGTCGATAAAGGTGCACGCACTGGCGAGTACCTGACCGAGCAGGAACGTGCCGATCGTGCAAAGGTTGAGAAGGCCCGCGCCTCCGCCGATGCTGCCAACGCGCAGCAGGCAGCAGAATTGGAGCAAGAGGCTGCGAAGCCTGAAAAGACAGCATGGCGCAACCCCGAGGCGTTCATCCGCATTGCTGCCGACGACGTAAGCGCTTTGCGCAAGGCCGACGTTGAGCGCGTGATCCGCGAGGCTCCCGCACAAAGCAGGGAAATGCTGGGTGATTACATTGCCGAGAAGCGCCCCGACCTTGCCGAAGAAGTACGCGACGTGCAGCAGGAATTGGCCGCGCCAGCGGCGCCTGTTGCTGCGCCTGTCACCGCGCCAGCCCCATCCAAGAACCGCCTCGTTACCGACGAGCGCGCAGCAGAGCTACGCGAACGCCTCAAAGCCAAGCTCAACCTGAACCAGTTGAACAGCGACATTGACCCCGAGATCCTTGCGATCGGCGCAGAGCTTGCCGTCCACCACATCGAGAAGGGTGCGCGCCGGTTCAACGCCTTCGCACGCGCGATCGCCAACGACCTTGGCGCGCCCCTCGCCTCAATCCGCCAATACCTTCGCGGCTGGTACAATGGTGCCCGCGATATGATGGAGGACATGGGCGAAAGCGTCGCCGGTATGGACGACGCAAACGAAGTCGGCACCGCCATGCGCACGTTCGACCAGTGGGCAAATGCAGAACCGGTGACAGGTGCGACAAACGCTGGTACAGGGGAGAACAATGTTGGGCCTTCAATATACCAAGATGGCGCTGGACCATTGGCGGGAGTACCTGCCAACGATGTATCGCGACCTGAAAGCAGCGGGAACGCTGAACCAGCGCGTGCAGGAAGCCAGCAAGGAGGCAGCCGAGCAGGTAGCCAGCCTGATGGAGAGCGGAATGCAGAAGCGGGAAGCAGAGGAGATGGTGCTACCCGACCTGATAATGCTGCCACCGGAGGAAAGCCGCGCGTAGGCAAGAAGCCAAAAGCAGCGGCACTACCTAAACCCAAGACACCGACTGAGCAGGCCCTCACCGGTCCCAATGAGGCGATTGAGAAGGCTTCGCCTATCAACGTCCCAGGCATTGACTTCGTCATCACTGATGACGTGCAGCTTGGCCAAGGCACCGAAGGCGTCAAGTATCAGGACAACATTACAGCGATTGAAACCCTCAAGAAGATTGAGGCGGAGAACCGCCGTGCGAGCCCCGCAGAGCAGCGCAGGCTTGCCCGCTATGTCGGCTGGGGTGGCCTCAAAAACGCATTCCGTGTCGCTGGCTCCAAGGATGGCGAAGGCGTAGCCAAAGGCTGGGAAAAGCGTGTTTCCGAATTAGAGGAATTGCTGACCCCTGCCGAGTTGAAAGCGGCGCGCAACTCCACCACTGCCGCGCACTACACCAGCCAAACGGTTGTGGAAGCCACGTGGAAAGCGGCTGAACGTATTGGCTTTGCAGGCGGTTCAGTCCTTGAGCCGTCCGTTGGAACGGGCAACTTCCTTGGGTTGATGCCACAAGGATTGCGCCCAAAATCCAAGGTCTTTGCAGTCGAGTATGACAGCCTGACCGCGCGTATTGCGCAAAGCCTATATCCAAACGCAGCGATCGTGCATTCGGGCTTGCAGGAATTCCAGCGTCGGCTAAGTGGCGCGCGAAGGGTGTAGTGTCTGCGCACCGTTATGCCGGGCGTGTAAGGTGGCTATGCCGTCGTGGTGCATGAACTGGCAGACGGCCGCCGGTTCTATTACTTCGACACGATACCAGAGGTTGAAGGCGCTGGGGGCCGGTCATCGCTGACCGAGGGGGCTTCGCAGCCTAATCCGATAGAAGTCACCCCCAACGAAATTAATCTAGTAAGGTTGACGGGTGCTGGCAAGCCTGCGGTTGCTACGGATACGTCGGTTAATGCAGAAGCTCTGCAAAAGCGGCTTGAATCCTACGGCATTGCACGCAAGGTTGCGCTACGGATTGTGGATACGCTTAACGGCGCGGCTGGTGAATACCAAGGCGCGCTGATGAAGATCGCGATCGACACCACCCAGGCCGAAACCTTCACGCTTGACCATGAAGTAATCTAGGCTTCTGGCGTTTGGATCAAGACAGGCGCCGAGAATACCTCATACAGAATGCGTT
>NZ_LJHY01000069.1 GCF_001295795.1 Novosphingobium sp. AAP83
CCCGCGCTGCCCACCAGCGTATCCGTGCCAGCGCCGCCCAGCATCGTATCGGTGCCAGCACCGCCAACCAACCGGTCAGCCCCCGCGCCGCCTTCCAGCGCAGAACCACCAGAACCAGCCGTCAGCGTGTCATCAAACGCCGATCCCACCAGCCGCTCAATGCCCAAAAGCACATCGCCCGCCGCATCACCAACCGTCCCCGCACCCGCAGCAAGGCTCGCCGTAACACCCGAACCCGCCGCAGAATAATCCGCCGTGTCAAAACCCAAACCGCCATCCAGCGTATCAGCCCCAGCTCCACCAGACAGCCAGTCATCACCCGATCCGCCCTCGAACCGCTCTGCGATGTTTGCGCCCTGTATGGTGTCGTTGAAGTCGCTGCCGGTGATGTGTTCGATGGCGCTCAGGGTATCGCCCTGTGCGTCGCCGCCGGTGCCGGTGCCGGTGGCAAGGTTGATCGATACCGCTGCGCCCGATGCGCTGTAGTCGGCGTGGTCAAAGCCTGCGCCGCCATCGAGGCTGTCTGCGCCTGCGCCGCCGGTCAGCAGATCGTCGCCCGTGCCGCCTTGCAGCGTGTCATCGCCCGCAGCGCCTGCCAGCGTGTCGTTGCCTGCGCCACCGATAAGGACATCATTGCCGGTGCTGCCGCCGATGCTGTCGGCGTTGATCGATCCTTGCACGATTTCGATGCCGGTCAACCGGTCGCCCGATGCATCGCCAGCAGAGCCCGCGCTGCCATCAAGGCTCACCGTTACCCCTGCGCTCGATGCCGAATAGTCGGCCATGTCGATGCCGTCGCCGCCAACCAGCGTGTCCGCACCAAGGCTGCCCACAAGCGTATCGCTGCCCGCTCCGCCCTCCAGCACTTCATCGCCATTGGCCCCTGCCAACCGGTCAGCAAAGGCCGAGCCCAGCACGCGCTGGATGTTGGCCAGCACATCGCCCGCCGCATCGCCGCCGATGCCCACGCTGCCATCAAGGTTGACGGTGACGCCCGCCGCGCTCGCGGTATAATCGGCGGTGTTCGTGCCGCTGCCGCCATCCAGAACGTCCGCGCCCGCACTGCCGCGCAAGGTATCATCGCCCGCGCCGCCTTCCAGCGTATCATTGCCCGCAGCGCCGCCCAACACGTCGGCATGGTCAGACCCGATCAGCCGTTCAGCGCCCAGAATGACATCGCCCTGCGCCTGGCCGCCTGCGCCCGTCGTGCCATCCAGCGCGATCTGCACGCCCGATGTCGAGGTCGAATAGTCCGCAATATCAATGCCAGCGCCGCCGTCCAGCGTATCGGCCCCGTCGCTGCCCAGCAGCGTATCGTTGCCCGCGCCGCCCAGCACGGAGTCCGCGCCATCGCCGCCGTCAAGCCGGTCATCACCTGCCCCGCCGGTCAGCGTGTCGGCAAAGCTGCTGCCGGTCAGCACGTCGTTGAACGCCGAACCGGTCAGCCGCTCAACCTCGAACAACTGGTCGCCCGCCGCATCGCCGCCAAGGCCCAGACGGCCGTCGAGATAAGCCGTCACCCCGCCGCCCGAGGTGCTGTAATCCACCGCATCGATGCCCGCGCCGCCGTCGAGCACATCCGCACCCGCGCTGCCTGCCAGAATATCGTCGCCCGCGCCGCCAAGGATCGTCTCGGCCCCGCTGCCACCGCCCAGCGTATCGGCATGGGCCGAACCGATCAGCACTTCGATGCCGTTCAGGCTGTCGCCCAGCGCTTCGCCGCCTGTGCCCGCAGCGCCGGTCAGATCAACCGCAACGCCTGCGCCTGCATTGGCATAAGTCGCCGTATCAATGCCGATCCCGCCATCGATGCTGTCTGCACCCGCACCGCCTTCCAGCGTATCATCGCCCGAACCACCGATCAGCGTATCGGCCCCTGTGCCGCCTGCGATCAGATCATTGCCGCCTGCACCGTCCAACCGGTCATCGCTCGCAGCGCCGGTCAGCGTATCGTCCAGCGCCGAGCCAATCACGTTTTCCACGCCCGTCAGCGTATCGCCCTGGGCATCGCCGCCGGTATTGGGCGTGCCATCCAACCGCACGTTCACCGCCGCCAGCGATCCGGCATAAGTCACCGTATCCGTGCCCGCGCCGCCGTCGATCACATCGCCGCCAGCCCCGCCCGACAGCGTATCATCGCCCGCCCCGCCCAGCAGCGAATCCGTGCCCGCACCGCTGGTCAGAACATCATTGCCCGCGCCGCCTTCCAGCGTGTCGTTGCTGCTCGATCCGGTCAGCGTATC
>NZ_LJHY01000007.1 GCF_001295795.1 Novosphingobium sp. AAP83
GACCGTTCGTATCGAGCGAAGTCGAGACACCGCGCACAAGTGTCTCGACTTCGCTCGACACGAACGGATGCGGGGCGATATGGCGGTTAGACCGCTTCCCCTGCCGCTTTGCCGCTGGCCCAGGCCCACTGGAAGTTATAGCCACCCAGCCAGCCGGTCACGTCCACCGCTTCGCCAATCGCGAACAGCCCCGGCACTTTGCCCGCTTCCATCGTCTTTTGCGAAAGCGCGCGGGTGGATATGCCGCCCGCCATCACTTCGGCCTTGGCGTAACCCTCGGTTCCGTTCGGCTCAAATGCCCAGCGGGCCAGCCGCTCTTGCGCAGACTTTAGTCCTGCATCGCGGCAATTGCCCAATTCACCTTCCACCGCCAACCGTTCAGCCAATGTCTCGGCCAAGCGTTCCGGCAAGCGCCGCGCCAGCGTGGATCGTAGCGTCGCCTTGGGCCGCGCGCGCTTTTCCTCCAGCAACCAGTCGCCCGCGCTATCCGGTAGAAAATCGACATGGATCGCAGTGCGGTGCTCCCAATAGGATGACACTTGCAGCATCGCAGGCCCAGAAAGTCCGCGATGCGTGAACAATGCTGCCTCGCGAAAAGCGGCTTTGCCCGCCCGCGCTATGACCTCGGCCGAAACGCCCGAGAGCGAGCGGAATAGTGCTTCATCCTCACCCAGCGTAAACGGCACCAGCGCCGGACGGGTCTGCACCACCGGCAGCCCGAATTTGCGCGCCAGTTCCAGCGAAAATCCCGTCGCCCCCATCTTCGGGATCGAAAGCCCGCCCGTCGCCAGCACCAGCGAAGGCGTCAGATGCTCCACCCCGTCCAGTGTCACGCGGTAAACCCCGTCGGTCAGGTCCACCGCCGAAACCGGTTTGCCAAATGCAAATGTCACGCCGCCCTCGCGGCACTCGAACATCAGCATGTCGACAATCGCGCGGGCCGAACCATCGCAGAACAATTGCCCCAGCGTCTTTTCGTGCCAGGCAATGCCGTGATTGCCCACCAGCGCGATAAACTCCGCAGGCGTATACCGCGCCAAAGCTGACCGCGCAAAGTGTGCGTTCTCCGAGATATAGCGATCCGCCACCGTATGGAGGTTGGTGAAATTGCAGCGCCCGCCACCCGAAATCAGGATCTTCTTGCCCGGCTCGTCGGCGTGGTCAATCAGCAGCACGCGTAATCCGCGCTGCCCCGCCGTCAGCGCCGCCATCAATCCCGCCGCGCCAGCACCCAGAATGATGGCGTCGAATATGGAACCGCTCATGCCAACATCTTCAAAGCCAGCGCCTCGGCCACTTTGATCCCGTCAACCGCCGCCGAAAGGATGCCGCCCGCATAGCCAGCCCCTTCGCCCGCAGGATAAAGCCCCTGCGTGTTGAGGCTCTGGCAATCGGCACCGCGCGTGATCTTAACCGGCGATGATGTGCGCGTTTCCACGCCCGTCATCACCACATCGGGATGGTCATATCCCGGCACCATCCGCCCGAACACCGGCAGCGCCTCGCGGATCGATTCAATCACATAATCGGGCAGGCACTTGTTCAATTCGGTCAGGTGCACGCCCGGTTGATAGCTCGGGATCACTGCGCCAAATTCGGTGGAGGGCCGGTCAGCAAGAAAATCCCCCAGCTTTTGTCCGGGAGCCATGTAATTGCTTCCGCCCGCAGTAAACGCCAGGCTTTCCCAGTGCCGCTGGAAAGCCATGCCCGCCATCGGGCCGCCGGGATAATCGCGATTGGGATCGATATCCACCACCAGCCCGGAATTGGCGTTGAATTCTGCGCGCGAATACTGGCTCATGCCATTGGTCACAACGCGGCCTTCCTCGCTGGTTGCCGCCACCACGCGCCCGCCCGGGCACATGCAGAACGAATAGACCGTGCGCCCGTTCTTGCACTTGTGCGAAACCGAATAGGCCGCTGGTCCCAAAATCTTGTTGCCCGCGCTCGGCCCGTATCGCGCGGTATCGATCCACCCTTGCGGATGTTCGATACGCACACCGATGGCAAAGGGCTTGGCCTCAATATGCACGCCGCGGTCAAACAGAACCTGAAATGTATCGCGCGCCGAATGGCCCACCGCCATGATCACATGGCGCGCAGGCAGGAATGATCCGTCCGACAAGTGCAGACCCGCCATCCGCCGCGATCCGTCAGCCGCCGTTTCGATCTCGAAATCTTCCACCCGCGTGCCAAAGCGGTATTCGCCGCCCAGCGCTTCGATCGTCTCGCGCATGGAAATCACCATCGTGACGAGACGAAACGTGCCGATATGCGGGTGCGCTTCGGTCAGGATGTCGTCCGGCGCACCCGCCTTGACGAATTCCACCAGCACCTTGCGGCCCAGATGGCGCGGGTCCTTGATCCGGCTATAGAGCTTGCCGTCAGAAAACGTGCCAGCCCCGCCTTCGCCGAATTGCACGTTGGATTCAGGCTGCAACACCGATTTGCGCCACAAGGCCCACGTGTCCTTGGTCCGCTCACGCACAGCTTTGCCGCGCTCGATAATGATCGGCTTGAGGCCCATCTGCGCCAGAATCAGCGCCGCCAACAGCCCGCAAGGACCCGCGCCAATCACGACAGGACGCTCACCGTCATAGCCTTCGGGTGCCATCACGGGGAATTTGTACGACAAATCAGGCGTCGCCCGCACGTTCTGGTCATCGGCAAAGCGGGCCAGCACGGCGGCTTCATCTGCCACCACGCAATCGACCACATAAGTCAGCAGGATCGCGTGCTTTTTGCGCGCATCATTGCCGCGCCGGAAAATCTGGAAACGTTGCAGGGCAGGGGGCTCAATCCCCAGTCGCGCGCAAATCGCCTCCGAAAGCTCTTCAGGGGCGTGATTCAGCGGCAGTTTCAGTTCATTGATGCGAAGCATGGCGCCGCCCTAGCGAAAACGCATGGGCAGCGCCACTTGCACGTTAAGCCAAAGTTCTATTGAGCGAACGGCCCGGCAAAGGCAATTTCGCTCACCGGCTTGCGCGAACTGATAACTTCGCGCTCCTGAAGCATCTCGGGCAATTGTTTTATATCGCCCATCTTGCCGATCACAAACGCCATTTCCACGCGGTAACCCTCTGGCAAGCCGAGCACTTCGCCCGCTTTAACAAAGTCCACCCCGGTCATGCCATGCGTGTGATAGCCCATCGCCGTGGCCTGCAATGCGGCATAGGCCCATGCGGCGCCCGCATCAAAGCTGTGGCTATGGTTGGGATTGTTGCCCTTGTCAGAGCGCATGAACTCGTCCGACACGGCATAGACGATCACACCCGCTTCCTTGGCCCATGTCTGGTTGAATGGCACCAGCGCGCCGATAAACGCATCAAAGTTGGCATCGCCTTTGTGCGCATAGCGGAACTGCCACGGCTGGTAGTTATAAGCGCTGGCAGCAAGGCCCCCCGCTTCAAAGATCACATCAAGGTCGGCTTGCGGCACGGCCGATCCGTCAAAGGCGCGGGGGCTCCAGCGTTCAACGATCAGCGGGACGATATTGGGGGATGCAGTACGTGTCATGGAATCATCCTTAGGTTTAGAATCAAACAGTTTCAGGCAGCGTCCACCAGCACCAGTTCGGCATCGTCCAGTGCGGTCACAACGATTTCGGTCACGCCGGTAATGGCCACGCCATCGCGGGCATTGGCTTCTACATCGCCAATCCGCACGCGGCCCTTGGCCGGTACCAGATAGGCGTGACGCTCTTCGGTCAGGGCATAGCGCACGGTTTCGCCAGCCTTCACCGTCGCCCCCAAAACGCGGGCGTTGGCGTTGATCGTCAGCACGTCGTCGTCGCCAGCAATTCCCGAAGCCAGTGGCACAAATTGGCCTTCACGGCTGTCCTTGGGGAAGGGGCGGGCACCCCAGCTTGGCGCATGGCCACGGCGATCAGGGATGATCCAGATCTGGAACAGGCGCGTCTCTTCCGATTCAAGATTGAATTCCGAATGCTGGATACCGGTGCCCGCTGACATGACCTGAACATCGCCTGCTTCCGTGCGGCCCGCATTCCCAAGGCTGTCCTTGTGGCTGATCGCGCCCTTGGTCACATAAGTCACGATTTCCATATCGCGGTGGCCGTGTGGCGGGAAACCGGTGTTGGCGGCGATCACATCATCATTCCACACGCGCAGCGCGCCCCAGCTATCACGCGCCGGATCGCGGTATTCCGAAAACGAAAAATGATGATGGGCATCAAGCCAGCCGTGGTTGGCCGCGCCCAGCGAGGCAAAGGGGCGCAATTCGATGTGGGCCTTGGTTGCAAGCGTCTGCGTCATGATGATTTCTCCAAGCCAGACAGTTTTGCTGTCCTGTTAAACCCCGCATAGGCCTTGTAATCCAATCTAAATATCCCGATAAAATGCAATAGAATGTTCGTAATTATTGAAAGGTATGCGCTATGAACATCGGCCATCCAACTCTCGATCAGTTGCGTTTGTTCCTCGCCGTCGTTGATGAAGGCAGCTTCAACGGTGCCGCACGCAAGCTTGGCCGCGCCATCTCGGTAATCAGTTACGGCGTGACCACGCTCGAAGCGCAACTCGGCGTCAGTTTATTTGATCGCGAAGGCTCGCGCAAACCGGTCCTCACCGCAGCGGGCAAGGCCATGCTCGCGCAGGCACGCGCCGTGGCCGATCAGGTCGATGCGCTGATGGCAGGCGTGCTCAGCTTCAATCAGGGCCTCGAAGCCGAACTTGGCCTTGCAGTCGATGTGATGTTCCCCACGCATCTGATGGCCGAAGTGCTGCGCGAATTTCAGCACGAATTCCCCACCGTTCGCCTGCGCCTTCACGTCGAAGCCTTGGGAGCCATCGCTGCGCTGGTTATGGATCGCGCTGCCGATCTTGGCATTGGCGGTCCTGAACTTGTGCCGCTGTCAGAACTTGAACGTATCGCGATTGGCGCAGTGGACATGATCCCCGTCGCCGCGCCTGCCTACCCGCTCGCCCGGATGGACCCCGTCCCGCCCGGCGAAGTGCGCAAACACCGTCAATTGGTGTTGACTGACCGTTCCCGCCTGACCGAAGGCAAGGACTTCTCTGTATTCTCGGCCAACACTTGGCGCTTGGGCGATCTTGGTGCGCGTCATGCGCTGCTGCGCGAAGGCATCGGTTGGGGCAGCATGCCGGCACATGCGGTTGCGGCAGACTTGGCCGAAGGACGCCTTGTGCGTCTTGCCGTGCCCGAAGCGCCCGGTATGGCTTACACCTTTCACGCACTCTGGCGGCGCGATTGTCCCACCGGACCTGCCCGCGCATGGCTGCTCGATGCGTTCAAGGCCCGACTGGCACAGTGTCCGTCTTAAGCGGGGTTTTCATCAGCATCGCCGAACGCAAGCAGCGGCAAACCACCTCGTCGCGCTGGTTGATCAATTCATGGCGGAACGTCACGACCCCGGCGTTGGGCCGTGAATTGGACGCACGCAGTTCCACCACCTCGCTTGTGGCGCGCATCGTATCGCCGATAAACACCGGCGCTGGCATCACCAGCTTGTCATAGCCAAGGTTCGCCACCAGTGTGCCCAGCGTCGTTTCGCCCACCGAAAGCCCGATCATCAGGGCGAAAGTGAAAGTTCCGTTCACAAGTATCTGCCCGAATTCGCTGGCCTTGGCGGCCTCGGCATCGATGTGCAGCGGCTGCGGGTTGTGCGTCATCACCGTGAACAAAAGATTGTCGGTCTCGGTCACCGTGCGGCGTATTTCATGGGCGATCCGGTCACCCACTTGCCACTGATCGAAGTATTTGCCTGCCATGTTAACTTCCTACCGCGTACTGCTCAATTCCGGCCGATCAGTTCCCGGCCGATCAACATCCGGCGGATTTCATTCGTTCCCGCGCCAATGTCGAGCAACTTGGAATCCCGCAGATAACGCTCTACTGGCCAGTCCTTGGTATAGCCTGCACCGCCCAGCGCCTGCACGGATTCTCCGGAAACCCGGAACGCATTCTCGCTCGCCAACAGGATTGCACCAGCGGCATCAAACCGCGTCGTCTGCCCCGCATCACAGGCCTTGGCCACGGCATAGACATAGGCCCGCGCCGATTGGATCGCCACATACATGTCTGCCACTTTGGCCTGCATCAACTGGAAAGAACCTATCGGCTGGCCAAACTGCTTGCGTTCGCGCACATAGGGGATGACCGTGTCAAGGCACGCCTGCATGATCCCGATCTGCATGCCCGCCAGCACCACACGCTCATAATCCAGCCCGCTCATCAGCACGCCAACGCCGCCGTTCAGCGGCCCCATCACCTGCTCTTCTGTCACAAAGCAATCGTCGAACACCAGTTCGCACGTCGGGCTTCCGCGCAGACCCATCTTGTCGATCTTCTGGCCGATCGAGAAACCCTCCATCCCCTTTTCGATCAAAAACGCGGTGATCCCCCGGCTGCCTTCGGGCGAGGTGCGGGCATAGACCACCAGTGTATCGGCATAAGTGCCATTGGTGATCCAGAATTTCGTGCCGTTCAGCCGGAACCCGCCGGGCACCGGCTCGGCGCGCAGCTTCATCGAAACCACGTCCGATCCCGCCCCCACTTCTGACATCGCAAGGCTGCCCAGATGCTCGCCCGAAATCAGCTTGGGCAAATACTTTGCCTTCTGCTCGTCATTGCCCCAACGCCGGATCTGGTTGACGCAAAGGTTCGAATGCGCGCCGTAAGACAGGCCAACAGAACCTGATGCGCGCGACACTTCCTCCACCGCGATTACATGATCAAGATAGCCAAGGCCCAAGCCGCCCCACTCTTCCTCAACCGTGATGCCGTGCAGCCCAAGCGCCCCCATTGGCTCCCACAATTCACGCGGGAACCGGTCATTGCGGTCAATCTCGGCGGACAGTGGCGCGATCTGCTCATCCGCAAAGCGGCCCGCAGCCTCGCGTATCATCAGGGCGCTTTCGGTCAGGCCGAAGTCGAAGTCGGGCGTAGAGCGCATCGGTGCATCCTCAACATGTTTGTTGGCATGCAGTCTATCATCACGAATTCTGTGTTCAAAATTGATTTGAACCGCAATGAGCCATAGGATTTTTCTATAGTTTCGTGCTGTTTGTTATCAAGCCGGGTTTACTTGGTTGCAAACAGCAGGCGACCTTCGCCCAACCTCTGCATGACGCCACTGATATCCTTGTTCGAAAACGCAAAACAGCCTTGGCTGCGGCCAACGCGGCCATAATCGCGCGCCATTTCGGCACTCACGTAATTGGCGGCGTGAATAACGATCCCGCGCTCCATCGCTGCGCTGTTGGCGTCTTCAAGCCCGATCAACCGCTGCGAACGGCCATGCTTGCCATAATAGGTCACGCCCGTCAGGAAAGCACCAGGGCTCGAAGCGTTCGATCCCAACTGGTTGGAAAAGCGTTGCACCCACCCGCTGTTGGCCGGATCGGACCCAAGCCCGTGCGATACAAGGTGCGATGACAGCACTTTGCCGCCCTCGATATCGATCAGATGGAACCGCGCCTCACGCGAAGCTTGCGAAAAATCGACAAATCCCACCAGATCGCGATGGCGAACATGCTTACCTTGCGCATCCAGTGCGGCCACCGCGCGTTGCACCATCAAGGGCAAGGCCGGTTTTGCAAAGGGCGATACTGGCACCTCACGCGGGCGCGTGACGGCAAGCGCAGGTTGGCCCGAAACCGCCAAGCTACCGACAGTGGCTGCCATGGCACCTATAAGCCGGCGCCGCTCAAACAACATTATGCGAAATCCCGAAGTATTTTCATTGTTAACAATTTGTAGACCAAGGTTCCTATGTGCAAGCCTCCTTGTCAACCCTTGCGATGAATCGTGCATGGCCTGCTGTCTGATGTGCAAATTCGCCAAGGCGGTCGATGTTGCGCGTCCCGCCGTGGACGAGGCCGGTTTTGCGCGTTAGGTGGCCAATATGACGTCCGCTACTCCTCCCAAGCGTAAGATCGATAGCGAGCGCCGTGCTGAAATCGGGCGCGAACGCAAGGCCCGCACCCGCGCGCGTATTCTGGCTGTCACCTTCGATATCTTCGGCCGCGAGAACGGCCTTTACGCCCGGGTTGAGGAAGTCTGCGAAGCCGCCGGGATCACCCGCCAAACCTTCTACAACCACTTCAGCGGCATGGATGATCTGCGTGAGGCCCTTACATGGGAGGTCAGCCACGATTTCCTTGTGCGGGTTACGGCCGTGCTAGAAACAATGCCCGACGCAGCGCAGCGCACAGCTTGTGCCATTCGTTATTATCTTGAACGGGGCAGGCTCGACTGTCGTTGGGCGTGGTCCATCGTGAACCTTTCGGCCAACGGTGTGGTGTTTGGTTCGGAAACCTTTGCCCAGGCGCGTTCAACCGTGGCCGACGGTATCGCAACTGGCGTATTCACCGTTGCTGACGAACAGATCGGGCGCGATCTGGTCATGGGGGCGACATTATCGGCATTGTTCACGCAGTTGCGCGATGATTGTGGTACCGACTATTCCAGCCACGTCGCGCGGGCAGTTCTGATCGGCCTTGGCTGCAAACCGGCGGCAGCCTTTAAATTCTCCACAGACCCGCTGCCGCCACTCTCCTAGAAAATCCGTCATAAATGCGGCTCTGCAAGCCTGTTGACTCCGCACGTCCATCTGATTTTATCAAATTTGACAATAAGTAAGATTTGGTAATCCAAGGTTGAACCAACAATCGGGAGAGAGATGATGCACATCGCCAAAATGGCCATGTTCACCGCAGGAATCATCACCGCCACCAGCGCCGCACTCGCCGCCGGACAAACAAAACCGGCGTATCAAGGCCGAACCCCGCAAGACGTCTATCGCGTCACTTGCGGCTACTGCCATGGTCACAACGTCGGTCCGCTGATCCTCGGTCGCAAGCTGCCTGCCGCCACCATCCAGACGATGGTCCGCGCCGGACGCGGTGCCATGCCCGCCTTTCGCCCCACCGAAATCACAAATGCGGAACTAGCCGCGCTCGGCCTCTGGATTGAAAAGTCGAAAGCCAACGCAAAGGAGCACGGCCAATGAGCGCCCCTACCGGAACCGGCGTATCGCGCCGCGATGTCATCCGCGCCGGTGCCGCTGGCGCTGCGTTCCTGTCCACCGCTGCCATCGCCAGCCCGCTGGACGGCGCGCGCATGATGCCGCCCGGCGTCGATAGCGATCGTTTTGCCGCTGCGGTCAAGGAACTGCGCGCGGTCGTTGGCGCGGACTGGGTCTTCGCCAATGCGGAAAGCACGCTACCTTATCTCAGTACCTTCACACCCGATCCCGATGGCAAGCATTTGCCATCAGGCGCCGTCGCCCCGGCCTCGGTCGAAGAAGTGCAGGCGGTGCTCAAGGTCGCCAACACATACGGCCTGCCGCTCTGGCCCGTCTCCACCGGCAAGAACATGGGCTATGGCAACGCAACGCCTGCCACCTCGGGCCAGATGGTGCTCGATCTCAAACGCATGAACAAGATCATCGAGGTCGATGCCGAACTTGGCACCGCGTTGGTAGAACCCGGCGTAACCTATCAGGATCTTCACGATTATCTTCAAGCCAACAATCTGCCCTACTGGGTCGATGTGCCCACCGTCGGCCCTATCGTCTCGCCGCTCGGCAACACGCTCGAACGTGGGGTAGGCTACACGCCCTATGGCGATCACTTCTTCATGCAATGCGGCATGGAGGTCGTTCTGGCCGATGGCACCGTCGTGCGCACCGGCATGGGCTCGGTCAAGAATTCCACCACATGGCAGGCCTTCAAGTGGGGTTACGGACCTTATATCGACGGCCTGTTCACCCAATCGAACTTCGGCGTCGTCACCAAGCTCGGCATGTGGCTGATGCCCGCGCCGCCGGTCTACAAGCCGTTCATGGTCCGCCACATGGAAATGGCCGACGTCTCGAAGATCGTCGACGCCATCCGCCCGTTCCGCATGAACAACCTCATCCCCAACTGTGTGCTGATGATGGGCGCAGCCTACCAGCTCGCCATGTTCAAACGCCGCGCCGATATCTGGACCGAAACCCGCTCCGTCCCTGACGAGGCGATCAAGGCAGAGGCGGTGAAGAACGGCCTCGGCATGTGGAACACCTATTTCGCGCTCTATGGCACCGACGAGATCATCGCCGCCATCGAACCGATCATCCGTTCCGCCTTCGAGGCCACGGGCGGCGAAGTGCTCACCGAAAAGGAAATGGCCGGAAATCCGTGGTTTGAACACCACAAAACCCTGATGCGTGGTGGCATGTCCTTGGAAGAAGTCGGCATTGTGCGCTGGCGCGGTCCCGGCGGCGGCATGGTCTGCTTTGCCCCTGTCGCCCCCGCCAAAGGCGCGGAAACGGCGGAACAGACCAAACTCGCCAAGGAAATCCTCGGCAAATACAACTTCGATTATAACGCCGCCTTCGCCGTCGGCAGCCGCGAATTGCACCACCTCATTTTCCTGCTGTTCGACAAGGACGATGCCGCCGAAGAACGCAAGGCGCAGGCCTGCATGGAAGAAATGGTCCTGCGCTTCGGTGAAAAGGGCTGGGCGGCCTACCGCACCGGCGTCAGCACGATGGACCTCGTCGCCAACCAATATGGCGAGGCGAACCGCATGCTGAACAAGCGCCTCAAGGCCGCGCTCGATCCCAACGGCGTCATCGCGCCGGGCAAGTCGGGGATTACCCTGTGATGTCGGAGAAATCGTAAAACCATATCCGGCGCGTCCGGGCTACGTCGTCACCCTTGACGTCGTCATCCGCCCCCAACTTCGTCATCCTCCCCAACTTCGTCATCCCCGCGAAGGCGGGGATCCAGTCCCACGCTGCGGCTGGATTCCCGCCTACGCGGGAATGAAGAAGGCCGGGCTGATAACATCGACCGCGGGACCATCCCGGTCAACGCTAAAGCCATAATCCGGGCCAACCCATTGAAATCCTTGCGTCGCAGGGCTTTCCCAAGCCGCTGCGCTCATCTCCACCCCATCAAGACCCGCCCAGTTCCCATCTTCGGGAAACGCCGAGAAATGCGAGACTCTTGCAGCACGCCAAGCCGCTAACCCGAACGTATACTCCTCAAGCGCCAGATCGCGACCGGCCCAATCCACCCAAGTGATCGCATTGTCCTGCGCATAGGCGTTGTTGTTCCCGCGCTGGCTGCGTCCGAATTCATCGCCTGCCGTCAGCATGATCGTACCGGTCGAAGCAAACAGCGTGCCCAGCATCGCCCGGGCATAGGCAGCGCGCGCGGCAAGCACATCGGGGTTCTCCGTTTCGCCCTCTACCCCATTGTTCCAACTGAAGTTTTCGCCGTGACCATCGCGGCTCTCCTCGCCATTGGCCCAATTGTGGCGCTGCTCGAAGGCAAGCCCGTCGGCCAGCGTAAACCCGTCATGCGCGGCGAGGAAGTTGACCGAACGGCACTGCTTGCCAAACACGTCCGATGATCCGGCAATCCGCGTTGCCAGCACCCCTATGCCCGCCTCTCCCTTCCAGAAGCGCCGCACATCATCGCGGAACCTGTCGTTCCATTCGAGCCAACCCGCCGGAAAATTGCCAAGCTGGTAGCCGCCCGGGCCGATGTCCCAAGGCTCTGCAATCAGCACCCGGTCCGCCAGCCAAGGGTCTGCCGCAATCGCGGCAAAGATCGGTGCATCGGCGGCAAAGCCCGGATTGCGCGCCAAGATCGGGGCCAGATCAAACCGGAATCCGTCAATCCCGCAATGCTTTATGAAGTGGCGCAGTGTGGTCAACGCCAGTTCGCGCACCGCCGGATTGCCGAAATCCAGGGTATTGCCGCAACCGGTATCGTTGATAAGGCTGCCATCCGGCGCGCGGGCATAAGCCGCATCATCCATCCCGCGCAGGCACAGCACAGGGCCAAGCACATCGGATTCCCCTGTGTGATTCAACACCACATCAAGGATCACGCCAATCCCCTCGGCATGGAGCGCGGCCACGGTATCGCGCAGTTCCGCCACTCCGCCGGGGCACAGGCGCGGATCCAATGCCATCGGCGCAACCGGATTATACCCCCAGGCATTGGTCAGGCCCAATGGGGGTAAGTGCCGCTCGTCAATCCAGGCCACGATGGGCATCAGTTCGATGGCCGAAACGTGCAGGCTTTTCAGATGCTTGATGATCACCGGATGGGCCAGCGCCGCCACTGTGCCGCGCAAGGATTCCGGCACTTGCGGATGCAGCATCGTAAAGCCGCGCACATTGGCTTCGTAAATCAATCCGCCGTGTTGGAACTTTGGCGGTCCAAGCGCGATGGCCACTGGATTGATGACAACGCCTTTGGGTACAATCGGCGCAGTATCAACACCATAGGCGGACAAGCTGATATCATATCTGAAGGGCTGGTCCAGTTCCGCGACATAAGGATCAACCAGCAACTTGGCCGGATCAAACCACAGCCCTCGCGCCGGATTCCATTCCCCCGAAGCGCGATAGCCATAGCGTTCGCCCGACAAGTCGCCAGCAAGTTCAATCGTCCAGTTATCGCCGGAACGAACCATGCCAAGGCGCTGTTCGGCATCGCCATCGAACAGGCACAGTGCAACCGCATCAGCGCGCGGGGCGCGAACGGTGAAGCGTGTCTTCCCGTCCGCAACCGCAACGCCCAAGGTCATGTCACAACATCGGGCGCAGTGCGGCCGGTGTGGCGCGTAATTCCGGCAATCGCATCGGCAGCGCTGATCAAATCGGCCAGCATATCGGGCGTTTCCCGATCAAGATCGCCGCCCACCGGCTCATAGCGTTCCAGATAGACGCGCAAGGTCGCCCCTTCGGTGCCGGTGCCGGAAAGGCGGAACACCACGCGCGATCCGCCCTCGAACAACACGCGCACGCCCTGATTTTTGCTGGTCGAACCGTCCACCGGATCAAGGTAGGAGAAATTGTCGGCAGTCGAAACAGTCAACGATCCGAAAGCCTTGCCCGGCAATCCGGTAAGGCTGCCGTTCAGTTCGGCCATCAAGGCATCGGCATGCTCGGTGGGTAGCCCCTCATAATCATGGCGGGCATAGTAATTGCGCCCGAACCTGGCCCAATGCTCGCGCGCCAGTTGATCCACGCTGATCTTGCGCACCGCCAGAATGTTGAGCCACAGCAGCACGGCCCACAGCCCATCCTTCTCGCGCACGTGGTCGCTGCCGGTGCCTGCGCTTTCCTCGCCGCAGATCGTCGCCATGCCCGCGTCGAGCAGGTTTCCGAAGAATTTCCAACCCGTAGGCGTTTCAAAGCTGGGAAGCCCGAGCGCCGCAGCCACACGATCCGCCGCCGCGCTGGTCGGCATCGAACGCGCAATACCTTTCAGCCCGCCCGCATAGCCCGGCGCAAGGTGCGCATTGGCGGCCAGCATCGCAAGGCTATCGGAGGGGGTCACAAAGCGGTGCCTGCCCACGATCAGGTTGCGGTCACCATCGCCGTCAGACGCCGCGCCAAAATCTGGAGCGTCTGGCCCGAACATCGTTTCGAACAGTTCATGCGCGTGGACCATGTTGGGATCGGGATGGTGCCCGCCAAAGTCCTCCAGCGGCACACCGTTGCGCACGGTCCCCTTGGCAAAACCCAAACGGCCTTCGAGAATATCGGTGGCATAAGGGCCAGTCACCGCGCTCATCGCATCAAATGCCATGGTGAGGCCAGTCTGAACATTGGCGCGGATCGCGTTGAAATCAAACAGGCTTTCCATCAGTTCGGCATAATCGGCGACAGAATCGATCACCTGAACCGTCATGCCGCCCACCGTGCTGGAACCGATGGTGTCCAGATCAACGTCAGGCGCGTCCACCGTCAGCCAGCGGTCAATCGTCTGCGTGCGTGCATAGATCGCATCGGTCACGCCTTCGGGGGCGGGGCCGCCATTGGCGATGTTGTATTTGATCCCGAAGTCCTCGTCAGGCCCGGCGGGGTTGTGGCTGGCGGAAAGGATCAAACCGCCTGATGCACCATACTTGCGGATCACGTGGCTGGCGGCGGGCGTGGAAAGAATGCCGCCTTGGCCCACGATCACGCTGCCATAACCATTGGCGGCGGCAATGCGGATGGTCTGTTGGATTACTTCGCGGTTGTGGTACCGCCCGTCACCGCCCAGCACGAGGATCGATCCCGCTGCGCGTTCGACCACGTCAAACACCGATTGGACAAAGTTTTCGGCGTATCCGGCTTGCTGAAAGACTTTGACCTTTTTGCGCAATCCCGAAGTGCCGGGTTTCTGGCCAGAGTAGGGCGTCGTCTCAACAGTCCGGATCATCATGCCTCCGCAATGAGTTTGGCGTAGAGGTCCGCATAGGCTTTGCCCGAACGGCTCCACGAGAAATCGGTTTTCATCCCGGCGCGCTGGATACCGCGCCAGACATCCTGCTGCCAGAAGAGTGTTACGGCACGGCTAACGGCGTCGGCCAAACTGGCATAATTGACCCCGTTGAACTGCACGCCGGTGGCAACGCCGCCCATCACGGCGGCCAGATTGGCATCGATCACCGTATCGGCCAGCCCGCCTGTGCGCGCCACAACCGGCACACAACCATAAGCCAGCCCGTAAAGCTGGGTCAGGCCGCAAGGCTCGAACCGGCTCGGCACAAGGATCGCATCACCGCCGCCCTGCATCCGGTGCGAAAGCGCCTCGTCATAGCCGATGCGCACGCCCACTTTGCCCGGATGGCGCATGGCGGCGGCATGGAAGGCATTCTCCATCGCCTTGTCACCCGATCCCAGCAGCGCCAACCGTCCGCCAATCCCCACAAGGTGATCGATCACCTCCAGCAGCACATCCATGCCCTTTTGCCAGGTCAGGCGCGTAACCACCACAAACAGCGGCCCGTCCCCGGCTTCAAGCCCGAACTCGGCCTCCAGCGCCCGCTTGTTGGCCGCGCGTTTGCCAATCGTCTTGACGTTGAACGGCGATGGCAAGGCCGGATCGACTTGCGGGTTCCACTGCGCCGGATCTATGCCGTTGACGATGCCCGATACTTTGTCGCCCCGGCTCAGGATCAACCCCTCAAGGCCCATCCCGAATTCCGCAGTCCTGATCTCGCGCGCATATGTCGGGCTGACGGTGGTAATCGCGCTGGCCGCTTCAAGGCCCGCTTTCAGGAAACCGACCCCGCCATGATACTCCACCCCATCCATTGACCAGGCCTGAGACGGCAAGCCGAGCGCTGGAAATTTGTCGGCGCTATAAAAGCCCTGAAACGCCATGTTGTGAATGGTCATGACCGAGGGCAGGGGCGTCGCTCCCTCGGGCGGGGCAAAGCGCATATAGGCAAGCGCCATTGCCGCCTGCCAATCGTGCGCGTGGACCACATCAAAGCGCCGCGCCTTTACCAATCCGCCCGCAATATCCGCCGCTGCGCGTCCAAACGCCGCAAAACGCCGCCAATTGTCCACCCAATCGCGCCCTTCTGCATCACTATAAGGGCCGCCTTCGCGCTGAAAGTATGCAGGCGCATCCAGCACGAGCAGGGGATAGCCATCCATCTTGCCCCCCAAAAGACGCGCCTTTTCGCCCAGCAGCGAATCCCACGTATGCACAGCGCGGGCGCGGCCGAGCGCCTTCATCACCGCCGGATAGCCAGGCAAAAGTGTCGTCATTTCAACGCCATGCGGCGCAACCGCAGAGGGCAGCGCGCCTGCCACATCCGCCAAACCGCCGGTCTTGACTAGCGGAACGGCCTCCGAAGCGACGGACAGAACCCTGATTGTCATGCGAGCTGTTCGATCATCCGCTTGGTAATCAGGCACACCCCGCTTTCGGTGCGCTGAAACCGCTTGGCGTCAAGGATCGGATCTTCGCCAACCACCAGTCCTTCAGGGATGCGCACGCCGGAATCGAGGATCACGCGGTTAAGCCGCGCGCCGCGTCCGATGTTGCAATAAGGCAGGATCACCGCCTCTTCGCACGATGAGAATGAGCCCATTTTTACGCCTGTAAACAACAAGCTACGTTTGGCTATTGCCCCCGAGACAATGCAGTCCTGGCTGATCAGCGACGAGATCGCCATACCGCGCCGTCCATCCTGATCGTGTACAAATTTGGCTGGCGCGGCGATGATCTGGTCGGTCCAGATCGGCCAGTCGCGGTCATACATATTCAGCTTGGGCACAACATCGGTGAGGTCGAGGTTGGCATCAAAATAGGCATCCAATGTGCCCACATCACGCCAGTATTCTTCTATTTCCTCAGCCGCGCGAATGCAGCTTGCGGTGAAGCGATGGGCGACGGCCTTGCCGTTTTTGACAATATAGGGGATGATATCATTGCCGAAATCGCGGCTCGAATTGGGATCGGCCGCATCCTTGCGCAGAATGTCGAACAGGAATTTCGTCTCGAATACATAAATGCCCATCGAGGCCAGCGCCATGCCTTCGTTGCCCGGAATTCCGGGCGGATTGGCGGGCTTTTCGACGAATTCGGTGATTGTGTCAGCCGTGTCCACCGCCATCACGCCAAAGCCCGATGCCTCGGCGCGCGGCACGACCAGACAACCGATCGTCACATCAGCGCCGCTTTCCACGTGCTGGCGCAGCATCAGCTCGTAATCCATTTTGTAGATGTGATCGCCTGCGAGTATGACCATATACTTGGGGTCATTGGCCGCGATGATATCGATGTTCTGATAGACCGCGTCGGCGGTGCCTTCGTACCATTGGTGTTCGGATACGCGCTGCGAAGCGGGCAAGATGTCGAAGCTTTCGTTGCGTTCAGGGCGCATGAAGTTCCATGCGCGCTGCATATGGCGGATCAGCGAGTGCGCTTTGTACTGCGTGGCAACGCCGATGCGGCGGATGCCCGAATTGATCGCGTTCGACAGCGCGAAATCGATGATCCGCGATTTCCCACCAAAGTAAACCGCTGGTTTTGCACGGTTATCGGTCAATTCTTTCAACCGGCTGCCTCGTCCGCCTGCAAGCACATAGGCCATCGCATCACGGGCGAGCGGTTGTGAGTAAGTTTCGCGCATCCCCAATTCTCCCGTCTTTTATTCTGCAAACTCGAACATCAGTGTCGACAATGGCGGCAAGACGACAAAGGCGGCACCATCGCGCGCTATCACTTCGCCAAGATTGCCAATCCCGCTGCCGCCGTAATCCTGCGCATCGCTGTTCAACACTTCGCGCCATGCACCGGCATGGGGAAGTGGCAGTCGATAGTGATCGTGGACCTGCGGGGTCATATTGCAGACCACTGCCACCGGCTTTGCCCCCGGAGCTTTGCGGACCCAAGCAAAAACAGAGGCTTGCGCATCATCAACCACCAGCCACTCGAAACCTTCCGGCTCACAATCACGGGCATGAAGTGCAGGGCGGTTGGTATAGATCCGGTTCAGGTCACGCACCCAGCGCCGTACCCCTTCGTGCGCGGGGGCTGAAAGCAAGTCCCAGTCAAGCGAACGCGCTTCGCTCCATTCGCGGCGTTGTGCAAATTCCTGGCCCATGAACAGCAGTTTCTTGCCGGGATAGCCCCACATCAACCCGTAATAAGCGCGCAGATTGGCAAACTTCTGCCAATCATCGCCGCTCATTTTCGTCAGCAAACTGCCCTTGCCGTGGACCACTTCATCGTGGCTGATCGGAAGAACGAAATTTTCGGAAAAGGCGTAAGTCAGGCCGAACGTGATTTCGTTGTGGTGATAACTGCGGTGCACGGCGTCGCGCGCCATATATTGCAGCGTATCGTGCATGAAACCCATGTTCCACTTGAAGCCAAAGCCCAAATGCTCGCGCGGGGCCTCATCGAATGCGGGCTTGCTAACGCCCGGCCACGAGGTCGATTCCTCGGCAATCGTCAGGAAGCCGGGATGGCTGGCATAGACCGCGCGGTTCATCTTTTGCAGGAAAGCAACCGCCTCCCAATTCTCGCGTCCGCCCTCGTCGTTGGCGATCCATTCGCCCGCTTTGCGCGAATAATCGCGGTAAAGCATTGAGGCCACGGCATCGACGCGCAGGCCATCGACATGATAACGCTCGGCCCAGAACAGCGCGTTGTTGACCAGAAAACTGACGACTTCGTTGCGCCCGAAGTTGTAAATCAGCGTGTTCCAATCGGGGTGAAAGCCAAGCCGAGGGTCTTCGTGTTCATAAAGCGCGGTCCCATCGAATTTGACAAGGCCGTGCTCATCGGTGGGGAAATGCGCGGGCACCCAATCGATCAGGACAGAAACGCCCGCACGGTGCGCGCCGTCAACGAACCGGGCAAAGCCCTCGGGCGGGCCGAAGCGGGCGGACGGGGCGTAGAGGCCCGTTGTCTGATAGCCCCAGCTTGGATCATAGGGATGCTCTGAAACCGGCAGAAATTCGATGTGGGTAAAGCCCATCTCGGTCACATAAGGGATCAGGCGCTCTGCCAGTTCGTCCCAAGTGTAGAAGCCCTCGTCATGCGGTTTCTGCCATGAACCGGGATGGACTTCGTAAATTGCCATCGGCTGGCGGCGCGCATCGACGCTCGCCCAATGCGCGCGGTGGCCTTCATCACCCCAATCGAGTTTAACCGGATGCGCGGTGATCGAAGCTGTGCTGGGGCGGAATTCCGATGCAAATGCAAAGGGATCAGCCTTCAGCGGCATCACCGTGCTATCTGCTGCAACCACATGATACTTGTATGTCCGGTGCTCGCCAATGTCGGGCACAAACACTTCCCATACGCCAATATCGGCGCGGCGGCGCATCGGGTGGCGGCGGTGATCCCAATCATTGAAATCACCCACAACACTAACAAGGCTCGCATTGGGCGCCCACACCGCAAAGTGGACGCCGTTTGTGCCTTCATGCTCGATCAAGTGCGCGCCCATCTTGTCGAACAAGCGCAGATGCGTGCCCTCGGCGATCAGGAAATCATCCATCGGCCCCAGCACCGGACCGAAGGTGTAAGGATCCGTCACCAACCATTCGTGATCGCCCGCCTTGCAAGCATACCGCACCGGTTGGCGATGTCCGCTGACTTTGCCCTCAAACAAACCGCGCCCGTCGACGCGGGCCAGTTCGCCCAGTCTTTCACCCGCCAGCGACCACGCAACCGCCGTTGCCGCTCCGGGTAACACCGCCCGCGCAAACGCACCTTCGGGTCCTTCATGAATACCAAGCAATGAGAAAGGATCGGCGTGCGTCCCGTCCAATAGAGCTTCGATGGCGCTCGCCGATGGTTTCATTCCGGCTTTCAGACCCCCCAGATATCGCGGGCATATTCGCTGATCGTGCGATCAGACGAAAACCAGCCTACATTGGCAATGTTGCGGATTGCAGAAGCGCGCCAGCCCGCTTGATTTTCCCAGCGCTTATCGATGTTGCGCTGTGCGGTGTGATAGCTGTCAAAATCGGCGGCGACCATGAACCAGTCGTGGTCATAAATCCCGCCCATCAGGCCCTTGTAGCGATCAGGATCATCGGGCGAGAACACGCCGGTAGCAATGGCTGCCAGCGCCTGCTGCAACTCGCGCGATTTCTCGATCACATCGCGCGGCTTGTAGCCACCAGCGCGCTGCTCTTCGACCTCATCGGCGGTGAGGCCGAATATCTCGATATGCTCGTCGCCGACATGATCCTTGATCTCGATATTCGCACCATCAAGCGTGCCGATGGTCAGCGCGCCGTTAAGCGCAAACTTCATGTTGCCGGTGCCCGAAGCTTCCATGCCGGCGGTTGAAATCTGCTCGGACAGATCGGCTGCCGGGATGATCCGTTCGGCCAGGCTGACGTTGTAGTTTGGCACGAACACAACCTTGAGCAACCCGCCAACCGATGGATCGGCGTTAACTCTGCGGGCAATATCGTTCGACAGTTTGATGATCAGCTTGGCGTTGTGATAGCTCGACGCGGCTTTGCCGCCGAAGATCTTGACGCGCGGCACCCAGTCGCGTTCGGGATGGCTGCGAATTTGATCGTAGAGCGCCACCGTCTCGATCAGGTTGAGCAACTGGCGCTTGTATTCATGGATGCGCTTGATCTGAACATCGAACAGCGCATCAGGATCAAGGCGGATGCCGGTCAGGTCCTTGAGGTGCTTGGCCAGCGCAACTTTGTTGGATCGTTTGACCTCGGCAATACGCTCACCCAGCGCCGCATCATTCGCCAGCGCATTAAGGTCTGCCAGCTTCGCGGTGTCATCAAGGAAGCCATCGCCAATTGCGTCTTTAAGGACGGACGTCAGGCCCGGATTGCACTGTTGCAGCCAGCGGCGGGGGGTGACGCCGTTTGTCTTGTTGTTGATCCGGTTGGGGTAAAGCTTGTGCAGATCGGAAAAGACAGTGGTCTTCATCAGATCGGTGTGAAGCGCGGCCACGCCGTTGATGCTGTGCGCGCCAGTGAAGGCAAGATTGGCCATGCGCACGCGGCGCTCGCCACCTTCGTCGATCAGGCTGATCGCCGCGATGGCGCGATCATCCATCCCTGCCTTGCGCGCTTCGCGCAGGACGCGGCTGTTGATTGCGTAAACGATCTGCATATGGCGCGGCAGCAGGCGTTCAAACAACGGCAGTGGCCATGATTCCAGCGCTTCGGGCAGCAACGTGTGGTTGGTGTATCCGACCGTTGCCTTGGTCACTTCCCACGCTTCGCTGAATTCAAGGCCGTGAACGTCGACCATGATGCGCATCAGTTCGGCAACCGCAACCGCAGGGTGCGTATCGTTCAACTGGATCGCCGCTTTATCCGGCAGGGTGCGGATATCGCCATGCAGTTGCATATGGCGGCGGATGATGTCCTGGATTGAGGCCGAGGTGAAGAAATACTCCTGACGCAACCGCAACTCCTGGCCAGCAGGGGTGGAGTCTGCCGGGTAAAGCACGCGCACCAGGCTGTCCGCGCGCATTTGATCGGTGAGCGCGCCCATGTGATCGCCCGCATTGAATGCGTCGAGTTTCAGCGGATCAAAAGAATGCGCCGTCCACAAGCGCAGCGTGTTCACGCGCTTTCCACGCCAGCCGACAACCGGGGTATCAACGGCGCTGGCCTCAACCTTTTCCAAAGGGCGCCATTCCACGCCATCGCCATTGTCGACCACTTCGCCGCCAAAGCCGATGATGTAGGCGCTCTCGCGGCGGTCAAATTCCCACGGGTTGCCATGGCTCAGCCACGTTTCGGGCAGTTCTACCTGCCAGCCATCGTCAATCCGCTGGCGGAACATGCCGTTCACATAGCGGATCCCATAGCCATAAGCGGGGATATCAAGGCTGGCGAGGCTTTCCATGAAGCAGGCGGCCAGACGGCCAAGGCCGCCGTTACCGAGCGCTGCATCAGGCTCAAGATCCTCAAGCGCTGCCAGATCAAAACCGTGTTCGCGCAAGGCCTTTTCCATGTCGCGCGTCAGGCCCATGTTGGAAAGGGCATCGCGCAGCAAGCGGCCGATCAGGAATTCAAGGCTGAGGTAATAGACCCGCTTGGCGCCCTCGGCATAAGTCTTGCGCGTCGATTCCATCCATCTGTCGATGATGGCGTCGCGCAATGTCAGCACGGTGGCCGTGTACCAGTCATGCGGCTTGGCCGCGCGTTCATCCTTGCCCACGCGATGGCGCAGCACATCAAGAATTTGCGCGTCGATCTGCGCCGCTTTGGAATTGATGTCGAGGCTCATGGCACACGTCCCACTTTAGTTGCTCCCGGTGCGAGGGCGAGCCATGCCGCCTGCGAACCGGAACCTTTTGCACCGGCCTTTCATAACCGCCTGCTCGCACTTATGTGGAAATGGCCAATGGCCGTTCCTTGCGATGCCAGGTAGCCCTTCATCGAACCCCCAAAGCCGTTTGGTATGACACTGCTTGCCCCAACGGCAAGCGGTGAATTAAGCGCGCCGCATAATTCCGGATTTTGTGCAGCGAAAAGCAGGCGGCGCAATCAACGGCACCGCTCCATTCAATCACTTGTTAGATAACAAATTCTGTTGCGCTGACCACGCCATTGCCGTTAGCCGCAGCTGTTGCAAAAGTCGGCGCGAATACGTCTGCGTATTACCACATCCGGCGCAAGATGCTGTCTTTGATGATGAAATGGTGATGCAGCGCGGCTGCCACATGCAGCAAAACAAGGCCAGCCATCAAAAAGCCGAGAATTTCATGTCCTTCATGGGCAATCCCGGCAAGTGCGGAATCTTTGGCCACCGCAAGCTTGGGCCAATCAAACATGCCATAAATTGAAATAGGATATTTGCTGGCCGATGACATGATCCATCCCGTCACCGGCACGATCAGCATCAGGGCATAAAACGCGAGATGCGTGATTTTTGCGATCAGGCGTTGAACCGTGCCCATTGTTGCGGGCCATGCCGGGGCCGTCCATGTAAAGCGCCAAGCGATGCGTCCCACCGACAGGAGCAGGATCAAAATCCCGGTAGCTTTGTGGGCCGGATAAGGCACCCAGACCTTTTCCATTGATTCGCCGCCAATGCCGGTGATCAGGTTGAAGACGACCATCAGTGCGATTACGGCATGAAAAGCACGCGCTACACCATTGTAACGCATCGATTTTGCATTTGCGGCCGGGATCGCCATATCAACGGATCTCCACACGAATGCCGGCCCAAAACGTGCGCGGCGTGCCAATATCCATAGAACCGTCCTGCAACCGCGTCACTATTGTCTCGCCGCCCAAATTCTCGCCGCGCAGAACAAGGCTCACCGGCCCGTACAGCGGCAATTGTGCAAAGGCGTCGATAGTTGTCGCGGGGGGTAGCAAATCGGTTTCAAGATCGTCTTCGAACTGGCTACCGATATGGCGCAAGGTCAGGCCGAGCGACGTGCGCTGTGCCGGCCGATAGGACAAAGTAGCTGTTCCGGCCCAGCGGGGCGTCTGCGCCGGACGCTTGCCGTTCAGCGATGCCGATGCACCGCTCGCGTTCAGTTGCGCATCGGTATAGGCCAGCGAACCATCGAACGACACTTTACCCAGGCGAACCTTGGTGCCCAATTCGATCCCGCGCGCTTGGACCGCATCCACATTCTGCCGCTGTCGCGTAACGGTATTGCCGCTGACCCCCAAAGTGACATTGGCAATCGCGTTTTTGATGCGGTTGTCGAATGCGGTCGCGCTGAACGAAAGGCCGGGCAGGGGGGTAAAGTCGAAGCCTGCTTCAAACCCTTCCAGTTCTTCGATCCGTAAGGCGTCATTGCGCTGGGTAGTCGTGATCGTAACGCCCCCGCCACTGCGCGGCGCAACCACGTTGAAAGACCGGTACAGTTCATTGAGCGTCGGCAGCCGCAGCCCCGTATAGGCCGCCGCGCGCAGCGAAAGCGTGCTGCTTGCCGTCACAACGGCACCGCCGCGAAAACTGCTCTGCCAACCATCTCGGCGGGCAAAGGCAAGGTCGGTTGTCGGCGTTCCTGCGGCGGTTGTCTCAACGAAGTACCCTTCGCTGATCGACCAGCGATCCGCGCGCGCTCCGGCGGTCAGCACGACTGGCCCCAGCGTCCAGTCATCTTCGAGGAAAAGCCCCAGATCACCCGTTTTGCCGCCAGCCCGGCGGCGCGCAGTAACAAGGCCGGTCACCGCAGAATAGGCGTCTTCGGCCATATCGCCATCACTCAGGCGATAATCGGCACCAAGGCGCAGGACATGATTTCCACCTACCGGCGGGCGCAGTTCT
>NZ_LJHY01000070.1 GCF_001295795.1 Novosphingobium sp. AAP83
GGGGGGGGGGGGGCGCGCGGTAGTCCTTGGCGATGGCCCAGTCGATCACCATCCCGATTCGCTGCCGCACCCGCCGCGCCGTCTCATTCTTGTCGAGCCAGATCGCGATCATCACATCGCGGACATGCGCGCTGTCGATGCCGCTGACTGCAATGTCGCCGATCTTTGGGAACGCCCTATGCCCGTTTCCGGTGGAGCACCGGGTCAATACCGGCTTCGACGAGCGTGCGAATCTCCGCTGCGCGCTGCCTCGCCTGCGACAGGGTGATCTTTTTGGCGCTGTCGATTCCGATGTCACGGCGGCGCCCATTCTTCTGGACTCGGCAGATCCATGAGCGCGCACCCTTGCTGGTCACGCTCAGGAACAGCCCGTCACCGTCGTGGTAACGGCCTTTGGCGAGGGGGCCACGCAGTGTCGTCGCGCTCAGATTCCCAACGATTCCTAACACACATTCTTACCCACATCTGTATGAAACAGATCGAAATGAGGTGAAATAGGCCGAAACAGTCGCTTCGGTCTAAACGCTTGTCTTATTTATATTTTTGGCTTTAGGCAGCGGCCTGAAACGGGGAAGTGGCATCGACGATGCGACCAGGTTCTGCATTGGCATCCGGCACCGGGCCGTGCGCGTGTCCGAAGACCTGCTCGAGCCGCGTATCGAGCGCCTGCCTGATCTGCGTGTTCAGGGTGTCATAAAGGATGAGTAAAAGCGGTTTGTTCGTGGCCTTTGCCACCTCCCGGTGTAGCCGATCGTCCAGTCTCTTCCACTGGAGGTAGCCTTCGGTCTTGCACAAAATCTCGTGGCATTGCCTGACAACAGCAAGGTTTTCGGCGGTGGCGTGTACCGCAGCCTCGGCCGCCAGCAAGGGCTCCAGCAGGATGCGCGCGGCAAAAACATCCCCGACACTGAAGGATGGTGCGGCGAGGGAGCGGACTTCAACTGTCTCGCGCGATCCGATGAAGGTGCCCTTGCCGACGTGAGGCCAGATGGCACCATCCTCCTCCAAGCGGCGCAGAAGCGTCCGCAAACGCCCGCGCGATGTACCGATCTCCTCGCTCAACTGCGGCTCG
>NZ_LJHY01000071.1 GCF_001295795.1 Novosphingobium sp. AAP83
ACGGGTTTGCACCGCTGGGCAGGTCCGCGCCTCTAAGGGGCACAGGGCGAAGCGTCAAGCTGCATGTTGCGAAAAAAGTCAGTCTGCAAACGCGGCGTCTTCAACGTGAAGTTCTGCCGCAGGCCGACTGGCCCAATCATCGATCTTTGCTCGGCCCGCCAACCACAGGTGCCGCCCTCGCGATCCGTGCAGCAATGCCTGCCCAAGCTCGGTCTGCGCGGCACGAAAAGCGATGGCTTTGAACGAGCGGCCATCGGCACCACTCGCCACCATTCGCACATGATCGGCCCCCACAAGGTCGCACTTGACCAGACGCACCGGCCCTACCGCCACACGCGGTCCGGGCCAGCCTATGCCAAATGGCCCTGCGGTCTCGAGCGTCTCCACCAGTTCCGGCGTAAGGCCGCCGGGGCTGAGCGACAAGTCCAGGAGCAGCGACTGCGAAGCCCGAGCGCCGGAGATATCCCGCGCGAGGCGTTCGTTCAGCCAATCGCCCAATTCTGCAAGCCGGGCCGGATCAATGGTGAGGCCACAAGCCATCGCGTGGCCACCACCTGCGATGAGCATCCCGGCTTCCCGCGCGGCCATGATAGCCGAGCCAAGATCAACCCCGGCTATCGATCTGCCCGAGCCTTTGCCATTGCCAGCCTCGTCTGCATCCAGCGCGATGACAAGCGAGGGTTTGCCCGTCTTCTCCTTGATGCGCCCTGCCACGATGCCGATTACGCCGGGATGCCAACCGTGGCCGGCAAGGACCAGCACAGCGCGGTTGTGCTGCGCGGCGACTTGCGCTTCGGCTGCCTCTTGCACCTCTTGTTCGATCCCGCGTCGCTCTTCATTGAGCAACGATAGCTGCGCTGCGATTGATCGGGCCTCGTCCGGGTCTTGCGTGGTCAGCAGGCGCACGCCCAAAGTGGCCTCGCCCACGCGCCCGCCCGCATTAATGCGTGGCCCCAGTGCAAAGCCCAGATCGCTACAGGTGGGTGCCCGGGTGAGGCGGCTGGCATCAATCAGCGCGGAAAGGCCGATGTTTTCGCGCCGGGCCATGATCTTGAGACCTTGCGAAACCAGAGCGCGGTTTAGGCCCTTGAGCTGCGCCACGTCCGCCACGGTCCCCAACGCGACCAGATCGAGCAGTCGCATCAGATCAGGTGCCTTGCGTTTTTCAAAGTGGCCGCGTCCGCGCAATTCGCGAACGGTGGCTATAGCAAGCAGAAATGCCACGCCAACGGCCGCCAGATGGCCATAAGAAGCTGCCTCGTCGCACTCATCGAGCCGGTTGGGGTTGACCAGAGCTGCGGCCATAGGAAGCTCTGACGAGCATTTGTGGTGATCTACCACGATCACATCAACACCGACGGCGTGGGCCGCTGCCAAAGCCTCGTGGGCCATGGCCCCGCAATCTACGGTGATGATCAGTGTGGAGCCTTCACCGGCGAGGCGCACCAGTGCTTCGCCCGAGGGGCCGTAGCCTTCGAGCAGACGATCAGGAATATAATGCCGCGCCAGAACGCCTAAATCGCGGAGCAGCAGCACGAGCAATGCTGCACTGGTTGCGCCATCAACATCATAATCGCCGTAAATCGTGATCTGTTCGTTCGACAAGATTGCGTCGGACAGGCGGATTGCGGCGCTATCCATGTCGCGGAAAATCGAGGGGTCTGGCAGGAAATCGCGCAAAGTCGGGCGGCGGTGGCGCTCAAGATCTTCGCGCGCAACCCCGCGAGACATAAGCAACTGGGTAACCAGATCATCGCCGGGGGCGCTATCTGTGCTGCCCATGTCCATATTGCCGCCGCGCCAGCGCCAAGCTTGGCCGGATAGGGATCGGGTTATCGCAGTGACGGGTATCATGGTTCAATCGCTATACCATGCTGGCGGTGCGGGGAAGGGAGAGCCGCAGCGTGGTTGCGTTTGGTCAACGATTTGTCCCCGGCACATATGACTACACAGGATTGGCTTAAGACTCACGTTGAGGCAGCATTGGGCTAGAGATAAAGCTTGCTCAGGGTGGTGCAATTGATGCGATGCTGTTGATTATCTGGCACAGCCGCACAGGCGCTGCCGAAGCGATGGCTCGGGCTGCGTATGCTGGGGCGCAAGGGGAGGGGGCGAGCCTGATGCTTCGCGCCCAGGATGCCACTGCGGAAGCGCTGCTGGAGGCGCAAGGCTATCTGTTTTGTTGTCCTGAAAATCTGGGCTTGATGACAGGGGCAATGAAGGAGTTTTTTGATGGCATGTACTATCCGCTGCTGGGCCGGCTAGAAGGGCGTGCCTACGCCACAATGATTGCCGCAGGAACGGATGGAACCGGTGCTCAGCGGCAGATAGACCGTATCGCTACTGGGTGGCGATTACGGCGGGCAGCAGAGCCGCTAATCATCCGAAACGGGGCACAAACCCCCGAGGACATCCTTGCGTCCAAGATCCTTTCGGATGAAGCATTGCAAAAGTGTTGCGAAATGGGACAGGCTTTAACCGGAGGCATCGCACTAGGAGTTTTCTAGATCTGTTACGCTATATCTCCTGCCGGGTTTCCCCGTTTGCTTGAGAGACTCGACGGTAAGGGGGCGGTTGTGCCAATCTGGAGGAAATTGAAGCGGGGTGTTTGTGAACGGATGTGACCAGTCTCCTGACTGCGCGCCGCTCGCCGCTCTTCTCTATGATGCCGGTTCAGTCCCCGGTATAAAGGAGGTGATGGCCGCGGCACTGCATGGCGGTGATTTCACGGTGAGCCACGCTCCGGCTGAGGGAGCCGGCTGGGTTGAAGTCTTGCGTGACGGCCTGACCTTTGATTTGCGCGGGCTTTCCGGAAGCGCCCCACAAGCTTTACCCACAATCGAGCATTCGGTAGGGATCAGTATTGGTCACAACAATGATTTGGCCGCGCTGTTAATCTGTCCTGGCCCCCATCTATCCGGCGCACAGCGGCTTCTGCCTGTGATCCGGGTCGCAGCGGCCCTGACCGGTTGTTTGGCAAAGATTGCCCAGCCGCGTGCAATTTGCTGGGTTCCAGCGCGAAATGCCGTTGCGCCAGAACTTTTTAACCGGGCCGTACAGCCTTGGCTTGAGGGCGGGCCATTTCCGGCCATTGCTCTTGCCTCGCTTCAGGCGAATGAATCCGGCGCTATCGCCACAACTGGCCTTAAGTTTCTGATAGGGCAGGAATTTACTCTATCTGGTAGTCCAGGAACAAGCCGCGAACATTTGGCGCGCGTGGCGGTGCGATTGATCGATTGGTTGGTTGCCCACGGCCCGATTGCAGAAGCAAGACAGGTAGATCTTGCCGGAACGGGAGCAGTCTTTCTTGAGGCGGAAAACGCCACAAGTATTATCGCAAGGTGTTCCTGAGTCGCAAACCCGGATCTGAAAAAAGAAAGGCCCTGCCATTTGGCAGCGTTAATGTTGCCGGACAGCCCGGGTACGCCCCAGGCTTGCAGAGACACCATCTTATCCCGCGCCAATTGCTTGGTTCTGAAGCATTAGGGCCAATGATCAGACGGCTTGGTACAGACCGGCTTGGCTTTCATGACTTTCGCCGGAACGGGCTGCTCTTGCCTGCCACGGAAGTAACCGCGCTGCGGATCGGGCTGCCGCTGCATCGTGGGCCGCATCGCTGCTATAACGAATTGGTGATGGAGCGGGCAGGGCAGATCGAGGCGCGCTGGGCGCGGGAACGCGTAGCAGGATCGACCAATGCCGATTATGAAGCGCTGATGCGTTTCGATCTGCTACAACGGGCGCTACGCCGCAAATTGCTCGATCCGCGCTCATGGTCACGCGCCCCGCTTAACGCGCACGATCCTGCGCTTGAATTCGGCCACCTTGATGCGATGACAGACTTGTTGTGGTCAACCACAAGCGAGACTGCGCAAGCGGCGTAGAGTTTTACCCCAGAAATGGCGCAGTGTTCGCATTCAAGGCTGCTGACGCCTCGCGATACTCTTGTTCCAGTCGTGCAACCCGCGCAGATACGGGCTCAATCGCTGAAACTGCACCAATGCCTTGACCCGAACCCCAGATGTCTTTCCACGCTTTTACATCGGTGTTGCCGCCAGACCCGAAATCCATCTTGGTCGGATCGCTTTCGGGAAGGTGGTCTGGATCAAGTCCGGCGTTGACGATGGACGAGCGCAAATAGTTGCCATGAACGCCGGTAAACAGGTTGGAATAGACAATATCATCGGCACTGGAATCGACGATGGCTTGTTTGTAATCGGCCTCGGCGCGTGCTTCTTCCGTCGCAATCCAAGCCGAACCGATATAGGCAAAGTCTGCGCCCATTGCCTGGGCTGCAAGGATGGATCGGCCGTGTGCAATAGCGCCTGACAAAGCGATAAGCCCGTCAAACCATTGGCGGATTTCCTGCATTAGCGCAAAAGGCGATAGCGCTCCGGCATGGCCACCTGCACCAGCCGCCACGGGGATGAGGCCATCTGCGCCCTTGGTAATGGCTTTTTGCGCGTGGTTGCTGTTTATAACATCATGCAACACAATGCCGCCCCAGCGATGTGCGGCGGCATAAACGTCTTCCCGCGCGCCGAGCGAAGTGATCAGCATCGGAACTTGCCATTTTTCGCACAAGGCCATGTCATCGCCCAAGCGATTGTTGGTTTTGTGCACGATCTGGTTAACCGCAAAGGGGGCTGCCGGACGTGTCGGGTTGGCGCGATTATAGGTCGCCAACTCCTCGGTAATCTGGTGCAACCATTCATCCAGCAGGCTGATCGGCCGTGCGTTCAGCGATGGAAATGAACCGACAATTCCGGCTTTGCATTGCGCGATTACCAGTTCAGGCCCTGAAATCAGAAACAGGGGTGAAGCGATCACAGGCAGGCGCAGATTGGCAAAGAGCGCAGGCAATGGCATCGGGTATCTTCCTCGCAAGAGTAGTTAATTGCGTGATTAAATCCTAGGCGTGGAGGGAGCGCTTGTCAAAGGTGTCCGAAATGACAAACGGGCGACCGCAGTCGCCCGCTGTCACAAGTTATGCTGCGGCGTTGGCAGCGCTTAACACCGCGCGGGCGCTGGCTGTAGCAACGTCTTCATCAATCCCGACGCCCCATAAAGTGCGGCCATCGGGCATTTTGCATTCGACATAAGCCGCCGCGCGGGCGTTGCTGCCTGCGCCCAGCGCATGTTCGGTATAGTCGGTGATGTCGATATCGAGGCCAAAGCCGTCCTTGATCGTTGCAACTACCGATGAAATCAGGCCATTGCCTCGACCAGAAACCGACCGCACTTTGCCGTCCACTTCGATTTTTCCGGCAAAGATGCGCGTGCCGTCACTGCCGCGTGTTTCCTCGTAATCAACAAGTTGGAAGTGCAGTGGGGAATCGAGGTGATAGGCTTTGCGGAAGACGCCCCAGATATCGGATGCCTGCAATTCGCGGCCCAGTTCGTCGGCCAGTTCCTGAACATGGCGCGAGAAATGCGCTTGCATCCTCTTGGGCAGTTTAAGGCCTTGGTCCTGTTCAAGCACCCAGGCGAAACCGCCTTTGCCAGATTGTGAATTGACGCGGATGACCGCTTCGTAGCTACGGCCAAGATCGGCTGGATCAATCGGCAGATAGGGCACGGACCATATGTCGTCATTGCGCTGATCTTGTGCGGCAAATCCCTTTTTGATCGCGTCCTGATGGCTTCCCGAAAATGCCGTGAACACCAGTTCGCCGCCATAAGGGTGGCGCGGATGGACCGGCAACTGGTTGCAGTACTCCACTGTCTGGATCACTTCATCAATGTCCGAGAAGTCCAGTTCAGGTTCAACCCCTTGGGTATAGAGATTCAGCGCGACCGTAACGAGGCAGCAATTGCCGGTTCGTTCACCATTACCGAACAGGCAGCCCTCAACACGGTCCGCACCTGCCATCAGGCCGAGTTCGGCGGCGGCAACACCGGTGCCACGATCATTGTGGGTATGCAGTGAAATGATCGCGCGATCGCGGTTGGGCAGGTTGCGGCCAAAGTATTCGATCTGGTCGGCATAGATATTGGGCGTGGAAGCCTCGACCGTAGCGGGCAGGTTGAGGATGATCGGATGATCAACGGTTGGTTGCAGAACCTCCATCACGGCTTCGCAGCATTCGATACTGAAATCGACTTCCGCAGTGGAGAAGGTTTCCGGGCTATATTCAAAATGCCAGTCGGTCTGCGGGAATCGCGCGGCCTGATCACGCAGAACTTTTGCGCCGTCGATTGCGATTTGCTTCACATCGGCCTTGTCCATGCCGAATACGACCTGCCGCCACAGCGGTGACACAGCGTTGTAAACGTGGACAATTGCTTGCTTGGCACCAGCAAGGCTTTCAAAGCTGGTGCGGATCAGGTCTTCGCGCGACTGGGTGAGGACTTGGACGAACACGTCATCAGGAATGCGCCCGCTGTCAACCAGACCACGGATAAAATCATACTCGGTCGCGCCTGCGCTGGGGAAACCGACCTCGATTTCCTTGAGGCCGATCTTGATGAGCAGGTCGAAGAACCGCGACTTTTTCTCGGCATTCATCGGATCAATCAGCGATTGGTTGCCATCGCGCAGGTCGGTCGACAGCCAGCGTGGAGCTTGCGTGATTGATTGGCTTGGCCATTGGCGATCTGGCAGATTGATCTGCGGGAAGGCACGATACTTGGCCGAAGGGGTTTTCAGCATGGTCATGGGAGTGATACTCGACTGGCAAAATGAATTGAAACTGGTTCTCGCTTCCCTTGGGCGCCGTGCGCGCCGCAATGCGACACGTCAGCTTACGCCCAAGGGCGTGTAAGTCGCAGGGTAAGGGCCAGTCGAGTGGTCATGTTGAAAGCCTATGCTGATTCATCGCGCGCTTGTCCAGAATGAATGCGCATAATGACCTTCAAGCCATGTTGATAGCATGGCAAAATAGCCCGTTGCGCCGAAAGCAATGCATCCGGGCGGCTTTTGTGCGCAATGGGCAATCGCTTGATAAAAGCCTTAACCGCAGCGCATTGTTAAAATACGGCCTGCCTGGTCGAGAATGACGTTAAGGCGATCCGCACGAAAGTCCTGTGTTACGGCTGTGCCCGGTTTAATCCAGCGGATCTGCTCCTGCCCGCTGGCGACGGTGATGGCATGGCGAACGGAAGGAGTGGCATCTGAGCCAACAAAACGGGTTACAGTGTGGCTCCCGCATGTATCGGGCTGGCGTGTGCCCTGCTTCTGGGGGGCGGGACGCTGGGCCATGTCGTCGGCTGGACCGAAGGCGACCAAGAGCAGTAGCGCTCCTGGAAGGAAAATTCGATATATCAATAATTTGAACACCGCCCAGGCCCCGTGTCAGCGATTTGCATCCAAAATGGATTAATATCACCGGCGGCTGGTTCGTCTACTTATTTTGTCAAGCGGTTGCGTTCATTTGTCGGAAATGTGGCCCGCACTTGCGGCGGGCCACGATCATTCCGCTTAGTTCTTGGTCTGGTCAACCAGCTTGTTGGCGCCGATCCATGGCATCATCGCACGCAGCTTTGCGCCGGTTTCTTCGATCGGGTGACGCTTGGCAAGGCCGCGGGCAGCCTTCAGTTCTGGCTGACCAGCGCGGTTATCAAGCACGAAGTCCTTGACGAAGCGGCCTGACTGGATGTCTTCCAGAACGCGCTTCATTTCCTTCTTTGTTTCGGCGGTGATGATGCGCGGGCCGGTCTTGATATCGCCGTATTCAGCGGTGTTCGAGATCGAATAGCGCATGTTGGCAATGCCGCCTTCATACATCAGGTCAACGATGAGCTTCAGTTCGTGGAGGCATTCGAAATAGGCCATTTCGGGCGCGTAACCGGCTTCGACCAGTGTTTCAAAACCTGCCTGAACCAGCGCGGTTGCGCCGCCGCAGAGCACGGCCTGTTCGCCGAACAGATCGGTTTCGCACTCTTCACGGAAGTTGGTTTCGATGATGCCGCTGCGGCCACCGCCAACGCCCGACGCGTAAGCGAGGCCAACGTCCTGGGCATTGCCGGTGACGTCCTGATGCACCGCGATCAGGCAAGGCACGCCGCCGCCACGCTGGTATTCAGAGCGCACGGTATGGCCGGGGCCTTTTGGCGCAATCATGATTACGTCGATGTCTGCGCGTGGCTCGATCAGGCCGAAGTGAATGTTGAGGCCGTGGGCGAATGCAAGCGCTGCACCGGGCTTCATGTTTGCGGCCAGATCGTCAGCATAAATTGCGGCCTGATGTTCGTCAGGCGCCAAGATCATGATGAGGTCAGCCCAGGCAGCAGCGTCAGCGTTCGACAGAACCTTGAAACCGGCAGCTTCGGCCTTCTTCGCGCTAGCCGAGCCCGGACGCAGCGCGATAGCCACGTCCTTGACGCCTGAATCGCGCAAGTTCTGCGCATGGGCGTGGCCCTGTGAGCCATAGCCCAGAATAACGATCTTCTTGTCGGTGATCAGGTTGAGATCACAATCGGCGTCGTAATAGACCTTCATTGAATTTTCCTCGTTTTCGTCATTCCCGCGCGGGCGAGAATCCATCTCCGGCCATGTTGTCCAGTAGCACCCGTTGGAGATGGACCCCTGCGGATGCAGGGACGACGGGTGGTGGATATGAAACTCTTATGCGGCTAACGCACCACGGATCATGCCGACGATGCCGGTGCGGCCGACCTCGACCAGCCCCAGTTCCTTCATCAGCGATACGAAGCTGTCGATCTTTTCGGGTGCTCCGGTCAATTCGAAAATGAAGCTTGCGGTGGTGGTATCAACCACTTTGGCACGAAACACATCGGCCAAACGAAGGGCCTCGACGCGGTTTTCACCTTTGCCCGAAACCTTGATCAGGGCCAGTTCGCGTTCAACAAACGGTCCCACTTCGGTAAGGTCTGTGACCTTGTGAACCGGCACCAGACGCTCCAGTTGCGCGCGGATCTGGTCAATCACCGGCGGCGGACCGTGTGTGACGATCGTAATCCGGCTCAATTCATGGCCATCTGTTATGTCGGCCACGGTCAGGCTGTCGATGTTATAGCCGCGCGCGGTGAACAATCCGGCGATCTTGGCCAGAATACCGGCTTCGTTATCGACCGTGATGGTCAGGACGTGGCGCTCTTGCGCCTCTTCGTGCATGTGCATCATGTCAGGGGCTTTCTTAGACCAGCGCCTTGGCTTCATCATCCATCGTGCCGGCAACCTCATCCCCGTAAAGGATCATGTCGGTGTGCGCAGCGCCTGATGGGATCATCGGGAAGCAATTGGCTTCCTTCGAAACGAGGCAATCGACAAAGACCGGGCCATCATGGTCGATCATCGCCTGAATTCCGGCATCCAGCTCGCTCAGGTCGCTGATGCGGATGCCCTTCCAGCCATAAGCCTCGGCGAGCTTGACGAAATCGGGCAAGCTATCGGAATAGGAGTTTGAATAGCGGCTTTCATAGGTCAGTTCTTGCCATTGGCGGACCATGCCCATCCATTCGTTGTTCAGGACAAAGACCTTGACCGGCAAGCGATACTGCGTGGCCGTGCCCAGTTCCTGAATGTTCATCTGGATCGAGGCATCGCCTGCAATGTCGATCACGAGCGCATCAGGGAAGCCTGCCTGCGCACCGATAGCGGCGGGAAGACCATAGCCCATCGTGCCAAGGCCGCCCGAGGTGAGCCACTTGTTAGGCTTCATGAAGTGGAAGTACTGCGCCGCCCACATCTGATGCTGGCCAACTTCGGTGCTGATGATGGGTTCGCGGTGCTTGGTCAGTTCGTAAAGCCGCTCAACCGCCAGTTGTGGCATGATTTCAGCGGTTTTGCGCGGATAGCCAAGGCTCTTGCGTTCACGCCACGTATCGATCTGCGCGGTCCATGCCGTCAGGTCTTGCGCTTTGTAACCACGCGAGTGCCAGGCATCGATCAACTGCGCCAGAACTTTGCTGCAATCGCCGATCACAGGCAGATCGACGCGCACCGTCTTGTTGACTGAAGCGCGATCGATATCGATGTGGATTTTCTTGGAATGGGGCGAAAACGCATCCAGCCGGCCGGTTACACGATCATCAAAGCGCGCGCCAATGCAGACCAGCAGATCGGCGCGGTTCATGGTCATGTTGGCTTCGTATGTGCCATGCATGCCAAGCATGCCCAGCCAAGCCGGGTGGTCCGCCGGAAACGCGCCGAGGCCCATCAGGGTCGAGGTGACAGGAGCGCCTGTGAGGCTTTGCAATTCCTGCAAAAGCTTGGCCGCATGTGGCCCCGAATTGATCACGCCGCCGCCCGTGTAAAACACCGGCGCTTTGGCGTTGGCGATCATCTCGATCGCTTGCTCGATTTCCTTGGCACCGCCTTCGGTTTGCGGGTTGTAGCGATTGCGTTGCTGCGGAGCGGCACCGCTCCACGCGGCCATCGCAATCTGTACGTCTTTGGGAATATCGATGACAACCGGGCCGGGCCGGCCTTCGGTGGCAATACGGAATGCTTCATCAATGATCGTGGCTAGCTGGGCCGGGTCTTTGACGAGATAATTGTGCTTGGTGCAGTGGCGCGTGATGCCAACAGTGTCGGCTTCCTGGAACGCATCTGAACCGATCAGGCCGGTGGGGACCTGTCCGGTGATCACCACCATCGGGATCGAATCCATGAAGGCATCGGCAATGCCGGTGACTGCATTGGTAGCGCCGGGGCCGGATGTAACCAGAACCACGCCGGGCTTGCCCGTGGCACGGGCATAGCCTTCGGCTGCGTGAGCCGCACCTGCTTCATGGCGCACCAGAATGTGGCGGATGCGTTCGTCACCGAACAGCGCATCGTAAATCGGCAGAACCGCGCCACCGGGATAGCCGAACACAAACTCGACACCCTTGGCGACGAGGCTTTCGACCAGAATTTCGGCGCCGCTGCGCTCGCTTGTCACGTCACTCAATCCTTTTGCCTGTCGCGCCGACTTTTTAGGGCCGATAGCCGCGACTGCGCTTGTGAAAAACAAAAATTATCGGCCCGGTGCAGGTTTACCGCACCGGGCCGTCTCTCCCTACTCGGGCATCCACTTCGCAAACGAGGCGACGAGGACAATTGACGGCCGGATACTTGATACAAAATGCTATGTCAAGCTGCTATATGCGCAATAAACTTGCGGCATGATCAATGTCAATGGAATTTTCGTACGTGACTCGGGGCCATGTGCCGGGATTCTGGTTGTTCAGCCAAGTGTATTGCCGCTTGGCATAGCGGCGGGTGGCCTGCTGTCCGGCAGCGATCCCTTCGCTTTGGCTAAGTTCACCACGGCAAAACATCGCGATCTCGGGCACGCCGATGGCGCGCATCACAGGCAGATCAACTGACAGATTGCGGGCGAGCAGCGCTTCGACTTCAGCAATAGCCCCGCCGTGCCACATCAATTCAAACCGCAAGTCGCAGCGTTTATAGAGCCACTGCCGTTCGGGCAGTAGGATCAAAGGTGAAAGGTCGATGCTGTCAGCGATCCCGCCGCTGAGCCGGGTTTGCCAATGCGCGAGCGGATAGCCGGTAGAACGGACAACTTCCAAGGCACGCGTCACGCGCTGCGCGTCTGCGGGGGCGAGCAGGGCTGCGCGTAATGGGTCTTCGGACTGCAAGGCTCCGTAAGCCAATTCCAACGGCATCGCGCGGACTTCCGTCCTGATCTCCGGATCAATATCTGGCACAGGAGCAATGCCTTCCAGCAAGGTCCTCATGTATAAGCCGGTCCCACCAACAAGGATGGACAAAGCCGCTCGTGCATGGGCGGCGGTGATTTCGCGCTTGGCGGCATTGGCCCAATCGGCTGCCGAACATGCCTGCGCGCCATCCCACGCGCCGTAGAGCACGTGAGGGACGCCTTGCATTTCCTCGTCTGAAGGCCGCGCGCTCAACACGCGCAAATCGGTGTAGACTTGTGCGCTGTCGGCGTTGACGATTACAGCCTCTTGTCCGCTTGCCATGGCACGCAATGCAAGTTTTACGGCGAGATCGCTCTTGCCGCTGGCCGTCGGCCCTGCGATCAGCGCGAGCCTTGGCCGTTTGGCCTCATTGTCCACGCTTTCGTTTTCAAAGGAATTCTCGGTGATCATCGCGCGCTTGATAGCAGACCCTGAGACGCTTGGTGACAATCTTGCGCTCGCGATGGAAATGATTGAGGCGCGCGATTGGGAAGTGGCAGGGGCAGGGATGCTCGATGCTTGCGAAGATGTGCTGGAACTTGAAGTGCTTGAAGGCGATCCGGCCGGGATTCGCGGCATTCTGGATCAATGTTTTCCGCAGAGCGATCTGCTGTTGTCGCAAGGCCTGATCGATGTGCCCGGACTATTCGTGTCCGACATGGACTCGACGATGATCGGGCAGGAATGCATTGATGAACTGGCTGATTTTGCAGGACTCAAGGATCGCATCGCCGCGATCACCGAGCGTGCCATGCAGGGTGAACTCGATTTCGAATCGGCGTTGCGTGAGCGTGTCGGGCTGCTGAAAGACCTGCCAGAAGCAGCAATCCGCCAATGTCTGGATGAGCGCATCCAGCCGATGGGCGGCGCGCGGACACTGGTTTCCACTTTGAAAGCGCGCGGTTGCCATACCGTTCTGGTGACGGGCGGATTTCATTCCTTTGCTGATCCGGTCGCCGAACTGCTGGGCTTCGAGCGCGTCGTCGGCAACCGGTTGGGCCTGCATGATGGCGTGCTTACCGGCGGTCTGGTTGGCGGGATCGTTGATAGCGCGGTCAAAAAGCAGGTGCTGCTTGAAGAAGCGGCGCGGCTGGGTGAGGGTGTGTTAAGCCTCGCTACCGGCGATGGCGCGAACGACATTCCGATGATCGAAGCGGCCAGTTTTGGCATCGCCTATCGCGCCAAGCCAAAGGCGCGCGCGGCGGCAGATGGCTGGATCGATCGGGGAGACCTGACGACAATCCTTTCCCTTCTGGGCATAGCGCGTGAAGACTGGGTGCTGGATTGACGGAGTATTTACACTCCTGTTAATATGTGCGGGTTGAGAACATCGGGAGAATACGCCGTGAATGCCATGACCGGCGCGCTGCAAGCTGATTTGCCCATTTACGACGTGCGCCGCCCCGTGCTGCGTTTGCGACCTGCGAAGGCGTGGCGTCATTTTCAGAACCTGATGAAAGATAAGGAAAACACTGAAGAGGTGTTCCATATCTTTGAATCGCTCCCGTGGCGCAATCTGCGCCCGTCGGCGGAGCGCTTTCTGCGTTCTGCGCGCGGGCAGGCCTTGCGCATGAGGGAGCCGAATCTTCCGGCGATTCTTGATGATCATGCAGCATTGCGCCAAATGCCAGCCGGGTCCTTGGCCCACGCCTATTGCGACTTCATGGAGCGGGAGGGCCTGACAGCCCAAGGGCTAGTCGAAGAATTTGACCGGTTCGCCAAGCATCATGTGCAGTTCCAAGACCAGTTTCGCTGGTATCTCAACCGTATGCGCGATGTGCATGATATGCTGCACGTGCTGACCGGCTATGGCCGCGATGCCCTTGGCGAATCTTGCGTGCTGGCGTTCACGTACAGCCAGCAACCTTCGCCTGCGCATCTGTTCATCGGATATATGGCGGGCCTGAATATTCGCAGGCAAGTGCGCAGCGATGCGCCGGTGTTAAAAGCTGTGACCGAAGGCAAGCGATTGGGCAAGGCTTGCCCGCGCTTGTGCGAACAGTCGATCACAGAACTGCTGCCGCTCCCGCTTGAGGAAGTGCGCCGGAAACTGAACATCACGCCAGCCATGCACTACCGCGAGGCCCATAGAACATGGGCAGAGATGGGCGTCGATCCCTATGATTTGCTCGGCAAAAAGCTGCAAAAGGCCGCGTGATTGGTGTTCCTCCCCGAGCTCGCTCGGGGAGGTGGCCTGCCGCAGGCAGGTCGGAGGGGGCTTTTACCCTTCCATCCAGTCGCGGAAGAAGGCTTCGTTGGCTTCGCGCAAGGTGGCGATTTCGACGCCCGCGATTTGCGAGCCGCCGACAGTACCGATGCGGGTTGCACCTTCGAGCACTTCGCTGGCGGACGTGGTTACAATGTAGCGCGACTGGTCTTCACCAAAGGCCTTTGCAGTATCGAGCTCGATGCTGAGAACGCAGCCCTTGTCGCTTGCCAATGCCATTTCGGTGAGCGCGACCAAAAGGCCGCCGTCGGAAATGTCATGCACGGCAGTGAGTTTGCCTGTGGCGATCCATTCGCGGACTTGTTCGCCGCGTTGACGTTCAACCGCCAGATCAACCTTAGGCGCATCGCCGGCTTCGCGGCCTGCGATTTCGCGCAAGTAAAGCGATTGGCCAAGGTGCTTGCCTTCATCGCCGACGAGCCAGATCGCATCGCCGTCGTTCTTGAACGCGATGGTGGTCATGATTTCGTGGTCGAGCATCAGCCCGACGCCGCCGATGGCTGGCGTTGGCAGGATGGCAGAGCCGCCGCCGGTCGCCTTCGATTCGTTATAGAGCGAGACGTTGCCGCTCACGATCGGATAATCGAGCGCACGGCAGGCATCGCCCATGCCTTCAAGCGCTTGGACAATCTGTGCCATGATTTCCGGGCGCTGCGGATTGGCGAAGTTGAGGCAGTTGGTGATCGCAAGCGGCCGCGCGCCGACTGCACTGATGTTGCGATACGTTTCGGCCACGGCCTGCTTGCCGCCCTCATAAGGATCAGCGTAGCAATAGCGCGGGCTGCAATCCGTGCTCATCGCCAGCGCCTTTTGCGTGCCATGGATGCGAACAACCGCGGCATCGCCGCCCGATTTTTGCAGGGTATCTGCGCCAACCTGGCTGTCGTATTGCTCGAAAATCCAGCGCCGGTTGGCAAGATCCGGGCATCCGATCAGCTTGACGAGGTCTGCGCCAAGATCGGTGCTTTCCGCCACATCGCCAAGTGGCGCGACATTGGCCCACGCTTTATAATCGGCAAGGCTGAGCGCCGGGCGATCATAGAGCGGCGCGTCTTCAGCAAGCGGGCCAAGCGGGATATCGCACACAGTTTCGCCCTCGAACATCAGCACCATGTGGCCGGTGTCGGTCACTTCGCCGATCACGGCAAAGTCGAGCTCCCACTTCTTGAAGATGGCTTCGGCCATCGGCTCCTTGCCGGGCTTGAGCACCATGAGCATGCGCTCCTGGCTCTCGGACAGCATCATTTCGTAAGGGGTCATGCCCTCTTCCCGGCAGGGCACCATATCCATGTTGAGGATGATGCCGGCCTTGCCGTTGGTAGCCATTTCGACTGACGAGGAGGTAAGGCCTGCTGCGCCCATGTCCTGAATCGCCACGATGGCGTCTGTCGCCATCAGTTCGAGGCACGCTTCGATCAGCAGCTTTTCGGTGAACGGATCGCCCACTTGCACCGTGGGGCGCTTGGCTTCGGAATCCTCGCCAAAATCAGCGCTGGCCATGGTTGCGCCGTGAATGCCGTCACGTCCGGTCTTCGAGCCTACATAGACGATGGGGTTACCAAGGCCGGTGGCGGCAGAGTAGAAGATCTTGTCCTGATCAGCGACGCCAACGGTCATGGCGTTGACCAGAATGTTGCCATCGTATGCCGGATGGAAATTTGTTTCGCCGCCCACGGTCGGCACGCCGACGCAGTTACCGTAGCCTCCGATTCCCGCAACCACACCCTGGACAAGGTGCTTCATCTTGGGATGATCGGGCCGACCGAATCGCAGCGCGTTCATGTTTGCCACCGGACGCGCGCCCATCGTGAACACATCGCGCAAGATCCCGCCGACGCCGGTTGCCGCGCCCTGATAGGGTTCGATGTATGACGGGTGGTTGTGGCTTTCCATCTTGAAGATGGCCGCCTGACCATCGCCGATATCGATTACACCGGCGTTTTCGCCCGGGCCGCAAATTACCCAAGGTGCGCTGGTAGGCAGCTTCTTGAGGTGGATTCGGCTCGATTTATAGGAGCAATGCTCTGACCACATGACCGAAAAAATGCCGAGTTCGACAAGGTTCGGTTCACGACCGAGCGCGTTCAGGACGCGCTGGTATTCGTCTTCGGACAGGCCATGAGCGGCGACGACATCTGCGGTGATCTCGGACATGGCCCGCGCCTTAGCGAGGGCTGCGCAATGAGGCTAGTCTTAACCTGCAAACTTCGTTGCGACCCATGTTGCGGCAGTGGCTGCAACGGCAGTCGCGAATGTGCCCCAGATAATGTCGATGATCGTCACGTGGACGGGCCAGCGTGCCAGCACTGCCTGACTGGTCAGGTCATATGTCATATAACATAGGGCACCGAGGAAAGCGCCGTTCAGCGCTGCGGCACCAAGGCCTTGTGTCAGACCTGGCCGTACCGCGAACCACATCATGCCTACCAGATACAGGACATAGAACACCAGCGCCGGGGCAATGCGAAATGTCGGGGCCAGCAAATCGCCCAAAGCCGGACGATAGAGCTTTGATCCTGCCCAGCCAAGCCACACGGCATCGAGCGCACCGAACACGACAGCGGCTGCAAAATAGGCAATCAAATACTGCATTGCTTTTCGTCCCTCTGGATCATCTGCTTATCGAAGCTTGACCCGCCCCCCGCGCCCCGTCAATGCTGCCCACATGGGAATGGAACCGGAAATCGCGAACCTCAGCTTCGAAGAAGCGCTCAAAGAACTTGAATCCGTCGTCAGGCGGTTGGAGAGTGGCGAAGCTCCACTCGACGAATCGATCGAGCTTTATGCCAAAGGCGATGCACTGCGTGCGCACTGCCAGGCGCGGCTCGATTCGGCGCAAGCCCGGATCGAGGCGATCGTCGCTGATCGCGATGGTAAAGCGCAAGGTTTACGCTCATTTGATGAAGCAGCAGGGTAAGGGGCAAGGTCATGTCACAGGCAACCGGGCTGCTTAAGCCCGCTCTCAAGGCGATTGCCGAGGACATCGACCACAGCTTTGATTTGCTGTTGCCGTTGCCAGGCGATCCCCGCAATCGTCTGGTTGAAGCGATGCGTTACGCCACGATGGGCGGCGGCAAACGGATTCGTCCGCTGCTGGTCACGGCCACTGCGGCGATGTTTGGCGTTTCGCGCGAGGCCGCTGTGCGGGTGGGAACTGCGATTGAGGCGATCCACGTTTATTCGCTGATCCACGATGATCTGCCGTGCATGGACAATGATGGCACGCGCCATGGCAAGCCAACCTTGCATGTGGCGTTTGATGATGCCGCCGCCGTGCTGGCGGGCGATGCGTTGCACGATTTCGCGTTCGAACTGCTGTCTGATCCTGCGACCAGCGGCGATCCATTTGTACGTATCGAGTTGATCCGGACGCTTGCCACGGCCAGCGGCTTGAACGGCATGTGCGGCGGGCAGATGATGGATATCGTTGCCGAGACCGAGAGCTTCGATCTGCCTACCGTGACCCGTTTGCAGCAGCTAAAAACTGGCGCGCTTCTGGCAGCTTCGGTCGAGATGGGCGCAATTCTGGGCCACGTGCCGATTGAAGGGCGCACGCATTTGCGCGGGTATGCGCGTGATATCGGCCTTGCTTTCCAGATCGCCGATGATCTTCTGGACCTTGAAGGCGATGAGGCGGCGGCGGGCAAAGCCCTGCGCAAGGACGAAGCGCAAGGCAAGCAGACGTTCCTTTCGCTGCTGGGCCCGGAACGCGCTCGCGAACAGGCGCGCCGCTTGGTAGAGCAGGCGGTTGACCTGCTGCAAAGTTATGGTCCGGAAGCGGATATCTTGCGTGAACTTGCGCGCTTCATCGTGGAGAGGAACCACTGATGGCTGAACGTATCGGCGTTTATCCGGGCACATTTGATCCGATCACGCTCGGGCATCTCGATATCATCCGGCGCGGCGCCAAGCTGGTGGACCGGTTGATAATCGGGGTGACGACCAATCCTTCGAAAAACCCCATGTTCACCCCTGAAGAGCGGATGGCATCGGTCCGCCGCGAGGTGGCCGATCAGGGAATCGATAATGTTGAAGTGGTGGGTTTTAACGCTCTGTTGATGAAGTTCGCCCGCAAGCAGGGAGCCCGCGTGATCGTGCGGGGGCTTCGCGCTGTTGCCGATTTTGAATACGAGTACCAGATGGCGGGCATGAACCAGCAACTGGATGCCGAGATCGAGACGGTATTTCTGATGGCCGATGTCGGACTCCAACCGATCGCTTCCAAACTGGTCAAGGAAATCGCGCTGTTTGGCGGTGATATCTCGGGCTTTGTCACATCGACGATTCGCGACGAGGTGATTGCAAGGGTTGAGAAACTCGGCCGCATGGGCGACTATTGAAACGCGCAGGCGTAATCGTTCCCGAACGCGAATGCGCAATCGTTCATTGCAGCGAAAGCGCCACGCGCCTATCCGCGCTTTAGGTTATCCGGAGTTAACCCGTCTCATGGTTTCGCGCTTTTTTACCGTTGTTGCGCTTGGCGCCGCCTTGATTGCCTCGCCTGCATTGGCGAAAGACAAGAAAGAGGCAGTCGCGCCCAAGCCGATAACCTATGCTGTAAACGCTGATGAAAGCGTAGATCGCGAAAATATCCTACTGCTGGACTTATCCAACGGCGGCCGTGTTTCGATCCGGTTGATGCCGGAATGGGCTCCAGCCCATGTGGAGCGGATCAAGAAGCTTGCGCGTGAAGGCTTTTATGACGGGGTGATCTTTCACCGCGTGATCGATGGCTTCATGGCCCAGACGGGTGACCCGACAGGGACAGGGCAGGGTGGTTCACCGCTTCCTGATTTGACGGCGGAATTCAACACTGTCCCCCATTTGCGCGGCACCGTGTCTATGGCTCGCACGAATGAGCCCAACACAGCCAACAGCCAGTTCTTTATCGTGTTTTATCCGCGCTTTGCATTGGATAACAAGTACACCAATTTTGGCCGGGTGATCTCGGGTATGGATAATGTCGACGCTATCGTGCGCGGCGAACCGCCTGCGAATCCGACCAAGGTGGTACAAGCCTCCATCGCGGCGGATAACAAGCCAGCACCAGTCATGGCAGTACCGAGCGCCAAGCCAGCGTTTTCAGCCGATATGTTGAGCAATTCGCGGTCGAACTAAGCTGCAAATGCCGCTAGAGGGCTGCCATGCGTGTTGACCTCTTCGATTTCGAACTGCCGCCTGAAAACATTGCCCTGCGTCCCGCTCGCCCGCGTGATTCTGCGCGGTTGCTGGGCGTGGGAGGCTCGGGGCCTTTCACCGACCTGATCGTGCGCGATCTGCCAACGCTGCTGAATCCCGGCGATGTGCTGGTGTTTAACGATACGCGCGTGATTCCCGCGCAGCTTGAGGGCCAGCGTGGCGATGCGCGGATTGGGGCCACGCTGCACAAGCGAATCGATTTGCGGCGCTGGCAAGCTTTCGTGCGCAACGGCAAGCGGTTGCGGGCAGGCGATGTAATTGAATTTGGCGCAGGTGTTTCTGCCAATGCAGAAGAGCGGTTTGCCGACGGCAGTTGGACGCTGTTCTTTCCCGGTGATGAGCCGGTTGAAGTGCTGTTAGAGCGGGCCGGCAGCATGCCTTTGCCGCCCTATATCGCGGGCAAGCGCCCGACCGATGAGCAGGATCGCTCCGACTATCAGACAATGTTCGCGGCCAAGGATGGTGCGGTGGCAGCGCCTACCGCAGCGCTCCACTTCACGCCGGAGCTTCTGGAAGGATTGAGCGCGCGCGGCGTGAAGACCGAGACGCTGACCCTTCATGTCGGCGCAGGCACTTTCCTGCCGGTAAAGGCAGAAGATACCGACGATCATGCCATGCATGCCGAATGGGGCACGATTGATGCTGAAACGGCAGATAGGTTGAATGCTGCCCGCGCTGCGGGAAACCGGGTGATTGCAGTTGGGACGACATCGCTACGCTTGCTGGAAAGCGCGACCGGCAAAGATCGCATCATCCGCCCGTTTGAAGGCGATACCTCGATCTTCATCACGCCCGGTTATACCTTCCGTGCGATTGACGGGTTGATGACCAACTTCCACTTGCCCAAATCCACGCTGTTTATGCTGGTTTCGGCGCTCATGGGGCGCGAACGGATGCAGGCCGCCTATGCCTTTGCCATTGCGCAGGGCTATCGGTTCTACAGCTACGGAGATTCCAGCCTGCTCCTGCCATAAAGCGCAGTATCGTCTTGGGTTTACGCGGCTAGCTTCCTTGCAAGAGAGCACCTGAGAGGAAGCGCATGATTCCAGCGCACGTACCGGAAAACCGGATCGTCAACTTTGATATTTTCAATCCGCCGGGGGTTGAAGATGATTACTTCGCTGCGTGGAAGACATTGCTGCAAGGGCCGGGCCTTGTGTGGACCACGGCCAATGGCGGACACTGGATTGCCGCGCGCGGCGATGTTGTGCGCAATCTTTGGAATGATTCCGCAAGGCTGTCGAACCAATGTCTGGCGGTAACCCCGGGTCTAGGCGAAGTTATGCAATTCATCCCGCTTCAGCAGGATGGTGCAGAACACAAGGCTTTCCGCATGGCTGTGATGAAAGGCTTGGCCTCTCGCTATGTTGTAGCGCTGGAACCGCGCGTGGTCGAAATTGCGGGCGAATTGATCGCCAATTTGCGTCCGCGCGGATCGTGCGATTTCGTGGCGGAATTTGCCGAAGTCTTGCCATTGAATATTTTTCTGTCGTTGATCGATGTGCCGTTGGAAGATCGCCCGCGCTTGCGGCAACTGGGTGTGCAACTGACACGACCTGATGGCTCGATGACCGTTGAAGGACTGAAACAAGCCGCTGACGACTATTTGTGGCCGTTCATCCAAAAGCGCATGGCCGAGCCGGGCGATGACTTGTTCAGCCACATCCTGTCGGAACCGGTGATGGGGCGCGGTTGGACCGAGGACGAAGCACGCCGAATGTGCCGTAACCTGCTATTTGGCGGGCTGGATACGGTAGCGGCAATGTTCGGCATGGTTGCGCTGCATCTGGCGCTTAACCCGCAAGATCAGCGGCTTTTGCGCGAACAGCCCGATCTTATCCCCGCTGCTGCCGATGAACTGATGCGGCGCTATCCCACCGTAGCGGTAAGCCGTAATGCGGTGACAGATATCGAAGTGGATGGCGTTACAATCTGCAAAGGCGACCTAGTCTATTTGCCCAGCGTTTTACACAACCTTGATCCCGCCAGCTTCGATGCGCCTGAGGAGGTGCGGTTTGATCGCGATCTGACACCAATCCGGCACACCACGATGGGCGTTGGCGCGCATCGTTGTGTCGGCGCGGGGCTGGCGCGGATGGAGGTAATTGTTTTCTTGCGCGAATGGCTCTCGCAAATGCCTGAATTCAGGCTTGATCTGACGCAGCCAGTCAGGATGAAGGGGGGCAATGTCGGGGCATGCATCACTCTTCCACTGGTCTGGTAACCCGCAGTTAAGCGGCGAACCATCCCCAGATCAACCGACCGGTGAGCCCGAGGCTGACGACAACGAGCAGCGGGCGAATCATTTTGGCACCGAATTTGGTGGCAAAGTGCGAGCCGATCCAAGCGCCGGTCATTGATCCCAAGCCCATGCACAAGCCCAGCACCCACAAGGCCTGCCCGCCGATTGTGAACACGATAACGCTTGCGATATTACTTGTAACATTGAGAAATTTGGTGAGGCCTGTGGCGCGGGTAAGGCCGTAGCCGCGCAAGGCGACGAGGGTTGTGGCAAAGAACTGTCCTGCGCCCGGCCCGAAAAAGCCGTCGTATAATCCGATTCCGCCAGCCACTGCCTTGTACTCGGTTTCGCCGATTACGGGCTTGCGGTCTTCATCCGTCATGCTGCGCGACAGCATGGTATAGAGCGCGACACTGATGAGCAGGGCGGGGACGACCAGTTTGAGCACATCGGCGCTCAGCCTCTGGATTGCAAGCGTTCCCAGAAGCGCGCCGACGAACACTACGGCGGCCAGCGGTGCATTTTCGCGAAAGCTGAACAGCCCGGCTTTATGATAGCGCCAGGTTGCGACCGATGTGCCGCACATGGATTGGACCTTGTTTGTGCCCAGAACAACATGCGGAGGCAGGTTGGTCGACAACAGGATGGGCATCATCACAAGGCCCCCACCACCCGCAACAGCGTCGACAAACCCCGAGACCACGGCGACGCAGGTCAGCGCAGGGTAAAGCCACAGTTCGATCTGGAAAGGGTCAAGCATTTGCGCGCCTTGGCGAATAGGCTTAAGGGCCGCAAACTCTTTTTGCCGAGTAGACAGTCAATGACCCGTTTTGCCTTCGATATTCACGCCACTGACGGCAAGGCCCGTACCGGTACGATCAGGATGATGCGGGGAGAAATCCGCACGCCTGCGTTCATGCCGGTGGGCACTGCGGCGACGGTGAAGGCGATGAAGGTGGAGGATGTGCGCGCGGCGGGCGCGGATATCATTCTGGGTAACACCTACCATTTGATGCTGCGACCAGGTGGCGAACGGGTGGCGAAATTGGGCGGATTGCACCACTTCATGGGCTGGGATCGCCCGATTTTGACCGATAGCGGGGGCTATCAGGTGATGAGCCTCTCAGACTTGCGCAAGATCACCGAAGAGGGTGTGACTTTCGCCAGCCATCTTGATGGATCGCGCCACATGCTCAGTCCGGAGCGGTCGATGGAAATCCAGCGCTTGTTGGGTTCGGACATCGTAATGTGCTTTGACGAATGCCCGCGCGCTGATCAGCCGCGCGATGCGATCGCCAAGTCGATGGAAATGTCGATGCGTTGGGCGAGGCGCAGCCGTGACGCGTTTGACGCAGGTGGCGAACATGCCGCGCGGTCCGCCCTGTTTGGCATCCAGCAGGGCGCATTGGACGAGGGGTTGCGCAAGAGCAGCGCCGATGCCTTGATCGATGTCGGCTTTGATGGCTATGCCATTGGCGGGCTTGCAGTGGGTGAGGGGCAGGAGGCGATGTTCGCCACGCTCGATTTTGCGCCACAACAGCTTCCGGCAGACCGTCCGCGTTACTTGATGGGCGTGGGCAAACCGGATGATCTGGTGGGCGCGGTGGAGCGCGGGGTGGATATGTTCGATTGCGTGCTGCCCACGCGATCCGGCCGCAACGGGCAGGCGTTTACGTGGAACGGCCCGCTGAACATGCGCAATGCGCGCCATGCCGAAGATACGGGGCCGCTGGATGAGCGCTGCCCGTGCCCGACCTGCACGAAATACAGCCGCGCCTATTTGCATCACCTGATCAAATCTGGCGAGATGCTGGGCGCGATGCTGCTGACCGAGCATAATTTGTGGTTCTACCAGCAGCTTATGGCTGGCATGCGCGCTGCCATAGCCGAGGGGCGCTTTGCCGCGTTCGCATCGGATTTCCGGCGGGATTATTTCGCGCGTTAGGCTTTGCGGCCCGGCTGACCCACTTCAAGGCGTGAATCCTTGTATGGGTAGAACATGCCGGATCGCGGATCGAGAAAACCTGCGCCAATAGTGGCGGCCTGACGCTGCGCAGAGAGAAGATCGGGATACCATTTTCCGGTGCGATGCGGCGTGACAAAGCGATAGTGCGACATGCCATCAGAATGGTTTCGTAGCCTGCCAGTTCCCCCGTTTCGTCGCAAATTATACTTATATAACAAGTGTTAATGCGTTTCTTCTGCGCACAAAAAAGGCGGGGTTTGATGCCCCGCCTTCTTGTGTCTTGGAAGACCCAAACGCTTAGCGCGAATAAAATTCGACGACCAGGTTCGGTTCCATCTTCACCGGATAAGGCACTTCGTCCAGCGTTGGCACGCGGGTGAAGGTGGCCTTGTCAGCGTCTGTTGCAACGTAATCAGGAACGTCACGCTCTGGCAGGGTCTGCGCTTCGGCGATCAGGGCCATTTCCTTGGCCTTCTTGCCAAGGCTGATCACGTCACCGGGGCGAACGCGACGCGAGGCGACGTTGCACTTCACGCCGTTCACATAGATGTGACCGTGCGATACAACCTGACGGGCCGAGAAGATGGTTGGCGCGAACTTGGCGCGATACACGACCATGTCGAGGCGCTGTTCGAGCAGACCGATCAGGTTCTGACCGGTATCACCCTTCATCTTCGCCGCTTCCTGATAGGTGCGCTTAAATTGCTTTTCGGTCACGTCGCCATAGTAGCCGCGCAGCTTCTGCTTGGCGCGCAGCTGGATGCCGAAGTCGGAAACCTTGCTCTTGCGGCGCTGACCGTGTTGGCCGGGACCATACGAACGACGGTTTACCGACGACTTGGGACGACCCCAGATGTTTTCACCGAGGCGACGGTCAATTTTGTACTTAGATGCCTTGCGCTTGGACATGCGCTACCCTTCAATTTGCAATGCTTCAGCGATGTGCCGAAGTTTCTAGTCCCGGAACCGCACCATCCCGCCAATTGCAGAATGCGGCCACCGCTTCACCGGGAGTGCGGGGCCAATTGCGAAGCGCGGCCAAGAGCAGAGATTGGGGCAGATGTCAAGGGTGCCTGCCATAGACAGCAACACGAATCAGGCGTTTATGGGGTTCGATGCTTTATAGGTCGCCCAACCCTGATTCCTCTGCGCTGGCGGATATATCCGCTGCGACCGTGGACATGATTGACCAGCAGATCCTGCTGCTCTTGTCCCGTCGTTTCGCGTTGGCGCGCACGGCGGGCGACGGTGTGTGGGATGACGAGGACGAGCGCCGCGCAGCCTTGGCAGCGATACGCCGCAGAGCGTTTGAACTGGGCGTACCGGTTAGTCTGGTGGCGGATTTTTGGGACCGGCTCTCTGATGCTTCAGGCGCAATGCACAGGCAGGCCAAGAGCCGGTAATCAATCGCGCGGATCACCGGGTTTTGATCCGGGCCTGCGCCGCAGCACGCTTAACACCCCGCGCAAGGTGCGCACTTCCAAGTGATTCCAGCCCGGCTTGGTCAGCACCGAACGCAGCGTCCGGCGGGTGGTTGTGGCGCGGCTTTCCGGTTCGAAATAACCGCGTGGTTCCAGCATGGCGCAGAGCTGGTCAAACAGACCCTCAAAATCCTCCTGCGGGGCAGGAGGCAGCAGGTCCTCAACCGTGGGCTGTACGAGATCGGCAGAGGCATCAGCACTCGCCAATGCGTGCTTGGACCATTCATAAGCGCACAGGATAACGGCCTGTGCCAGATTGAGCGATCCGAATTCAGGATTGATCGGGACCGTGATGATCGCACGGGCTAGCGCCACGTCATCTGTTTCAAGCCCCGAACGCTCAGGCCCGAACACGAAGGCGCTGCGTCCCGGAGCTGTGATCACTTCGCGTGCAGCCTCGTCCGGGGTGAATACCGGTTTTGTCACGCCGCGCTTGCGCACGGTTGTGGCATAGACATGGGCGCAATCGGACACCGCATCGGCGAGCGTTTCGAATACTTTCGCTTTTTCCAGCACGATGTCTGCGCCAGCAGCAGCGGGGCCAGCCGAAGGATTGGGCCAGCCATCGCGCGGGGTGACGAGGCGTAGTTCGGTGAGGCCGAAATTGAGCATGGCGCGGGCGGCTTTGCCGATGTTCTCGCCCAGTTGCGGACGCACCAGAACCATGACCGGTTGGCGGTTCTCGTTAACCGTCATTTCTGGGCAATCCCAAGACCGCTGATTTCCTGAACACTGCTGGCGAATTCTTCGAAATCACGGGCTTCGGTGAAATCGCGGTAGACGCTGGCAAAGCGGATATAGGCAACGCTGTCCAATTGACGCAAGCCTTCCATCACCATTTCACCGATGACCTTGGACGGCACTTCGGCATCGCCCATCGTTTCGATCTGGCGCTGAATGCCGGAAACAAGCTGGTCGAGCCTTTCCTGTGACACCGGGCGTTTACGGCAGGCGAGCGAGACGGATTGTTCGATCTTTGAGCGGTCAAAGGCTTCACGCCGCGCTTCTGTTCCTTGGCCGCTTTTCACCACCATCACCTCGCGTAATTGTACGCGTTCGAATGTGGTGAAGCGCGCTCCGCAACCCTCGCATTGCCGACGCCGGCGGATCGAGGTGTTATCCTCGCTCGGCCGGCTGTCTTTTACCTGGCTGTTATCGTGGGCACAGAACGGGCAGCGCATGGTTTAGCGTTTGATACGCTGCCAGAAGGCAAAGCCTGCACCGACGGCAAGACCGAGCGGCAAGGATACGACAGGGAGCAAAGCGCCCGCCACAGCACCAATGGCCGCGCCGGTCAGCACGGGCTTGGTCGAGGGGTGGGACATGCCCTGCTTGGCCATGCCGGAGATTTCGTCCTTGGCGCGGGCGGCAAGATCATCGTTATTGTTCATGGTATCAAAGCTCCGGGTACACAGGGAAACGTGCACACAGATCGGCAACGCGATCACGCACCCGCTGTTCCACCTGACCATCACCTTCTTCGCCATTGCGCGCAAGACCATCAACCACTTCGCTGATCAACTTGCCGATTGCGCGGAATTCTTCCTCGCGGAAGCCGCGCGTCGTGCCTGCAGGCGTACCGAGGCGGATGCCCGAGGTGACGAAGGGCGAGCGCTTGTCGAACGGCACGCCGTTCTTGTTACAGGTGAGCCATGCGCGATCGAGGCCCTTTTCAGCGGCTTTGCCGGTCACGTCCTTAGCCGAAAGATCTACCAGCATCAGATGATTGTCGGTGCTGCCCGAAACGATGCCGAGACCCGCTTCCTTGAGGCTTTCGGCAAGCGCCTTGGCGTTGGCAACGATCTGGTGGGCGTAAGCCTTGAACTCAGGGCGCAGCGCTTCACCAAAGGCGACAGCCTTGGCGGCGATCACGTGGACCAGCGGGCCACCTTGCAGGCCGGGGAACACCGCCGTGTTGAACTTTTTGGCCAGCGCTTCATCGTTGGTCAGGATGATGCCCGAGCGCGGGCCGCGCAAGCTCTTGTGCGTGGTGCTGGTGACGACATGAGCGTGCGGGAAAGGCGAAGGATGCGCGCCGCCCGCGACGAGGCCCGAGATGTGCGACATATCGACCAGCAGCCAGGCGCCCACTTCATCGGCGATGGCGCGGAAAGCAGCCCAGTCCCACGTGCGCGAATAGGCGGTGCCGCCAGCGATGATCAGCTTGGGCTTATGCTCACGCGCCAGACGGACAACTTCGTCCATATCGATCATGTGTGTATCGGCGCTGACACCGTAAGGCACCGGATTGAACCACTTGCCGCTCATGTTTACGGGCGAACCGTGGGTGAGATGGCCGCCCGAGTTCAGATCAAGGCCCATGAACGTGTCACCGGGCTGGAGCAGCGCGAGGAACACGGCCTGGTTCATTTGGCTGCCGGAGTTCGGCTGTACGTTGGCGAAATCGCAGCCGAACAGCTTTTTGGCGCGTTCGATTGCCAGCGTTTCGACGATGTCGGCATATTCGCAGCCGCCATAGTAGCGCTTGCCGGGATAGCCTTCGGCGTACTTGTTGGTGAAGACCGAGCCGGTTGCTTCCAGCACGGCAAGGCTGGTGATGTTTTCCGAGGCGATCAGTTCGATCTTGGTCTGCTGGCGGTTCAATTCGCCACGGATTGCGGCGAAGACTTCGGTATCAGCGGATTCGAGGTGCTCGGTGAAAAAACCCGCTTTACGGATTTCCGGCGCTGCGGTTGCAGTGGTCATCGTATGAGGCTCCTTCAAAAAGTGGGATTGGAAAGTTTTTCGACGCGGCCACTATGACGGCCACCGCCAAATTCAGTGCTGAAAAATGCATCAAGACAGGCCTTGGCCATATCTTCGCCGGTAAGCCGCGCGCCCATTGCGATGACATTTGCATCGTTGTGTTCGCGGGCTAGGGCTGCGGAAAGCGGTTCTGAAATCAATGCGCAGCGGCAGGCGGGATCACGATTGACCGCGATGGAAATGCCGATGCCCGAACCACACAGAGCCACGCCATATTCGGCGGTGCCATCTGCGACGACAGACGCAAGTTTATAACCAAAGTCTGGATAATCAACGCGATCTGCTGTTTCAGGGCCAAGGTCTGCAACCTCATGGCCCTGTTCGATCAGGTACTCGCGCAAGTTCGCTTTGAGGTCGAATGCAGCGTGATCTGAGGCGATTGCGATGCGCATGGTTTCCGTTTCGGCAGCGGTTTAGCAGGATTCGATGGCGGGCCTTTAATCAGTCAATGCGCAACAAGCCACCGGAAATCGACCCACAACATCTGCCCGATGGGGCTCATTGTAACAGTTGTGAGCGTTGCCCCTTGGTGCGAACGATTGCTCGACGGACGTTCAATCGCTAGAGGGCCGCGAATATTTCCGGCCGATGAAAGACGACCACGATGCAGCAAGACCATGTCCTTATTGCCGGAGGCGGCATCGGTGGCCTCGTGTTGGCGTTGACGCTGCACCAGATCGGCGTGCGCTGCACCGTGTTCGAAAGCGTGCGCGAGTTGAAGCCGCTGGGCGTCGGCATCAATCTCCAGCCCAATGCGGTGCGTGAACTGGAGGATCTGGGAATTGGCGAGGCAGCGCTTGATGCCGTCGGTCTTCCGGCGCGCGAATGGGCGTTGGTAGGGCTGAACGGCAAGGATATCTATGCCGAGCCGCGCGGCAAGGAAGCGGGTTATCGCTGGCACCAATATGCAGTGCATCGCGGCCGGTTCCATATGATGCTTTACAACACCGTGCTGGAGCGGCTGGGGCCGGATTCGGTACGGTTGGGATGCAAGGTAAGAGGCTATCGCAAGGAAGCCGATGGCAGCGTTACGGCGCTGGTTGAGCGGGCCGATGGCACGAGCGAGGAACTTGGCGGCAAGCTGTTGATCGGCGCAGATGGCATCCATTCGGCGATCCGCGCGCAGATGCACCCCGATCAACCGCCGATCCACTGGGGCGGCACGATCATGTGGCGCGGGACGGCACGCGGGGTGCCGATCCGGAGCGGCTCTTCGTTTGTGGGGCTGGGCACCAGCCGCCACCGCGTGGTGCTCTATCCTATCTCGCACCCCGATGCCGATGGCCTTGCCGATATCAACTGGATCGCCGAACAGACCTTTGATGCGAGCCACGACTGGACGAATTCGGGCTGGTTCCGTCCGGTCGAGCTTTCGGAGTTCGCGCATGAGTTCGAGGGTTTCGTCTACGGTTGGCTCGATCTTCCGGCGCTCCTGGCGAAGTCTGATCTGGCTTACGAGAACCCGATGATCGACCGCGATCCGCTGCCAACTTGGGTTGATGGACCAGTACTGCTGATCGGCGATGCGGCGCATCCGATGTATCCGACGGGCTCGAACGGTGCGTCGCAGGCGATCATTGATGCGCGGGTGTTAGGGCGGATCATGACGCAGCAAGGGGTGAGCGCGGCGAGCTTTGCCGCGTTCGATGCCGAGTTGTGCGCTCCCATCGGCGCGGTAGCGATGCGCAACCGGGGGGCGGGGCCGTTCGGCCTGCTCAATATGGTGGATGAGCGCTGCGGCGGGCAGTTCGACAATATCGACGCGGTGATCCCCGCAGACGAGCGCGCAGCATTCATGCTGGCGTACCAGAAGGCGGCGGGCTTTGCGAAAGAGCAGCTCAACACTGCGCCGCCGACAATCCCTGCCGGTGCGCAGGTTGCGGGAGAAATGGCGGCATGACAATAGCACTGGAACATATCTGCGATCTGGTGGTCGAGCTTTCGTCGCCGCACGAGATGGGCGCAGCGCTTTCGGGCACGCGGCGGATCATTCCGATTGTCGGCGGGTCTGCGACAGGGCCGCGCCTCAATGGCCGCATCCTGAACGTGGGCGCTGACTGGCAGACGGTGCAGGTAGGCGGTGTCGCACAGCTCGATGCGCGCTATGCGATTCAAACGGACGACGGCGCGGTGATCGAAGTGGTGAGCCACGGCATCCGCCACGCCTCGCCGGAGGTGGGCGCGCGGATCGCGGCGGGCGAAGTGGTGCCGCCGTCGGAATACTACATGCGCACCGCGATCCGGCTGGACAGCGGGCATCCCGATTACGCGTGGGTCGCGCGCTCGATCTATGTCGCCGATGGCGGCAAGGTCGGGAATACGGTGCGGCTGGCGGTGTACCGGGTGGGGTGAGGGCATCATTAAATAGGGACAGTCCCTATTTAATGATGCGAGGGCGGCCGCGCGGTCTTGGTTTATCCATAGGGCTTCCAGCCACTGCAACGCTGCCAAGTGGACGGCCCGATCGCATAGCAGCCTCCAGTTCATCGTCGCGCTCGCTGGCTTCGACGCCATCGGTCAGATAAGTGCGCCAGTTGGTGACCGGGAAGGCGTGTTCGAGATCGGTCAGCCCATCGCTCGTTACATTGATGTGGGCTCTGGCACTTGACCAAGGCCATTGCTCCGCGCTGACAACGAGCCCGGCTTTGACTGGATTGTTCTCGATATAGCGGACCGCAACGGCGAGATGCGCTTGATCCATGGCATAGCTGGCGTAGCGTCCCTGAAAGAGATGGCCGGAGAGGCCTTCGCGCAAGTTTATGCGCTGGGCATAGCTGGTGTGCGTACGTGAAAGCACTGCGCGCAGAGCATCGGCTGTTGGACGTACGAGCACGAGGTGGATATGGTTGCTCATCAGGCACCACGCCAGGCAACGCACTGAATGGTCGGCGCAATTCTTTGCCAATAGCGCCAGATACTGTCGCCTGTCGTTATTGGAAAAGAAGATGGGCTGCTGACGATTGCCACGCTGGATCACGTGGTGCGGGCAATCGGGGACGACAAGTCTCGCTGTACGCGGCATGGCGCTTCCTCAAAAACAGGGACAGTCCCCATTTTTGCCGGAGTCAGTGGCGCTGGTGGACCACAAACGAAGTGGGGCCCCGCCGCAGCGGAGCCCCACTTCTTAAATAGGGACTGTCCCTATTTATTGATCGAGGAACGATCGCATCTTCCTTGACCGGCTTGGGTGCTTCAGCTTGCGCAAAGCCTTGGCTTCGATCTGGCGGATGCGTTCGCGGGTGACCGAGAACTGCTGGCCGACTTCTTCGAGCGTGTGATCGGTATTCATGCCGATCCCGAAGCGCATGCGCAGCACGCGTTCTTCGCGCGGGGTGAGGCTGGCAAGGACGCGGGTGACGGTTTCCTTGAGGTTGGCCTGAATAGCCGCATCCACAGGGATGATCGCGTTCTTGTCTTCGATGAAATCGCCTAGGTGTGAATCTTCCTCATCGCCAATCGGCGTTTCTAGGCTGATCGGCTCCTTGGCGATTTTCATCACCTTGCGGACTTTTTCGAGCGGCATCGAAAGGCGCTCGGCCATTTCTTCCGGCGTCGGTTCGCGGCCCTGTTCGTGCAGGAACTGGCGGCTGGTGCGCACCAGCTTGTTGATCGTTTCGATCATGTGCACCGGAATACGGATGGTGCGTGCCTGATCCGCGATAGACCGTGTGATCGCCTGCCTGATCCACCATGTGGCATAAGTGCTGAACTTGTAGCCACGGCGGTATTCGAACTTGTCGACGGCCTTCATCAACCCGATGTTGCCTTCCTGAATGAGATCAAGGAATTGCAAGCCACGGTTGGTGTATTTCTTGGCGATCGAGATCACGAGGCGCAGGTTTGCTTCGACCATTTCCTTCTTGGCGATGCGCGCCTCGCGCTCACCCTTCTGAACCATGTTGACGATGCGGCGGAATTCACCCAGCGACATGCCGGTGGCAGCCGCAATGTCCGAGACTTCGGCGCGAATGCGCTCAACCGGTTCGGCTTCGTTGGTGGCAAAGGCCGCCCACTTCTTGTCACGCGTCGCAAGGCTTTGCAGCCAGCCATCGTCCAATTCGCGCCCGACATACATGTCGAGGAAGTCTTTGCGTGGTACCTTGTGCCGTTCTGCCAAACGCAGCATCTGACCGCCAAGCGTGGTCAGGCGGCGGTTGAAGGCATAGAGATTGTCGACAAGGTATTCGATCTTCGATGCGTGGAACTGCACCGATTCGACTTGCGCCGTCAGGTCTTCGCGCAACTTGTGATACTGCGTTTCGCGGTTTGCGGGGAAATCGTTGCCGAGGCCGAGCGCATCGAGGCGTTCGCCCTGAATTTTTTCAAAGGCGCGAAACAGGGCAGTGATTTCGGCAAAACGCTCAAGCGCGGCAGGCTTAAGCTGAGCCTCCATCTGCGCAAGGCTGAGGGTGTTGTCCTCTTCCTCTTCTTCAGCGGGACGGGCGCGGCGTTCGCGCAACTCGTCGTCTTCGTCTTCGGCAGGCTCTTCCTCGGGCTCTTCTTCTTCTTTGAAGGTCGGGCCAGCGGTTGCCTCGCTGATCTCGGGCTCGCCTGATTCTTCGCCGTCTTCGGTCAAAGCCTCGGGCGCAGGCTCCTTGGAAAGCATCGCGTCAAGATCGAGGATCTCACGCAGTTGCATTTCGCCAGCGTTCAGCGCTTCGGACCATTGGATAATGGCGTGGAAAGTGATCGGGCTTTCACATAGGCCCATGATCATGGTGTCACGACCGGCCTCGATGCGCTTGGCGATGGCGATTTCGCCCTCGCGGCTGAGCAGTTCGACCGCGCCCATTTCGCGCAAGTACATGCGCACCGGATCGTCGGTGCGCTCGATCGTTTCCTTGCGCTTTTCGACAACCGGGCGGTCGTCCATCCCGGTTTCGGCTTCTTCAGCCTCGTCGGCTTCCTTGTCCTCGGGATCGACATTGTCTTCATCGCTTTCCACGATGTTGACGCCCATTTCCGAGATTGCGGCCATGATGTCTTCGATCTGGTCGGCAGACATCTGGTCTTGCGGAAGCGCCTCGTTCAGCTCGTCCACAGTGATGATGCCACGGCGCTTGGCGCGGGCAATCAGCTTGCGAATTGAAGCGTCGTTGAGGTCGATCAGCGGCGCATCGCCGTTATCGGTCTTTTCGTTCGAAGCCATTTAACCCCGGTACCACCATATTAAGCCGGGCCTGAATGACCCGATGCGCGTTGTGACTATAATTATAACGCAGCACGAGCTCGGTTCATTTGCTCCAAACGAGCAAACAAATCCACCCTTCGTTTGCGTAAACGTTGCTGTTCAGCAAAACTTTCGTCGGAAAACACCGTTTCGTGGGCTTGTGTCGCTGCCACAAGCGCTTCCTCAACGGCCGGAAGTTCGACCAGCAGTGATACAGCTTCGGCCAATTCGTCCGATGCTTGCTCACCATTGCCGGCCAAAAAGCCGAATCGCATTCCAGCGTAACTTTGTGCCGGCGGGGGCCGCAGCCCTCGTTCGATCAATATGGGTTCGAGGCCCGTTTTTTCAAGCGTTTGGCCGCTATCCGAAATTGTTAGGAGGGCATCAAGGAGCGCAGCGGTCGCATTTTCTTCGGGCTGAAGCCGGGCAAGTGATTCGGCATGGCGCGCAATTTGTTCAGGGTAGCGAATCAATCCGGTCAACACGGCGGCGAGCAAAGTCGTGCTCGGCCCGTTGCCGATCTTGAGCATCCTGGCCTTGTCATCCGCGCCCAAGGGCAGCGGGGCAGGCTTCCACGGACCTTTGCCTTGATTGCCGCGCACCTGTCCGCCTTGGCGCGGTTGGAAGGGCGGGCGTTCCTTGCGGGCAAACGCAAGTTCACCGAATCGCTCGGTCAATTCACGGCGGTAGAGCGATTTGATATCAGGGTGCTGGATCGTCTCACAGTGAGCGAGCAGCCTTGCCTTCAGGCCTGCTTTGTCCTCGGGCGTGGCAAGGGGGAGGGCATCGCGTTCCACTTGCCACAGCACATCTACGAGGCTGCTTGCGCCTTCGAGCAGCGCTTCCATCGCCTGCGGCCCGTCACGTTTGACCAAATCATCGGGGTCCATGCCTTTGGGCAAGGTGGTGATGCGCAAACTGTGGCCGGGGCGCAGCATTGGCAAGGCACGGGTAATCGCGCGCATTGCGGCGCGCTGACCGGCAGCATCGCCATCGAAGCAGAGCGTCGGCGTTTCCACCAGACGCCACAGCCGTTCGATCTGGTGCTCGGTTAGCGCGGTGCCGAGCGGAGCAACGGCTTCGCCAATGCCCGCAGCCGCCAAAGCCACCACGTCCATATAGCCTTCAACCACCACCACGCGGCCATTGGCGCGCGATGCGGGCGCGGCGCGGTGCAAGTTGTAAACCGTCCGGCCTTTGTCAAACAAAGGCGTATCGGGCGAGTTCAGATACTTGGGGGCATCGGTCTTTTCCGCCGAAAGGATGCGCCCGCCAAACGCGATCACGCGCCCGCGTGGATCAAGGATCGGCAGCATCAACCGCCCGCGAAAACGGTCGTACGGATCTTTGCCATCCACCACGATGCGCAAGCCCGCTTCGATCAGCATGGCGTCGGGGAAAGCGGAGAGCGCCTCTTTCAACGCGGTGCGGCTATCGGGTGCAAAGCCGAAACCGAATTCGCGCACCACATTGGGCGGAAACCCGCGCGAGGCCAGATAGCGCCGCGCCTCGGCCCCGCGTTCCTCGGCAAGGCAATTGACGAAGAACGCTTGGGCTGCCGCCATGACGTCATGCAGCGACTTTTGCTGTTCGGCGACTTTTGCGGCACGCGGATCGGGCGCGGGCACTTCCATGCCTGCCTGCAACGCCAGTTCCTTCACCGCTTCCATGAAGGGCAGGCCCTGATGGTCGGTCATCCAGCGGATCACATCGCCATGTGCCCCGCAACCAAAGCAGTGGTAAAAGCCCTTCTCGTCATTGATCGTGAAGCTGGGCGATTTTTCGTTATGGAACGGGCAGCACGCCTTGAATTCGCGCCCCGCCTTGGTCACACGAATGCTCCGCCCGATCACGCCCGATAGCGAGATCCGGTTGCGCAGTTCGTCCATCCATTGCGGGGTCAGGCTCATGCGAAAATCATGCGCGCATCAGTTCGGGCAGCCATTCCACCGAAATCTCGTCCTGCCGCTGACGCACTTCAGCGATGTCATACGCCGATTGCATGCGCAGCAGTGTGTCGGCGTTCAGCCCGAACACTTTTTCAAAGCGGATCGCCATCTCGGCTGATAAATCTGCATTGCCGTTCAGCAAGTTGCTGAGGGCGGGCCGCGAGACGTGCAGGACTTCGGCCGCCCGTTTTACGGTAAGATTATGCGGATCAAGCACTTGACGGCGCAACCAGCCGCCCGGGTGCACTGCCATCGACGCATGAAGTTTGATCGCCATCAGTGGTAATCCTCCAAATCCAGATCGCTAACAGTATGGTCCCCGATCCGGGTGAACGTCAGTCGCCAGTTCCGCGCCACCGTCATCGCCCAAGTGCCAACACGGTCACCGGTTAGCTGGTGGAGCCCGAAATTTGGCGGCAATGCCAATGTATCAAACGATGTTGCGGCATCGATATAGGCCAGCATGTCTCGCAACCGGTCCGGCTCGATCAGTCCTTTTGCTTTGCCTTCAGTAGCAAAGCGGCAGAGCGCCTTATGCCGGATTGATCCGATCTCCATGCTGAAAACCTAGTCTGAAAGCTATCGTGCGTCAAGTGTAGCGTTACGCACTACATCACCCTGCCAGCGCAGCTTTCACCAGTCCGCTGGCCTTGCTCATATCCAGCTGCGTGCCATGCCTGGCCTTGAGTGCGGCCACAACCTTGCCCATGTCTTTCATGCCAGCAGCGCCTGTTTCGGCGATCAGCGCGGTAATCGCGGCGCGGGTGTCGTCCTCGCTCATTTGCTGGGGCAGGAATTCCTCGATCACGGCAAGCTCGGCTTTTTCCACATCGGCCAGTTCCTGACGGCCGCCTGCTTCGTACATCGTGATCGATTCGCGGCGCTGTTTGGCCATTTTCTGCAAAACGTCGGTTACCAGCACGTCGTCTTCAGGCACCACGGTGGCGGTGCGCAGTTCGATGTCCTTGTCCTTCAGCTTCGAAAGGATCAGGCGGACGGCGGCGAGGCGGGCTTTGTCGCCTGATTTCATCGAAGAAATCTGCGCGGCCTTGATGGTATCGCGGATCATGTGGAATTGTGTCCTGTGTCGGTCTTTATGTGAACGGGCGCACCGAAGGGCGGTCATTTCCCCATGTAAGGCAAACTTTCGGTCTTCGCTAGGTTGACGCGTGCGGGACTCAGGTCTAACCGCCGCCCCTTAGCAACATCGCCAAAACCCCTGCCAACGGAGCGCCCCCAATCATGGCCGACCCCGCACTTTCGCACGCGTCCAAACCAGAAGGCGCGACGGGAGTCCTTGTGCTTGCGGATGGTTCTGTGGCGTGGGGACGTGGCTTTGGCGCAACCGGTTCTGCCGTGGGCGAGGTGTGCTTCAACACCGCGATGACCGGCTATCAGGAAGTGATGACCGATCCTTCCTACGCGGGCCAAGTCGTGACCTTCACATTCCCGCATATCGGCAATGTCGGCACCAATGCCGAAGACATGGAAAGCCACGGCGTTCCGGGGGCTGTTGGCTGCTTGGTGCGTGAAGATGTGACCGATCCTGCCAACTTCCGCAGCGCTGGCCCGTTTCAGGCATGGATGGAAAAGCTTGGCAAAGTCGGCATCGCCGGGCTTGATACCCGCGCGCTGACGCGCCGCATCCGCCTTTCGGGCGCACCCAACGCAGTGATCGCGCATGATCCTAAGGGCGAATTCGATATCCCCGCGTTGATCGAACGCGCGCGCAACTGGCCCGGCCTTGAAGGCATGGACCTTGCCCGCGTGGTCAGCCGCGATGAGCAGCAGGCGTGGGAAGGCTCGGTCTGGAAACTGGGTGAAGGATTTGGTCGATCTCCGCGCGATTCAAGGCCGCATGTCGTCGCAATCGATTATGGCGCGAAGGACAATATCTTCCGCAATCTGGTGAAGGTGGGGGCAAGCGTCACGGTTGTTCCGGCGCAGACCTCGCTGGAAACGATCCTTGGCCTCAAGCCCGCTGGCGTGTTCCTGTCGAACGGTCCGGGCGATCCGGCGGCGACCGGCGCTTATGCCGTGCCGGTGATCCAGAAGCTGCTGGAGATGGACATGCCGGTCTTCGGCATCTGCCTCGGCCATCAGATGCTGGGCCTTGCGGCGGGTGCCCGCACCACCAAGATGCACCAAGGCCATCGCGGCGCGAACCATCCGGTCAAGCGCATGGCCGACGGCGTGGTAGAGATCACCTCGATGAACCACGGCTTCGCAGTGGATAACACCGCGTTGCCCGACACCGTTGAGGAAACCCACGTCTCGCTGTTCGACGGCTCGAACTGCGGCATCGCGGTAAAGGGGAAGCGCGCGTTCGGTGTACAGTATCACCCAGAGGCATCGCCGGGACCGCAGGACAGCTTCTACCTGTTCGAGAAGTTCGTGGGGATGTTGGGGTGATACACCCCGAATTACTTCTGAATCCTCCCCTCCCCAGCGGGGAGGCGCCGCGGGTGGGGGAGCGAGGCGCAGCCTCGCGTCCAGCTATCGGGCGTGGGCACACCCCCACCCTTTCTTCCCCTGAAGGGGGAGGGGCAAGAGAGGTTGTCGGCTATTCACGTTCGGTTTCGGGCGAGGTCGATTTCGATCATCAGGGCCGTCAGGACGCCGTCCGTGTTGGCGAGGACATCGTTGTTCCAGTAGCGGACGACATGGTAGCCGTGCGCTTCGATCATTCTGGTGCGGGCGTCATCAGTGCTGCTGTCAGCGTGTTGCCCACCATCGAGTTCGACGACCAGCTTCAAGCGGCGGCAGGCGAAATCCACGATGGCGTTTCCAATCGGAAACTGGCGCGTGAATTTGACGCCAAGCTGTTCGCCACGCAGCCGCGACCACATTCGTTTTTCCGCATCCGTAGGATCTTTGCGCAATTTGCGCGCCAGCGGCGTCAGGCGTTTGTCGCTCATACGTTGTACACCCCCACCCAACCCTCCCCCTTGAGGGGGAGGGCTTTAGATAGCGAAGTTCGTCAAAATGCCCAAACGCACTGACATCTCCTCGATCCTGATCATCGGCGCCGGGCCGATCATCATTGGCCAGGCTTGCGAGTTCGATTATTCGGGCACGCAGGCGGTGAAAGCTCTCAAGGAAGAGGGCTATCGCATCATTCTGGTCAATTCGAACCCCGCGACGATCATGACCGATCCGGACATGGCGCACGCGACCTATGTCGAGCCGATCACGCCCGAGGTGGTGGCCAAGATCATCGAGAAGGAGCGCCCCGATGCGCTGCTGCCGACGATGGGCGGGCAGACCGCGTTGAACACCGCGCTGTCGCTGTTCAACGATGGCACGCTGGCCAAGTATGGCGTGCAGATGATCGGCGCGGATGCCGATGCGATTGACAAGGCCGAAGACCGCCAGCGGTTCCGCGAGGCGATGGACAAGATCGGGCTGGAATCGGCGCAATCCGGCATTGCGCATACCGTGGAAGAGGCGCTGGCCGTGCTGGAACGCACCGGCCTGCCATCGATCATCCGCCCCAGCTTTACCATGGGCGGCACCGGTGGCGGCATTGCCTATAACAAGGAAGAATTCGTCAAGATCGTGAAGGGCGGCCTTGAAGCCAGCCCCACCACCGAAGTGCTGATCGATGAATCGCTGCTCGGGTGGAAAGAGTACGAGATGGAGGTTGTTCGCGACAAGAACGACAACTGCATCATCATCTGCTCGATCGAGAACGTCGATCCGATGGGCGTCCATACCGGGGACTCCATCACCGTCGCGCCGGCATTGACGCTGACCGACAAGGAATACCAGATCATGCGCAACGCCAGCATCGCTGTGCTGCGCGAGATTGGCGTGGAAACCGGCGGATCGAACGTGCAGTTCGCGGTGAACCCTGCCGATGGCCGCATGATCGTGATCGAGATGAACCCGCGCGTATCGCGCTCGTCCGCGCTGGCATCGAAGGCCACGGGCTTCCCGATTGCCAAGGTCGCGGCCAAGCTGGCGGTCGGCTATACGCTTGACGAGATCATGAACGACATCACCGGGGCAACGCCTGCGGCGTTCGAACCGACGCTCGATTATGTCGTGACCAAAATCCCGCGCTTTGCCTTTGAAAAGTTCAAGGGTGCGGACAACAACCTTGGCACCGCGATGAAATCGGTCGGCGAAGTGATGGCGATTGGCCGCAACTTCAAGGAATCGATGCAGAAGGCGCTGCGCGGGTTGGAAACCGGCCTTGATGGCTTCAACCGCGTGGTTGAACTGGAGGGTGCGAGCCGTGACCAGATCGTTGCGGCATTGAGCAAGGCGACGCCGGACCGTATTCTGGCGATTGCGCAGGCCTTCCGCGAGGGCTTCAAAGTTGATGAAGTACATGCGGTAACAAAGTATGAGCCTTGGTTCCTGCGCCAGATCGCAGAGATCATTGATGAAGAAAAAGCCATTCAAAGCAATGGCTTGCCTAATGATGCTGCCGGTTTGCGCCGGTTGAAGGCGATGGGCTTTTCCGACAAGCGTCTTGCCACGCTGGCGGTGCGTTCGGTGGGTGTTGCGGGCGGTATGGCCGAGACACAAGCCAAGCGTTCGGGCCTGCTGCACGATGTGCTGAACGCGATGGCCGGTGCCACCAGCGAGGCCGAAGTACGCGCGCTGCGGCACAAGCTGGGCGTACGCCCGGTGTTCAAGCGTATCGATAGCTGCGCCGCCGAGTTCGAGGCCGTAACCCCTTATATGTATTCGACATATGAGAGCGGACTGTTTGGCGAGCCGGAAAATGAATCCGCGCCGACCGACCGGAAAAAGATCGTCATCCTTGGCGGCGGTCCGAACCGGATCGGGCAGGGGATCGAGTTCGACTATTGCTGCTGCCATGCGTGTTATGCGCTGGGAGATGCCGGGTTCGAAACGATCATGGTCAACTGCAACCCTGAAACCGTTTCGACCGACTATGACACCTCGGATCGCCTGTACTTTGAGCCGCTGACGGCCGAAGACGTGCTCGAAATCCTTGAGCTGGAACAGTCCAAGGGCGAACTGGTGGGCGTGATCGTGCAGTTTGGTGGCCAGACGCCGCTGAAACTGGCGCAGGCGTTGCAAGATGCGGGCATCCCGATCCTTGGCACATCGCCGGATTCGATTGACCTTGCCGAAGACCGTGAGCGTTTTGCCGCGCTGGTCAACAAGCTGGGCCTGAAGCAGCCGATGAACGGCATCGCGCGCAGCCGCGATGAAGCCGTGGCGGTGGCCAGCCGCATCGGTTATCCTGTGCTGATCCGCCCGAGCTATGTGTTGGGTGGCCGCGCGATGGAAATCGTTGATAGCCTTGCGCAGCTTGATGATTACATCGCCACGGCTGTAAAGGTTTCGGGTGATAGCCCGGTGCTGATCGACCAGTACTTGCGCGATGCGATTGAATGCGATGTTGATGCGCTGGCCGATGGTGACGATGTTACCGTAGCAGGCGTGATGCAGCATATCGAGGAAGCGGGCATCCATTCGGGCGACAGCGCCTGCACCCTGCCGCCCTACAGCCTGCCCGCCGATATCATCGCCGAGATGGAGCGTCAGGCGATTTTGCTGGCGCGCGGCCTCAACGTGCGCGGGCTGATGAACATCCAGTTCGCGATCAAGGATGGCGAGGTTTACCTGATCGAGGTCAATCCGCGCGCCAGCCGCACGGTGCCTTTCGTTGCCAAGGCCATTGGTCAGCCGATTGCCAAGTTTGCCGCGCGCATCATGGCTGGCGAAAAGCTGGCGAACCTGCCCGCGATCAAGCGAGAGATCGATTACATGGCGGTCAAGGAAGCCGTGTTCCCGTTCGGGCGCTTCCCCGGCATCGATCCGGTGCTTTCGCCCGAGATGAAATCGACCGGCGAAGTGATGGGCATCGACAGCAGCTTTGCGGTGGCTTTTGCCAAATCGCAGTTGGGTGCGGGCGTGAAGCTGCCACAAAGCGGCACGGTGTTTGTATCGGTCAAGGATTCGGACAAGGCGATGATTTTGCCTGCGGTCGTCAAGCTGACGCAGCTTGGCTTCAAGATCGTGGCGACGGGCGGCACCGCGCGCTACCTTTCGGATGCGGGCGTGAATGTGGAGCGGGTCAACAAGGTTGCCGAGGGGCGTCCGCATATTGTTGACCGGATCAGTGATGACGATATCGCGTTGATTTTCAACACCACCGAAGGCTGGCAAAGCCACAAGGATTCAGCATCGATCCGTGCTTCGGCACTGGGCGCGCGGGTTCCTTCGTTCACCACGGCCGCCGGTTCGGTGGCTGCGGTGGAAGCGATTGAGGCAATGCGTGCGGCCGAACTTGAAGTGCGGTCATTGCAGGACTATTATAGCTGAACCCCAAAGGTTCCTGGGCGGGCGTTCCCCGGCATTGTGGTACTGAAGGGCTGACCTGGCGCATACGGCGCGGGTCGGCGAGGACAGTTTTTCCCTGTAAGCCGTAACGGCAAGCAGGGGGCAGAATAAGAAAGAGATTGAAGCGATGGCGAGTGTGGAAAAGCTGCCGATGCTTGCTGCAGGCTATGAACGCCTGACCGCCGAGCTGAAGGCGCTGCGTGAAGAGCGCCCCCTGATCGTTGATGCCATCGAGGAAGCCCGCGCGCACGGCGATCTTTCGGAAAACGCCGAATATCACGCCGCCAAAGAGCGTCAGGGCCAAGTTGAAGCTTCGATTGGCGATCTTGAAGACCGCGTAAGCCGCGCGCAGATCATTGATCCGGCCACACTTTCGGGCGACAAGATCATCTTCGGCGCAACGGTGACTTTGCTGGATGAAGATGAAAAGCCCGTGCGCTACCAGATCGTCGGCCCTTATGAGGCGGACGCGAAGAATGGCATGATCAGCTATAATTCGCCGCTGGGCAAAGCGCTGATCGGGCGCAAGGTGGACGAGGAAATCGAAGTGACCGTGCCAGCGGGCGACAAGTTCTATCTGGTGCAGAAGATCGAGTTTATTTGATAGCTGCTAGAGCGGAACAAGAAAAAAGGCCCCGGAGTGATCCGGGGCCTTTCTCGTTTGGGCTCAAGCCTCGGGCATATCGGGCTCAAGCAGCTTGTGCATATGCACGATGACATAACGCATTTCGGCATCATCAACCGTGCGCTGCGCCGCGCTACGCCACGCGTCTTCGGCGGTGGCATAGTCGGGGAACACACCGACCAGATCGATGGCCTTGAGATCAACGAAATCGAGGCCCTGCGGGTCTTTTACCCGTCCGCCCATTACAAGATGCAACTTCGGCATTTGGCGACTTTCCTTTGGGGAGGATAAGTGTGTGCCCATACAAAATGACAGGTTTAAAGCAAGTCGGGGAGCAGCGTATTTCTGCGTAGGAGGTGAGGCGGCATCGGTAGAATTCGGACGTGAGTTAGAGCGCTTTTCGACCAATCTGGGTCACTGTAATCCAGATTGGTCGAACGGCGCTCTAAGGTCTGCAAACGGCATGATCGCAGAACGATCTGGTTGGCGGGAATTGGGTGGGGAGCGGAATGGCGGCTTTCGCTTTGGCGCCTCAAGCCGCCAGCCAGCTAATCTGCTTCCTGTATCAGGCGCAGGAGAGTCCCGTCCGGGTCGATTAGAGCACCCACTTTGCCGCCCCATTCCTCGGCTTTTGGGCGATGCAGGCGCGGCCAGCCCATCGTTTTTTCCAGCACACCAGAGCGCAGGATATCTTCAAAAAAGGACTGAACATCATCCATGCGCAAGCAGCAACTGAACGAACTCTTCGCCGGATCAAGCTCTGGATGCGGAAAAAACTCGAGGGTGACTCCACCTCGTTCGAGAATCATCCAATTGTCGTCGCGCCAGTTCTCTGTGAACCCGAAGCGACCATAGAATTCTGCGGTTGTGGTAAAGTCTCGTGACGGAAGATTCGGCGTGGCATGATCCAAGGCGTTTCACTCCTCTCATCGTCAGATCATGTTGCCATGGGCGGTAGCCGTCAGCAATCGTCCATCACATGCGGAGGTTTAACGGTCGGGAATGGCTTCGCTTCCCGAATGGCAGCTTGTGGCGAAGATCACCGTCTAGCTGCCATCCATGTCGGGCAATATCAGTGCTTTATGCGCGATGCCAGTTCGGTCATTTTGCGGATGGCGATTTCGCTGGCTTCGATGGCGGCGGCACGGGCGACGTCGGCCAAGTCGGTGGCTTTGCGGCGGGCATCGCTGCTGCTTTCGGCGATCTTACCGCCCATAGTGCCGCCAGCGTCGGCCAGCTTTCCGCCTGCTTCTTCGACTTTGTGCAAGCCTTCGCGGCCCGCTTCAGCGGCCTTCATCGCATAATCGACCGCGTATTTGCCCGCGACGGTGGCCAATCCGGCGGCGCCTTTGCGGAAGCGTCCGGATGAGGGGAGGGCTTTGGCGATCAGCGCGCCGAGCAGAATGCCGGCGGCGACCGAGGCGACGGGGTGTTCGACGATCAGGGTCTTGACGGTTTCGACGGGGCGCGCGTTGGCGGTGCGTTCGGCCAATCGCGTTTTCGCGGCCTCAACTTTGTCACGCAGTTCGTGTTTGGTGTCTGGCGTAGCGTCGTTCATATCAATCTCCGGATCGGATGGCATCGCGCGCCTTGGTGGCCAGATCGATCAGCGGCCCTCTGAGGAACCAGCCGATCAATGCTGCCAAGATTGCGCCGATGATGGCCTTGTTTTCGTTTGCGACGTCGCGAACGGTGTCAATCATCTCAACGGCTTCATCGATTGCACGTTCCTTGATCCGTGCAGGCGATGATTCTGCTTTGGCCAGTTCAAGGTCTGCCCGCACGATGGCGAGCGCTTCATCGCGCAAAGCACGCGCGGCGGCGATGGTCTGTGGATCGCTCATCGCGGCTTCTCGCCTACCAAAAGTGCCGCCTTGGCGCGGCCCGCCCGTTTCAACGCCAGAAACAGGCACAGCGCGGTGAGCGTGAGGAGCGAGCCGCCCACAATCGCCAGAGCGCCCCAGACACCGACGTAGAACGCTAGCGCCAGCAGCAGTCCGACGACCAATGCCAGCAAGGTGAAGAAGCCGAAAGCGAGCCCGAACACGAGCAGAAGCGCGATGACTTTTGCTTCACCGAGGCCGAACGCGGCCTGCGCCTTGCGATAGGCGACTTCCGCCTCGATCAGCGTCTGGCCATCTTCGATCAGCGCGCGAAGTGCATCGCCGACCGAGGATGGCTTTGGATCATCATCCGCTGGAGCGGGGAGTTCAGTGTCAGCCATCAGACCGCCATAACCGCATCACGGCTTTCTGTCAGTCCTTGTCCGACCCGCCCGAGAGCAGCTTGGCAATGGCAAACCCGGCAACTGCGGCAATGCCGATGGCAACGCCGGGACTTTTCTGGACAAAATCCTTCACGTCATTGCCCAGTTCACCCAGATCCTTGGCTTCAAGCTTGGCGGCGGTTTCCTGGATCGAGCGCGCGGCGGTGCGGGCGTAATCGCCATATTGCACGCCCAGCTTTTCATCGATGGTTCCGGCATTGTCGGAAATGACTTTGCCAAGCGTGGTGAGGGCGTCGCTGGCCTTGGCCTTGCCTTCAACGGCGAGGGCTGCGCCCTTTTCCTTGGCTTGTTCAGCATAGCCTTTGGCTTCGCCTATCCAATCGGTTGCGGTTTCGCTGACCTTGGCTTTGTATTCCGCGCCTTTGTCGATGGCTTCACCCTTTAGCGCTTCGGCACCGGCCTTGGCTTCTTCGATGGCTTTGGTGAAGCGGCCCTTGGAACTGGTGGTTTCCGTTGCTTCAGGAGTTGCGGCGTCGGTGGTGACAGCATCGGCGGGGGTCATCGTGGTATCGGCCATTGTGGGTTCCCTTCGGCATGTCGTGCGGTTGTTGCCGCTACGATATGGGCAGTAACTGGTAACTTGCTAGACCCTATAACACAAAGGCTGCGGGTTTGATTACTGTTCGGCGTATTCTACCACCAACGCGGCTTGCCTGTCTGGGTTCCAAACGATAGGGCCGCGCCAGACCTTTGGTGCGCAAGATTCTTTGCCGCCGCCCTTGCAGGGAGCAATCCATGACCGCGATCCTTGACATTCATGCCCGTGAAATCCTCGATAGCCGTGGCAACCCCACCGTTGAAGTTGATGTTCTGCTGGAAGACGGCAGTTTTGGCCGCGCCGCTGTGCCATCGGGCGCATCGACCGGCGCGCATGAGGCGGTTGAACTGCGTGATGGCGACAAGGCGCGCTATATGGGCAAGGGTGTGACCAAGGCGGTTACGGCGGTCAATTCTGACATTGCCGAAGCGCTTGTTGGCCTGGATGCCGAAGACCAGCGCGACATCGATCTGGCGATGATCGAACTTGACGGGACCGAGAATAAGAGCCGTATTGGTGCGAACGCGATTTTGGGCGTCAGCCTTGCGACGGCAAAGGCAGCAGCCGATGCGCGCGGCCTTCCGCTTTACAGCTATGTCGGCGGGGTTTCGGCGCACGTGCTGCCGGTGCCGATGATGAACATCATCAACGGCGGCGAGCATGCCGATAACCCCATCGATTTCCAAGAATTCATGATCATGCCGGTGGGCGCGCCAACGCTGGCCGAGGCGGTGCGCTGGGGCGCAGAAGTGTTCCACACGCTCAAGAAGGGCCTGCATGACAAGGGCCTGTCGACCTCTGTGGGCGATGAAGGCGGCTTTGCGCCCAACCTTGCCAGCACGCGCGATGCGCTCGATTTCGTGATGGAGTCGATTGAAAAGGCAGGCTTCAAGCCGGGCGAAGACATGATGATCGCGCTTGATTGCGCCGCCACCGAATTCTTCAAGAATGGCAAGTATGAAATCAGCGGTGAAGGCCTCTCGCTTTCGCCCGATGCCATGGCCGATTACCTTGCCGCGCTGTGCGATGCCTATCCGATCATCTCGATTGAAGACGGCATGAGCGAAGATGATTTCGAAGGCTGGGCGGCTTTGACGTCGAAGGTTGGCAAGAGTGTGCAACTGGTCGGCGACGATCTGTTCGTGACCAACCCAAAGCGCCTGACGATGGGCATCGGCAAGGGCCTTGCCAATTCGCTGCTGGTCAAGGTCAACCAGATCGGCACGCTGACCGAAACGCTGGAAGCGGTGAGCATTGCGCAGCGCAACGGTTATACCGCCGTCATGTCGCACCGTTCGGGTGAAACCGAAGATGCAACGATTGCCGATCTTGCAGTTGCCACCAACTGCGGCCAGATCAAGACGGGTTCGCTTGCGCGGTCTGACCGGTTGGCCAAGTACAACCAGCTGATCCGCATTGAGGAAGAGCTTGGTTCGTCGGCACGTTATGCCGGCAAGGCCGCGTTTGGTCGCCTCGGCGGCTGATTGCTGCTGACTTAACAACAAAGGGGCGGCTCTTGCGGGCCGCCCTTTTTGGTTCGTGGATCAGTTGGCCACGCGGAAAGCAGGTGATTCGATGTGTTCATCCTGCCGCATGTTCCCGGCGACGCTGCTGAAATAGGTGATCATCTTTTCGTAGCCATCGGTTGACAGTCGGACGAACACGCGGCGTGCATCGGCAGCGTCATTTTCGCGGATAATCAGGCCTTTGTCTTCCAGCACAGTCAGCCAGCGCAAGGCGGTGGTGACGGGAACCGCAGCGCCGATGCAGGCACTGGTCACCGGTAGGCGTTTGCGTTCCTTGGCAGCGATGAACAGATCGAGCATGATGTCCCAAGCCGGTTCGCCAAACAGGGTAGGATCGTCAAACACTTCACCCCGGCGGCGGCGTTCGCGATAGCTGGAACGGGCCACTTCTGCCCATACGGGGCTGTCCTTGGCGTTATAAGTCGTGCCTTTGTCCGCCGATAAGGGGCTATCTCCGGTGAGTTCAAGCTCGTGTGCGATGGCAAGCAATTCATTTGCGGCAGCAATTAGTCTGCGTGCTTTGGCCCTAAGCTGGTTCTGGCTCATCCGATGACACCCCCGTCGGCTAAAGGAATGCCGAACCCCCGCCATTCCATCGCCGTTAATCCGCGAAGATAAGTCATTTAACTATTCGGTTTAACGCTAAGTACTTCCACGTATTAATTTAAGGCGGGCGTCATATTGAATAAAAAAGCTAATATTATCAGTAATATTTTCTCTTTTTCAGTGAGATAGATTATTACGATATGCCATTTTCGAAGCTTATTAAAGTATACTTGGTTGATGCCTTTTCGGGTATCGCCGGGGGTTTCTCGCCGAGGGTTTAGAGCAAGCACCCGGTCGTCCGTTGCCACCGCATGGAGACATAATCTGAAACGCAACAGCATCACTCGAGTCGCCGGTCGAGCCTCTAGGATGCCGGTTTTGGACGGTGATCGCGGCGATTTTCCATAAATCCGGGTGTTTTGGCACGGGCAGCGCCCCAATCCCCGATAACCTTACGTTACGGAATGGACAGTTTTTAATTAACCGATTGACAAAAGTTTGCTCCCGTTATGTCCTGTGTTTCACGTGACCCACGATAAACGATGGGCATCGCTGGAGAGAGGTCTGACTTATGAGGGGCAAACTTTCCCTAATGGCTGGCGTGTGCGTTACAGCCATATCGTCACCCGTTATTGCACAAACCGCCGATGATAATATCGGCTTTGAAGAAATCATCGTAACCGCGCAGCGCCAAGCGCAATCACTTCAGGCGGTGCCGATTGCGGTATCGGCATTTTCTGCTGAAAATCTCGATAAGCAGCAAATCCAGAATTCATCTGACTTGCAGCTTTCATTGCCTAACGTGACGTTTACCAAGACCAACTTTACCTCCTCAAGCTTTACCATTCGCGGTATTGGCGACTTGTGCGTGGGTGTTTCGTGCGATGCTGCCACCGGCATCCATCTGAACGATATGCCGATGGTTGCCAGCCGACTGTTCGAAACCGAATTCTTCGATCTGGAACGGATCGAAGTGCTGCGCGGTCCGCAAGGCACCTTGTTTGGCCGCAACGCCACTTCGGGCGTAGTCAACATCATTACCGCGCGCCCTGATCTTTCAGGCTTTGGCGCATCGGGTGACGTTGATTACGGCAAGTACAATTCGGTCCGCGTGCGCGGCATGGTCAATGCGCCGCTAACCGATACGCTCGGTATCCGCGTGGCCGGAATGTATAACAAGCGCGACGGGTATACGTATAACATTGGCACCAACAGCCGCATCGACGGGCGCGATATGTATGCGCTGCGCGGATCTCTGCGCTGGGAGCCAAGCGCCAACACTACGGTTGATCTGTCTGCCTATTACTTCCGCGAGAATGACAATCGCAGCCGCGTACAAAAGCAATTGTGCCACCGCGACCCGACCGGCGTGTTGGGCTGTTTGCCGGATAAACTGGCCAATGAAGCCCCCAACGGTGATGCGACGCTGGCCAATCTGCTATCTTCGCGTGAATTCTTTGGCATCGCCGTTTCCCCCAGTTTTGCAGCGCTTGGCCTTGGCAGCATCTATGGTGATGATGGCGATGGCTTCCTGGGCGCACGCAATCCCGCTGACGTCAGGACGGTAGATGTCGATTATCTGCCATCCTATTTCGCCGAAGAAGAAGTCTACCAAGGCAAATTGCAGCAAACGCTGGGCGATAAACTTACGCTGAATGTGACCGCCGGTTATTCGCGCAACACCATTCGCAGCCGGACGGACTATAACCTAACAACCGCGCGCGCGATTTCCGGCAGCCCGGGGCTGTTCGCCTTGGCGGCATTTGCGGCCAATCCGGCAACGGCATTTGCCTTTGCGCCGATTGCAGCCCGCCTGATCCCCAATGGCCCCACCGGAAACGTCTGCCAGTCTGACATCGATACAAACAATGTCGGGGTGTTTGGTGCCAATGCCCAGCCGCTCTGTGCCCGGACATCGCTGGATATTGATGAATCAAGCCAGTCCTACAAACAATATGCTGGCGAGGCCCATATCGATTCCGATTTTGACGGCATGTTCAATTTCCTGATCGGTGCCAATTATCTGCGGGGCGAGACGACGAATAACAACTATTTCGTCAATTCCTTCGGCCTTGATTATGCCGCAGGGATTCTCGGTGCTGCGGCGGCGGCATCGGGCGCAACCGGGGGCAGGGCGGTGTTCCGCGCATCGCCATTCTTCCGCAGCAATACCGAACGTGGCTTGCTTAACAGCTATGGCATCTTTGGTGAAACCTATTTCCAGTTCAACGATAAGCTGAAGTTGACACTGGGCCTGCGTTACAATCACGACAAGAAATCCACCCGCGCACGAACAACCCTGCTGAGCAACGGGTTGTCGAGCGAGTTTGCCAGCGGCGGTGCCATCCTTGCCCCGGTTGGCGCTACGCGGTTGGAAGATGCGCTGAACATTGCCACAGCCGATTTCGACAAGGGTCAGGCAGGTGTTCAGCCCTTCCAGGAACGCTCGGTCAGCTTTGGCCGGATGACCGGGCGCGCGGTGATCGATTATCAGATCAGTTCGGATAATCTTGTCTATGTGTCCTATTCACGCGGGTACAAATCGGGCGGTATCAACCCGCCGCTCTCGGTGGGTTCGGTCAACGATGTGTTCAAGCCCGAAACGGTGGACGCGTTTGAACTGGGTTCGAAAAACCGCTTTGGCGCTTTGCAGCTCAACCTTTCGGCGTTTTACTATCGCTACAAGGATCTGCAGCTTAGCCGCATTACCGCGCGCACTTCGGTTAACGACAATATCGATGCCAATATCTACGGCGTCGAGGCCGAGGCGATCATGGCCCCGACGCGCAATCTGCTGGTCAACGTTTCGGCCAGTTATCTGAAAACCAAGGTTGCAGGCGACCAGTTCTTTGTGGACACGCGCGATGTTTCCGCAGGCCGACCGGACACTGTGATCATCAAGGATATCACGCTGGGATCGAACTGTGCGGTAACCGGGGCAAGTGCGGCTGCGGCCAATGCTTTTGTCAACACGATCAACGGCGGCGTCGGCTTGCGTCCGGCAACTCCGATCCCGGGCACAAACACGACCGGCGCGTTTTCCATCTGCGGTGTTCTGGCACAGCAGGCGGCGGCAGTGGGCAGCGCGTTTGGCGGCATTCGCGTGAGTTCGGGGATCGAGCGCAACGTGAAGGGCAACCAATTGCCCCAAGCGCCGGAATTCAAATGGTCTGCCGGTGTTCAATACACGCTGGAAGCGGGAGACATGTCGATCGTACCCCGGTTTGACATCAATTATACCGGCGACAGCTATGGCACGATCTTCAATGGCAATATCAACCGGATTCGGGGCTTTTCTGTGATGAATGCGCAGATCCAGTTGAATGGCCGGGATGATCGCTGGTTCCTGCGAGGCTACATCCAGAATATCGCCAACAATAACGCAACCACCGGCCTTTACGTGACCGACCAATCATCCGGCCTGTTTACCAACATCTTCACTCTTGAACCGCGCCGTTATGGTGTGATGGCAGGTTTCAAGTTCTAACCTGATTGACCAGACCAGAGTATTGCGCCGGGGCCAAAAGTCCCGGCGTTTTTTTTGAGCAGTTCTTGCAGGATAATCGGGAATAATGGTGAAAATTGTCACAATAGTTTACGATAGTTAATTGCTTTCTCCGATAAATTTCTAAATGATTGTGACAAAGGCTTCGGAAGCGAAGGCTGGGCGATCATTTGTCAGTTTGGTTGGGGGATGTATGGTAAACAATGCTTTGGTGCCGACGGTACGTTTGGCTACCCGCATTGATGGCGGGTTGGCACCGGGGTTGTCTGAAACGGATGACGGTCGGAGCAACGTCGGGATGACGGCGCTGGATGGGGGCGGTTTCGTCGTCCATTGGCTGATCGATGGTGGTGATATTGACGGCAGTGCAAGCGGTCTTGCGGTGCAGCGTTTTGCCGCCAATGGCACAAAACAGGGTGGCGTGACGGTCCTGCAAGGGCTCCCGGAGGACCTTATCAAAAACCAGGACGATGCGTCATATGATTTACAGGCGCTCGCGGGTGGTGGCTATGTCCTCACTTATTCGCTGGAGCTTCGGTCGGGAGGGCGTTTTGAAACATACACCTCTATGACACCGTTTCTGAATATCGCGGGACGCCCTGCATCCTTCTTCGTTCAGGGTGCCCCCGCCAACGCAGGTTTTGTGCTAAATGGGGTGAACAATGACCTTGTGAGAACGTCGGTTTCACTCACGCCTGATGCGTTTGGCCAAATCCAGATTACGCAAGCAATCCTCGATCAGTTCGGTATCGATAACCGCTTCTTCTTGCAGGTGACCGGGTTGACCTCGGGGCAAACCGCCAATGTAAGCATCTCGGTCCAAGAGGACGTCCGTTATGATCTGGCAGCAGCACTCGTGAATGTGTCCACCAGTTCTGTCGTGGTGAATCCCGGCTTCGGGTTCATTTTCTCGAATTCCGGTCGCCAAGAAACCTTCCACATTGACTCTGCATTGTTTACGAATGGTACCGGGCCAAGTTCTGTCACTATGCAGATCACGCCGACAATCGATATCGGGTTTAACCTCACCGGAATTGCTGGCGCCACACGCCTGGCCGACGGCACGATCCAGATTGACGGCGTGACAGCCGATGCCAACGGTGATTACCGCATTCCCTCTGCATTGCTCGCCCAACTTGGCACTGCTGATGCCCAAACAGTCCTGATCGTTGGCGGGCTTACCGTCGGTTCAACGCTAACCGCCACTATGGGCACACGTCCGGCCACTGCCAATCCGGAAGGTCTGTTTGTTCAGACCTTCAACGCGAGCGGGGTGGCGATTGGTGCGCAAAGTCCCCGGCTTGATGGCGGACCGGCCCCAGTGCTGTTCGACACAGACGGCGGGCGAAACAATGTCGGGCTGACGGCGCTGGATGATGGCGGCTATGTTGTGCACTGGGTGATCGATGACGGTGATGTAAACAGCAGCGCTGGTGGCCTTGCAGTGCAGCGGTTTGCCGCCAACGGCACGCAGCAAGGCGGGGTGACGGTCCTGCAAGGGCTGTCGCAAGAGGTGCTCAATGCGCCGGATATTTCATCGTATGACCTGAAAGCGCTGGCAGGAGGCGGTTATGCCCTGACCTATGCGCTGGGCCTTGAGAGCGGTGGGCGCGGAGTTCAGGCGACGGCAGGCGGGACTGGCTTGACTTTTGGCTTTAATGTAGTCGGACGTCCCAGCGGGTTCTTCGTACAATCAGGACCTGCCAACGCCAGTTATGCGCTGCAGGGTTCAGGCAATAATGGTGCGTCAATAACCGTTGCGCTCACCCCTGATGCATTTGGCCGGATCCAGATCACGCAGGCTATTCTCGACCAGTTCAGCATCGATAACCGCCTTGTTTTGCTGGTGACAGGGTTGACGCAGGGCCAGAGTGTCAACGTCAGCATTTTGATCGAGGAAGACGTGCGGTATGATCCCGCCGCCGCATTGGTAGATGTGCCTATCAGCTCTGTTGCTTCAGCCAGCGGTAGAGGGGGTATACTCACATTATCTGGAAGACCTGAAGTTTTCAGCATCGATTCTGCAACTTTTGCTAACGGCACCGGGCCAAGTTCGGTGACTATGGTGTTTACGCCTGCAACCGATATTGGCTTTAACTTAACCGGAATTCCCGGAGCAACGCGGCTGCCAAGCGGCACAATCCAGATTACCGGCCTGACACCCGATGCCAACGGTGATTACCACGTGCCCGCTCAATTGCTGGCGCAGCTTGGTACGAGTGACGCGCAATCCGCTCTGATCGTTCTCGGCCTTGCTGCCGGTTCAACGCTGAATGCCACCATCGGTTCGCGTCCAGCCATCGCCATTCCCGAAGGGCTCTATGTCCAGACCTTCAACGCCAGCGGCGTGGCGACCGGGGCGCTCGGCCCCCGTATTGATAATACATCTGCGCCGGTGCTTACAAACACGGATGACGGCCGTTTCAATGTCGGCATGACGGCGCTGGATGACGGCGGCTTCGTGGTGCACTGGCTGGTCGATGGTAATCATATCGACGGCACGGCAAGCGGGCTTGCGGTGCAGCGGTTTGCCGCGAACGGCACGAAACAGGGCGCGGTGACGGTGCTGCAAGGACTGTCGCCAGACTTGCTTAACTCGCTTGATGTTTTATCTTATGATCTGCAAGCGCTCGCGGGCGGCGGTTATGCTCTCACCTATTCGCTGGAGCCGGAATCCGGAGGGCGTTATGCTACCGTCACGGCGACTGTTCCGAACGAGACCATCTTCTTGGTTGTCGCTGGAAGACCCGAAGCGCTCTTCTTTGATTCCCCACCTGCCAACGCAAGGTTCGCGCTGGTAGGTGTGGGCAATGGCGGCGCACAGCAGACGGTTGCGCTCACGCCAGACGCGTTTGGCCGGGTGCAGATCACCCAGTCTATCCTGGACCAGTTCGGTATCGACAACCGCATGAACTTGCAGATAACGGGCCTGAACCAAGGGCAAAGCGTTGGCGTCTTTATCGAAAGCCAGCAGGACCTATCCTATAGCCAGACAGCGGCGCTGGTGGATGTGCCCACCAGCACGACAGTTCTGCCCAACGGGTTCGGGTTCATCGCCACAACAAGCGGCCGTGCGGAAACCTTCCAGATCGATTCGGCCTCTTATGCCAATGGCACCGGGCCAACGTCGGTCGGGATGCTGATCACGCAGTCGTCGGGTGGTACACTTGACCTCGCTGGAATTGCAGGCGCAACATATCTACCTTCGGGCTCGATCCAGATTCCTGCACTCACACCTGATGCCAATGGTGAATACCGGATCCCGGCAGCTTTGCTTACCCAACTAGGAACGACAGATGCGCAAGTCTTCCTGATCGTAGGCGGCCTCACGGTTGGTTCAACGCTGACCGGCACCATTGGTGCACGTCCGGGCAATCCCGTTGCCGAAGGCGTGTTCGTCCAGACCTTCAACGCCAGTGGCGTTGCAAACTCGACGGGTTTGAACATCACCGGCACCGTTCGTGCAGACACGATTTCCGGCAGCGACCAGAGCGATGTGCTGAGGGGCGATGCAGGCGATGACATTCTGACCGGTGGGGCCGGAGACGACATTATCAACGGCGGTGCAGGCACGGATGTTGCGGTTTATTCCGTTGCCCGCTCGCAGGCCGTGGTTACGCGCAATGCCAATGGCACGCTGACAGTGGCAGCAGGGGCCGACGGGACTGATACGGTTGCAAACGTCGAGCAATTGCGGTTCAGCGACGGCACGTTCTCGTTCAAGTTTGCCAATACTGGCGGCGTGTTGGTGAATAACTTTGCGGTGGGGGCCGGTGGCTGGAGCAGCCAGAATTTGTTTCCCCGCCACATTGCCGATGTGAACGGCGACGGATTCAACGACATTGTCGGGTTCGGTTTTGCCGGGGTGCTGGTGTCGTTTGGCGCGGCCAATAACAGCTTCACTGCCGCCACGCTCAAGGTCGGGAACTTTGGCCAGACAGCGGGCTGGACAAGCAACAACCAATTCCATCGCGAACTGGCCGACGTTAACGGCGATGGCCGTGCCGACATTGTCGGATTCGGCTTTGCGGGCACGCTGGTTTCGCTGGCACAGGCAGACGGGTCCTTCGCCACGCCCACTGTTGGTGTGAACAACTTTGGCAGCACGCAAGGCTGGAGCACGCAGGACGGCTTTGCCCGCACCATGGGCGACGTGAATGGTGACGGTAAGGCCGATATCATCGGTTTCGGTTCTGCCGGAGCGCTGGTCTCGCTCGGCAGGGGTGACGGCACGTTCCAGAACGCCACGTTGGCCGTAAGCAACTTTGGCGTGGCGCAAGGCTGGACCAGCGACAACCAGTTCCATCGCGCCGTGGCCGATGTGAATGGCGATGGCTTTGACGATATCATCGGCTTCGGTCAGGCAGGCACGCTTGTTGCGTTGTCCAACGGCAACGGTACCTTTGGCGCTGCCAAACTCGCACTGGACAATTTCGGCAGAGTGCAAGGATGGGCGACACAAGACGGCTTTGCGCGCACTGTTGCCGATATCAACAATGACGGCTTTGCCGATCTGGTCGGCTTCGGTTTTGCAGGAACGCTGGTTGCCTATGGCAAGGCAGACGGAACCTTTGGCGCGGCCAACTTCGACGTTGCAAACTTTGGTGCCAACCAGGGGTGGAACAGCAACGCCACATTCCACCGCGAAATCGCCGACATCAACAACGACGGGTTCAATGATATCGTCGGCTTCGGCTTTGCAGGCGTCTTGGCGAGCTTTAATGTCGGGGGCGATGTCCTGCTCTGACCCGCTTGGTCCACCAGCCTGCACCCATTGCTTGCGATCAGACTATGATCTTTCTGAGATTCATACTCTGATCGCTAGCGCGTGTGCTTTCGCTATGCCCGTGTAGCAGACGAACCATATACTTGTGTGGCGGAGCGCGACAGCGTGATAACAAATATCAAGAGAGTGGTGGACGCACTTGGGCTCGAACCAAGGACCCGCTGATTAAGAGTCAGCTGCTCTGCCAACTGAGCTATGCGTCCACTGCCATCCGGCATTCCCGTTCGGGAGCAGTTCCCTTAGCGTTTTTCTGGACCCTGCCAAGCCCCAATTTTGCTTTTGTGCAACCACGTCGCACTTTGCGTCCAAGCAGGATCAGGAAAGGCTGCGGGGGGCAACGCGGTTCCAGCGCTCTACGGCCATGATGGTGCCGATACAGATCATGTTGGTCATCATCGAAGAGCCGCCATGGCTCATCCACGGCAAGGGGATGCCGACCACGGGCGCAAGGCCCATGACCATCATCAGATTGATGCACATGTAGAAAAAGATCGTCATCGTCATGCCAGAGGCCAGCAGGCGCGGGAAACGCTCGGGCGAATCCAGCGCCACTTTAAGGCCCCAACGATAAATCAGGCCGAACACGGCAAAGACGAACAGTCCGCCGATCATGCCCCATTCCTCGATCATCGTTGAAAAGACAAAATCGGTGTGCGATTCGGGCAGATAGTTCAGGTGGCTTTGCGAGCCGTCGCCAAAGCCTTTGCCGAAAAAGCCGCCCGAGCCGATGGCGATTTTCGACTGGGTAATGTGATAGCCCGTGCCCAGAGGATCGCTTTCGGGATCAAGGAACACCAGCACGCGGTTGCGCTGATAGCCGTGCAGCAGGGTAAAGAACGCCAGCGGCGCGATCATAAGTGCCGCCGCTCCTGCACCGAGAAACCAGCGTAGTGGCAAACCGGCAAGGAACATGATCACCACCGCGCCGAACGTGATCGAAAGGCCTGTCCCTAGATCAGGCTGGAGCATTACCAGGCCCGCCGGAACGCCGAGAAGGACACCCGCTGTGCCAAGTGCCCGCCAGTTTTGGGTTTCGCCCACTGGTAGCACGGAATAATACCACGACAGCACGAGTACAATGCCGGGTTTCATCAACTCTGACGGCTGCAAGTTCATGAAACCGAGGTTAAGCCAGCGCTGGCTGCCTTTGCCGATCCCGCCGATCAGTTCGACAAGGATCAGGAGCAGGCAGAGCACGACATAACCTGGGACTGCCATTTTCCGGAACAAGTCTTGCGGCAGGCGGGCGATGACCATGGCCATGACCAAAAAGACCGAAAAGCGCACGATGTGTGACAGTGACCAGGTTTCGAACCGACCGCCAGCGGCGGAATAGAGCACAGCTGCGCCGAACCCGACAAGCGCCATTAAAGGGAGTAGTACGCCCCATGGCTGACGCGCAATCGCGGCGGGAATGTAGGCGCGTGGCATCAAGGTTGCCCCTGCACGGTTGGTTGCGGCGCTGTGGGTAACTGCGCCGGTGTGGCGGCAGGTTGTGTTGAGGGCGGAGCCGAGACGGGTTCGGGCGGCGGAGCGGCGGCGTCTGTCTGGACATTGGCAGGGGCGCTATCGGGCTTGCGCGCTTGCTCCACCTGCTCGGTCAGCGCTTCATCATCGGGTAAGGGCTTGGGCGCGCTGGCACCAAATTGGGCCGCAAAACTGTTATAACGTCGGGCCATGCGCTGCTGCACGTTGCCGCCCCATTGTTTTTCAAATTCATCCAGCACGGCCATCGCTTTGTCCGGTGCAAAGATATAGGTCATGACGTCGCGGGCGATGGGATAGGCTGCGCCCGAGCCGCCACCATGTTCAATGACCACTGCGCAAGCGTATTTGGGCTTGTCGAACGGGGCAAAGGCGATGAAGTGGCCGTGATCGCGGTACTTCCATGCGCCGCTTTTGCCATTGGCAACATTGAGGCCAACGACTTGCGCGGTCCCGGTCTTGCCTGCCATCAGCACGTTTTCAACCGGCAGTCGGGCGCGTCCGGCGGTGCCCCGCCCGTTGACCACTTCGCTCATCGCCGCATGAATGTAATCAAGATGGTCCTGCCGGAAACCCATCGATTTGACCGGCGGCGCGTTGCGATCGAGCACCAGACGCGGCATCACCTCGCGGCCCGATGCAATGCGCGATGCCATCACCGCCTGTTGCAGCGGGTTGACCAGCATATAGCCCTGACCGATCGTGGCGTTTACCGTATCGTAAAGCGCCCATTCCTTTTGATACTTGCGCATCTTCCATGCCGGATCTGGCACAGTGCCATAGGATTGTCCGGCATAGGGCATCGGGAATTCCTGCCCCAGACCCAGCCTGCGCGCCATGGTGGCGATCACGTCCATGCCCAACTGTTGGGCGAAGTGATAGAAATAGACGTCGCAAGACTGGTAAATAGCCTTGGCCATATCCACCGTGCCGTGGCCGCGCCGGTTCCAGCAGTGGAACACGCGATTACCAACGCGCAAACCGCCGCTGCACCCCACGCTGGCGCTAGGGTCAAGTCCGGCTTCCAAGAAGGCCATTGCTACCATCGGCTTTACCGTGGAGCCGGGCGGATAGAGCCCGCGCAGCACTTTGTTGCGCAAGGGCACATGATCGTCTTCGGACAGCATCTTCCATTCGATGCGGCCAATACCATCGGAAAAGCTGTTCGGGTCAAAGCTGGGCATCGAAGCCATGGCCAGCACGTCGCCGGTCTCGCAGTCCATTACCACAACCGAACCGGATTCAAGCCCGATACGGCGCGCGGCATAGTCTTGCAGGCCGGCATTGATGGTAAGCTGGATAGGTTTACCCGGCACATCTTCGCGCGTGCCAAGATCGCGCACGATCCGTCCTGAAGCGGTGGCTTCCACCCGGCGCGCACCCGGCACACCGCGCAAGCGCGTTTCGAAGTGCTTTTCCAGCCCGTCCTTGCCGATTTTGAAGCCGGGCGTGATCAGCAGCGGATTGCGCTCTTTCTCGTAATCTTCGGCTGACGCTGCACCAACATAGCCCAGCAGATGGCCCACCGCCGCACCGGCCGGATAGAATCGCGAATAGCCGCGCTGCGGGATGACACCGGGAAGTTCAGGCAGGCGCACGGAGACGGCAGCGAATTTGTCCCAGTCAAGGTTTGAGGCGACTTCGACGGGCTGGAAACCGCGCGCCTTGTCAAGCTTGTCGCGAATGTCGCGCACGCGATCCGGTTGAAGGTTCAGCAAGCTTGTTAGCGTCGCCATTGTGCGATCGGGATTGCTCACACGGTCGGGAATAAGATCGACGCGGAAATCGGCGCGATTGGCCGCCAATGCATTGCCGAAACGGTCCAGCACCCAACCACGCCTTGGCGGAATCAGGGTAAGGTTGACGCGATTGCTTTCCGACTCAGCCTGGTATTTTTCGTTCTGTGCGACTGCGAGATAGCCGAGCCGCGTGGCCAGCAATACGCCAACACCGGCTTGCAGCGAGCCTAACACGAATGTGCGTCGCTCAAACCTGTGGGTCAGGATTGCCGATGTCATCGGCAGACGCGAATTCAGTTTCATAGCCGTTTGAGCGGCAACAACCGCACGCGATCAAGCAGGGCAATGATACCGGCTGTCACGGGGAAAAACAGCACCGAAATCAGCACTTGGGGAAGAATGACAAAGGGCAGGGGATAGCCGGTGACGAGGCCTGCCAAAGCCGCCCCTGCCAAGAGGTAACCGGTGGTCAGCAAGCTCGCGGCGAGCCAGTCCTGCGCGAAGCTGCGCCACAAAAAGCGCTCGTCAATCAGTTCCATCGCCAGCATCGATAGCGACCACAGCAGGATGCCGGAACCAAATATCTGTCCAGAGTAGAGATCGTCAAAAAAGCCCAGCGGCAGGCCTGCCCAGACCGGTAGAAGGCCAGGGCGCATCATGCGCCAGCCCAGCAACATCAGATAAGACAGCGGAGGCACGATCGGCGCAGAGGCAATGATCGGCGAAAAGCTGACCATAGATGCAAGGATGATTGTCAGCCATGGCAGGCCAATTGCAAGCGCGGGCAGGGGTTCACGGTTGATCCGCTTGCGGACGGCATCAGGGCCAGCTGCAATGTTTTTCCAGGTCACGGCGTTTCAGCAACGAGGCTTTCGCCGTCCTTGGCGATCTGTTCAAGCTGGGCGGCAGCTTGGGCCTGATAGCTCGGCTCGACGATAACGTATTCGTTGTTTGCAGGATCAGCGGCAAGGTAGCCGGTTGCGCCATCGCGGTGCGGGTTTGTAGCGATGGCTACAGGGATTCCCGGTGGATAGAGCCCACCCGAACCTGAAGTGACGAAAACATCGCCCTTCTTCACCGGATTGACGCCCATGTTGATCAGGCGGATATCGATGCGTCCGTTTGACGCGCCCTGCACGAAGGCGGTAAGTCCATCACTGGCGCGGCGCACGGGCACGACGTTTTCAGGGTCGGTTATCAAAAGCACCCGCGCTGTATCAGGCCCGACTTCGACCACGCGTCCGATCAGGCCGGATGCGGCGCGAACGGGGAAGCCCGGCTTCACACCTTCATTCGATCCTGCATCGATAATCGCAAAGCGCCGCGTGCTGGAGGAGGTCGAGCCAATAAGGTGGACTGTTGCCACCGGTTTGCGTTCCGGATCAACGATTTCGAGCAGCGCTTTCAACCGGCGGTTTTCATCTTGAATGGCTTGCATCGAAACCGCGTTTGCGCGCGCGGCATCCACTTCGCGGCGCAAATCGGTGTTTTGCTGACCTGCGTTGAAATAGGCCCCGATGGCACCGAATACCGACTGGCTGGTGGCGCGGCCCTTTGCGCTGGCTTTGCCCATCGGCCTTGCAACCTCGGCTGCGGAACTGCGGGCAAAGGAGAAGGCGTCCGGTTGGATCAGCGAGACGGCAAGCACGGTGATCCCCGCCACGACGCCAAGCAAGGCGATAACGTAGCCGGTAAAAATCCCGTATTGCGCCCTGCGCGAATAGCCCGGGCGCCGGTCCTGCGACCGCGCCATCCGTTCACCCCTTCAAGCCGGCTCCGTTCTGGAGCCGCATTGCAACCCGTTATAAGCGATCAAGCGGTGGTTAGCACGCCGCGATAAATCGGATCTTCCATCGCACGGCCCGTGCCCAGCGCTACGCACGAAAGCGGATCTTCGGCAACGCTAACCGGGAGGCCGGTCTCTTCGCGCAGATGCTCGTCCAAACCGCGAATCAGTGCACCGCCACCGGTAAGCACGATGCCCTGATCGACGATGTCTGCGGCCAGTTCCGGCGCGGTGTTTTCCAGCGCGATACGCACACCTTCGACAATCGCGCCGATGGGTTCGGACAGTGCTTCGGCCACATTGGCCTGTGTGATCGTGATTTCCTTGGGCACGCCGTTCACAAGGTCGCGGCCCTTGATGGCGATTGTTTCACCCACACCATCAGCAGGGACGGTGGCGATGCCATATTCCTTCTTGATGCGTTCTGCGGTGCCTTCGCCAATCAACAGGTTGTGATGGCGGCGAACGTAGGAAACGATGGCTTCGTCCATCTTGTCACCGCCGACGCGCACCGAGGTGGTGTAGGCGAGGCCGCGTAGCGAGAGCACGGCGACTTCGGTCGTACCGCCGCCGATATCGACGACCATCGAGCCGATGGGCTCGGTGACGGGCATATCGGCACCGATCGCCGCAGCCATCGGTTCGAGAATCAGGTAAACTTGGCTGGCTCCGGCGTTGCTGGCAGCATCGCGGATCGCGCGCTTTTCAACCGATGTGGCGCCCGAGGGCACGCAGATCACGATTTCAGGGAAGCGCAGCAGGCTTTTTGATCCATTCACCTTGCGGATGAAGTGCTTGATCATTTCTTCGGCCACTTCGATATCGGCAATCACGCCATCGCGAAGCGGGCGGATCGCTTCGATGTTGTCAGGCGTTTTGCCCATCATCATCTTGGCGTCATCGCCCACGGCCTTGACCCGCTTGATGCCGTTGATCGTCTCGATAGCTACGACCGAAGGCTCGTTCAAAACAATGCCGCGATCCTGCACGTAAACCAGCGTGTTGGCCGTGCCGAGATCGATCGCAATGTTCTGCGAACCGAATTTGAAGAATCGCGAAAAGATCGAAGCCATCAGAAAATCCGTAAATAAACTGCGGTTTGGCGCACGGGCACGCGCCAGACCCCTCCAGAATGTGCGCCCGGGAAGGTGGCTCACTAGCAGGGGTTTTCGGTAAAACCCATAGGCTTGTGTGCGATTGGATGGATAACTTTTCCGCTTGTCTCGAAAAAAGGCAGGTTCGACGCTAAGGATACCCCGAATATGAGAGTCATCCGTCGCCTTCCTGAAACGCTGATCAACCGGATTGCCGCCGGTGAGGTGGTTGAACGCCCTGCCAGCGCGCTCAAGGAATTGGTCGAAAACGCCATTGATGCGGGCGCTGTGCACATCCACGTGCGCCTTGCCGAAGGTGGCCTTGCGATGATCGAGGTGTCTGATGACGGTTGCGGAATGCGGCCTGATGAAGTCGAACTCGCGCTTGAACGGCATGCTACATCGAAGCTGCCGGATGAGGCCATTGAGCAAGTCGAAACGCTCGGTTTTCGTGGGGAAGCGCTGCCCTCGATAGCGTCCGTAGCGCGGGTTACTATCGAGAGCCGCCCGCAAGGCAGCGCCGATGGCTGGAAGCGCGTGGTCGATAACGGCGTGTTGCTGTCGGAAGGCCCTGCCGCTTTGCCTCCCGGCACGCGGGTGCGGGTGGAGCATTTGTTCGAGAAAATTCCCGCACGCCGCAAATTCCTGCGCAGCGCCCGGTCGGAATGGGCCGCCGCGCAAGACGTGGTGCGCCGCCTGGCAATGGCGAGGCCAGACCTTGGCTTTACGTTGGAGCATGATGGCCGCCGCGCGCTGCATGTGCAGAGCGATGAAACGCTGGAAGCGCGCGTGGCGCAACTGGTGGCACGCGAATTGGCGGGCAATTCGGTGGCGGTCGATCTGGCGCGCGGTGATTATCATCTGGTCGGTGTGGCCGGATTGCCCACCTTCAATCGCGGCGTGGCCGATCACCAGTATTTATTCGTAAATGGGCGTCCGGTGAAGGACCGGCTGCTGATCGGCGCGGTGCGCGGAGCCTATGCCGATATGCTGGCGCGTGATCGCCATGCGGTGTTGGCGCTGTTCCTGCAAGTTCCCGGCAGCGAGGTGGATGTCAATGTGCATCCCGCCAAGACCGAAGTGCGTTTCCGCGATCCGCAACTGGTGCGCGGCATGGTCGTCTCCGGCCTGCGCCATGCCTTGGCGAGCGGGGACCGGCGTGCAGCGCAAGCTCCGTCTGCCAGCGCGATGGCAGCGTGGCAGGCAGAGCCGATTGCGCCCGAATCCGGAGCCAGCCTGCCGCAGCAAGGCTCTATCTTCGCCCAGCAATGGCGGCCCGAAGCGCGCGTTTCCGATGCCGGACAGGCCTGGCGCGGCTATGAGCAGACGCTGATGGCCCCCATCGCGGCCCGCGCCGAAGAAGCGTCCGAACCGGTCGTGCCTGCAACACAGCACCCGTTGGGCGTGGCACGGGGCCAAGTGGCCAATACTTATATCGTGGCAGAGGCCGAGGATGGCCTTGTCATCGTTGATCAACACGCCGCGCACGAACGCCTTGTGCTGGAACGCTTGCGCGCAGGCGGTGCAGGGCAGGGCGCCGCCCCTAGCCAGGCGCTGCTGATCGGCGAAGTCGTCGAATTGGAAGAAGTATCGTGTGACCGGCTGGAGGACGCATCGGCCAAACTTGCGGAATATGGGCTGGTACTGGAACGCTTCGGGCCGGGCGCGATGTTGGTGCGCGCCATTCCGGCAGCACTGGCCAAGGGTGATCCGGCCAAGCTGGTGGCCGATGTTGCCGATGATCTTGCGCAGAACGGCGATGCCCTGCTTCTGGGGGAAAGGCTTGATCTGGTGCTTGCCACGATGGCCTGCCACGGCTCGGTCAGGGCGGGGCGCGTGCTGTCTGTGGCCGAAATGAACGCGCTGCTGCGCGAAATGGAAGTGACGCCGCGATCAGGGCAGTGCAATCATGGCCGTCCGACATGGGTCAAACTGGCGCATGGCGATATCGAAAAGCTGTTCGGGAGAAAATGATGCCGACTTTGCCACGCAGCGCGTTGATCACCCTCGGGGTTCTGGCCCTCACAGGCTGCGGGGAAAAAGAGCCGAGCGATGCCGAGGCGATTGCGGCGGTTAACGCGGCGCAAGATATCAAGGCTCCGGTGGAGCCTTTGGCGCTACAGCCGATCCTCTCGCCCGATATAACCAAAAACAAGCTGCACGGCACGGGTTGTGCGTTTGTTCCGGAAGGCGGCGGGATTGGCGCGGTGCTTCTGGCGCAAGACAAGCGCGGGGTAATCAAAGTGGGGAATGCGCTCGTCATCCTCGCGCCCGACACTGGTAGCGCGCAGATGCCATTGGGCAGCTGGTCACACTATACCGGCAAAGAAAACGCGCTGACGCTCACCGCAAGCAGCCCGGCCACGCCGCTGGGCACCGGGCAGCAATTCAAGGGCAAGCTGGTGATCACCGACGAGCATGAGCGGCCCGTCTATTCCGCCAGCGGCGATTTCCAGTGCCGGGCGATCTGATTTAGACGTTGAATTTGAAGTGTAGAACGTCGCCGTCCTTGATCTGGTATTCCTTGCCTTCTTGGCGCAGCTTACCCGCATCGCGTGCGGCGCTTTCACCGCCCAATGTGACGAAATCATCGTAAGCGATGGTTTCAGCGCGGATGAAGCCGCGCTGCATGTCGGAATGGATTTCACCGGCCGCTTCCGGGGCCTTTGCGCCCAGATGCGTGGTCCATGCGCGCGCTTCCTTGGGGCCGACAGTGAAGAACGTGATCAGGTGCAGCAGTTCGTAGCCGGAACGGATCACGCGGGCGAGGCCGGTTTCGTGCAGGCCCATTTCCTCAAGGAAAACGCTGCGCTCTTCGGGGTCCATGCCGACCAGTTCGGATTCGATGGCCGCCGATACGATGACCGCATTGGCGCCTTCGGCCTTGGCCTTTTCGAACACGCGGGCGGAAAATTCGTTTCCGGTGGCGGCGCTGTCTTCGTCCACATTGCACACATAGAGCACCGGCTTGGCGGTAAGCAGTTGCGCTTGCTTGAACACGCGCTCTTCTTCTTCGTCCTTGGGCTTGGTCAGGCGAGCGGGCTTGCCTTCGCGCAGCAACTCAAGGGCTTGGCCGAGCACCGAGGCAATCAGCTTGTTTTCCTTGTCGCCCTGTGCGGCCTTCTTCACCGCTGCCGGAACACGCTTTTCGAGGCTTTCAAGGTCAGACAGCATCAATTCGGTTTCCACCGTGTCAGCGTCAGAGACAGGATCTACTTTATTATCAACGTGCTGGATGTCGTCATTTTCGAAACAGCGCAGCACATGGACGATGGCATCCACTTCGCGGATGTTGCCAAGGAACTGATTACCAAGGCCTTCGCCCTTCGAAGCACCGCGCACGAGGCCTGCGATATCAACGAAGCCAAGCTGCGTCGGAATGATCTTTTGGCTGCCAGCAATCGCGGCCAGTTTGTCCAGACGTGGATCGGGCACGCCGACATTGCCGACGTTGGGTTCGATCGTGCAGAACGGATAGTTTGCCGCCTGCGCGGCCTGCGTTTCGGTCAGCGCATTGAATAGCGTCGATTTACCGACATTGGGAAGCCCGACGATCCCGCAACGAAAACCCATTTCCACACTCCTTGTCTGGAACGCGCCCTTAGCGGGGGTTGGCGGGTTTGGAAACCTTCGCCGATAATTCAGGTAAATCCTCTGGCAAATGCTCTGGCGTTTTCACCAAAATTTCAGGCCTGCGTGTGATAATCGCTGCATGAAAAAGACACTGATTCTCCCGCTCGCCCTTCTTCTCGCCTCATGTGGTGATGATCCTGCTGCGCGCATTGCCCGTGCGCGTGAGGAAATCGCCGGAATGCAACTGGGGGCTGCCCGTGTCGATCTTACCGCTGCGCTGGCCGAACAAGGCGATAGCATAGACCTGCTTAAGCTCTTGGCCGGGGTGCAATTGCGCTTAGGCGATGGGGATGGCGCACAGGCCAGCGCTGACCGGCTTGAGCGCTTGGGCTTCAAGGGCGCAGAGCTGATCCAGATCAGGGCCGAAGCGGCGCTGCTGCGCGGCAAGGCCGAGCAAGCTTTGGCAATGCTGGCCGATGACAATTCCACCACCGCATGGCGGGTGCGGGCTGCGGCCAAGATCGCGCTGAAGGATACCCAAGGCGGGATTGACGCAATGCGCGCCGGTGTGGCCGTAGGCGATGATCCGCTTCTCTTGCGCGATTACGCGCGCTTCCTGATCGATGCGCAAGACCTTGACGGTGCGCAAGCGCAAGTGGCCAAGTTGTTCCGGTTGCAGGCCGATGGTTTCGATGCGCTGATGCTGTCTGCCGATATTGCGGCGCGGCGCGGCCAGATGGAACAAGTCCATGCCACACTGGAGAAGGCGGCAAGTCGCTATCCCAAGCTGGCCGATCCGTGGATGGCGCGTGCCAAGGCCTATGACATCGAAGGCAAGCTTGATGACGCCATTGCGATGACCGAGCGTGCGGCTGCGTTGGCACCCGATGATCGCGGCGTCAAAGATCTCAAGGTGCTGTTTGCATCTATGAAGGGTGATTGGGATACGGTGCGAACCACGTTGGCAAAGCAGGAAGGGGTGCTTGATCCGATCTCGCCTTATGGTTTGCTTTATGCAGAATCGATGCTGCGCACCGGCCATCCAGAACAGGCCCGCGCCATGTTCCAGCGCGCGCTCAGCCGTTCGCCAAACAATCCCTATTCACGGTTGATGCTGGCGGAGGCGCAAATGGCTACTGGCGATGCCGTGGCGGCCTATGCCACGGTGCGCCCGTTGTCAGACAGCTTGATTGCAGGTGAAGACGAGTTGGATGTGGCGGAAAAGGCAGCGCGGGCGATGGGCAGCCCTGATGCTGATGCGCTAAAAGCGAGGCTGGCGGCGGTGCGGACCAGCCAATCGGTTGAACTCGACCGCAAAGGCCGCGCTGCCATTGCGCGCGAGGACTGGAACGGGGCTATCGAGGCCTATGGCCAGTTGGCGCAAATGGGTAGGGATGCCGAAGTGCTGAAGCGGCTGTCGTTGGCGCTTAGCCATGCCGGCCGCGCCGATGAAGCCATTGCCGCCGCCGATCAGGCGCGGGTGCTTCGCCCCGAAGACCCGGACATGACCTATATGGCAGGCTATGTCCGGGCTATGGGGGGGAAGGACCGTGCAACTGCGCTGACTTTGTTGCAGCAAGCGGCAGATACGGATCCAAGCAACGCTGTATTCAAGCGCAGCCTTGCAAGGTTCTCCACCGCACAAGGCGGCTAAGAACCTTGCCTGCCTGATCAGGCGCGTGGCTTGCCCTTGCGTGAGCGGGCAAAGCCGATGCCGAGCAGGCCGAGCGCCATCATGCCGAGCATGCCTGGCTCTGGAACCGAGGTGCCACCCGAAGTAGAGGTGGATCCGCCCGATGTGGTTGAGGTGGTGCCGCCCGAAGTGGTGGTCGTGGTGCCACCGGTCGTCGTGCCGCCTGACGTGGTCGAGGTGGTGGTGCCGCCCGTGGTCGACGATGTGGTGCCGCCCGAGGTTGTCGATGTCGTGGTGGTACCGCCCGAGGTGGTTGACGATGTGGTGGTGCCGCCCGACGTGGTCGTGCCGCCAGATGTCGAGGTAGTGCCACCCGACGTTGTGGTGCCGCCCGTGGTGCTTGACGTGCTGCTGGTCGTGCCGCCGCAGCCGCCGCCGGTGTGGCCGCAGTGGCAATAGTGCTTGTGCGGTTTCTTCTTCCACCAAGTAGCATTGGCTGGCGTTGTAGTGGTCATGCCCATCAGAGCAATTGCGGTGATGATCGAAGCGCGGATTTTCATACTAACCCCCATTGGTTAACTTGGAACTGCTCAATGCTATGCAAATGTAGTGCCATTTGTTGCAGAACAGGTGTTTAAGTGGTTAACGGCCAGGAAGATTTTTTCAGTTGTAAGCCACGCCGACAGTTTCGAACTCAATTCGGGCGTTTTTTGACAGTTAAGCCTGCTGGCGCAGCGCCACATCATTGATGAACCGCACGCCATCACCGCGCGCCAGCCAATCGGCCTCTGACGCAATCGCACCCAGCATATCCACCAGATCATCTTGCTCGGCCTTGGCGAAATTGCCCAGTACATAGCCGGTAACGCGGTCCTTATGGCCCGGGTGGCCGATGCCTAGCCGCACACGCTGGAATTCCGCGCCCAGATGCTGATCAATTGAGCGTAGGCCATTGTGCCCGGCAGTGCCGCCACCGTGCTTCACCTTGACCTTGAACGGCGCGAGGTCCAGCTCGTCGTGGAACACGGTTAGTGCATCCAGTCCGAGTTTGTAGAAGCGCATCGCCTCGCCCACCGCGCGCCCGCTCTCGTTCATGAACGTCGCGGGTTTGAGCAGCAGCACTTTTTCGGTGCCGATGCGGCCTTCCTGCAACCAGCCCTGAAACTTCTTCTGGACGGGGCCAAAGCGGTGCACTTCGGCAATGGTATCAAGCACCATGAAGCCCACATTGTGCCGGTGAAGCGCATATTGCGGTCCGGGATTTCCGAGGCCGACCCAGAGTTGCATTGCAGGGGAGATCCTTGTGCTTGGCGGGGGAGGGCATAGCGCAAACCCTGCACCCAAAAAAGAACCCCTCCCGCACGGTGCGGAAGGGGTGTCTTTTCAGCTCACCGCCGGGGCGGGAGCAGAGGCTTTAGGCAGCCGTATCGCCTTCTTCGCTCTTCAGCGCAGAAGGAGCAACGATCGTGGCGATGGTGAAATCGCGGTCGATCGCAGGCTTTACGCCGGCAGGCAGGGTAACCGCGCTGATGTGGATCGAATCGCCGACTTCATAGCCCGAAACATCAACGATGATGTCGTCAGGGATCGAATCTGGCGAGCAGATCATTTCCAGCTCATGGCGAACTACGTTCAGGATGCCGCCCTTCTTGAGGCCGGGCGATTTCGCTTCGTTGATGAACACAACCGGCACGTTCACGTGAACAACAGAGTCCTTCGTGATACGCAGGAAATCCGCGTGCAGCGGACGGTCCGAAACCGGGTGGAAAGCGACGTCCTTGGGCAGGGTGCGCAAGGTCTGTCCGTCCACAGTAAGCTCGACGACAGAGTTGAAGAAGTGGCCGGTGCCCAGCGCTTTTTTCAGCGCCTTTTCTTCGAGGTGAATTGCAACCGGTGCTTCATTGCCGCCATAGATGACAGCGGGGGTGCGGCCTTCGCGACGCAGTGCACGGGAGGCTCCCTTGCCTGCCCGATCGCGCGTCTCAGCCGACAGCGTAAGCGTCTCGCTCATGTGTCAGTACCTTTTCAAGAATGCTATGTTTCAATACTTCCTCCGCCACGCCTCCAGGGATGACCATGACAGGGAAGCGGCGGCCCTTAGCTGGTTTGGCGGGAAATGCAAGCAATCAGGAAGGCGTAACCCTCAAGGCATCCGCTTAATTTGCCACCCGCGCGCCATCATCAGGCGTTGCAGACTGTCCCCACCGGCCAGATGCGCTGCGCCTACTGCGACGAATGGCTTTGCGCCTTGCTTGAGCATGACATCGAGTTGTTCGGCCCAGGCGCTGTTGCGGTTAGTCAGCAAGGCTTGGTGCAAGCCGTTATCGGCAAGGAAACCGCGATTTGTCTCGCTGGCAATGCCCAGATCATCGCCGCGCAGCCACAGCGCTACCATATCTGCCTCTTCGTCCTTGTCGCTAGCGGCTTCAACCGTCACTTCCTGCAAGAGCACTAGCTGCGCGCGCGGTGGCAGCGCATCGAAAATGCCAAACTGGCTGTCGATGGTCTCAAACCCCGCAATCGGCTTCGTCCCTGCCAGCATGCGCAATTGCGGTTCTGCCCCGCTTTGCGGATCAGCCCCTGCCGCTTGCCCCGCAATAGCAGCCAATTGCAGCGCCACTGCCCAGCTTTCGGTATCGGCAAAGTCTGCGTCCGTCAGATCAAGCTTGCGGTAAACCTTGGCCAGTTTTTCACGATAAGGCGCGGGCAAGCGTTGTGAAGGTGGGGGCAGGCCCGGTGTTCCCGCCAGCCGCGCCAAGGCCTCGCCGGCAATGTCCTGATTGAGCGGCTCGGCGATTTCCATCACCAGCCTGTCCGAATTGCCCAATGCCTCGGTAATCGCGGGGCGCAGCCATTGCGTGCCCGGCGACAAAGCGTGAACCGTGCCTAACATATAGCCGCGCATCGTGCCCGTGTTGTCGGCTATCTGCCATAGCGCCACTTTCGCATCGATTTGCGGTGCGGGATCGCGGCGGAACCACGCCACCGCTATGCCCAGCGCGGCAAACAAGGCAAGGCGCAGCAGAAGTTTCACTGCACGCGCTCTGCGATAATGCCTTTTATCTTTAACACATGTTGGACGCTGCGTTCGCCTGCCAGATGGCCTGCGCCCACGGCTATGAAGATGCGCCCGGGCTGCCGCATTCTCGCGGCGATCCACACGGCCCAATCGCGATTGCGCTGGAACAGCAGCGCTTCGGCCAGGGCAGGGTCATCCATCTCGCTATTGAGCAGATTGGCCAAGGCTTCGGGCTCGCCCGCGCCCCAATGCTTCACCATCGCATCGATTGATGGAATCGACTTGTCAAAATCGCGCACAGCCTCGTTCAGGAACCGGAGCTGCGCTTCGCGCGAAAGGCCATCGAACAGTCCGAGCTGAAAACCGATGGTTTCCAGAGCCCCCTCTTTTTTGCCTTTGGCGAGTGCCGCCTTGCGCAAAATGCTTTCTGCGCCGTCTTCTTCGGCATAGCCCGCAATTGCGTAAGGCATTATGCCAAGAGTAATACCCGCCAGCCAAGGTTCATACTGATCAAAGGCGTCGTGCGGTATCTTCAACCGTTTCAGCAGGGCTTCGTAAGCCGCGCGGTCTGTCTTGCCCATCAAGGAGCGCAATGTCCCGCCGGGCAACATGCCCACCGCATCCACCACTTTTTGCTGCTCCGCTTCGGAAACATCGGGAATTTCGGTGACCAATTCGTCTGAGGCATCAAGCGCTTTGGCCACCGGCCCTTCGAACCACACCAGATTTTTGGGCAAGACGTGGATAGTGCCAAACAGATAAATGGTGGTGTCTTCATCCGCCACTTTCCACAGCGCAGGTTTCATCTGCCGCACCGGAGCCGGTGCAGCCGCCGGTTCCTGCGCGTGGGCGATACCTGAAAATGCTGCCACGGCGAGGGCAAAAGCCACAGCAAGGGTGCGTCTGATCGTCATTGGTCCATCCTAACCCTGCGGGAATGAACGAACCGTTTTCATGATGCAACACCGGTAAACTGATCAATGCCGCTCCGAATGATATGCTTGGTTTGCCCGAAAAGGTTGATTTGAGCAGCCTCATCGGCCAAAGCCGCGCGATTATGGCCGACAGCACACATAAGCCCCTTTGCCTGCAAGATATGATCTTGCGTTTGCACACATTCTGGAGCGAGCAGGGCTGCCTGATCCTCCAGCCTTATGACATGCGCATGGGCGCAGGGACGTTCCATCCCGCCACTACGCTGCGCGCCTTGGGGCCAGAGCCGTGGAACGCCGCTTTCGTGCAACCCTGCCGCCGCCCCACCGATGGCCGCTATGGCGAAAACCCCAACCGGTTGCAGCACTATTACCAGTATCAGGTGATCCTGAAGCCAAGCCCCGCCAATTTGCAGGAGCTTTATCTGCAATCGCTGGGCGTGATCGGCATCGATCCGCTGGTCCACGATATCCGCTTTGTCGAAGACGATTGGGAATCGCCAACGCTGGGCGCATGGGGCCTTGGCTGGGAAGTGTGGTGCGATGGCATGGAAGTCACCCAGTTCACCTATTTCCAGCAGATGGGCGGGTTCGATTGCAAGCCGGTGGCGGGCGAATTGACCTACGGTCTGGAACGTCTGGCGATGTATATTCAGGGCGTTGATAACGTCTATGATCTCGCGTTCAACAATCACGGCGTTTCCTATGGCGATGTCTTTCTCGAAAACGAGAAGCAGATGTCCAAATGGAACTTTGAAGTGGCCGATACCGAAAGCCTGTTCGAAGGCTTCCGCCGTGCCGAGGCCGAATGCCAGCTTTCGCTGACGAACGATGTGCCCATTGCCGCCTATGAACAAGCCATCGAAGCCAGCCACCTGTTCAACCTGTTGCAGGCGCGCGGCGTGATCTCGGTGCAGGAACGCGCCAGCTATATGGGCCGTGTCCGCGATCTCGCACGCGGATCATGCGAGGCCCACATGGCCAAATTTGAAGACCAATGGGCTGCCCAATATCCGGAGTGGAGCAAGTGACCGATTTCCTCCTCGAATTGCGCTCAGAGGAAATTCCGGCGCGGATGCAGGCTGGAGCGCGCGCCGATCTGGCAAAGCTTTTCGCCAAGGAACTGGCCGCTGCCGGATTGCAGGCGGGCGAGGTCACCGTCTGGTCCACCCCGCGCCGTCTCGCCCTGATCGCCCGCGATCTGCCATTGGCGACGCAGGCTGTTTCCGAAGAAGTCAAAGGCCCGCGCACCTCTGCGCCCGAACAGGCGCTCGAAGGCTTCCTGCGCAAGACCGGCCTGACCAAGGGCCAGTTGACCGAACGCGATGGCGTGTGGTTCGCCGTCACCGAAAAGCCGGGTCGCGCGACGAAAGGCGTGCTGGCCGAAGCGATCCCCGCCATCATCCGCGCTTTCCCCTGGCCCAAAAGCCAGCGCTGGGGCGCGGCTTCGATCTCCACCGAAAGCATCCGCTGGGTCCGCCCGCTCTCGGGCATCGTTGCCATCCTTGGTGAAGACCTGATCGAATGCGAAGTGGGCGGCGTGAAATCAGGCTATGCCACCCGCGGCCACCGCTTCCACCACGATGGCGAAATCACCATCGGCGGGGCGAGTGATTACGCTGAAAAGTTGCGCGCTTGCCATGTGATTGTCGATCATGTCGAACGTGAAGCGATGATCCGCGAAAAGGCGAAAGCCGCCGCTGACGCTGCGGGCTTGGTGCTGGTGGAAGACGAAGGCCTCGTGATCGAAAACGCCGGCCTCACCGAATGGCCTGTGCCCTTGCTGGGCCGTTTCGACGAGGAATTTCTTGAGGTTCCACCTGAAGTTATCCAGCTTACGGCTCGGATAAACCAGAAGTATTTCGTGTGCACCAAGCCCTCTCCCCTTCAGGGGAGAGGGAGGAGCGGCGAAGCCGCGGAGGGTGTGGGGGCCGCAGGCGTTGCGCTCGCGGATAGCCCCCCCCCCCC
>NZ_LJHY01000072.1 GCF_001295795.1 Novosphingobium sp. AAP83
ATCTGCATCGCCGCAACCGTCATCTTCTGGCTCAATCAATGAGTCCTGAGCCTAGGCTTTGCGTCAATCCGGGTTAAACACCGGTTCCCATTCACCACCCGTCCTATAAGATAGCACTCCCAGTTCTGCTCTCAGGGAAAAACGCGAAGCAACCATGCAACCCATCACCATCCTTTTTGTGCACCAGAACATGCCCGGGCAATTCCGGCATCTGGCAGCTGAACTGGCAAAGAACCCGGCATACCGCGTGATCTTCCTGACGCGGCGCGAAGGCGTGACGATGCCTGGCATCATCACCGCGCGCTATCCATTCAAAGAGGCACCGCCGCCTCCGGCCGAGCCACTGGTCAGATCGATTGCAACATCGGTGCATTTCGGAACAGCCGTAGCCAAAGCCGCGGTAGAGATGACGGCCAAGAACATCGTCCCCGACCTCATCATCGCGCATCCCGGCTGGGGCGAGGCGCTATTCCTGCGCGATGCATGGCCCGATGCCAAAATCGTGACATATGCCGAATATTACTATCGGCCCTACGATGGCGATATCGGATTTGACCCTCTGTTTCCGCGCACCTTGCAGGGGGTTTCCAACGCCCGGATCATGAACGCCAACTTGCTGCTCAGCCATGAGGCGGCAGATGCGATGATCAGCCCCACCCACTGGCAAAAAAGCCGCCATCCGCAGTTCTTGCAGGACAAGACCTCCGTCATTTTTGACGGCATCGACACCGACCGCGCCGCCCCTCGCGCCGATGCCAGCTTCGTCCTCGCAGACGGCCAAGTGCTTACCGCCAAGGATGAGGTCATCACCTATGTGGCCCGCAATCTTGAACCGCATCGCGGCTTCCACGTTTTTGTCGAAGCACTGCCCAAACTGCTCGCCGCACGGCCCAATGCGCAGATCGTTGTGGTTGGTGGCGATGAGCGTAGCTATAGCCCGCCTCCTCGCGGCGGACACACAAGCTGGCGCAGCGCGCTGATGGGCGGCCTTGATTTGGGCCAATATGCAACACGCCTGCACTTTGTGGGCAAGCTTGCCTATGCCGATTATCTCTCATTGCTCCAGATTTCGGGCGCACACTTATATCTGACTTACCCCTTCGTGCTATCTTGGAGCTGCCTTGAAGCCATGTCCGCAGGATGTGCCATTGTGGCTTCAGATACAGCTCCGGTCAGCGAAGTCCTTTCTCATGAACAAAACGGCCTGCTGTTTCCGTTTTTCGATAGCAATGCCTTGGTCGCCAGCGTTTCCCGAATTCTCGACGATCCTGCCCTCAGCCGGAAACTGAGGACTGCAGCACGGCATACCGCAGTCACGCAATACAACCTTGCCGATTGCCTGAAGCAACAAATGGCATTTGTTCACAAAGTCCTGGAAGGCTGATCTCACACGAAGTTGAACTTTACCATCAGATCACCGTCAACCGGGCAACCTCGTTTCCACCGTCGTAATAGACGTAATGGCCCAGGCTCTCTTCCACACCGCCGCCAAATGACAGGCTCTCGTTTCCATCCTGATAGACGGTCAGATGCGAACCGTTGCCCTGGCCCACCAGCGTCTGGATGAAGTTTGCGTCAAAGGCGATTGTTGCGGCTGTTCCTGTCGAGGTGAAATCAAGCACATCGACGTTTTGCAATAGGCCGCCCAACAGATCACTGTTCCCGATGGACCCGCTGTTTTCCGCCAGAGCAACCGTGTCCGTGCCCGCCCCGCCATTGATGGACCAGCCCATGCCAAGCGCCAGCGTGAAACTGTCATTGCCAGCCGAGCCGATAACATTTTCTATGCCATTGAGCGTATCGCCCGAAGCATCCCCCGCTGTCCCGCTGCCCGATGCGGCAAGGCTCAAGGTAACCGCGCCAGTCGATGCGGAATAATCGGCGGTATCGATGCCATTGCCCCCGTTCAGCACGTCTGCACCCAATCCGCCGATCAGCGTGTCATTGCCATCACCGCCGCTTAGCACGTTGGCATTGTCATTGCCGTAAAGCAGGTCTCCGTGCGCCGAACCGATCAGGTTTTCGATGCTTGTAAGCGTATCACCTGCTGCATCGCCACCCGTATTGGCTGTGCCATTAAGGTAAGCGTTAACGGCGCTGCTCGATGCAGAATAGTCTACCGTATCGATACCAGCCCCGCCCATCAGTGTATCGCCGCCAGCGCCGCCAAAAAGCGTATCATCACCATCGCCACCGTTCAGGGCATTGGCTGCGCCATCGCCGTAAAGCGCATCGGCAAACGCCGAACCCATCAGGCTCTCGATGCCCGATAGCGTATCGCCTTCCGCATCGCCACCGGTGCCAGCCGTGCCATTAAGGTATGCGGTAACCGCACTGCCCGATGCAGTATAGTCTGCCAGATCAAAGCCATTGCCGCCAACAAGCGTATCTGCACCAAGGCCGCCAACCAGCGTATCATTGCCATCGCCACCGTCGATCACGTTCGCATTGCCATCACCGTAAAGCGTGTCAGCATGTGCCGAACCGGTCAGGTTCTCGATGGCGAAATAGACGTCGCCCAGCGCATCGCCGGTGTTCAGCGCGGTATTGGCAAGGCTGGCCGTCAGGCCGGTCGTGGCATTGGCATAACTTGCCGTGTCGGTATTGGCACCGCCCGTCAGCGTATCGGCCCCTGCCCCGCCAATCAGCGTGTCATTGCCTGCTCCACCGTCGAGCGTATTGTCACTGGCATTGCCAACCAGCGTGTCGTTGTTGTTGGAACCGATCAGGATTTCCACACCCGATATAACATCGCCCGCAGCATCGCCTCCGGTGCCTGCTGCGCCATCAAGATAGGCCGTGACGGCAGCCAGCGACGCTGCATAGGTCACCGTATCGACGCCATTGCCGCCGGTAAGCGTGTCGCTCCCATCCCCGCCGATCAGCGTGTCATTGCCCTCACCACCTGTCAGCAAGTCGGCACCTGCGCCGCCAACCAGCGAGTCATTACCCGCGCCGCCATCCAGCGTGTTGGCATTGCCATCGCCAAATAGCGTATCGGACTCGGCCGAACCGATCAGGATTTCGACGCCCGAAAGCACATCACCCGCCGCATCGCCGCCTGTGCCCGCCGTGCCCGTAAGGTATGCCGTTACCGCGCTGGCCGAGGCCGAATAGTCTACCGTATCAGTGCCCACACCACCCGTCAGCGTATCGGCACCTGCACCGCCCACCAGCGTATCAGCGCCATCGCCGCCATCGATCGCGTTGGCATTGCCATCGCCATACAGCGTGTCAGCAAAGGCCGAACCTGTCAGGTTCTCAACCGTGGCGTAAACGTCGCCCTGCGCATCGCCGGTGTTGAGCGCCGTGTTGGCAAGGCTGGCCGTCAAGCCGGCAGCAGCGTTGCTGTAAGACACCGTATCAGTGCCCACACCACCTATCAGCGTATCGGCGCCAGCGCCGCCAACCAACGTATCGTTGCCATCGCCACCAACAAGCGTGTTGGCAGCCCCGTTGCCGAACAACGCATCGTTGTTGTTCGAACCGACCAATGTTTCAACGCCCGATATCACATCGCCCGCAGCATCGCCGCCGGTGCCCGCCGTGCCATCAAGGTATGCCATCACCGCCAGAGTAGAGGCGGCATATGTCACCGTATCGGCACCAGCGCCGCCTGACAGCGTATCAGCGCCAAGGCCGCCGATCAGCGTATCATCGCCGTCCCCTCCGCTCAGCGCATTGGCGTTGCCATCGCCCACGAGCGTATCGCTGCCAGCCGAGCCAATCAGGTTTTCAATACCCGAAAGCACGTCACCTGCCGCATCGCCGCCGGTGCCCGCCGTGCCGGTAAGGTACGCCGTTACCGCGCTGGCCGAAGCTGAATAGTCCGCCGTGTCCGTCCCCGAACCTCCGCTCAGCGTATCGGCTCCCAGCCCGCCAACCAGCGTATCATTGCCAACGCCGCCATCAATCGCATTGGCATTGCCATCGCCGTAAAGCGTGTCAGCATGTGCCGAGCCCGTCAGATTTTCTATACCCGAAAGCACGTCATCAGCTGCATCACCGCCGCTACCAGCCATACCGTTCAGATAGGCTGTGACTGCACTGCCCGAAGTTGAATAATCAGCCAGATCTGTCCCGTTACCACCGATCAGCGTATCAGCGCCCAGCCCGCCAACCAGCGTGTCGTTGCCATCACCGCCATTGATCACGTTGGCATTGCCATCGCCAAAAAGCGTATCGGCCTGGGCCGAGCCGATCAGGTTTTCGATGCCCGAAAGCGTATCGCCTGCCGCATCGCCGCCAAGCCCTGCTGTACCATTGAGATACGCCGTGATCGCGCTGCTCGAAGCTGAATAATCAGCAGTATCGGTCCCGTTTCCGCCTGTAAGCGTATCTGCCCCCGCGCCACCGATCAGCGTGTCATTGCCATCACCCCCATCAATCGCATTGGCTGTGGCATCGCCGTAAAGTGTATCGGCATTTGCAGATCCGGTCAGGTTTTCAATCGCAAAGTATACATCACCAGCGGCATCACCGGTGTTCAGGCCAGCATTGGCAAGGCTGGCAATCACTCCCGCCGCCGCATTGGCATAGCTTGCCGTATCGCTGCCGGTGCCACCTGTAAGGGTGTCTGCGCCTGCTCCGCCGATCAGCGTATCATTACCGGCGCTGCCGTCGATCGCGTTCGCACCGCCATCGCCGATCAGTGTATCGTTGTTGTTCGAACCTGCCAGATTTTCGATACTGTTATACACATCGCCCACTGCATCGCCGGTGTTCAGGCCCGCGTTGGCAAGGCTGGCCGTCACGCCAACCAGCGCATTGGTATAGCTGGCCGTATCGCTACCGATGCCGCCAGTCAGTGTATCCGCGCCAGCGCCGCCCACCAACGTGTCATTGCCATCACCACCAACAAGCGTGTTGGCATTGCCATCGCCAAACAGTGTATCGCTACCAGCCGAACCGATCAGGCTCTCGATGCCTGACAGCGTATCGCCTGCCGCATCGCCGCCGGTGCCAGCCGTACCATTGAGGTACGCCGTAACCGCACTGCCCGAAGCCGAATAGTCTGCCGTATCAATGCCATTGCCACCCGTCAGTGTGTCGGCACCAAGCCCGCCAATCAGCGTATCGTTGCCATCGCCGCCATCAAGCGCGTTGGCGTTGCCATCGCCGTAAAGTGTGTCAGCAAAGGCAGAACCGGTCAGGTTCTCAACTGTAGCGTAAACATCGCCCAACGCATCGCCCGTATTCAGCGCGGTGTTGGCTAAGCTTGCGGTCAAGCCGCTGGCCGCATTGCTATAAGACACGGTATCGCTGCCCGCGCCGCCCGTCAGCGTATCGGCACCTGCGCCGCCAATCAGCGTGTCATTGCCATTGCCGCCATCAATCGCGTTACCATTGCCATCGCCGATCAGCGTATCGTTGTTGGCCGAGCCCAACAGGTTTTCGATGCTGCTATAGACATCGCCACCGGCATCACCTGTATTCGCACCTGCGTTGGCAAGGCTGGCTGTCACACCGGCCAAAGCATTGGCATAGCTGGCCGTATCGGTGCCATTGCCGCCGTTTAGCGTATCTGCGCCCGCGCCGCCCGTCAGCGTATCATCGCCGTCACCGCCGGTCAGCGCGTTGGCATTGCCATCGCCCACCAAGGTATCGGCATGCGCTGTACCGATCAGGTTCTCAACACCCGAAAGCACGTCGCCTGCCGCGTCTCCGCCAAGACCAGCCGTGCCCGTCAGGTACGCCGTCACGGCGCTACCCGAAGCCGAATAATCCGCCGTATCGGTGCCTGCGCCACCCGTCAGCGTATCAGCGCCGAGCCCGCCGACCAGCGTATCATTGCCACCGCCGCCATCAATCGCATTGGCCGCGCCATCGCCATATAGCGTATCATTCAGGCCCGAACCCGTCAGGTTCTCAACCGTGTTGTAGACATCGCCCAGCGCATCGCCGGTGTTCAGCGCCGTGTTGGCAAGGCTGGCCGTCAAACCACTCAGCGCGTTGGCATAGGACACCGTATCGCTGCCCACACCGCCCGTCAGCGTATCAGCGCCAGCGCCGCCCACCAACGTGTCATTACCATCACCACCAACAAGCGTGTTGCCACCGCCATCGCCGAACAGCGCATCGTTGTTGTTCGAACCGATCAGCGCTTCAACGCCCGAAATCACATCGCCCGCAGCATCCCCGCCGGTCCCTGCTGTACCATCAAGGTACGCGGTCACCGCCAAAGTGGAGGCTGCATAAGTCACCGTATCAAAGCCATTGCCACCCGCCAGCGTATCAGCGCCAAGACCGCCGATCAGCGTGTCATCGCCCTCCCCGCCGCTCAGCGCATTGGCATTGCCATCACCGACCAGCGTATCGCTGCCAGCCGAGCCGATCAAGTTCTCGATGCCAAACAGGGTGTCGCCCGCCGCCTCACCGCCCGTGCCCGCCGCGCCGGTCAGGTACGCCGTGACCGCACTGGCCGAAGCCGAATAATCAGCCGTATCCGTGCCCGAACCGCCCGTCAGCGTATCGGCTCCGGCACCGCCGATCAGCGTATCATTGCCCACGCCGCCATCAATCGCGTTGCCATTGCCATCGCCGTAAAGCGTGTCGTTAAAACCTGATCCGGTCAGATTTTCGATCGCAGTATAGACATCATCCTGGGCATCGCCGGTATTCAATGCCGTATCAGCCAAGCTCGCCACCAGACCTGCGCCAGCCGATGCATAAGAAACCGTATCGCTGCCCGCGCCGCCAATCAGTGTATCTGCGCCAGCTCCGCCCAGCAGCGTATCGTTGCCAGAACCGCCATCCAGCACGTTCGCATTGCCATCGCCAGACAGCGTATCGTTAAATGCCGAACCCGTGATGTTCTCGATGCCGCTATAGGTATCACCGGTCGCATCTCCGCTATTGGATGCGGTGTTCGCAAGGTTAGCTGCCATACCACCGGTGGCGCTGGCATAGCTTGCCGTATCGATGCCCGCCCCGCCGATCAGCGCATCCGCGCCTGATCCGCCATCCAGCGTATCATCACCGCTGCCGCCATCCAGCGTGTCGATGCCCACACCGCCGCTCAGGAAATCGTTTCCGTCATTGCCGGTCAATTGCGCCGCGCCACCGGTCAGGTCAAAGATAGCATCGTCAAAGTTCGAACCGATCACGGTTTCAAACCCGACAACGATATCGCTGGCCGCATCGCCGCCATTGCTGACAATGGCCCCAACAAGAGCAAGGTTGTTCTGCACGGTCACGCCGCTGGAAGATGCCAGATATGTCAGCGTATCAGAGCCTGCACCGCCGATGAGGGTATCAGCGCCCAGGCTGCCCGCAATCGTGTCATTGCCAATACCGCCGTCAAAGAACTCGGCGTTTGCACCGCCGGTCATCACGTCGTTGAAATCGGTGGCAATCACGCCCTCGATAGAGGCGAAAGCATCACCATTGGCATCGCTGCCCGTGATAACCAGAACACCACTGGCAAAGCTTGCGTTAATCGCCCCGCCCGCTGTGCTATACGATGCGATGTCGGTGCCCGCCCCACCTTCCAGCGAGTCAGCGCCCACGCCCCCCAGCAGCGTGTCATTGCCATTGCCACCCGACAGCGTTTCGTTTGCGCCAGCGCCAGTCAACACGTCATCAAAGCCGGAACCGATCACAACCTCGATCCCGGTCAGCACATCGCCCTGCGCTTCGCTGCCAACACCCGTTCTGCCGTCAAGATAAACGGTTACCGCAGCCGTAGCGGTCGAATACGTGGCGGTATCAATCCCCGCGCCGCCATCGAGTGAATCCGCCCCGCCCCGCCCGCGCAAGATATCATCGCCCAGACCGCCCAGTAGAGTGTCGTTGTTACCGGTACCGTTAAGGCTGTCGTCAAAATTTGAACCGATCAGGCCTTCGATGCTGTTCAACACATCGCCTTCGGCCGTGCCGCCAGATCCGCCCCCATTCAATGTAACCGTAACGCCCACCGCAGAGTCTGAATAATCAGCATAATCAACGCCACTGCCGCCAGTCAGGAAATCGCTACCCAAACCGCCTTGCAACGTATCGTTGCCATTACCGCCATTCAGGGAGTTTCCATTGGCATCGCCGATCAAAGTATCTGCCGCTGTTGAACCGGTCACATTCTGGATGTTGGCGTAAACATCGCCCTGCGCCAAACCACCCGTGCCAGTGCCCATGGCCAGATTGATCGTAACCGCAAGTCCGGATGTACCAAACGACAGGTGGTTCAGGCCGATCCCGCCGTCAATCGTATCGGAACCTGCATCGCCAAAGAACAGATCGTTTCCGGCATCGCCAAAGATGTAATCGTTGCCCGTTCCGCCCCACAGCGTATCGTCAAAATTCGATCCATAAAGCTGCTCGATGTTGAACAACCGGTCACCGGTGGCATTGCCCAACGTGCCGGCAACCCCGTCAAGACCGATGCTTACCCCGGTAGTCCCGGCGTAAAGGTAGCGCACAGCATCAATGCCCGCACCACCATCAATCGTATCTGCCCCGGCGCTGCCCCAGAAGGTTTCATTCGCGCCAATACCGGTCACGCTATCGGCAAAACCGGTCATCCAGATGTCGGTAAAATTGGCGAAAGTATCGCCTTGCGCGTCCCCGCCAATGCCAGCAGTCACGCCATCAAGCACGATAGTAACGCCAGCGGACGAAGTGCTCAACCAAGGGTTGATCGGATCGATACCAAACATCAGTGTATTGATGCCAGCACCGCCGTCCAGCACATCGGCACCAGCACCGCCGCTTATCATGTCATTGCCATCACCACCCAGCAGCGTGTCATTGCCAGCGTTTCCGATCAGGATATCAGAGCCAGTGCCGCCCGTAAGGTTGTTGGCATTGTCATCACCCACCAAGGTATCGTTTGTGGCCGTACCGATGATACCTTCGATGCTGACGTAGGTATCACCTTGCGCGTCTGATCCGACGCCTGTCGAGGTTGACAAGTTTACCTGAACACCGCCCGCGCTTGCCGCATAATCGACATAATCGAACCCGGCACCACCATCCATCGCATCCGATCCGGCACCGCCGAGAATTGTATCGTTGCCATTGCCACCGCTGATGCCGTCATTGCCAGCACCGCCATCGATCACATCATTGCCGTCAAGGCCGCTCAGGCTGTTCTGTCCGGCACCACCTGTCAGCGTATCGTTGAAGTTCGAACCGACAAGATTACCGATGCTCACGAATACATCACCGGTCGCCTCGCCTGCGGTGCCTGTGTTTGTCGTAAGGCTTGCCGCCACACCAACAGTGGCAGAAGCGTAAGTGACAGTGTTGTTATCCGCGCCGCCATCAAGCGTGTCAGCGCCCAAGCCGCCTTCCAGCGTGTCATTGCCGGCCTCGCCAAACAACTGGTCGTTGCCTGCGCCACCTGCCAGCACATCGGCACCGTTGGACCCGTAGATCGCGTTATCAAGCGCATCGCCGGTCAGCGTATCGTTGAAGTTCGATCCCGCCATGTTCTCGATAAACGAGAAGCTATCGCCTGCCGCATCCCCGACCGTACCAAGTCCGGTAAACAGGCTCGCAGCCACACCGGCAAGGGCATTGTGATAGGAAACGGTATCAATGCCATCGCCACCGATCAGAGTATCTGCGCCCGCGCCGCCCGCAATTGTATCGTTGCCTGCACCGCCTGTGATGACATTGTTGGCACCAGACCCGCCCAGATAATCGGCAAACGCCGAACCCGTCAGGTTTTCAATCGCATTGCCGATGAACAAATCACCTGCCGCATCGCCGCCTGCGCTTGCCACGGTATTGTCCAGCGCCACCGTAACCCCGGCAGTGCTGCCGGAATAATCAGCCGTGTCTATGCCAGCGCCGCCATCCAACGAATCCGCCCCTGCGCCGCCTACCAGCGTATCATCGCCAGAACCGCCTTCTATGGAATCGTTGCCAGCGCCGCCGTCCAGCAAATCATTCCCGGCATAACCGCGCACGCGATCTGCCCCGTCTGTGCCGAAAAAGCGGTCATCGAACGCCGAAAGATCGTAAACTTCAAACCCGGTCAGCACATCGCCTGCTGCATCGCCGGTTGAAAGCCCCGGATTCAGCACATTGAGGGTAAGGCCCGCCGAGGCCGAGGTGTAATCGATCACATCATATCCGGCACCGCCATCCACAGTGTCCGCTCCGGCACCCGGCGCAACCAAATCGTCGCCCCCGCCTGCCAGAATAACATCGCCGTTGACCGAGCCGTAAATGATGTCAGCCAGCACAGAACCGATTAGCTGTTCAACATTGACCAGCACATCGCCCGCAGCCTCGCCCGCCGTGCCGGGCGTACCGTCCATGTACACAACAACCCCGCCCGATCCTGAATAGTCGACCGTGTCGAATCCGGTGCCGCCATCCAGCAGGTCCGCGCCGCCGCCGCCGATCAAGGTATCATTGCCCGCACCACCGGACAGCGTTTCGTTGATCCCGCTTCCGCGCAAAACGTCGGCATTGCTCGAACCGATCACGTTTTCCACGTTGATGATAACGTCGCCTTGCGCATCACCACCCGAGCTGGCGCTGCCATCAAGCCGGACGCTGACCCCAACCGCCGAAGCGCTGTAATCAACCGTATCAAGCCCGCTGCCGCCATCGATGATGTCCGCTGCGGCAAACGATACGAAGGTATCATTGCCGCCCCACCCGTTCAGCGTGGTCGCCAGCAACGCGTTCTGCCCGCCGCGCAGCGTATCATTGTAAAGCGCAGAACCTTCGATCTGTTCGATACCCGAAAGCGCATCGCCTTGCGCCCAGCCGCCGGTTCCTGCCGTGCCATCGTTGGACAAGGCAACCGCAGCGTTCGAATTGCGGTAATCCACAATGTCAAAGCCGATGCCGCCTTCAATCGCATCTGCGCCCAGACCGGTGGTAAAGGTATCGTCGCCCGCGCCGCCATCCAGCGTATCGTTGCCCGCACCGCCAAACAGCGTGTCATTGCCGGTCCCGGCGATGATGTTGGCCCCGCTGTCATGCGCGGTGATCCGGTCAGACTGGGCCGATCCGATCACCCGTTCGATGTTGAACAGCCGGTCGCCTGCCGCATCGCCGCCCGTGCCAAAGCTGCCATCCAGATAGATGTTCATGCCACTGGTCGTGCTCAGCGAATAATCAACGACATCAAGGCCTTGGCCACCGTCAAAAATGTCGGCACCGCCATTGGAAATGAAAGTGTCGTTGCCCTGCCCACCTTCGAAAGTCTCGTCGGCGGCGCTGCCTTCAAACACGTCGCTATGGGCCGAACCCACAATGCGTTCCACGCCCGACATCGTATCGCCATGGGCATCGCCACCGGTTGAAACGCCCGCAGTGCGGATCGTAATGGCAGAAGCGCTCGCAGAGTAATCGGCGGTATCAAAGCCGATCCCGCCAACCAGAATGTCAGCGCCCATCCCGCCGGTCAGCCGGTCATCGCCGCTTCCGCCAACAAGCGTATCATCACCCGTACTGCCGATCAGCGTGTCATCGCCGTCAAATCCGTCAAAGTTGGCAACAGCCGTGCCCGCGATCAGCGCGTCTGCACCAATCGAGCCAACGAATTGCTCAATGCCGATGAACGTATCACCCTGCGCATCGCCGCCAGATGCCACCCCGGTGCCAAGGTTGATCGCAATGCCCAGCGCGGAATCAGAATAGGTAACCGTATCAAAGCCCGCGCCACCATCCAGCACATCGGCCCCGCCGCCGCCCCGCAGCGTATCGTCGCCCAACTCGCCCGAAATCGTATCGTTGCCTGCCGCCCCGGAAAGGCTATCCGCCCCTGCTCCGCCCGTCAGCGCATCATCTGTAAACGAACCTGTCAGCGTATCAGCAAAATCAGACCCGACCAGCGCCGTGATCCCGCTCAACCGGTCGCCCGAGGCAATGTTGCCAATGCCTGCCGAACCATCAAGGCTGATGTTTACCGCCCCAGCGGCTGCTGCATAAGTAACCGTATCAAGGCCGCCGCCGCCTACAAGGCTGTCTGCTCCAGCGCCCGCAATGAAAAGGTCATCGCCCTGCCCGCCCATCAGCGTGCTGGCTCCGGCGCCACCGGCCAGCGTGTCGTTATAATCGGAACCGATCAATTGCTCGATATCGGTCAAGACGTCGCCCGCAGCATCCCCACCCGAACCAAGGCCCGTGGCAAGGCTGACAGACACTGCGCTGGTCGCATTGGCATAAGATGCCGCATCAATGCCTGTGCCACCGTCCAGCGCATCAGCGCCTGCGCCGCCAACTAGGGTATCATTACCAACGCCGCCCAGAAGCGTTTCATCCGCCCCGGCTCCGACGATCAGATCCGAGAAGCTCGATCCGATCACCCGCTCGACATTCGTGATAACGTCGCCCGAAGCTTCGCCGCCCGCACCATCAGTCGCACCATCAAGGTAAACCGAAACCGCAGCGCTGCTGCCCGAATAATCCACCGTGTCGATATCGGCACCGCCATCAATGGCATCTGCGCCTGTGCCACCGATGATCGTATCAGCGCCCGCGCCACCATTCAGCGTATCAACACCCGCAGCGCCCATCAGCAGATCAGCTCCGGCCCCGCCATCAAGACGGTCTGCCAAAGCCGAACCGGTCAGCGTATCGTCAAAGTCACCGCCGATAACGCGCTCGATGCTGTCCAGCACATCGCCCTGTGCATCACCGCCAAGCCCCGTGCCCAGCGCCAGATTCACATTGATAGCAGCACTGGTCAGCGCGTAATCCGCCGTGTCTTGGCCGTTGCCGCCCAGCAATGTATCTGCGCCTGCGCCGCCCACGAGGACGTCGGCGCCGTCTTCGCCGATCAGCAGATCATCGCTTGTCGAACCCACAAGCGTATCGGCAAAGACCGATCCTCTGACCCCTTCGACACCCGAAATCACATCGCCCGCAGCATCACCACCCACGCCTGCGCGCCCGTCAAGATAGACGATAACGCCCGATGGGCTGATGAAATAGTCCACGATATCAACACCAGCGCCGCCGGTAAGCGTATCTGCCCCGGCCCCGCCAATCAGTGTATCGTCACCTTCATCTCCATTGACCACATCATTACCGGCAAGGCCCGAAAGCAGGTCATTCCCCGCACCGCCATCAATGGTATCGCCCCCACTGCTGCCCACCACGGTATCGTCAAAGCCCGAAGCCCTTATCCGCTCGATATCGACCAGTACATCACCGGCGGCATCGCCGATTGTCCCGGCAAGACCATCCATCCGCACGGAAATGCCGGCATTGGCAGAAGCATAGTCCGCCGTATCAATACCATCGCCGCCGTCCAGCACATCTGCCCCGGCACCACCGATCAGCGTATCATTGCCAGTACCGCCTGACAGCGCATCTGCCCCGCCCGCGCCCGACAACACGTCATCACCCGCGCCACCACTCAACGTCTCAGCCCCGGCAGCGCCCGTCAGCGTATCGGCAAAGGCCGAACCGGTAACCACTTCAATGCCTGAAAGGATATCACCCCCCGCATGGCCGCCTGTGCCCACCGTACCATCAAGGTACACCGCAACACCCGCAGCACTGGCGGCATAGTCCACCATGTCGGTCCCGGCACCACCCGCCAGCGTGTCTGCGCCAAGACTCGAACGGATGGTGTCATCACCCCCGCCTGCCTCGACCCGGTCAGCCCCGTCAGAGCCGTTGAACACGTCAGCCTGGCTCGAACCGATCAGATGTTCGATGCCCACCAACAGATCGCCCTGCGCATCGCCGCCCGTGCTCTGCGTCACGCCATCAGTGAACACCTCGATGCCCGAAAGTGACGTCGAATAGTCCGCAATGTCCACCCCGGCGCCACCTGAAAGCGTATCTGCCCCACTGCCGCCAATCAGCGTATCATTGCCATCACCGCCATCCAGAAGATCATCGCCACCGGCACCGGTGATGGAGTCATCGCCCGCCCCGCCCTCGATTTCTTCCGAAGCATTGGCACCCGAGAGCCGGTCATCAAAGGCCGAGCCGATCAGGCGTTCCACACTGTTCAGCACATCGCCCGCCGCATCGCCACGGCTGCCGCTGGTCCCGTCAAGGAACACCGTTACCGCGCTGGCAGAGGCTGCATAATCCGCCGTATCAAAGCCTGATCCGCCCGAAAGGATATCCGCACCGGCACCGCCCAGCAGAGTATCATCGCCCGCACCGCCGCTCAGCGTATCATTGCCCGCTCCGCCCTCAGCACGGTCATTGCCGCCTCCGCCAAGGATTTCATCATCATTCGCACTGCCGCGCAAGGTATCGGCAAAGCCCGACCCCAACAGACGCTCGACCGAAACCAGTGTATCGCCCGCAGCCTCCGCGCCGCTACCCGCCGTGCCATCAAGCGCAATTTCAATGCCACCCGTGGCCCCGGAATAATCAACCGTATCAAGCCCCGTGCCGCCATCAATGGCGTTCACTCCGATGCCTGCAATGATCGTGTCATCGCCCGCAGCGCCAAGCATCGTGTCATTGGCCGTGCCCGAACGCAGCACATCTGCGAACGCAGAACCGATTACGCGCTCAACGCTTGTCAGTACATCGCCATCGGCATCGCCACCCGAGCTTGCCAACCCGTTGAGATTGACCTGAACCGCCACAACCGACGCTGAATAATCCGCTGTATCCGTGCCATCGCCGCCATCCAGCGCATCTGCGCCTGAGCCGCCTACCAGCGTATCGTCGCCGGTGCCGCCCAACAGTGTGTCATTGCCCAAGCCGCCGCGCAGGCTATCAGCACCTGCCGCACCCTCAAGCGTATCATCGCCCGTACCGCCCAGCAGCGTATCGCCAAACGCCGACCCCACCAACCGCTCAACGCCGCTGATCTGATCGCCATCGGCATCGCCACCAACGCCGGTGGAGTTGTCTAGCCCGGCGCGTACGCCTATGGCGCTATTGCCGTAATCAACCGTGTCGGCGCCGCTGCCACCGATCAAGGTGTCCGCGCCAACACTGCCGCGCAGCAAGTCATTGCCATCGCCGCCGCTCAAAACTTCGGCAACAGTGCCGCCGCGCAAGGTATCGTCAAACGCAGAACCGGTGATCTGTTCGATGTTAGAAAGCACATCGCCTTCAGCATCACCGCCAGTATTTGCGCCACCATCGACGCCAACATTCACGCCCGCGCTGCTGGTCGCATAGTTGGCCGTATCGGTGCCCGCGCCGCCATCCAGCACATCGGCCCCGACGCCGCCAACCAGCAAATCGTTGCCAGCCCCGCCTTGCAGGGTATCAGCCCCTTCGCCGCCCAACAGCGTATCGTTGCCAAGCCCGCCCTCAAGCTGCTCGTTAAACGCAGATCCATTGAGCAGATCGCCAAAGTCAGAACCGACCACGCGCTCGATGCTGTCAAGAATATCGCCCGCTGCAGTGCCGCCCAGCGAAATCGACCCATCGGTGTAAACCGTAACAGCCCCGCTCGACCCGGAATAATCGGCCATATCGAAACCGCTGCCACCATCCAGCAGGTCGGCTCCGGCAGACCCTACCAGCGTATCGTCACCAAGCCCGCCTTCCAGCGTGTCGCTTCCGGCTGCACCTACCAACATATCGGCAAAGGCGCTGCCGATCAGATGTTCGACGCTTGTCAGAACATCGCCCTGCGCATCGCCGCCAATCCCGGTGCGGCCATCAAGGTAGGCGGTAACCCCGCTGCCCGATGCCGCATAGGACGCCGTATCAACGCCGCTGCCACCATCAATCGTATCAGCACCCGCGCTACCCACGATGGAATCGTCGCCACCGCCGCCCAGCAGCGCATCATTGCCCGCAGCGCCCAGCAGCGTATCATCGCCCGCGCCACCCTCAAGCCGGTCATCGCCGGTCGAACCCAGCAGCACATCGTTGTTGGCCGAACCGATCACCCGCTGGATGTTCAACAGCGTATCGCCCTCGGCATCCCCGCCAAGGCCCGCGCCGGTCTGCAGATTGACATCAACCGCCGTGCCCGAAGCGGAATAATCCGCCGCGTTGAACCCGGTGCCGCCGTCAAGCATGTCTGCGCCCGCGCCGCCGGTCAGCGTATCATCGCCTACGCCGCCCATCAGCGTATCGGCACCGCCACTGCCCAGCAGTTGGTCGTTGCCCGCGCCGCCTTCAAACAATTCGGCACCCGAATTGCCGGTAATCACGTCGTCAAAGGCTGAACCGATCACGTGCTCGATCGTGGTCAGCACATCGCCTTGCGCATCTCCGCCCGAAGCCGCCGATCCATCAAGGATGATCTGGACAGCCGCAGCACTTGCCGAATAATCCGCCGTATCGATGCCCGCGCCGCCATCCAGCACATCGGCATCGGCCCCGCCGATCAGCGTATCGTTGCCAAGCCCGCCCAGCAACGTGTCCTCGCCCGCCGCGCCCGAAAGCCGGTCATCACCCAGCCCGCCCTCGAACCGCTCTGCGATGTTTGCGCCTTGGAGGGTGTCGGCAAAGTCGCTGCCGGTGATGTGTTCGATGGCGCTCAGGGTATCGCCCTGTGCGTCGCC
>NZ_LJHY01000073.1 GCF_001295795.1 Novosphingobium sp. AAP83
CACTCTGTGTCTCAGTAGTGATTCTCTATATACTATAATAGTATTTCATGCCGACAAACGGATTATAACAAAGTGTACATGACCAGTCAAGCATAAAACACACATATAGTGTGATATGACAACATATATCTTCGATCACGAAGAAGTGTGAAAAGTAATTTTAATTTTATATTTCCACACACAGCCAGCATGGACAATGAGAGCTACAAACTCACCATCAACCAAGGGTTGAGCATACGCCAAACAGAGTGATTCTGCAAGGAATCAAAGCCTGATGGTGGCGAATGTGATATGGATAGAGAATGGCTGAAACCCACGATCAAACCGTCTCAAAGACCCATAATGAAGCTGCTGATGAAGCATTTTCAGTTGGATTCCCGCTACCGGAATCAAACACATCCGCATCTGAAATCCGCACAAATGTGGCATCCGAATGGGTATCAAATCAGGAATCAAATAGAATGATGGATCACGGTCCCGCTACCCGCTCCATAACGCGTCACCACTGGAATTTTGCCCCTATGGCGCTATGGGGCGGATATGGATACTTCCCATCGTCAGTCGCATGGCTCGGTCATTGTGGCCGCACTCTATCGTTTTACCCGGTTGGACAATTGTGCAGCTTTGCGTGCGCCGCTTGAGCAATTGTGCCGGGAAAATGGCGTGCGCGGAACACTGTTGCTGGCACCTGAAGGTATAAACGGAACAATTGCAGGGCCATCCAGCGGAATTGACGCTGTACTCAAACACATCCGTAGCCTCCCGGATTGCGCCGAAGTCGATGTGAAGCTGTCTACAGCTTCGACCATGCCGTTTCACCGGACAAAAGTGCGGCTGAAGCGCGAGATCGTGACCATGGGCCAGCCCGATATTGATCCGCGCGCCAGCGTCGGAACATATGTCAGCCCGCAGGATTGGAACGCGCTGATTGCCGACCCCGGCACGATCGTGATCGATACCCGCAATGATTATGAAGTGGCCGCTGGCACATTTGAACGCGCAATTGATCCCAAAACTGCCAGTTTCAGGGAGTTTCCGGACTGGTTCCGGCAAGAGCGTGCGAGGCTTTTGGGGGAAGGTAAGCCGCCCAAAGTTGCGATGTTTTGCACAGGGGGCATCCGCTGCGAAAAATCGACCGCCTTTCTGAAGCAGGAAGGCGTTGAAGAGGTCTATCACCTAAAAGGCGGCATCCTGAAATATCTGGAGACGGTACCCGAAGAAGAAAGCTTGTGGCGCGGCGAATGCTTTGTGTTTGACCAGCGCGTAACGGTTGGCCACGGATTGGTCGAAGGCACGCACAGCTTGTGCTTTTCCTGCCGCCGTCCGGTAAACGAAGAGGACCAACGCTCGCCGCTCTATGAAGCGGGCGTCAGTTGCGCTGCCTGCCACGGTGAACGCAACGACGAGCAGCGCGCCTCTGCGCGCGAACGCCACCGCCAGGAAACGCTCGCCACCAAGCGCGGCGTTGCGCATGTCGGCGCGGTGCTGCCAGGGCCTGACGCAGGTTAACAAAGGTGGCGCATCGCGGTGTCAACGCCACCACGAATCCGCTAAGCTCCATGATTGCGTGGCGAAGCATGGCCCCAAAAGGCATGCCCCATTCCTGATTGGTAGGCTTGCGCCGCGCAATGGTTGCGGACAAAACGATTTCGCAAGTGCACAATCGCTTGCACCTAGGAGAGTTTCGAACATGAAGACCGTTCTCAAGGTCAACGGGCAGTCGCGCGAGGTGGATGTGCCGTCGGACAAGCCTTTGCTCTGGGTGCTGCGTGAGGATCTGGGCTATGTCGGCCCAAAATTCGGCTGCGGTCAGGGCCTGTGCGGGGCTTGCACGGTCTTGATGGACGGACAGGCCATTCGCGCTTGCCTCACCACCTTGGACGCGGTTGGAACGGCTGCGATCACCACGATTGAAGGCGTTGCAGCCCTCCCTATAGGCAAGAAGATCAGCGAGGCGTGGATCGATATCGATGTGCCCCAATGCGGCTATTGCCAGGCAGGCCAGATCATGAGCGCGGTGGCTTTGCTCGAAAGCAACCCGACGCCCGCCGATGATGAAATTGACGCTGCGATGGCAGGCAACCTCTGCCGCTGCGGGACCTATCACCGCATCCGCGATGCCATCGTCAAAGCTTCAGGCCGCAAGGCAGCAGGAGGCACAAATGTCTGATCAGGCCCTTCTGGCGGGGACCCGCCGCTTTGCGCTGAAAGCCATGCTTGCCGCAGGTGGCGCGCTGGCGTTCGAAATCGAATTTGCCGCGGCACAAGGCAAGTCTGCCCCGGCGGCGGCAGCGGCCAAACTCACCGCTTTTGTGCAAATCAACGCCGATAACAGCGTGACGATCAAGGCGAAAAACCCCGAAATCGGCCAAGGCGTCAAGGCGATGCTGCCGATGCTGATCGCCGAAGAGCTCGATGTGGCGTGGTCGGCGGTTCGCGTAGAACAAGCCGTTGCCGATCAGGCAAAGTTTGGCGAACAGTTTGCCGGTGGCAGCATGTCCACCCCGATGAACTGGATGCCGATGCGCCAAGCAGGTGCGACCGCTCGGGCCATGATCATGGCGGCTGCGGCCAAGCAATGGACGGCCCCGGCTGCCGAGCTTTCCACCGCCAATGGCGAGGTGATCCACGCCACGACAGGTCGCCGCGCACCTTATGCCGCGCTGGCGCAGGCCGCAGCCAAGGAAGCAGTGCCCGCAGCCGAAACGTTGAAGTTGAAGGATCCGGCAAAGTTTTCGATCATCGGACGGCCTGTGCGCGGTCCCGATACGGTGGCGATTGTGGCTGGTAAGCCCTTGTTCGGGATTGATACGCAATTGCCCGGCATGGTTCACGCTGCCTTGTTGACTGCGCCTGTGCGCGGCGCGGTGCTGCGCAGCCATGATGCGGCCAAGGCGCTGGCGGTGGCAGGTGTGCGCAAAGTGGTGGTTTTGCGGCAGCTTGGTGAGGAGGACGGGCCGGTTGACGGGCTGGCGGTTGTTGCCGACAGTTGGTGGACAGCCAACGAAGCGCGAAAACTCCTTGATGTTCAATGGGATAATCAGGGGCGGGAGAAGCATTCGGATGCTTCATTTGCCGCCTCTGCCAAAGCGGCTTTTGCGGGGAAGCCCGCCGAGGCGGTGCTGGCCAGTGGTGATACCAATGCAGCGCTTGCAGGCGCATCTAAGGTATTGAAAGAGCAGTATACTTACCCGTTCATCGCCCATGCCACGCTGGAGCCGCAGAACTGCACGGCGCTGTTCAAGGATGGCAAGTTGGAAATCTGGGCACCGAGCCAGATGCCGGACGAAGGCCGACAACTGGTTGCCAAAACACTGGGCCTTGAACCAGCGGCAATCGCGGTAAACCTGACCCGCATCGGCGGCGGCTTTGGCCGGCGTTTACAGAATGATTACATGGTCTTCGCAGCCAAAATCGCGCGCGATATGCCGGGCGTTCCGGTCAAATTGATCTATGACCGCGAGGAAGATTTCAAGCTCGACTTCTTCCGCCCTGGCGGTTTTCACCAGTTCGAAGCAGGCCTTGATGCGAACGGAAAACTGGTGGCGTTTCGCGACCATTTGGTGACATTTGGTGCCGGTGGCAAACCGGGACGCGGTGCTGAACTGCCCGCAGACCTGTTTCCGGCCAATATTGTGGCAAATGCCGATCTTGGCATGACCGTGATGGAAAGCAACATCCCGCTCGGCTGGTTGCGCGCTCCGGCTTCCAACACACTGGCCTTTGCCACACAGGGCTTCCTTGATGAAGTGGCCAGCGCTGCGGGCAAGACTTTGCCAGCGCTGATGCTCGAATTGCTCGGCGATCCGCGCCTGATCATGGCACCCAAACTTCCCGACGTGCCGGATTACTTCCAGCCGCCACCGTTCCACACAGGCCGTGCTGCGGGCGTTACCCGCGAGGTGATGAAAATCGCCAAATGGGACGACGCGGCGGTGAAGGGTCGCGGCTTCGGGTTCTACTTCAGCCACCTTGGTTATTTTGCGGTTGTGGCAGATTGCGCCGCCGGAGCCGATGGCGCGGTGCGCGTTTCGAAGATCTGGGTTGCCGGAGACATTGGCAGCACGATCATTAACCCGCTGAATGCCGAACAGCAAATTCGCGGGTCGATGATTGACGGCATGGGCCATGTGATTTCAGGTTTGAAAGTGCCGATCAGCGGCGGGCAAGTGCAAGTGGCCAATTACGATACTTATGCCCTGCCCCGCATCGATGTGGTCCCGCCCATCGAAATCTCGATGGTCAAGACCGACAACCCGCCAACCGGCCTTGGCGAACCGGCGATGCCCCCGGCGATTGCGGCCATTGCCAATGCGATCAGCAGCCTGACCGGAAAACGGGTGCGCAGCCTGCCTTACGAAGCGTAGAATAGCATCGGCTCCATGGTGCCATTCTGGCGCTATGGAGCCGCTGCCCGGGCGACTGGTTGTGGCGCTACAGCGCCTCCACGATGGTCATGTTGGCAAGCCCGCCGCCTTCGCACATTGTCTGGAAGCCATAGCGCCCGCCGCGTGCGCGCAAGGCGTGGATCAGCGTGGTCATCAGCTTGGTGCCACTGGCACCCAGCGGATGGCCAAGCGCAATCGCGCCGCCATTGACGTTAAGCCGTGCGGGATCGGCTTCGATCACTTTGAGCCAGGCCATCGGAACCGTCGCGAAGGCTTCGTTCACTTCGTAAAGATCGATGTCCGCAATCTTCATGCCTGCTTTTGCCAGCAGCTTTTGCGTGCCGAAGACGGGTTCTTCGAGCATGATCACCGGATCACCCCCGGTCACCGCCATCGCATGAACACGCGCCATCGGGGTGAGGTTGTGCGCCTTCAACGCGCTTTCGCTGACGACCAGCAAGCCCGATGCCGCATCGCAGATCTGGCTTGATGTGGCGGCGGTCAGCACGCCGCCTTCTTGCAGCAGCTTGACCCCGGCCAGCGCTTCCAGCGTTGCGCCATAGCGGATGCCTTCATCGCGATCATGGGCAACGCTATTGCCTTCGGCGTCAACGCCATCGACGACGAAAATCTCGTCCTTGAACGCGCCAACCTCGGTAGCCGCCGCCGCGCGGGTTTGCGATTCAAGGCCGAACGCATCGGTATCAGCTTTGGTGAAGCCATACTTGGCCGCGATCATTTCTGCGCCAACAAATTGCGAGAAATCAGTTACGCCGTACCTTTCCAGAATGCGCGGGGTCCACGGATCGCGGTTGAGGCCTATTGCAGCCGCGCCAGCACGCGGGGCGCCCATCGGCACGCGTGTCATGCTTTCGACGCCGCCTGCGATGACAATATCCTGCTGGCCCGACATCACAGCCTGTGCGGCAAAGTGCAGCGCCTGTTGCGATGAGCCGCACTGGCGATCAATCGTCACACCCGGCACGCTTTGCGGCAGGTTGGACGACAGGATGCAGGCCCGCGCGATTTGCTGTGCCTGTTCGCCCGCCTGGCTGACGCAGCCCATGATCACATCATCAATCGCCGCGGGATCAATCCCGGCGCGGCGCACCAGTTCATCCAGCAGCACGCCGCCCAGATCGGCAGGAGCCCAATTGCGCAAACGGCCATTGCGACGGCCACCGGCGGTGCGCGTGGCGGCAACGATGTAAGCTTCGGGCATCCTGTCTCTCCTGTGTTGTCTCAAAGAATTGGCGATTATACTTTTTTCCAAACACCCCTTCGTCCTTGCGAGGAGGCGAAGCCGACGAAGCAATCCAGAGCGGTTATGCGTCGCTCTGGATTGCTTCTCCCCGCTGCGCGGGGCTCGCAATGACGAATTTACTGACGAAGGTAAGTGTTGCGTCTGTAAGCTCACTAAACGCCTTGGAACTGGCTGGCAGGACTGGCACGCCAGCCCTTGCCCATCCGGTCAGCCGTTGAACTTTTCGCCCTTGGCGGCCTTTTCAACCAGCAGCCTGGCCGGTTCGTGGCCCATCGCGCGCAGCCCGTCCACTACCTTGTCGAGGCCGACCGTATCGGCCCAATAGGTCGGTCCGCCGGTGAAGACAGGCCAGTTATAGCCCAGCAAACAGGCGACATCGATATCACTGGCGCGCAGGGCAATGCCTTCTTCGAGCACGCGCGCAGCTTCGTTGACGACGGGGTAGAGCAAGTGCGCCACGATCTCGTCCGCACCGAGCGAGCCTATCGCGTTGATGCCAAGATCAGCGGCCAGATCGGCGATAACCTTGGCCGCAACCGGGCTTGGCGTGGCGTTGCGGTTTTCATCGTAATCGTAAAAGCCGCCGTTCTTCTTCTGGCCAAGCCGATCAAGCTTCACCAGATCGCCGCGAATGGTGCGTTCGGTCGCGCCGCGCCCGATCACGTCGAGGCCGACGATATCCATCATCTGATAGGGGCCAACCGCAAAGCCGTAATCGAAGATCGCCTTGTCGATCTCCTGAGGGCTTGGCCCGCGCAACACCAGTGCGTCAGCCGCAAGGCTGCGCACGGTCATCACACGGTTGGCGATGAAGCCGTGGCACACGCCTGCCAGCACCGGCACTTTGCCGATGGTCTTGGCCAACGCCATGGCCGTGGCGATGATATCCTTGCGCGTCTTTGCCCCGCGCACCACTTCGAGCAGGCGCATGACATTGGCGGGCGAGAAGAAGTGCAGACCGATCACGTCTTGCGGGCGCGATGTGGCTTCGGCAATTTCGTTGAGATCAAGGTACGAGGTGTTCGACGCAAGGATCGCGCCTTGCTTGCAGATTGCGTCAAGCTTGCCGAACACGGCCTTCTTGACCGACATTTCCTCGAACACCGCTTCGATCACCAGATCGACATCGGCCAGTGCGTCATATGTGATCGCAGGGGTGATCAGCGCCATGCGCTGTTCCACCTGATCCTGCGTCATCCGACCCTTCTTGGCGGTATTCTCGTAATTGCGGCGGATCACACCGGTGCCGCGATCAAGCGCTTCTTGCGTCATTTCCACCAGCGTCACGGGGATGCCGGCGTTGAGGAAGTTCATCGTGATGCCGCCACCCATCGTGCCTGCACCGATCACGCCAACCGTTTTGATCGGCAGGATCGGCGTGTCCGAAGGCACATCGGGGATCTTGGTGGTCTGGCGTTCGGCAAAGAAGAAGTTGCGCTGTGCCCCGCTCTGGCTGCCCGCCATCAGGTCTTCAAACAATTCCCTCTCGCGCACGATGCCCTGATCGAACGGCAGTTCGGCAGCGGCTTCAATCGCCTTCACAATGTTGACCGGAGCCTGAAATCCGCGAAACGCCTTGGCGTTCTTCTTCATGAAACCGGCGTAGATTTCAGGCTTGCCGCGCGCCGGTTCTACTTTGTCCTGACGGTCACGCACTTTGACGAGCGGACGGCCTTCGGCAAGGATCGTGCGCGCAAATGCCACGGCATCGGCTGCCAGATTGCCCTCTTGCGCCAGCGCATCGATCATGCCCAATGACAGCGCTTGGCTGGCGCCAATCGGATTGCCGCCGGTGATGATATCGAGCGCGGCTTCGATGCCGACAATGCGGGGCAGACGTTGCGTGCCGCCAGCGCCGGGCAGCAGGCCCAGCTTCACTTCGGGCAGGCCGACCTTGGCAGAAGGCACAGCGATGCGGTGATGGCACACCAGCGCCAGTTCATAACCGCCACCCAATGCGGTGCCGTGAATCGCGGCAATCACCGGCTTTGCGGTATTTTCAATCAGATCGAGCACATCGCGCAGATCAGGCGCGCGAGGCGGTTGGCCGAATTCCGAGATATCAGCGCCTGCAAAGAACGTGCGCCCCGCGCAAGCGAGAACAATCGCCTTCACCGCATCATCCGCGCCAAACTTGCGAAAGCCTTCGTCCAGCGCAACGCGGGTGTTGTAACCCAGCGCGTTGACCGGTGGGGAATTGATCGTGATGACGCCAATGCCGTCAATGACTTCGTAAGTGCCGACTTCGCTCATGATATACTCCAATACAATGGTTTAGCAGAGCTCAGCGGCCCTTGAATTCCGGTTTGCGCTTTTGCGTGAACGCGCGGACACCTTCAGCGAAATCTTCGCTGCGGCATGCCTTGCGCTGATGCACACGTTCACTGGTCAGAGCGGTTTCAAGACTCTGGTCAAGCGCCAGCCACGCTTGCTGCTTGATATAGGCAAGCGAGCGCGGACCACTGGCCAGTTCGCGCGCAATTTCCATAGCGCGGGCGTCGACGTCATCATCAGGAACGACTTCGGTGACCAGCCCCCAATCGAGCGCTTGTGGCCCGTAAACCTTCTTGCCGCGCAGCATGATATCCATAGCGCGCACCCGGCCAATCGCCTTTGACAGCAAATAGGATGAGCCACCATCGGGCAGGAGGCCGACATGGCGGAAGGCGAAGAAGAAGTAGCCCTTTTCGCCACAAACGATGATATCGCCCGACAAGGCAAGGCCGCAGCCAACGCCCGCAGCCGGTCCCTTGACCGCGGTCACCACCGGCAATTCCATCGATTTGATCGCGATGATCGCCGGATTGAGATGGCGATCAAGCGCGGTGCCCACATCGATGCGGGGATCGTCGAGCTTCTTTTCAAAATTGGCAAGGTTTGCGCCCGAGCAGAACGCGCGGCCTTCGCCCGTCAACACAATCGCGCGCGCTTCAGACGCCGCCCGGTCAAGCGCGTCAAGCAATTCGGCTGACATCACCTCGTTCGAAGCATTGAGCGTCGCGGGATCGTTAAACGCAATGCGCGCCACACCGTCGGTCAGTGTGTAGAGGATCTGCGTATATTGCATTCCGATCATTCCTTCATTCCAGCAAGGCCCTTGGCGATCACTTGTGCCTGGATTTCGGCAGCGCCTTCGAAGATATTGAGGATGCGCGCATCGCACAGCACGCGGCTTATTTCATATTCCAGCGCATAGCCGTTGCCGCCGTGAATCTGCAACGCGGCATCGGCGTTTGACCATGCCGCACGCGCGCCGAGCAGCTTGGCCATGCCTGCTTCGATATCGCAGCGCTTGCCCGAATCCTTGGTGCGTGCCGCATCATATGTCAGTTCGCGCGCCATCACCATGTCGACAAGACTCATCACCAGCTTATCGGCCACGCGCGGGAAGGCGACGATGGCCTGCCCGAACTGCTTGCGGTTCAGCGCATAGTCCAGCCCCAGTTCAATCGCGCGTTTGGCCACGCCGACCGCACGCGCTGCTGTCTGGATACGCGCGCCTTCAAACGTGCGCATAAGCTGCTTGAATCCCTGTCCTTCCTCGCCGCCCAGCAAAGCGTCAGCCGGGGCCACCATGCCATCAAACGACAGCGCATATTCGCGCATCCCGCGATAGCCGAGCACCTCGATCTCGCTGCCAGCCATGCCCTCTGCCGGGAAGGGGTTGCTATCGGTTCCGCGTGGCTTGGGCACCAGCAGCATCGACAGGCCTGCATAGCCCTTTGCATCGGGCAGGGTGCGCACCAGCATGGTCATCATGTCAGACCGGCTGGCGTGGGTGATCCATGTTTTGGCCCCGGTGATGACCCATTGCCCACTGGCGTTGCGCACCGCACGCGTGGTCAGACTGCCAAGGTCTGATCCCACATCGGGTTCGGTGAATACCGCTGTGGGCAGCACTTCGCCGCTGGCGATTTTGGGCAACCAGTGCGCTTTTTGCTCTGCCGTGCCGCCCAGCACGATCAATTCGCCCGCAATTTCAGAGCGCGTCCCCAGTGATCCCGTGCCGATCCAGCCGCGCGACAACTCCTCGGTCACCAGGCACATCACCAGCTTGCCAAGGCCAAGCCCGCCAAACTCTTCAGGGATGCACACGCCGAATGTGCCAAGGTCGGCCATGCGGCGCACCACATCATCGGGGATCAGGTCATTGGCCAGGTGCCACTTGTGCGCCGCTGGCAGGATTTCAGCATCAGTAAACTTGCGGAACTGGTCACGGATGGCGTCAAGCTCTGCATCGCGGAAGCTCTCGGTCGGCCAGTGCCCTTCCACCAGCGCCGCTGCCACCGCCGCGCGAGTTGGCGCATGGTCGGCTTCAAGCAAGTCTTGCGCTGCTTGCGCCAAGGTGGCGGCTGCGGCAGTCAACCCGAGGTCGGCGGGGCGGAACAGCTCATTCTGCCCCATCGGCAAACCGCCAACCAGTTGCGCAATCGTCTCGGCAAAGGCGAGTTGCGCCACATTGCGATCCAGCGCGGTGCCGCCGCCATTGGCCTCCAGCCACGCATCCATCGCTTCAAGCGCGGCTACGCTTGTCGCAACCCAAGCAAAGCCATGCGCGGCGCGCTGCTCTGCATCGATCGGATTGCCGGCCAGGCGTTGGCGCAGGGCCTCAAGCGCGGCGGCGCGGTAATCGCGGGCAGCGTTCAGCGCGGTGCTGTTCATCATGCCTTCTCGAAGATCGCGGCAATGCCTTGCCCACCGCCGATGCACATCGTCTCGATGCCATAGCGCGCATCGCGGCGCTGCATTTCGCGCAGGAGGTTGGCCAGAATGCGCCCGCCGGTTGCGCCAATCGGATGACCCAGCGAAATGCCTGAACCATTGACGTTGAGCATATCGTGGCGGCTGTCATCCTCGCTCCAGCCCCAGCCTTTGAGCACCGCCAGAACTTGCGGCGCAAACGCCTCGTTCAATTCGATCACGCCAAGGTCTGACCATGACAGGCCGTTGCGCGCAAACAGGCGCTCCACCGCCGGAACCGGGCCAATGCCCATGCGGCTTGGGTCACAGCCCGCCGCTGCCCACGAATGGACCCACGCCAACGGCTCAAGCCCCAGTTCCTCCAGCTTGTCCTCGGCCACCACAAGGCACGCAGCAGCTGCATCATTCTGTTGGCTGGCATTGCCTGCCGTCACCACGCCGCCTTCAAGCGGACGCAGCGCGCCCAGCGATGCCATCGTGGCATCGGCGCGATAGCCTTCGTCACGCGCGAAGATCACCGGATCACCCTTGCGCTGCGGGATCGCCACCGGCACCAGTTCATCATCGAACAGCCCGGCCTGCCAAGCCGCCGCAGCGCGCTGGTGTGAGCGCACGGCATAAGTATCGCACTGCTCGCGCGTGATGCCCCAATCCTTGGCGCAGTTCTCCGCCGTTTCGATCATGCCCGAGATCACCCCGAAGCGCGATATCGGCTGCGACATCAAGCGCCCGCGCGCCAACCGGTCATGCAATTCAAGCCCGCCCGCCTTCACACCCTTGCGGATTTGCGTGGTGTAATGTTCCACATTCGACATCGATTCAACGCCGCCTGCCAGCACCACGTCCGAAGCGCCGGTCTGGATCATCATCGCGGCATTGATCACCGCTTGCAGGCCCGAACCGCAACGCCGGTCCAACTGGTAACCCGGCACTTCAATCGGATAGCCTGCCGCCAACCACGACCAGCGGCCAATCGCAGGCGCTTCACCATTGCCATAGCCTTGCGAGAACACGACATCGTCCACGCGCAGCGGATCGACCTTGGTCCGCTCCATCAGTGCCTTGATGATCACCGCGCCCAGATCACCCGCGCTCATCGACGATAGCGCACCGCCGAACTTGCCCACGGCAGTACGGATGGGCGAAACGATGGCGGCGCGGCGTAGTGTGGTCTGTGACATGGCTTTTCCCTGGTATCCTCGAAGGGCCGACTATGCGCCAGAAACGCCCGCATTGAATTCGCGCAGCATGTGCTTGGCGATCTGTAGCTGCAATATCTGCGTGGTGCCTTCATAGATGCGGTAAATGCGCGCATCGCGGAAGAAGCGTTCGGCATCGTATTCTGCCAGATAGCCCGCACCGCCATAGACCTGCACCACACGATCAACCACGCGGCCACACATTTCCGATGCAAACACCTTGAACGCCGCCGCCTTGCGCAGCACGCTTGTCCCTGCATCTACCCTGCGCGCCACATCTTCGAGCATGCATTCGGCGGCGTAAATCTCGATCTCGCAATCGGCCAGCATCTGCTGGATCAACTGGAAGTTCGCAATCGGTTCGCCAAAGGCCTTGCGCTCGGTTGCATAGCGGATCGCCGAATCCAGCGCGCGTCGGGCATAGCCGGTTGCCGCTGCGCCCACCGAAATGCGCCCGTTATCAAGGCTCTTCATCGCGATGACAAAGCCCCGGCCCAGCTCTCCACCCAGCAAGGCATCATCGGGCAGATGGACATCTTCCATAATGATGTCGGCAATCGCGCTGCCTGATTGGCCCATTTTCTTGTCCGCCTTGCCCACCGATAAACCCGGCGTATCCATCGGCACGATAAAGGCAGAAACGTGCGCGTTCTTGGACAGGTTTTCCTTCGACGTGCGTGCCATGATCAGCGCCACTTTGGCATGCGGTGCATTGGTGATGTAGCGCTTCGTACCGTTCAGCACCCAGCCGCTGCCGGTTTTGACCGCCGATGTCTGCATCCCCGCAGAGTCCGACCCCGATCCCGGCTCAGTCAGTCCGAACGCCGCAATTTCGCCCGCACAAACGCGCGGCAGCCAGTGCGCTTTTTGCGCTTCCGTGCCGCCATTCTTCAGTGCGGAACTGAACATGCCGATGTTGATCGAGATGATCGAACGGAACGCCGGCATCGCATAGGCAAGCGCATGCACCGTGCGCACATATTGGCTGGCATTCATGCCCGCGCCGCCAAATTCCTCGGCGTTGGTCAGCCCGAACAGGCCCATGTCGCGCATTTCCTGCACGATTTCCGCAGGGATCGCGTCACTTGCAATCACTTCCTGCTCGGCGGGCAGCAACCGCTCCCGAACGTAGCGTTGCAGTTGCCCCATGAACTGCTCGAAAGCCTCGGGATCCATGCCTGCATTGGGGCCTGCATTGGGGCCTGAATTGGGGCCGGGATTGCTGATAGCCAAGATAAGAATCCTTGCTGAAACGGGCGGAAAAACAGAGTCTCGCCAAGCCGTTAGTCCCTATCCCGCGCCTGCCTTCTTTTCAATTGTGCGAATGCAAATTCAAATATATGAATAATGTCCGATCCATGACGACCCGCGTCCGCTCCCTTGCCCTTGGCTTTGCCATCTTGCGCCTGCTTGCCGCATCGGGCGCGCAAAGCTTGACCGATGTTGCGCGCGCCATGCGGCTCAATCCCTCAAGCTGCCTCAATCTGCTGCGCACGCTGGTTGATGAAGGCGCGGTGGATTTCGAAGGAAAGCGCAAGACCTATCGCCTCGCCGCAGACTGGGCCGCCACCGGCCTGTTCGGTTCCGGCAAGACCCAGACCTTGATTGACCGGATCACCCCCCTGATGGCCGAAGCCGCCAAACAGGCCAGCGCCACCATCGGCCTGTGGCAGGTCATCCCCGGCCAACGCGTGCGGCTGATCGCCCATGCCGAATGTGATGCCATGCTGCGCATCCAATTGGCCGAAGGGCAGCGCCAGCCGTTGGGCAGCGGAGCGGTGGGTCGTGCCCTGGCCGCAGCACAAGGCATCGATGATGGCGAAATCGCCCGACGCTTTGCCGAAGTGAAATGGCAAAAAGCCGTGCGCCTGCGCGATTATATCGATGAGGTGCGCTCGGCGCGGACCTGCGGCTATGCCGTGGACGACGGCACGGCCTTTGCCGGCGTTTGTACGATCGCAGTTGCCCTGCCCGATCTGCCCCCCGGTTTTTGCGTATCGGCCTCGCTCTTTTCAGGCTCGCGCAGCACCATGGACATGACGAACATTGGCACTGCGCTGCAGGGCATCAAACACGCGATTGCGTGAAACCGCGTTTTTTCGGTTAGGCTCTGGCAGAAGCGCTCATCACGGGGCGGCCATCGCTGGCAAAAGCGCCCAGTTCCAACCCGCCTTCGCTTTGGCGCATGGCAAGATGCAACGCCTCGCCACAGATCGCGGGTGAAACGCCCCTGAACGCAAAGCTGGCCAGTGCCTGCTCGCCCAATTCGCGGCGGGCAAGATCAAGCAACAGGCTGGCCACCAGCGGCCCATGCACCACAAGGCCGCGATAGCCCTCAACCCCGGTGGCATAGGCCCCGTCATAATGGATCCGGTGGCTGTTAAACGTCAGCGCGGAATAGCGGAACAGCAGCGGCTCGGATGGCAACACCTCGCGCGTCGCATCCCATCCGCTCGTATCGAAGCGCCCCGCACCCGGCGGTGGAGGTGCAAGCGCCCCGCCCTGCGCCGAAGCCTCGCGATAGACGAGCGATTGGGCTTCGCGCACCGCCAAAACGCCGCCACATGATGTCTCGTGTTCCACTTCGGCAAACACCAGCGGCCCCGTGCCGCCTTGCTTGGGCGTGATCGATTTCACACGGGAAACGCGCTTGATCGCAGCGCCGATCCGCAAGGGCGCAAGAAACTCCACCGCGCTCGCCGCCCACATCCGGCGTGGAAGAGAAAGCGGCGGCAGGAAGCTTTCCAGGCTATCATCACGCGCCGGATGCCCGTCATCGCCCAGTCGCGCGGTTGGCGCATCAGGCACACACAAACACCAATGCAAGCCCTGTGGCACAGTGCCGCCTTCGGGCACTTCGCGGTCGAGCGTGGCGCACCACCGCTGCACCAAAGCAGCCTCAAGGCTATCTTGGCGAACTTCCTCGCGGCCGATCCATGCATGCCACGCGTTCATTCAGCGCCCGCCGTTCCTACGATGCCAGCGTCAATCAACCGGCCAATCTCGCCCGATGACAGGCCCAGCCGCTCACCCAAGACCTCTTCGCTATGCTGGCCGTTGCGCGGGGCAGGCTGCGGCGTGCCGCGCTCATGCTGCGGCACCGTGGCAAACGGGCCTGCCGCCGGATAATCAAAGCCGCTGGGATTGCTGGCCTGCCCGAACATCGGGTTATCCTGCACCAGCACAGGATCGTGAACGGCATCAAGCATGGTGCGATAAGGCGAATGCACGATCCCGCCTGCATCAAACGCTGCGGCCAGATCAGCATGCGTCCGCGCGCTGATTGCCGCCTCGAAAACGGGGAACAGCGCATCGCGGTGGGTAAAGCGCAAGCCGTCATCCTTGGCGAAACTCACGGCCCTTTCCGCCTCGATCCGCGCCACCGCATCGCCGATCCCCAGCACCGCGACAAGGTTGCTCCATTGGCGGGGCGTCACCACCACAATCATCGTGCGCTGGCCATCGGCAGTCACAAAATCACGGCCAAACAGGCCATAGACCGTGTTGCCAAGGCGCGTACGGTTGGCCCCGCCATAGAGCACCTCGGCAATGCCGCCCAGATTGGCCACGGTGCCAATCGCCACATCCGAAAGCGGCACCCGCACTTCGCTGCCCTGCCCGGTCACGCTGCGGCGCTGGATCGCCGCCAGCAGCGCAAAGGCCGCATAAGCGCCTGACAGCAAGTCCCACGCAGGCAGCACATGATTAACAGGGGCCGGGCCTGCACCAGTCATCATCGGGTAACCGACGGTGTTGTTGATCGTATAGTCCAGCGCCGGGCTGCCATCGGCCCAGCCCATCACCCGCACCGTCACCAGATCAGCCCGCCCTTGCGCCAGTTTTTCGTGCGAAAGGAAGCCCTCTGCCGGGAAGTTGGTGATGAACTGCCCGGTCGCGCGCACCAGCGCTTGCAGCAATTCACGGCCTTCCGGCTTGTCCAAATCGAGCGCAACCGATTTCTTGGCGCGGTTGAGGTTTTCCCAATAAAGGGAATCGTTTTGCGCCGTCACCGGCCAGCGGCGAAAGTCCGGTCCGCCGCCAATCTGATCCACCCGGACCACCTCGGCCCCCATTTGCGCGCAATAAAGCCCAGCCGTAGGCGATGCGACAAACGAAGATGCTTCGATGATCGTGAGATTGCCAAGCAAATCATACATGATGCCGTTCCCATCCCACGGTAGATCGTGACGGGACAGCGAACTAAGCTATCGGATTATCTCTGGCAACCAGCCGGAACAAGCCAGCCCGACCGCGAGAGCTGACCATTCAGTGACATACAGGTTCTCCCCCATAGAGAGCCGTGTTAATGGCAGGGCACTCTTAGCAGGTCACGCGGATAATCGACGTTACTGCATGATGTTTTGTTGGTAGCGTTAATCGTCGGAAGGGTCATCGTCTTCCGACCAGTCGTCTTCACCCTCTTCGTCATCCGGCAATCGGCGGTTTAGTGCCACCCTCGTGACCGCGTCCATTATTTCTGCAGCCAACGCGTCCTCATAGATACCGTTTGGCGGTTCACCGACAATATTGATTGGATCTTCATACAGGTCCCAACAACAGTAGAACGTGAGTAAAGTTGCCTCTGACCGATCAAGCGCGCCAATCGTTTCTTTTAGATGAGGCTCAAAGACATCAGACCATGCAAATTCCAAAAATGTCACAGGCCCTGTCTGTTGGTCGTAACAGTAATCGTCCCAAAGGTTTGAGGCGTTCTCATCATCGCCGAACAATGCGCAAGCAGGGTATGTCTGGATGTGAGCAATGACCTCAGTCGCCAAACGCTGGAACCGCTCCACGGCAAAACGGGAGACAGTTTGGCACAGCAATTTTGCCTCGCGTAAGCCTTCCATCGTTCAAATCCTCCCCAATATGAAATTACATAATATAGTTGATAAACCTGCAGTCCGCCGATTGCGATGGCTTTTGCATGGACATGCGGCGGCTCGTGGGACGGAATTTTGCTCGCATTAGGCAAGAGCGGGGCCTGACGCAGGAGAAGGTTGCGGAGATTTCCGGCTTCTCCCAACAATACATTAGCGGCCTTGAACGCGGGCACCGAAATCCAACGGTGGTAACGCTGTTTGAATTAGCGCAGGCGATCGGTGTGGTACCAATTGAACTTTTGTCGTCAGATTAAGGCCTGGTGTGTCGAAGGCATTTTTATACAATTGTTGTGGTTGATGCTGTCCCAATTTGAAAGTGATGGGCATCAAAATCGTTGGAAAATCTCGGTTCAACGCGCCGTTTAAGCCAAAACGTGCTCCCACATGGCCGAAAAGTAATATCTACCCCTAGCGTCGTCTGAGAGGAAATTGGCTCGAGGGATCCCAATGAACGCCATGATTAATTTGCTTTTCTGGCGATAGGAGCATGTGATCTGGTAATGGTTCCGGTGTGTGATGCTGGCCGATCCGGTATGATGCCGAGGTTTCTTCGACCGCCCAGCTCTCATCCGATCGCGTACTGACTTCGGGCGCGAAATATTCGCCATATACCCAGCGGAGCCGCGTCGCTCCCGGATCAAACAACGTCATTTCCAGCATATTTCGGAAGTGGCGAACGCCATCGACGTCGCCGCCGCTCCAGGTCTCGACACCGACATGTACAACACCTGGGCGGTCTTGCGGGAGCTGCCTGGCAGCTTTGGCGACGATAGCGCGGAAGTGCTTTGCTTTCTTCCTTACCGCCTCCTTCGAAAGGCTGCGCCAGCGCACTACGCTCGCCTGATAGATTGCGCTCGCCCATAAGGGACGGCCGCGTCCCGGCCGCCATTTCGCGGTCATGCTATGGGCACAGTCATGGTCATAATGACCAACCAGCAACTCAATCATCCGGCTGGAGCCGAAATAGACATCGTCGTTCGCAAGTACATTATGAGCCAATGACCAGTCGATCTCGCGGATTGTACCTGCGCCCTGATTGTCGGTCCATCGGTTGGGGCCAGTCCCGTCGAGATAGGCAGCAACGCGCTTAGCGAGATAATCGTCAGGCACTATGTCGAGCTCGGCGACAAACGCGATGTTCACAATAATCGAGCGATTGTTCGCAAGCGCGAGGGCATGCGCAGGGCCAGCAAGTCGTTCGCCACGCGCCTTCTCTCTAGCGTCGTAGCTCGACCGGTCCGTCCGTTTGCATTCAACTGCCCAACGGCGGCGTCCTTTTCGGACGTTGATATCGTGGGTTCGTGTGACACCAGGCCGTTCGGTCACAAATTCCGTATTCCAACCGTTGCGGCGATAGGCCAAAGCAACGAGAAGTTCGAATAGGCCTCCATCGGGCTGGCTGCGGTCACCGTTCATCAATCTAGCCGCGCGCGCCTCAGCGCCCGTAATGCCAAGTAGAGTTGGTAGTTCCTCGCCAAGGCGAGTGAATGTTGGTACCATCCGGACAGCTTCGGCCGGCACCCAGTTCATGCGATCGTTCGCATAGGAGTTTACCTGGAAGATGTACCATGCGGCTGTGTCCCGAGGATCGTAGAACATCGTCGGTTCGCCCTTTGCCCATAACGCCTCCGCCACCAGAAACCGGTCGCGCGTCGAATCCATCCGGCGCTTCCAGGTTCGGCGGTCCGCCAGTTCCGAGAGCCAAGCGGTGGCGAGCAGGACATTGTCGTCGCGCCAGTCATGGCCCGCCTTTGGCGCGGTCCATGAAGGATTTTCGGGGCTGATTCTCATTTGCGCCATTTTATCGGATCAGCGATCTTTATGTAACGACGATTTGGCATATCTGCGATTGGTCACCCTCCTGCATTGAAACGCCAAACCGACTTTGTACCATGCATGAGGGAGGCGAAATCAATTACACGGTGCCCAGCATATGGGGGTCGGGTGAAAGTTGAAGCGGCTGAATTTGAAAGTTTTTTCAAAAATGGTGCAGCCGACATGAAAGCGATGAACGCTCAAATTATTGGGAAATTTTGGTGCAAAGGGCTGCGTAAGCCACAAAACGCACCCAAATGGCAGAGGATAGCGAGAGACCGAAGAGGCAGCTGTCGACCAACTCAAGTCGTTCAGCGGTTTCGTTGTGAACGTCTGCTTAGGTTCGGAACCCGCCATTCACCTGAAAGCATCGATTTGAGCCGGATCTGGGAAGCGCGATAGAAGCAGCCAAGCGGCAGGCAAGTGTAGCCATGCCCAACTTACCTTTCACACAACGTGGCCCCAAACCCTGAAGCCAGGCAGCCAGGCAGCCAGGCAGCCAGTGGTTGCTGGATGCGTCGAATCCATTTGCGACTGGTTTGTCCAAGATAGCCTCAAAAACCAAGAGCGCTCTTAAAAGTTATAATGCCTTTTAAAAAAAAATTGGCAGTATTTCGTCGAACCAAGCGTGATTCGGATGGACAAGCTTGGCCCCCTTATCGTGCGGGAGCTAGGCGGGCACTAAAAGCAAAAACGGGAGAGGCGCGATCTATGGCACAGCAGTTTCACCTGGCAGACCTGTTTGAAACGGTCGCGGCAACCGTGCCTGACAAGATCGCACTTGAATCAGATAGCCTCACCCTGACCTTTGCCGAATTGAACGCGCGGGCAGACGCGATTGCAGCCGGTCTTGCGGCGCACGGTGTGGCGCGCGGCGATACGGTGGGCATCTATATGATGAACCGGGCCGAATACATCGAAGCCTTTATCGCCATCGTGAAGCTGGGTGCGGTGCCGTTCAACGTCAATTTCCGCTACCGTGAAGACGAACTGCGCTATCTGTTCCAGAACGCATCAGCGGCAGCAATCATTCATGGTGCCGAATTCAGTGGCATCATTCGCGCATTGCAGCCGCACTTGCCCGACCTCAAGTTAGCCGTGGCGGTAGATGACGGTTCGGGCGCGGATACAGGCGGACTTGTCGACTATGGCAGCCTGCTTGATAGCCCCGCCGTTTCGCAATTCGAGCGTGACGAAGACGATATCCTCCTGATCTATACCGGCGGCACCACGGGCATGCCCAAGGGCGTGATGTGGCGGCACAAGGACTTTGTGTTCGGCTGCATCGGGGGTGCGGGATATTTCACCCCATCGGGGGCGATGCAGGTGCCGCAAGATATCGCGGATCGAGCCGCCAATGGCTATCCGCTCAAGCTTTTCCCGCTTGCCCCGCTGATGCATGCCGCAGCCTTGTGGGCCGCTTTATCGGCGTTGTTTAACGGGCTCACCGTCGTTGTAGACGAGAACCGCACGTTTGATCCGGAAGCGATCTGGACAAAGGTCGAAGCCCTTGGCGTCAATATCGTGCAGATCGTTGGCGATGCCATGGCCATACCGCTGCGCGATGCGTTGCGCGCCAATCCTGATCGCTGGAATTTGCAGCGGGTGGTCAATGTCGGATCGGGCGGCGCGGTGTTTTCACAAAGCGTGAAGGATGATTTGCGCCAGCTTTTGCCCGCATCGGTGGCTATTACTGATGGTATGGGATCATCCGAAACCGGGATCGCGGGCGCCGGGGCGATCAGCCGCGATGGCATGATGCAATTGCCATCCGGTGATAATCTAAAGGTCGTGGTGGATGATCGCTTTGCACTGGCGGGTGAAACCGGGATCATCGCCCGATCCGGCCATATGCCGGTCGGCTATTTCGGTGACCCGGATAAAACGGCCGAAGTGTTCCGCATGATAGATGACAAGGTCTGGGTTATCAGTGGTGATGCTGGCCGCCTTAAGCAGGACGGCATGATCACCGTGTTCGGGCGTGGATCAACCTGCATCAACAGCGGCGGCGAAAAGGTTTTCCCCGAAGAAGTGGAACAGGTGTTGCGCGATCATCCCGCGATCAGGGATGCGGTGGTTGCCGGACAGCCCGATCCCCGCTGGGGTGAGCGCGTGGTGGCCATTGTATCGCCGCGCGATGGCGCGGTGCGACCTGCGCTTGCTGACTTGCGCGAATTTCTGGGGCAACGGCTGGCTGGCTACAAAGTGCCAAAGGCGCTGGTCTGGGTTGACGAAGTGCGCCGCTCGCCCGCAGGGAAACAGGACTATCGCTGGGCTTTAAGCGTCGCTGCAAATGCCCTAGATTGAACGGCGCGATTTTGACGGGGACCAAGCGTGGACCAAGCCGGAACTGATCTTGAAGCCACCGAAACCCCGAAAATTGGCCGCCGCCAGCAAGGGCTTGCCGAGCGCCGCCGACGGTTGGTTCGTGCAGCGGGCGAATTGATTGCCGAACGCGAAAACGGCAACTTTTCGATGCCGGAACTGGCATCGCGCGCGGGCGTCAGCCTTGCCACGCCCTACAATCTGTTCGGCTCGAAGGCGGCTGTGCTTAACCAGTTGTTCGAAGGGCAGGTGCGCGGCTTCAACCGCGATAATGCTTGGATGAATGGCCTGCCGCCTACTGAAAGGGTGCTGGGCGTGGTTGACCGTCTGGTGGCCGCCTATGCCAAAGAGCCGACGTTTTACCGCAATCTGGTCAAGGCGCTTTACGCGTTGGGCACAGCCGAGACCGCCCAATTCGCCAGTCCCGTGGGCGCGCTGCTGGTGCAGCCTTTGATTGAAGGGCTGAGCAGCGATGGCCTTTTGCCTGCAAATGTTCCCAAGGGGGTGCTGGCCACAACGCTGACGCGCCTGTTTGACGCAACATTTGAACGCTGGGCCTTGCAAGACTGGCACACTGACCGGTTGCAACGCGAACTGCGCGCAGGGTTTGCCATGGTTTTCTATGGTTTGTTTGATGATGTCGCCCAGGCCAGACTGGCCGAAGCGATGAAGGCTGCCACGCCTCAGAAAGACTGAAGCCGCCGCATCGTCATCCCATCTCCAAGCGGAATTCCCGCTACGCCTCTTGACGTTCGCGCACTTATTTATAATGCATTATATTATTTTAGGCATCGGGATTCGGATCGACACCATCATGCGCGACGTTTTCATATACGATCATGTGCGAACCCCGCGCGGGCGCGGCAAACCTGACGGCGGTCTGCATGAGGCGACCCCCGTCGAATTGGTCCGGCAACTGCTGGTCGCATTAAAGCAGCGCAACGGGCTTCCAGATGACAGCCTTGATGAACTGGTCTTGGGCACTGTTTCCGCCGCCGGTGAACAAGGCGCTACATTATCGCGCATTGCCCCCATTCTCGCGGGCTTTTCCGATCGGGCCGCAGGGCTGCACATCAATCGCGCCTGCGCATCGGCGCTTGAGGCGGTGAGCATTCTGGCCGCAAAAATCGGCTGCGGCATGACCGAAATGGCGATTGCGGGTGGCGTGGAAAGCATGTCGCGCATTCCGATGGGGGCCGATGGTGGCGGCCCGCATGGCATTGATCCGCGCGTTTCAAACCATACGCCATTCGTGATGCAAGGCGTCAGCGCCGATCTCCTCGCCACGCTGAACGGTTATTCCCGCGCCGATCTCGATGCCTATGCGCTGGCCAGCCAGCAACGCGCCGCACAAGCGTGGAGCGAAGGCCGGTTTGATCGTGCTATCGTACCGATAGTGGACGTTCTGGGCACGGTCCTTCTGGCCCATGACGAACATATCCGCCCCGATGCCACGCTGGAAACACTGGGCGCGCTCAAACCTGCCTTTGCCGACATTGGCAAAACCATGAGCTTTGATGGTCTTGCGCTGCAACGCTATCCTGAAGTTGACCGGATCGAACACATCCACACTGCCGCATCCAGTTCCGGCATCGTAGATGGTGCAGGCCTTGTGCTGATCGGCTCTGCACAGGCTGGCGCACAATATGGAATGAAGCCGCGTGCGCGCATCCGTGCGTTCATCACGCTGGGATCGGAGCCTGCGTTGATGCTCGATGGCCCGACGCCTGCCTGCCAGCGCGCGCTGGATGTTGCGGGTCTTGTCCCTTCCGACATCGATCTTTGGGAACTGAACGAAGCCTTCGCCGCCGTTCCGCTGCGGCTGATGGACACGATGAACATCCCGCATGACCGCATGAACGTGAACGGCGGTGCCATCGCCATGGGCCATCCCTTAGGCGCTACCGGCGCGATGATTGCAGGCACGTTGGTTGATGAAATGGAACGCCGCGATGTGGGCCTTGGCGTTGTCACGCTCTGCGCGGCAGGCGGCATGGGCATTGCCATGGTGTTGGAACGGGCAGGTTGAGGGAGCGCATGACGATGAGTGAAGCCGTAACCTACAGCGTCGATGGCGATGGCCTCTGCACGCTGGTACTCGACCTTCCGGGCGAAAAGATGAACGTGCTTGGTCCGGCGCTAAGCGAGGCGTTTGAGGCTGCCTTGCGCCGCGCGATGGCAGATGATGCGGTCAAGGGCGTGGTCATCACGTCGGGCAAATCCACTTTCGTTGCCGGCGGTGATCTCAAGATGCTGGGCGGCGGCTTGGACGTGGCCAGCATGGCCCCTGCCGAAGTGGCGCATCTGTTTGGCAGCCTGTCACGCCTGTTGCGCTGGATGGAAACCGCCGGAAAGCCGGTGGCCTGCGCCATCAACGGGCTGGCCTTGGGCGGCGGTCTGGAGATCGCGCTCGCCTGCCATTATCGCGTGGTCGCCGATGATCCGCGCATCATGCTGGGCCTGCCCGAATCGCAGGTGGGCCTGCTGCCCGGTGGCGGCGGCACCCAGCGCCTGCCCCGCCTGATCGGGCTGGCCGCGTCCCTGCCGCTGTTGTTGCAAGGCAAGAACCTGTCCCCGCAAGAGGCACTGAAATCTGGCGTTGTCCATGCCGTCGTTCCGGCAGAGGGATTGATCGAAGCGGCCAAGGCATGGTTGCGCGCCGGTGGCGATGCGGTGCAGCCGTGGGACAAGAAGGGCTTCAAGGTGCCCGGCGGCGGGGACACCCTGACGCCATCGTTTCGCAACACATTCATCGGCTTGAACGCCCATACCCGCGCCAACACGTTCGGCAACATGCCGGGGCCGGAAAAGATCGCCGCCTGCCTTTATGAAGGCCTGCAATTGCCGATGGACAAGGCGCTGGGCGTTGAATCCAAATACTTTGCGCAATTGATGATCGATCCGGTGGCGCGCAACCTGATCCGCACAATGTTCATCAAAAAGGGCAAGGCCGAGAGCCTTGCCGCGCGTCCGGCGGGCGTCGAAAAAGCGGCGTTCCGCAGCATCGGTATCGTTGGTGCAGGCACGATGGGCGCAGGCATTGCCTTTGCTGCCGCCAAGGCCGGGATCGATGTGGTGCTGATCGACCGTGATCTTGCCTCGGCGGAAAAAGGCAAGGCCTATGCCGCCAAACGGATGGCGCGCGATCTGGAAAAGGGCCGCACCACTCAGGCCAAGATCGATAAAGTGCTGGGCCACATCCACCCCGGCACCGATTATGCCGCGCTTGGCCAGACGCAACTGGTCATCGAAAGCGTTTTTGAAGACCGCGCCGTCAAAAAGGACGTGATTGCCAAAATCGCCGCCGCTGTTCCGGCGGGCACCGTGATCGCATCCAACACCTCGGCCCTGCCGATCACCAGCCTTGCCGAATATGCCACGGATCAGGCGCGGTTCATTGGCATGCACTTTTTCAGTCCGGCGGAAAGGATGCCGTTGGTCGAAATCATCCGGGGCAAAAAGTCGGACGATACCAGTTGGGCAACCGCGCTCGATTTCGTCAGCGCGATCCGCAAAACGCCGATCACCGTCAACGATGGCCCCGGCTTCTTCACCACCCGCTTCATCGGTGCCTTCATCACTGCCAGCCTTGATATGGTGGAAAGCGGCGTGAAACCCGCGCTGATTGAAAACGGTGCGCGCATGGTGGGCATGCCGATGGGCGCGCTGACCATTTCGGATTCCATCGGGATCGATGTAAGCTATCACGCCGGCAAAAGCCAGGCCGCAGACCGGGGCGAGACGGAACTGCGCTTCGCTGTGATCGGCAAGCTGTTCGAAGCAGACCGTTATGGCATGAAGAACGGCAAGGGCTTTTTCGATTGGGACGCCAGCGGCGACAAGCGGTTATGGACCGGTCTTGGCGCGCTGTACCCGGCGCTTTTGCAGCAGCCCTCCATTGCCGAGGTCAAGGACCGTATACTTTACGCCCAACTGGCCGAAGGCGCGCGCGCCTTTGCGCAAGGCGTGTTGGTTGATGTGATCGACGGCGATCTGGGAGCAACGCTTGGCGTGGGCTTCCCTGCCTATCTTGGCGGGCCGTTTGCCGCGATGGACACGCTGGGCCTGCCCCATGTGATTGCTCAATGTGATCGTCTGGCCGCACTCTACGGCGATCTCTACGCGATGCCACAACTGGTCCGCGATATGGCGCGCGATGGCCAGACCTTCCATGGTGAAAACGCGTTACGCTCCCCCGGCCTGGCCCTCGCGGCCTGATCCGAAAGGCATTTTGCATGAACTTCGATTTTTCAGAAGACCAACGCCGGTTGCAAGAAGAAGTGCGGCGCGTGTTGACCGATGTCAGCACCAGCGCCGAAGTGCGCACCGTGCTGGATGGCGCAGCGGCCTACAGCGCCAAGACATGGCGCAATCTTGCAGATCTTGGCGCGTTGGGCATTGCAATACCTGAAAACCTTGGCGGCACCGGCCTTGGCCATCTCGAACTGTGCCTTGTTGCCGAAGAAGCAGGCCGCACATTGGCCGCTGTCCCGCTGCTATCCAGCATTTATCTGGCAGCCGAAGTGATAAAATTGGCGGGCAGTGAAGCCCAGAAATCCGACTGGCTTCCCCGCATTGCCAATGGCGATGTGATCGCCACAGCCGTTATCGATCCCCGCACGCAGACGCTTGCCAAGGATCAAAGCCTGACCTTTGCCAACGGCGCACTGACCGGCATGATCGATGCCTTGCCCGATGGCATGGTCGCCAACATTGCGGTGCTTCTCGTCGATGATCGCCTTGTGCTGGTTGATCTTGCCGCCCCCGGCGTCACGCGAACCCCGCGCGCTTCGCTTGATCCCTCCCGCCCCTTGGCGAAGCTGACATTCGCTGGCGTTGCCGCAGAAGAACTGGCCATGGGCAATGCCACAAGCATCGCTCGCCGCGTGACCCTTGGTGCGGCAGTGCTGCTGGCGTTTGAACAAGTGGGCGGCGCAGAGCGCACGCTTTATGCCGCGCGCGATTATGTGTTGGAGAGGCGCGCCTTTGGCCGGGTTATCGGCAGCTTCCAAAGCGTGAAGCACAAGCTGGCCGACATGTTTGCCGCCATCGAAGTGGCTCGCGCCCACGCGTGGTTTGGCGCATGGGCCATGGCAACAGATGCAACCGAGCTGCCCCGCGCCGCAGCAGCTGCCCGCGTGGCCGCAACTGATGCCTATACCCTTGCCGCCGAAGAGGGCCTGCATCTGCACGGCGGCATTGGCTACACGTGGGAAATGGATTGCCACATGCATTTGCGCCGCGCACGCTGGCTGGGCCAGATTATCGGCACACACCACCTCTGGCGTGAAACGCTGGCGGCCGCACTGATCGGGGAGGCAGCGTAATGGACTTTAACGATACGCCCCAGGAAGCCGATTTCCGCGCCGAAGTACGCCGCTGGCTCGAAGCGAATGCCACCGAACGCCGCAGCCGCGAGGACAAGTTCGGCGCCGGGTTGAACGAGGCCGAATACCTTGCCGCCGCGCGCGCATGGCAGGCCAGAAAAGCCGCCGCCGGATACGCCGCCATTGCCGCCCCAAAAGCGATGGGCGGCCTTGGCGGCACGCCTGCGATGCAGGTGGTCTACGGCCAAGAGGAAGCAAAGTTTCTGGTACCCGACCGCGTGTTCGAAATAAGCCTTGGCACCGCCATTCCCACCGTGGCCATGTGGGGAACGCCCGAACAGAAAGAAAAATACCTCGCGCCTGCCTTCAGGGGCGATCACATCTGGTGTGCGCTCCTGTCCGAACCCTCTGCCGGATCAGACCTTGGCAACTTGCGTACCCGCGCCACGCGTGATGGCGATGAATGGGTCATTTCCGGCCAGAAGGTCTGGACATCAGGCGCGCACTTTGCGCAATTCGGCATCCTGCTGGCGCGCAGCGATTGGGATAGCCCGAAGTCTAAAGGGCTGACGATGTTCATCGTCGATATGAAGACGCCGGGCATCGATGTGCGGCCAATCCATCAGGCGAGCGATGAATACCACTTCAACGAAGTGTTCCTGAACGATGTGCGCATTCCCGATAGCCAGCGGTTGGGGCCGGAAGGCCAGGGCTGGAAAGTCATGCTCTCCACGCTGATGCAGGAGCGGTTTGCGCTGGGCAACAACTTCTCGGGCGATCTTTACGCGCAGCTCATCGGCCTTGCACAAGCGTCGCAATGGAACGGCGCACCGGCCGTCGAAAACGCCACCGTGCGCGCCGGGATCGCCGATGCCTATATCCGGCAGTTCGGCGTGGAGCTGATCGTGCGCCGGGGCATGAGCGCGATTTCAAAGGGCGAAAACCCGGGGCCGGAAATGGCAGCTGTCAAACTCGTCGGAGCCCGCGCATTCCAGACCGGTGGCGCGCTCGCCATCGAACTGGGCGGTGCCGAAGGGCTGATCGCCGCGCAGGATCTGGGCGCAGAGTGGCGCTTGCCGCAATTGCTCTGGATCTCGGCTCCGGGCGCACGCATTGCCGGTGGTACCGATGAAATCCAGAAAAACACCATCGCCGAACAAGTGCTGGGCCTCCCCGCCGAAGCTCGCACCGACCGCGATATGCCCTTCCGCGAACTGGTGCATTGACCGCACATATTGCCGACCAGCCTCTCCGCGATCCTTATCAGCACTGGACTTTGACGCAGACACAACTGAATGGCTGTTATCCCGTTTGCGCGGCTTGAAAGCCGCGGTTCCAGAGTGTCCAACGGCTTGGACGGCGTAGCGAGGTTGACGGCGCTATACGAATGACCGGTCTCGGCGTAGGCGGCCATTCCCCTTGACGTCTGCGACCGGCAGAATTGTCCCAAAAATTGCCATTCAACGTCTGATAGCTGCAACGAAATCTATCGCCTCGACGCTCAAACGAGGACTTTAGAAGCTGCAAATTCTACGGTGCCTACCATATGGGGGTCGGGTGAAAGTTGAAGCGGTTGAATTTTAGAGTTTTTTCAAAAATGGTGCACCCGGCATGAAAGCGATGGGCACTCAAATCATTGGGAAATTTTGGTGAAAAGGGCTGCGTAAGCCACAAAATGCACCCAAATGGCCGAGAATAGCGAGAGACCGAAGAGGCAGTTGCCGACCAGACTCGGTCGTTCAGATCGGCACCGGTGAACGTCAGATTTAGCCGAAACCGGTCGATCGCCGAGAAGAAAGCAGAAGGTCAGTAAAGCGCCCTAAACCCGGTCAGCGCGAACAAGGCATTGATGTCGGTTTCGGGCGTCATATTGCTTGGCAATATGCGCCTGGAGTTGGATGGTTAGGCCGTCCATCATTGGCACCAAGGCAAGGACGTTCATTTTTTCGATCCGACCCTTTCCAAGCGCAGCAAGGGCAAGATGATTGCCAAGCCTGATAGTGATTAAGGGAAGATCGGCGCCTCCGCTGTCGCGATAGTAATCGACAGCCATTCGCCACGGTAGCCCACCACGCAGCAGATAGAAGAAATCCGGCGCATGCCCCACTTCCTTGGTCGGCCTGTCGTTGCTGGCGGAGGAAGAAGGGGCTCGAAGATAGCCCACTCGGCATCGGTCAAATCTGTTGGCAAAGCCAGCCCGCATCGCGCATGAAGAGCGCGAGTGGTATCGGTCCAAATCGTTGTATCCGAGGTAGTTTTTGGCGAAACCCCTGAATCAACGACTGGGGAAGCCGTCAAGCTAACCCGCTGATACCACTCAAATTAGTTTCGGATCAGGCTCTTACATCGCTTTGCCTTACTTCACCAAAACAAACACCGGGTTTCCATAAAACCACAAGTCTTCCCATGGATTCTCACCCTTGGGATCGGTGACGGGTTCAGCCTGTTTTGTGTTGGTGCCGCGCACGCGCAAATAGACCGGTCCGCGCAAATTACGCAGTGTATAGTGCATGGTCAAAACCTCACCGGCCTTTGTCCAATCAGCCTCGTTGAAGCGCTTTTCCACGCGCGTGGTGGTATTGTGATCGGTACTGCGGTCGGTAACTGGACCAGTTACATCGCCAACGATCAGATCAACGCGCGCGACATCGGGGGTAAAACCACCATGATTAGCTGCTGCAGGATCACGCAGGCGGATCACTACGTCGATATCGTCACCGGGCTTTGCCATAATCACCCCGCCCATCATCGCAGCTTGTTTGCTACCATGGACCTGCACGCTAACGTCCAGTTCGCTTATCAAATCGCCGGTGGTGACGAACACACGGCCGCTGCGCAAGCCGTCGAGCACATCGCCATGATCGCGACGGGCATGGACATAGGTCTTCGAATACTCGCCCGGCCAGAAATCGCTGCCGCCATCGCGCCAGTTGGAATGCGAATCCGATGTGGCGGTAATCCACCAGCGGCGGCCTTCACCCAGCATCGAATCCCAAAAGCCGCCAAGCCGCGCCGTCATCTGGTCAAACCCGCCGAGTGTTGGCGAATTGCCATAGCCCCCACGCGTGCCTTCCGGATCATTGCTACCATCGGGCTTGATCGAACCGGCCTGATGGCCCGGAGCGCCTTCCATGCCAACAGAAACGGTTGGCGCCGTATCATTCCAGTTGCGGAACTCAGCGGGAGTGTATTGCCCGTACACTCCAACATCTTTGGCAGAGCGCGACGGGTGGTTGGCAATCAGGACTGGCTGGTTGGGCTGTGCGCGCATGTACCGCAAAGCCTCGATCATCCGGGGTTCGGTATCGCGTGCTGGATCTGTGGGGAAAGCCTCCCGCTTGGAAAATCGCGATTCAATGTCGCGCAGTTGCGCGCGCTCGCCTTTTGTGAAGGGGATGATCATGCTGCTGTGATCGCCTGCGGGAGTGTCAAACTCCATTCCGTAGAAGATCAGAATTTGCGGCACTGTTTTGCGTGCGACCAACAATTGCGGATAGGCTTGTTCGAAGTTCAGCCGTGAATGCAGCGGCCCGCCATGATCCGTCGACACCATCCAGTTCAGGCCGAAAGCTGCCCCCATCTGCGCATTGCGCGCAATGGTATAACGTCCGTCCTTGCCCAGAAGCGGCTTCGGCGCTGCATTTGGTGCTGCGGGATCAGGCTTATAATCGGCGCTGAATTCGCTGTGTATGTGGTGATCACCAGCAAGCCACTTTCTGCCCTTGGATGTGGCAGTGCCGCCCTGCTCTTTGGCTTCGGTCAATCCGCCATGCGTTCCATGGGCGGTAGCCGGTGTTGCATGAAGCAGGCATCCCGAAAGCAGCAACGGCACAAAATACTTCATAGCGGTCCTTCTGAAGAGACAAAGCCTGCTTTGATAGACAAGCAGGAGTAGCGGTTTGCCGACAAAAACCTTTACGCATTTTGAGGCTTTGCCGGCATGGCGATAGACCAGATATAGTCAGAATATGTCTGGCAGAAGACGATGCAGGCACTGCGGATCGCAACTGGAAGCAAAGCTGGGCACCGTCATTAAACAATCAAAAACCGCTTCCTATTGATACGGTCCCAAAACCGTAACGCCTTTGATCTAGCGCGCTTCCCCAAGCAGCAGGGAAAGTCTCGATGCGCGAGTTTGAGCTGGAGGGCAGTTGGACAAAACTTCGCGATCAGATTGCGAGGATGACACGTCGGGACGATGCCGAAGATCTCCTGCATGATGCGTGGATTGGTGTCGAGAAATGCGAAACCGCGGTGAAAAACCCGAAAGGCTTTTTGATCCGAGCCGCCACAAACTTCGGGATCGACGCTTATCGGCGTGAACAGCGCACGGCGACCGAAACCATTGCGGGCGTCACGCAGGAAATAATCGCAGACCGCACCCCGCTTCAAGATGAGGTGTTGATTGCACGAGAGCGTTTGGACAGGCTCCGCGCGGGCATCGCCTTACTCAGTCCCCGCACTCAAGAGATCTTCTTGAAGCATCGCCTTGATGGTCTTAAATATCGAGAGATTGCGAAAGAACTCGGGATCAGCCAAAGTGCTGTCGAAAAGCATGTGGCGCGGGCGATGAATCACCTGATTCAATGGATGGAGAATTGGTAAGGTGGATTTCCGCAGCAAGCTGGGAACTGCGAACCGGCAGGCTGCGGACTGGCTAGCAAGATTGCATGCCGATGACCGCACTGCGCAAGATGAAGACGCGTTCCGTTCATGGCTCAAATCCGATCAAGTTCATGAACATGCCTTTGATAGTGCATCATCTATATGGACAGCCGTTGGCGGCCTTCGTGATGAGCTTCGGTCAACTTCGCCGCTTGATGAGCGCCAATCTTTAGCGACTGAGGAGACGGATGAGGAAATTCCGGGGACGCCCTCCGGGATGTCACGCCGTGCAGTTATGGCAGGTGGCGGCGCTTTGGTTATTACTGCGGGTGTCTCCTTCGGTTGGCAAACGGCCTATGCAGGCGTCTTTACCACCAATGTGGGCGAGCAGCGCCGCGTGGTTCTGGACGATGGCACACGCGCCATGCTTGATACTAGCACGCGCATCCGGTTCCGCGCGAAAAGCGACATTCGCCTGCTCTCGCTTGAATCTGGCCGGATAGATCTGGATATTGCCGCCGAAAAGCGTCCGTTTGTTTTGGATATGGGCAATCGCCAAGCCACAACAGCTTCTGCTAGGCTGGATGTCAGCAGGACAGATGGTGGTTTACAGCTTACCGCTATCAACGGCAGTGCACGGATTGACGGGCCTTCGGGAAGGCCAGTTTCGCTCACAATGGGTAGTCGGATCGCCATGATCGAGGGGCGTGAAGACCAACTGGATCATCCTGAACTGGAGGACCTTATTGCCTGGCAAGGTGGCCGACTTGTATTTCGTGATGATACGATTGCCCAAGCCATTGCCGAGATGAACCGCTATTCGTATCGCACATTGGTTGTGACCGATCCAAAGGTAGCGACGATGCGTTTCAGCGGTGCCTACCGTGTTGGCGATCCCGAAGCATTTGCCCATTCGCTTGGGGTTTTGCTACCGATACGAGTCATCAATGATGGCGACATGATCCGCATAATCGCTGCAAGCTAATTTTTTTGCTGAGCCGGGTGAGGTAAACCCGTTCCCCATCGTCATGACAACGAGCGCTCAAACAGAGCGTAATAATGGGGACCAATGTCATGACGAACCTAAAGCGGCAGCTTTGCCAATCGGCAGCGCTTGCCCTCACGCTTTGCACGATCGCAGGAGCTTTACCAAGCGCGGCACAGGCACAGACGCGGCGTGTGCAGATTTCCCTTCCGGCGCAGTCCTTGGCGACTGCTTTGGAGCAAGTGGCCCGGCAAAGCGGCAGCGATATTCTGTTCACCCGCCTGGCCGTAGCCCAGATGCGCGCTCCGGCCCTTTCAGGTGAATTCGATGCAGAAACTGCGGTCCGCCGCCTGATCGTTGGCAAATCGCTAAATGTTGTGCGTGATAGCCGGGGTGCCCTAATCGTCAGCCCTCTGGCGGCGGCGGCCGCTCAAACGCCGGCAAGCGCCAGCAGTGAAGTAGCGGCCGATGACCAGATCGTCGTGACGGCAAAGTATTCAGAGGGCGTTGATCGCTCGCTGGATGTTAAGCGCAATTCAGATTCGATTTCCGATGCGGTTGTCGCGGCCGACATCGGCAAGTTACCTGCCTTCAACATTGCCGAAGCCTTGCAGCGCGTTCCCGGCGTCACGATCGTGCGTGAGGCGGGCGAAGGGCAATTCATCAGTGTGCGTGGATTGGGGCCAAATTTTCAGGCAGTAACATTCGATGGCATGCCGCTCGCCTATAACGAAAACATTCGCAATTCCGGCCAGTCCGGACGCCAGTTCCGCCTGCAGGTGCTTCCGGCGACATTGATCGATACAATTGTCGTCAACAAGTCAGCAACTGCGGATCTGGTTGAAGGAGGGATCGGTTCGTCGGTTGATATCCGTCTGATCAATCCACTGGATCGCAAGTCCTTTATCGCTGCAACCGCCTTTGGCGGGTACGAAGAACGGACCGATACGGTAAACCCGAACGGCTCGTTGACAGCCGGTTGGCGCAACAACGAAGAGACATTCGGCGTTATCGCGGGTATCTCGTACTCGAAGCGCGAAGTGCAATTTGACCGTTTGCGTAATGGTTGGAGCACCGCAACTGTCGCAGGGCTTGGCGCGATCCGCGTACCAGGCGATGTGCAGCCCTATCTCGAGCTGGAAAACCGCGAACGGATCAGCGGTATCGTCGGCGTTCAATGGCGGCCGGCCTCGGGCATCGAGATCGATATCGATGGCCTCTACTCCAAGTTTAACAATGAGACCACCGAGCGTCGTCTGACCTATTTTATCCCAAGCCGGATTGCGCAGCTTGATCGCTCCACGGCCGTCGTGGAAGACGGACGTCTTGTTGCCGGCACGATCCGTGGCGCACGCATGCGCAACTACGCCGAATACATGGATCAGGCACATGAGAACCTGCAGCTTAACGCCACCCTAAAATTGGACCTTGGCGGCTGGCAGGTTGAGCCACGCATTAGCTATGCCCAAGCGCGCAGTGATCTTGATACGCCGATCCAGCGCGTTCAGTATCGTACTGCCAATGGTCAAGGTGGTAATGTAACCTTCGATTTCAGCAACGATGTTGTGGCTGAAGGAAGGGTCAATTCGCTCTTCACCGATCTTGATTTGACCACCGGCGAACGAATGATCTTCGAGAGCTTCGCCGTCCGGCCGATCAACTCCGAAGACGTGGACAAGAGCTTTGTTCTCAATATCGGACGCAACACTGGCTTTGGGATTGGCGGAATCGATTTCACCAAAATCCGCTTTGGTGGTCAATACTCCGACCGTTTCCGCGACTATCAGCGTCGAGATCGCAACAACGCAGTTCTGCGCGCAGGGGCCACACTTACTCCTGCATTCTTGCAATTCCCTGTGCCCGCCAACGCCTTTGACCAGTCCATCGTTAATGGACAGCCCTGGCGGAACGTTGATTGGAACTTGTTCAATGCCAATTATACGCTTGGCGCTGAATTCGACGGAGTGAGCCCCAACGCCAGTGACCTTGCGCCTACGCCAGCTGATCTTCAAAACTCTTACCGCATCGGCGAAGAAATCCTCGCAGGCTATGGTAGGATTGATTTTGAAGCTGCTGTTGGGGCGATCCCCGTAACCGGTAATTTTGGCGTTCGGTATGTCCGTACACGTACCGAAGTGCAGGGCACCGAGGTCGCGCCTGTTCGCAGCAGCACCGGAGTTGTCACAACGACCGTAACCCCCACGTTGAACAATGCGAGCTATTCCGAATGGCTGCCCAGTGCCAACGCTACGTTCAAACTGTCAGAAAACGTACAGTTCCGGCTTGCGGCAGCGCGCACGATGACCCGACCATCGCTGTCTGAACTGCGCAATTCAATCAACACCAACAGCGTTACCGTGACCCGGATATTCAACGAAGGTGCAGCCGCGCTGGCCGACCCGACCTTGATCCTGACCGGTGCTGCGGGCAATCCGAACCTGCGTCCTTACACCTCTTGGAACTTCGATATGTCGTTCGAGTGGTACTTTGACAAGTTTGGCGCTTTCACAGCAGCGGCGTTCCACAAGGACATCTCTGACTATATCGCGTCAGACTTTGAGACCCGCTCACTCGCGTTCGCTGTAAACAACGGCTCAACGCTGCCGGTTAACGTGCTTGTCGCTACGCCGGTCAATGTTGGCGATGCGCAAATCACCGGCATCGAATTTGGTTATACCAATAAGCTGTCATTCGGACTTGGCGTAACCGCAACAGCAACGTTTGCAACGACCAAGCTTGAACTTGATCGCCGGGGTGCCGGAAATCAGTCGGCTTCGATGCAAGGGGTGTCTGACGTAAGCTATTCGATCACGCCCTTCTTCGAAACAGGGCCGTTCGAGATTAACGTAAGCTACACCTATCGAAGCGATTATGTGACGGATGCAGGCGCGCTGGTCACCTCATTGCCCACACCCGAAGATGTCGTAAGCAATGTCCAGAAGGGCTTTGGTATCGTTGATTTGGGTGCAAGTTTCCAAATGCGCCCGAATATCGAGACGTTTGTGCAGGCAGTGAACGTATTGAACCAGCGTCAAGTATCTTACGCGGGCACCAAAGCGGAATTCACCGAAATTCACACTTTTGGCCGCTCGATCAACTTTGGCGTGCGCGCCAAGTTCTAAGCATGCGAATGTCGACCGGGCCTTGCGCTGCTGCGCTCCGCCCGGTCGGCAATCCGCCGTCTCTGAACGCAGATACAGCATGACACGAAACCAGACTGTCACGTTCCTCTTCGTTTGCGCGATGACATCTCCAGCTTGCGGACAAGCTTTCAAAATCCCAACTGCCGGAAAAGTTTCCTTTCCATCAGCCCGGCAAGACCAGCAAACGGCCCCATATATCGCATCCGGTTCGTTAGCCCCGACCGTCCAAAACGTGCTGCATCAATCGCTTTGCAATCACGCGATCCCGTGCCTAGATAGAGAGGAGTCACCTATCGAGCGCACATATCCGAATGCGTTGTGCCGTACAGAACTGGCTGGGCCGGGTAGCGAAAACTCGGAAAAGGACACGGTGTCAGGTTGCCTATTATCGGCAAGCGTTGCTGCCGTCATCGATGCAGCCTTGGCATCAGGCGACAGCGCAGGAATTGATACTGTAGCGCGCTATGCACGGCAGGCCCATCCCGAAGCGGCTACCGAAATTGATCGTCGCGTTGCTGTCTGGCGCCGCAAACAGGTATCGGCATCTAAGCAAGACGCGGAAGCAGAAACACGATCAACTGTTGCTACCAAGCCTTTAGAGGAAGCGGCGCATTCATCGGTTCAAGCAGCCGTAAAATGGGCTGGCGAAGGTGAAGTCGGTGCATTTACCAGCAGTGGCAATGCCCCAGGAATCGGCTTTGTCGGCAGCGCGAAGCTGGTACTTGAGGGCAAAAACTGGCGGATCGAATCCTCGGGGCGGATAGACTATCAAGAAACCGCCAATGTAGTTACAAGGGATCAATATCGCTTTTCTGCCGAGCCAAATATCAAATTTAGCAAGCGCGGTTATATGTTTGGCTTGGGCCAGTACGAAAAGGACCGCTTCCAAGGGTTCATTTCGCGTTACAGCCTGTCTGGCGGCTTGGGATATTACCTGTTTTCCCGTCCTGATGCCAAAGTGAACCTCAAGGCAGGGCCTGCCTGGCGCCGGACAACCGGGACCAGAGGCGAGAAGGAGAGAATACTTGCCGGGCTTGCTTCGTTAGACGTAAATGTAAAGCTGACATCTGCCTTGCGGTTCACGCAAGATGCCAGCGTCTATGTCGATGCGCGTGGCAGCACAATTTATACTCTGGCGGCTCTTGATACCAAGCTGCTGGGCAAGCTAAATGCCCGTTTTTCGTATATGGTGCAGCATGAGACGGAGCCGGAGCCGGGAAGTCTGGCTACCGATGCAACCAGTCGTCTGACCTTGGTCTACGGCTTTTGATGCGGCGGACCAGGGTTGGCATAACAGTTACAACGCAGCTGCTGGGGCAAAGTCATCTGAGGCGATAACTATACGCCCCACGCTGTTCGCGGTCGATCTGCCTGTGCGCGACACCAATACCAACTAAGCCGAACATGTGTCAGACGTTCATGGAACCCCATGGGATGACTTGCAATTTTATCGCAACCCATTGTTCGTTGCGTCATTTGACAAATTTTATTTAAAGCACATGGCGTTCCTGCAAGAAAAGTTATTGTGACGAATTTGCGTCAGTTTTCTAAACATTTTTATCACGTCAGCTTCGGTGCGGGCACGCAATCAGATGAACGGCCCTCCTAAACATTTGCAACCTATCCGCCAAACCTTCCCGTGGTTGCGGCACGTCTTCGCCGACGGGAGCTATGCCGAAGACAAACTTCGCACCGCGCTCACCAAATCGGCACATGGGCCTTGGAAATCATCAAACGTTCCGCCGCCGTAAAGGGCTTCAAGCTTCTACCAAGTTGCTGGGCCGTCGAGAGAACGGTCGCCTGTTTTAGCCACAACCGGCGCCTCACCAAGGACTTCGAACGCACCATCGAAAGCCCCACCAATTGGCCTTTCGTTACATCCGTGAACCAAAATGCCCGCAGAATAGCAGACGCCCAGAAACAAACCGCTTGTTTACGAGACAGCCATTGAGCCCTAATTTCGGATATTCGAAAAGCTATGGTTCGCCACCTCCCGCTCTTGATCTGGTGAGACAATCAGCGGGAGTTCTGCGTAAGGGGGCTGGAATCCTAAGAATCGGTACAAGTCTGGACGAAGATAGGGGAAAGCATCTCCCGCATCCTCATGAACGCGTGCGCATTCACCAAGGAAACTATCAACTGTGCGAAAGAGTCCGCGTCTCATGGTGTGCCATTAGAATGCGATGTGATCTGGTAGAGGGGCTACGCGCACCGGTGTGATTCACGTAAATGTAATTTAATTTCGTCAAGCAGTGGCAACATTAGGCCACAACTCCCCCAAGCCAAGTGCAAAAGTCACCTTTGCCATGCCGAATGGACTTTGGCCCGCTCAAAGCAATCCTTTGTTCAAAGCTGAGCGTCCAGCGTGCATCAGTGTCCTTCTGCGCGGCCTTGTTCGGTTCATTGGGC
>NZ_LJHY01000074.1 GCF_001295795.1 Novosphingobium sp. AAP83
CAGACCAGCCCTGCATCAATCACGCTCTGTGCAAATTCGGCGTTTTCCGAAAGGAAGCCATAACCCGGATGGATCGCCTCAGCGCCGGTGGCCTTGGCCGCAGCGATGATCTTTTCGCCCACCAGATAGCTTTCGCGGGCAGGCGATGGACCAATATGCACCGCCTCATCGGCAGAGCGCACATGCAGCGCGTTCCGGTCAGCATCGGAATAGACCGCCACGGTGCGAATGCCCAAACGGCGCGCGGTGCGGATAACCCGGCAAGCGATTTCGCCACGGTTTGCGATGAGGAGGGATTTGATCATCTGACGTTCCATCACATCCGGAACACCCCGAAGCGGGGTGCCTCCGCCACGGGTTCCTGCAAGCACACTTCCAGCGCCAGCCCCAGCACATCGCGAGTCTGCACCGGATCGATCACGCCATCGTCCCACATCCGTGCGGTGGCGAAATAGGGATTGCCCTCGTCTTCATACATCTGGCGGACCGGGGTCTTGAACGCTTCGGCTTCTTCGGGCGTCCACTTCGCAGCATCGCGGTGCACGGTTGCCAGCACAGACGCCGCCTGTTCGCCGCCCATCACCGAAATGCGCGCGTTGGGCCATGTGAACAGGAAGCGCGGTTGATAGGCGCGGCCGCACATGCCGTAATTGCCCGCGCCAAAGCTGCCACCAATCAGCACGGTGATCTTGGGCACTTGCGCAGTGGCGACCGCTGTCACCAGCTTCGCGCCGTGTTTGGCGATGCCCTCGGCCTCGTATTTGCCGCCGACCATGAAGCCCGAAATGTTCTGCAAAAACAGCAGCGGGATACGGCGTTGGCAGGCCAGTTCGATGAAATGCGCGCCCTTTTGCGCGCTTTCCGAAAACAGCACCCCGTTGTTGGCCAGAATCGCCACTTGAAGCCCGTGGATATGCGCAAAACCACAGACCAGCGTAGTGCCATAGACCGCCTTGAATTCGTGGAATTCGCTGCCGTCAACAATCCGCGTAATCACCTCGCGCACATCATAAGGCGCGCGGACGTCTTCGGGGACGATGCTGTAAAGGTCTTCGGCATCATACTTTGGCGGGCGCGGCGCTTGTAAAATAGGGACTGTCCCTTTTTTTTGGCCCAGATGCGATACGATATCGCGCACGATGGTCAGCGCGTGTTCGTCATTGTCGGCCAGATGATCGACCACGCCCGATTTGCGCGC
>NZ_LJHY01000075.1 GCF_001295795.1 Novosphingobium sp. AAP83
TAAGTCGAATCCTAATATTCGATACACTCACGACAACAGGCTCAAAACCGAACGATATTGATACAGGTAGGACAGGATGGCGGATCAGGTAGTAGCAGCTAATGCCTGGGCATCAGACCTACGCTGCCTTCGCTCAGCATTGGTCAAAGGGAACTGGAAGCTCAAAGGCAAATCTGATTGCCAACCCATAGGATCGACGCCAGCCATAAACTTTGAAGCATATTGAATGGCTTTAGGTAGATCACTCGGCTCAGAACCAATGGCTTCACCATGCACAGCACGAACACCAGATAGTTTTGGATGCCATAAAATCGGCATAAACTGCTCCGCAAGCAAGCCGTCAAACTTCACAGAAATCTCATTCCTGATCAGATAGATCGAGTGAATATGAAGTGTTCCATCATCGTCCCATACGTGGTTATGGTGCTTGGAACCATTCACGTCCATAAAGTCAAAGGTAAGTGGATGAAGCTCGATCTTACCTGATCGACCTGCATTCTTCACTAAAGTTTGGACTAGATGGCTTTGAAACTTTTCATAGGTTTGCCATACATATGAGACTCTTTTAAACGTGATATCTCTTTCATAGATTTTACGGTTCATAGACTGGTTGGTTTTGAATCTATGATCTGAAATTTGCTTATAGAGTTCAGAAAGCATTGGTGATGAAGGATCATTCAATCTAATATGTTTGATACGATTCAAGATATCAGATTCAATATGGTCAGGTTCATGTGATAGCATGTTGAAAGATGTGCTTATGAGGTATGGCTTGTGTGTACCATTAGACAGGTGTGAAGATATGTTATCTTGATAGTGATTGATGATAGTTTTCTTGTGTTTCATAATTGATAGAGTTTCATAGTGTGTTTGGAATAGGTATGACAATAACAAGGGCTTGAATACCCATTTGAATGTCGGTGGAATGTCAGATGGAATTGTGAGCAATCACTCAGAGTTCACATAGAGACAAAATGTCACTACCAATGGTAGCAACACTATTTATTCTCTAATTTTATCGATTATGGCTTCTATGATCATCTTTTTTTGATCATATCTCTGTGATGGTATGCCTGTAGAGACCCATACCTCTTATGGCATATTATCTTTGTATTATTGCCTATAGAGTGTTATGGTAACTACCTTTGGTAGTTAGATCACTTTGTGATCCTTTTCACTCTGTGTCTCAGTAGTGATTCTCTATATACTATAATAGTATTTCATGCCGAC
>NZ_LJHY01000076.1 GCF_001295795.1 Novosphingobium sp. AAP83
TGGCGACCGACGCGGCAGGCAACCAGTCGGAGCAAGCAGTCACGCTGAGCGTGAACGACATCGACGAGGCGCCCAGAATTCTGAGTGTCGAGCCAACCCGGTTCTCTGATGTCGCGGCCCCGTCGCAAGGGCAGACCGTGCCTTTGGAATTCACAGTATTCAGGTCTGGAGATGGGGACGATCTCTTGACAGCGACCGTAGATTGGGAGCTGCGCGGCCTGTCCGCAGCAGACTTCCCCGGCGGTTTGCTGCCGACTGGTACTGTCGAATTTGTCGGTGACAGCAATACCGCGTCCGTGATCGTGCAAGTGCCAGCAAGTGTTTCATTGGAAGCCTTGCGAGAGGCTGTACTTCGTTTGAACACCCCTTCGGCCGGCTATGCCATCGACCCTGACAACGCCCAAGCCATTGTGCGCATCATAGATGACGCCAACGTACTTGATGGTGGCCAGACTTTTAGGATCAGCGCCGACAAGTACACCACCTTGCTAGAGGGTGCAGCAGGCGAGAAGACGGTCATAACCTATACGGTGACCCGCATCGGCGGCACGTTCGGCGCGCTAGAAGTGGGTTATGCACTTGGGGCGTCAGGATCAGCCCTGGTGACAGCCGATGATTTTGCCAACCAGGACGGGACGCCCCTGTCGGCACTGCCCGCCGGGCGCATCACTTTTGCAGACGGCTCACCGACTGCCACATTCACGATCACAGTGCGCGGTGACGATGCAGTCGGACCTGACGAAGCCTTCGATATCACGCTAACCGATCTGCCCAATGGATCCCAGGTGATTGGCAAGACCAGCGGCGTTATTGTCAATGATGATGCTTATATCTCAGTAGTAGCCCAGGCGATTGCCAACGCTGGTAATGGTGATGTTACGCACTCTTTCATTGTTAAGCGCGCGGGTGCCCTAGGCGCAAATCAGACTGTGGCTTACACCATCACTGGCGTGGGCGAGCAAGCGACTGACCGGTTTAACAACGCTGGGCAAATAACCTTTGCGGAAGGGGAGGAAGAAAAGGTAATTTCCTTCACGACGCCTGCTGGCCAGGCAATCGCAGGTTATCAGACCTTCGCCATCCAGTTGCAGGACGCGGATGGCAATTTCACCTTGCTCAACGACCGGGCCACATCGAGCATTAACCCGAATTTGCAGGACGTGGAACTGTCTGCCAACGCAGACCGTGTCCTTGAAGGCACCAAAACCGAGTATAGTTTCAACGTGACCCGTTCTGGCGTGGTGGATGGACCGCTGACGATTGGATGGTCGGTGGAATCTGCATTGGAAAATGGTGTCTCGGCCGCCGATTTTGATGACGGTGTCTTGCCCAGCGGCGAAGTGACCTTTGCTGCCAATCAGGCCACTGCGACCATCACCTTCAGAACCAGACAGGATGCTATTCTGGAAGGCACGGAAGGCTTCCTGCTCAAACTTGTGTCTGAAAATCTTCCGGCGGGTATTCGCTTGATCACCCCGCAAATCGAAGGTTTCATTTCAGACGATGAAAGCGCGGTGGGTTTCCGTCAGGACACCGTTGCGCAGGCGGTGGAAGGGGATTCTGGCGCCACCAGTCTATCCCTGACTGTTTCGCGCATCGGTTTCTCCGGCAGCGCCGCCACGGTGGAATGGCGGGTCACACCTGAAACAGCATCCCTTGCGGACCTGGCCCCAGGCCAGGACTTGCTCGGCGACAACGGCGGCTACCCTAGCGGCGTCTTGACACTTCTGCCCGGACAGCTGTCGGCTGACATCACCGTCCGCATCGCCGGAGATGCGAGTTATGAGAGCGGGCTGAACGAAACATTTGCAGTGACGCTGTCCAATGCCTCGGCTGACACAAAGATCGTCGGGACCCAGGGTATTGATCTGCCGGGCTATTCCAATGTGAAGCAGGCGACCATCGTCAACGACGATGCGTTGATTGGCCTTGAAGCCTCACTGACGAATGTCGTTGAAGGCAACGGCGGCAGCGCACGATTTGTTGAAATCACTGTCACACGATCCGGCAGCACTGTCGGTGAAGATAGCGTGAAATGGTCGCTGTCGTCCATTCAAACCGGTGCGACCGGCGATAGTGCCGATCTTGGCATTGAAAACAGCGCGATCGGTGTTTTCAACAAAATCGACAATTCGTGGATTGATCTGGCAGATTTCAAAGGCTCGCAATCGGCCCAGGGAACGGTTCAGATCACCAAGAGCGGTTATATCATGGTGGCATACAACCGCGATGAACGTTTTAGAGATGCCGACGATGGAAACCCGATTTTCGACCAGTTCGTGCTGAAAAATCTCAGCATTTCTGGGGGCGCAATCCTGTCGGCGGTCGGGCCAGTGGCGGATAACGATTACATCGCATCAAATGTCGCGCTCAGCGGTTATGGGCAGTCGATTTTTGCTGACGCCAGTGGTGTGTTGTTGCCCGGTGTTGCGGGTGAGGGGCAGCACGTTGTCATCAGCTCTGCCAACAATCTTGCGGGGATGTATTTCCGCGTGAGTGGGCTGGACGTCAATGGTCAGCCTCTTACCGAAATCATCCAGGGATCGAACGGCGGCGCCAGTGCAACGGCGGCCCTCTTCACCAAGGTTGCTGCAGTTGAAACGCTGGCACCCCAGTTCGCAGTAGGGAAATTGGAGATCCCGACCGATAACGTCAATTATCAAGACTCAGCTTTTTTCAGCAATCTGCAGGTACCGTGGACCGCCGGCGATGCTGGCGGGATCCGCGCTACAACGGCAGACAGCTATGGCGTATCCGAAAGGGTCGCTGGCGCCGAGTTTACAGAGTTGGGCATTCCTGTGTTGAGGTCCGACGCAGACCTCAGCGATGCCACCTTTGTGATCAAGGGCGGCGTGTCGGTGGCCAATTTCAGCTCATTCTCTCCGGGTCAGGTTAATGTCAATTTTCAGAAAGGGAAAGGCGACTACGGGCAAGACGAATTGATGCGATTGGATGTTCCCCAATTTGTCCGTGGCGAACAAGTTTCTGGAATATTCCAAAGCATCGACGGGTCATCTGCACCCAACAGGTTCATGATTACCGGCCTTAATCAACAGGGCGAACAAATCAGTGAAATCATTGCAGTCCAAGACTTTGATGCTGACGCACTTGCCGCAGTGAACAGCTATGCGGGTGGAAACTTGCTCACGCAGTCCGTATCGCTTGAGGGCGGTGCGAGGCTCATGATCTCGACGAATGGACAGTTAACTCCAAACACCACTGTCATCCTGGACGAAGCGTTCATTTTACAGAACTTTGGAATGACGCTGAACCAGATCGATTCATTTTCTGTGTTCGACATCTATAGTGGTTCGGTCGAACGCTTCAATGGTACGACCTGGGAGAATGTGCAGTTGTATGGCGGCATTGACAAACTTGATTTCGCAGCGGGCAATATCCGGGCGCAAGGCAGTGAACTGCAAGGGGCGTCAATTAGACTTTCAGTCTACGATACCAATTATGTCCAGAAAATCCTCAAGGTTGAGCTCATTACCTCGACAGAGTTCACCATTTCCGGCCGCGATGCCCAGGGCAGAGCGATATCCGAGACTATCTCTGCCCCCGATTTCAATTTTCGAGTCGATCCTTGGGGAAGAGGCGGCGACAAAGCCACTGTTGCAACCAAAAAAGCGTTTGATTCCATCGACTCTGTTGTCGCAAGCAAGGCGTTTTCGGGGAATATTCAGATAGGGTTGAGCAACCCTGTCGAAACGACGAACGCATTCACCGCAATTTACAGCGTTGCGGCGGTTGATGCGCAGGGAAATTATATCGATCCCAACGGTGGAGGATTCTCTGGTAAGTTCGAATTCACGGTGCCCATTGAGGTGGCCGTGAAAGGGCCAAGCGCAGGTGTGGCCATTTCTCCGTATGTGATGAATTATATTCAATCCATCGAAATCCAACGCAATTTGCCGGCAGATATCAGTGTCAACATCGGATATCAGGCATCCGATCTGAACACGCCCATTCCCGGTTCGGATGGGTTTCTGGTCCTGCAGAGCGCTGATAACGCTTTGACCGCAGCGGCGAACAACAATTTCTTGTATAACACAAATTTCGAACCTGAGACTGGGAATATACGTCAAGACCGCGCGGCAAACATTGGATATGCAATATTCAAGGTGGATGCGCCGACGGCAACGATAGACAACCCGGTCACCATCTCATTCGATATTGCCCAGCTGGGGCGGTATGGCGTTGACGTGGGGCGCATTGGCTATGCGCCTGATGGGACATTTTCTACCAATGTGAATGATCTGATCACGGATGGACAAAATTTGCTGATCCCTGTCGTTGAAGCAACGGGGGCGGATACTGTCGTATCAAAGGGCGCGGTGGAATTGCCGGGCAGCGGCTATGTCTGGGTGCGGTATGCCAACCTGTCCGATGGTATTGAGGGACGCGATCAAGCCACCATCAATGGCCTTTATGTGGACCAGGGTGCAAAACTCACGATCGTTGGGCAAAAGGCATTTTCGGATGGAATTGCGAATTTCCAGTCCATCAGTGGAAACACCGATCTTACCCTGAACGGCGTATCGGTTTCGTATAAAATGCCTGACCACGCGCATCTTGAAGGGAGCGTGCTGGTCTACATCAGACAGCCGAATATCAAAGCTTTCGACGGTCTGGGTTTTGATTTTGTTGGCAAGACTGCTGCGGGCGAAACCATAGCTGTAAATATGCGCGTGGGTAGCTTTCAAGGTTCGGATAGGCCCAGCGACGGCATGGCCACGTTCCGGACCCTGGAATCGCTTGGAGTGACGGAACTTGAACGCCTCACCTGGGAGGAAGAGACGTCGAACAGCCAGTTGTGGGAGCCCATTTTCGGGATCGTCAAAGGCAGTTTGAACAATCTGGCAAACGACGTGCCGTTTGCGGCCAGCGGAAGAGACCTTTTCAACGTAGATTATGATCTTAACTTATTCCGGCCAGGTATCACCACCGACGTTTCTGGGCGACAGATCCCGATGGACCAGCTGCTGCCCGAGTTCGCGCGGTCCATTCTCTATGCGCAAGAGATCACGGCCCAGGGCCAGTCGCTGTCTGTTGCCGTGCAGAACACCAGCGCTGAAAGGATCACGCTGACGAGCACCCAGGATCTGTCCAGCCGTCAAATCACGGTTTCGGGCACGGGTGCTGACGGCAACCCGCTGGTCGAAGTGATTGATGGACCCAACGCCACCACGATTGCGACCATTGGAAAGTTTCTTGCCGTTACCGGGGTGTCCTTTGCGAGCGGCGACCAATCTGGCCAGTTGAGCATGGGCAGCGCGATGAGCTTTGTATCGCCCACGGCGCTTGCTGCACGTGCTTTTGACGGGATGCCCAATTCCGTCGTCACCGCACGGGGGCTGGACGCCAATGGAGAGGTGGTCAATGTCGAACTCCGCAGCGCGGAAACCGATGTGGCACATCCCCTGGGTGTGTTCAGCGAGCTTTGGAGCTTGACCAATAATGGTCTGGCAGCTGATTATTTAACCGTGATAGCGATAAACCCAGCGGAAAGCATATTGTCGCTGAACCAATATGGCTCGTCGGTCGTCAACCCGCTTTATGCCGATCAGCTGATCCAGAGGGGCGTAACTTTCTTCGGAGATTATGTCAGTCCCGGTAGTGCTGGGTTTTCCGATAGCAGTCCTTTGGTGTTCGTCTTCTCCCCGGAACTGGCTGGCCGCACGGTTGTTTTCTATGGCTCTTCACCGCAGCAGCCTGAGGGGCCGGCTTATTTCCAGTATGTGATCCCAGGAGATGGCCTCCTCGTAACGCCAATCTCCTTCGATTGGGCTTACTACTTCCATGTGTATGCGGGCAACCGCCCAGGACGAGTGTCGTTCGGGTTCGGGTCTCCGATCTCGGGCAATTCCGACCTCATCCTCAAGGCTGAAACTGATTTTGCAGGTGATCTGGTCCTCAACGGACGGGACAGCAATGGAATGCCTATCAGTCAATCCTTCGCCGACCTGGCGGCGAATGCCGAGGTGCGCGTTACCGGTTTCGCGGCCATCACAAACTATAACTATTTGGGGTCAGATGCTGCACCTGTATTGAACCTGACAGAAGTCCCGAAAGCTGGGTTCTTCCAATCAATCCCCTTGTCGGGCGAGGTGGACGATCGCGGCTATGTCGTGTTGGACGGCAGCCAGCACGTTGTCATCACGGCGAAGGGCGACGGGGCCGCCAAACAGATGATGAAGGTGACTGGCCTGGTCGACGGGGTGGTTGTTACCGAAACGCTGTTCGGCATTGCTGGTGACGGCAGATCAGCGATCACCAAGAACCAGTTCACGCATCTTCTCAAAGTGGAAGTGGGCGCCAGCGACTCCGGAAAAAATCAACTCTATTCAGTCGGCACCGTCAGCCCCATCATCGACGAGCAGACTGTGTCGCGGTATGGCGCCGACATGAAGCTGGGCGAAGCGGTTGCTGTCTTTGAAACCCCCAGCAAGGTTTCGATCACAAGCCCGGATGACCTTTCAACAACGTCCTTCCTGGTGACAGGGCGCGATGCTGCCGGCAACCAGATCAGCGAGACCATTGTTGGCCCCAACGCGTCGACCGTTTTGTCCACCAAGGCGTTCTCTCAGGTTGATGGCATCCAAAGCCTGGGCAGTGCCACCGGCCAGGTGAAGGTGGGATATATCACCCAGGCTGGCGGCATGGTTGATGGCTTTGCCGTGTCAGGCGGCGGCACGGAATTGAACCCCTTTATCGGACAATCGACGAACACGCTTGAGGCTGCCCTGGATTCGAAACAGAATATTCCGGGTGTGTATTCAGAGTCCGATATTCTCCTGTATGTCGATACGCGGGGAGCGACAGGGCCTGTAAAGTTGTATTACGATCTGGCCGTGCAGGGATCTGCAGGCTCAGGTGCAAACAACTCGGCTGATCGTCTGTATGTTGAGTTTTCTGCAACCGAAACGCCCTTGCTGTCCGGAGAAGTTGTCTTCGCAGACGGGCAATCCGTTACCAAAATTCTGGTGCCCATTGCGGGTGATGACCAGCGAGAGCCTGATGAGACGCTGAGACTCAGGCTTGATGCCCCGTCGACTGGTGCGACGCTGGATAATGCCCGGCGCACCGGAGACTTGGTGATCCTCAACGACGATGATTTGGTGACACTCGCTTCAGCCCCGCAATCGGGATCTGAAGGCAGCAATATTCAGGCAACTGAAACACTGAGATTTGTGGTCAGTCGCCTCGTTGCACTGGGGACGATCGAGGTGCCGTGGCATATTTCCGGTCTTTCGTCCGCTGCCAACCTTGTGGATGGGTCAGCGGAAGCAGATGATTTTGTCTCGACCTCCGGCGTAGTGACGTTTGAAGCTGGCTCCCTTACCGCGGTAATCGAAGTTCAACTCAACGCTGACCGGCTGTATGAGGGGAATGAATCGTTCCTGCTCGTCTTGTCTGAGCCGCCGGCGGGGAGTGGCTTCAGCCGCGGGCCTACAGCCTCCGTCGTTGGCACGATCCTTGAAGACGATGTCGGCTTGCGTATCGATGCCGCTGGTGCGGCAAGCGTGGAGACCGACGATCGTTCCACCCACACGTTCACCGTCTTCAGGGTGGGCGACGTGAGCCAGGCCTCGTCCCTTGTGTGGTCGGTTGCGCCGACTGCCACGGCAAGCAACACCGACGCGTTGCTGGTCGATTTTGGCGGTGCCTTTCCCCAGCAACAGACCCTTGAGTTCGCGGCAGGCGAGATCAGCAAGGATATCGTCGTCACGTCCTTCGGTGACAATGAGATGACGGGTGACCGCAACTTCACCCTCACTGTATCGAATGGTGTCGGTGACACGACGGACGTTCGGGCCGGCACGGCAACAGGCACCATTATCGAAGACGATCCGGTCAGCCTTACCCTGTCGCCAGACCAGGTTCGGCAGGTGGAGGCCTCCCTCCCGGTCGGGTTCAAGGAGTTTACCTACACGGTGTCTCGCGTCGACTCCTCTCGTGCGGCAGATTATGAGTGGTCGCTCCTGCTTGGTGATGATCCGCTCAACACAGTGGTGAGTGCCGCTGACTTTGAAACTGGTCAGGATGGTTTGGGAACAAACGCTGGCCTGCCATCTGGGCGGTTCACGTTTGCCGCAGGCGAATTGACCAAGTCTCTGACAATTCGGGTGCTCAGCGATGCCCTGATCGAGGGAGATGAGGCGTTCAAGTTGCACTTTGCCGGCGCCGATGCATCACAGGCTGCACCGCAAGGCATCACTGCCTACATCGTGAACGATGTTGTCGGATACGGCATCGACGTCTCTTATGCAGGCGTATTGCAGGGCGATTATTTCCTTGAGGGTAGCGATGGAACTCGCCTTCTCAAGGTGACGTTCTTCAGGGCTGGCGGGTCAAACACAGAAGAAACTCTGGCCTTTTCGATGTCCGGCGGTGCCAGTGCGCCCATGACTTTGGCAGACTTTGACGGTCTGAGCGCTTTTCCTGAAAACGAGCAAATCCAGTTCGCTATCGGCCAAAGCGCAGTTACGCGCACATATGTGGTTCGGGCCGACGAGGTTGTGGAGGATGCCGAGACTTTATCGATTGTGCTCAGTGGCACTGATGGCTCAACGCTTGCAAGCCGGGCTGTCACTCTTGGCAATGACGATTCCGTGGTCTCGCTTGAGGCACAGACCCAATCATTCACCGAGGGTACTGTCCTTTCGGACGTAGGTTTCACCACTCTGATGTATCGGGTGTACCGGACAGGGGTGCCAGATCAAATCTCCACGGTGCAGTGGCGAGTACTGCAGCAAGGCGGCATTGATGCAAAAGACTTTGTGATAGCAGGAGGGGAGCTTCCGTCGGGAACCGTTACCTTCTCCGCCGGGGACACTGCGCTATTCAAAGAATTTAGCATCAATGTCCGCAAAGATTTCGTCAACGAAGGCGTTTTTGAAGACCTGGTTGTGGAACTGCGCAACCCAAGCGCGGGAACCCTGCTTGGCACCGCCAGTGCGACAACGCGCATCCTGGATGACGATGACCCGGATGCGGGCGGTGCATTTGCCCCACTGGTTTGGTCGGTGAACGCATCGACCACTCGGCTGGTCGAGACCAATGGGGACATCCTCATCTCCTTCACTATCGAGAGGCCTACAAACTCAGACCCTCGTGCGGCGATCGTCGAATTCAGTGTTGACGGAGATTTTGCCGCTCTTGGTGGCTATTCAGCCGATGCCGCAGATTTCCTCTCTGGCTTCGGGCAGGATTTTGTTGAGTTCGACGACGGAGTGTTCACCAAGCAAATCAACATATCAATCAAGGGCGACACGCTTCCCGAAAACGACGAGACTTTTTTCGTCAGTCTTGGCGGCGTGACCAGAGGCGTGATCGATCAGGATCCCAACCGCAGCGCTTTGACCTTCACGATTGCCAACGACGACAGCAATTTCTCTGTCACTGCCGGCACCCCGGTTCTGGAAGGAGACGTGCTTGGGCAGGCTTTCGTAATCTCGCGAGACTTTGCAACGGATGCAAACCAGACAATTCACTGGTCGCTGATCGGCAGCGGGGTCAACGCGGCTTCGGCAAACGACTTTGCCGGTCCTTCGTCTGGCACGGTGACGTTTACTGGCACGGAACTTACCAAGACGATCTATGTGCCGTTTACAGATGATGTTGACCCCGAGCTTGATGAAACGTTCGACGTCACCATTGCGCTGGGTGAGGGGGCGCTGGATGACACGATTGTCAAAGCGACGGCTGTTGGCACCATTCTGGGCGACGACAGCGTGCTGTCCGTGGGCTTCGAGAGCGGCAAGGATCGCATTCGCGAAGGCAGCGGCACCGATGTTCAGTTTGTCGAGTTCCTCATTTCGCGGAACTTCGATACCGTTGGCCCAGCGAGTGTGAACTGGACCATCACCGGCGCTGCAGTAACAGCTGGGCTGCTGGTTGACACATCTGGTCAGGTTGCGTTCGCTGATGGTGAAAGCGTACAGAGAGTGAGGATTGCCGTTGCCCCAAATCAGGTGATTTCCGGGGACCAGCAATTTCAGGTTCAGCTGTCAAACCCGATCGGCTCTGGCCTGTTGCCTGGGGCTGGAGATGCGGCCAACGCCGTGATTGTCGACGATGATTCCACCCTTTCCATACGGGGCGATGCAAGGGTCATCGAGGGAGACTCCGGCTCTAAGGCGATGATCTTTGTTCTCGATCGCGTCGGCGGCGCCGAATATTCCAGCGCCGTTGGTTGGCGGGTAGTCCGAACCACAGTTGGTGTAGGAGATGCCAGCGAGGCTGATTTCAACGGTTCGCTATTGCCATTGGGAACGCTGACGTTGGCTGCTGGACAAAGTCAGATTCAACTCGCGATCCCGGGTATCGCTGGAGATCGCGACATTGAAGGCGACGAAACCTTCCGGCTCGAGCTTGTGCAGACTGCCTCGCCCGACCTTGGTCTCAGCATCGATCCCGCGCGGGCAGCAGCCCTGGGAACCATTCGTGACAATGATTCACAGGTCAATCTTGTCGATGTGAGCAGCGCGGTTCAGCCAGGTCTGGCTGCGGAGGGCGCGGTCCTTACATTCACCATTGACCGCACCGGATACTTGGGTGCCGTGAGTTTCATTGACTGGAACATTGCGTCTGCAGAGAGTTTCTCGAATGGCGTGGGCGATTTCGCCCAGTATTCAGGCACGGTAAAGTTCGGCCTCGGCGAAAGCCGCCGCACCTTTACAGTCAATGTCAATTTGGATGACCTGTCCGAGTTGGATGAACTGTTCCGAATAAGCCTGACAAGCGCGAGCAGCGGTACTGCGGTCGGGGTTTCAGAGAGCTTCTTCAAGGTGGTCAACGACGATGCGGACCGTATCACTTTGTCAGCAGCCTCGCCGTCGCAGGCGGAGGGCGATGGCAGCGGCTACACCTCGTATATCTTCACTTTGACCCGCGAGAATTCGCTCATCGACGGTGAAGTGGACTGGGTCGTTGCCGGTTCCGCGCCGTATCCGCTGGATATGGCCCGCTTGGATGGGCCCACGTCGGGTACAGCCGTGTTCGAAGCGGGGTCGCTGACAACCACAATCGAAGTCAAGGTGCTGCGCGACGACATCGGTGACTTCGACCGATCGTTCACATTGTCGGTCAGCAACGCGGTCACAACTGATCCTTCAGGCGTCGTCTTGGTCAATACCTCGGCGAGCGCGGTTGTGCAGAACGATGACCCTGCCATCGCGGTGGAACTTGCCTCTGAGTCGACCCCGGAAGGTTCAGGAACGAGCGCGGGACTGTTGACCTTCAGGATCGTACGCGTTGGAGACACCACGGGGACCGCGAGTGTGGATTGGCAGCTCGAAACGGACGGTCCCAACGGTGCCACCCTGTTCGATTTCGGCGGTTACTGGCCGGCCGGTACGGCCGTCTTCGCCGATGGTGAGAGTGTCAAGACGCTTCAGGTGGCAATTGCTCCTGATTCCAACTTTGAGCCGGATGAGGGCTTCAAAGTGGTTATCTCAAACCTGGTGACCGGTGACCCCAACGCGCGGATTATCGTCCAGAGCGCCTCGGGCGTAGTTGCCAACGATGACACGGGGGTATTTGTCAGCAGTGCAAGTTCGACCGTACTAGAAGGTGGCTCCGCGCAGTTCACAATTTCGGCCCAAGGCATGCCCAATACCGCAGTACGGGCATATTGGACATTGGAAGGGACAGGCGTTTCACCGGCGAATTCTAACGATTACGGGCTCATCACGGGCCAGCATGGATTCGACCCCATCCGCCAAGCCTATTATGTCGATTTGCTCACGGACAATTCCGGGAATGCCCAGCAGTCCATCACGGTTCAGACGGTGGACGACAAGGTGCTGGGTGCCGACGAGACCCTGCGCCTGCGCATCATAGAGGCGTCTGACGCTTCCGTGGTTGAAGGCAGGGCCATCATCACGATCCTGAATGACGACGCTTTGGTGGCCATCAGTCCAGCGATTTTGACGCAACGTGAGGGCCAGGACGGTGCGACCGTTTACACCTTCACCGTTGCCCGCACGGGGAATGTCTCGGAGGCTGCATCGGTCAATTACGTTGTCAGCGGATTTGGAGACAATCCCACGACGGAGGAGGACTTCTTGTCCGCCAGCTCTGGGGTGGTGACTTTCGCCCCTGGTGATGCTTCGGCAACGCTCGAATTGATAGTGAAGGGCGATACGACTTTCGAGAGTGATGAAAGCTTCATGGTCACCCTCAGCGCTCAGTCCGTATCGAGCAGTACACAAATCGATACGTCGGGCTCAAAGGCGATCGGGGTGATCCAGAATGACGATAACGCCAGCCTCGTCTTCAAGCCCATATCGGCCTCGGTCAACGAAGGCACGCTCGTGCAAAACTCCCTGAGTTACGAGATCGTTCGTAACGGTGACAATTCGCAGCCTTTGGTGGTTAGCTTCCTGATAACCGGGGTGTCTATCGACGAATTTGATACCAGCCAGATCGAACTTGTGGAGACACTGGGAGGCCTGAGTGGCACCGTCACTATCCCTGCCGGTGACACACGCATCGTTCTGAGGTTGCCGATAAAGCCTGATGCGATAGTGCAATCGGACAGCGCCTTCACGGTGTCGATCTCGGCCGCCGGCTTTTCCGCGCCGGCGCCTATCGACAGCACGATCATAGACGATGACGCGGGCATCACCCTCTTGCTGACTTCGGCACCCTCTGCCGAGGGAGAGCTGGCTGTATCGGGTGAATACGTCTTCACTGTCAGCCGCAGTGGCAGCAACCTTGCTGAAACCGACGTGATGTGGGCAGTCACCGAACTCGGCGACAGCGCCGCGAGTGGCGCCGATTTCTTCGGCGGCATTCTGCCCGCAGGTGTGGTGTCTTTCCAAAATGGGGAGACCGAGGCCACCATCACGATCAAACTCGCAGGCGATACCATCGTCGAGAACAACGAAATGTTCCGCTTGAGCTTGCTCGCTTCATCGGATCAGACCCAGCGTATTCTCGTGTCATCGCTTGACCTAACAATCGTGAATGACGACTTCGCGAGCAATGAAGCAGACGTCATCCAGACCGGTTTTGCGTCTGACCTGATCGATGCTGGCGCAGGTGACGACCGCATCGAAACTGGCGGTGGCGCAGACGTGGTTTATGCAGGACCGGGCAACGACATCGTCTTTGGTCAAGGCGGTGCGGATGCGATTTATGGGGGTGCCGGCGACGATGTGTTTTTGCTCAATGCAGATAACATCGCCCATTTCAATGGCGTACCGGGAGAGAGCACGACCTTCATTGATGGTGGGCTTGGCTTTGACACGATCGCGCTTGTTGGCAGCGGGATCGAGATCGACTTGGGGGCCATCGTGCAAGCAGGCCAAATTCTAGGCATCGAAAAGGTTGATATCTCAGGCGATGGAGCCAACACGTTGATACTCGCGCTTGATGCGCTGCAATCGACTGACAAGGACACAGACGGCATGCGGAGGTTGATCGTAGATGGTGATCAGGACGACACCGTTACCATTTCCGATCTTGAAAACTGGATCCAAGGTGAGGATTCCAACGGCTATGCTGTATGGACAGATCTGCAGGGTACAGCGCAGTTGTTGATTGATAGGTCGGTGGCTTTTCTAATATAGAATTCGCAAAAATGTTGTTGGGTCACAATATTTTTGGACCTGATAATAACTCTAGGCGGCGTGGACAAATTTCAGCCAGTATCTGGCTGATGCGATGTGTACCATTCCGAGGAAGGTTTCGGCGAGTTGGTCGTATCGGGTTGCGATGGCGCGATTGATTTTTAGGTGACCGAACATGCGCTCGATGCGGTTGCGCTGCTTGTATAGAACCCGGTCGTGTTCGATTGTTACGCAGCGGTTTGAACGCCCGGGAATGACAGCTTCGATTTGTCGCTCAGCCAGATCGGTGCGGATGGCGTCGGCATCATATCCCTTGTCCGCGAGCAGGGCATCGGGTGCACGTTCAGGTTGATCGATCAGCGCGTCATAGGCTTTGCAATCCGCTGCTTCACCGACTGTCAGGTGGAAGGCGATTGGCCGTCCGAGGGCGTCAGCCAGGCAGTGAAGTTTACTGGTGAACCCGCCCCGCAAGCGGCCAAGAGCTCGTCGATGAGTCCCCCTTTTCCGCCCGCTGCCGAAACGTGGGCGCGGACTGTGGTGCTGTCGATGCTATAGTGGCCTCTGTCTGTCATGACCTCGGCCAGCGTTACTGCCACACTTTCGCAGACCCCGGCTTCGCTCCAGCGTCGGAACCGCCGATAGATCGTGTTCCAGTCACCGTATTTGAATGGAACGTCTCGCCATGGCGCTCCGCATCGGAGCCGCCAGAGTGCCGTTGATGATCGAGCGGTTTTGCTCCGGACGCCTGCCTCGCCCCCGGTTCTCAGGCTCTATCGGCAGCAACCCCTTCAGGATGCGCCATTCCGCTTCGCTAAGATCGCCCCTGCTCAAGCCTGCCTCCAAAAAGCAGCCTTGAATCAATGACCGACCGAGACGTCAATGACGATCCGAAGCGCGATACAAAAATCGATGTTTTCCGTGCGATTTCGCGATAGATTGCGATGCATGAGAAAACTGAACCGACGAGATTGGCTCGCTTTATGGCATCAGTTACATTGGTCATCCGCGTCTCGAAAATCTGTTGGCAAAGAACAAAATAGAAGCCTTGGATTTCATGACGGGGAAACAGGAAGCTGAAGCATTCGAGAACGGCAAATATGTTGATCTACATCGTTCGACGCTTCGTAAGGTCGATGTCTTTTGCAATCTCATTCAGCGGACTTTTGATAAGTCCCTAAAAACCCATGCAACATGGAAAGAGGCTCACGGCCTCTCATGGAAAACCGCTCTTTATCTCGCAAAGAAGCATTGGATTTACACTACAGTTGTCGTCCTCGGCGGTATCGGCAGTGCCTTCTTCGGTCTGTTCCGTGGCTTCGGCGTTCTGTCATCCGTACTCATGAACAAGCCCGGTTGAGAGCAAATCTCGCAAACGCTGCCCATCAACCAACGCAATGCCCTCAGCTTCACAATTTTGCTTCGGAACGATTGGCATATGCCCAGCGGCTCAAAAACAGCCCATCGTCTTAAGCTTCTACGATTCAGTCGCCCTCAACCTATTAATCCTATGGAATGCCAGCCCACACAGCGTCCAAAACGCTGATCTGCTCCAAGTATCGCTTGGCCCAGCGCCTTCACGCTGTAGCCACTGTCAAAACGCAGATTTCCAACCAACAATGATCAGTCGTGTTTCACAACCATTCCGCAACCGGCGAAACACCGTGTATCCACCGTCTCAGGACAGCCAAAAACCGTGCGATAAACCGTGCTAATGGTTTTCACCGCCAGAATGAGGCGTAAAACACTGATTTTTTGTGAAAAATGGTAGCGGAGGAGGGACTCGAACCCCCGACACGCGGATTATGATTCCGCTGCTCTAACCAGCTGAGCTACTCCGCCCCTTGTGCAGACTGGTTAATCTCTGCAAGACGAAGGGCGCCTCTAACCGTGACCGGGGGGGCGGTCAACCGGGTTTGCAGGAATTTTTGCACCGGAGCCATTAACATCCAGATTTATCGCGAACAGCGGTGACAAGTGCCTGCCAAGGCGCTAAGCGCGCGCCGTTATGGAAGCATTGCGCCATATCCTGCTGGTCCGGAGACGGCTAGCCTTTGCGGTGATCGCGATCGCGCTCGCCATGAAGGCGCTCGTGCCCGCAGGGTTCATGGTCGATACGCGCAACCATGTGATCACGATCACGATTTGCGCCGATGCCAGCAGCGGGCACCTGATCTCCAAACAGATCGTTATCCCCGGAAAGCCTGCGCAAGGGCGTTCGGCCCAAGCCAAGAGCGGTGAGGCTTGCGCGTTCTCCGGCCTTGGCATGGCCGGGCTATCGGGTGCCGATCCGCTGCTTCTGGCGCTTGCGCTGGCGTTCATTCTCCTGCTCGGCTTTGCGGCAGTTGCGCCATGGCGCATCACCACTGCGCGCCGTATCCGGCCGCCTTTGCGCGCACCACCGGTTCCCGTCTGACAGCCGAACATCGGCCAGTTCAAGGCCACTGCTGACAGATCCGTCTGCGCCAATCCGCGCGGCGGCAATACCGGAACAAGAATCCCATGAAGACATCGTTTTTCGCGCTGGCCACAGCGCTCGTTTTTGCTGCGCCTGCTTTTGCTGAAGATACCGAATCTGCCGACGCTCCGGCCTCGATCCTTGTTGTGGGGCAACGTGATGCCCCTATCGAGATCGAACCGCGCGGCCTTGCGGTCAGCCTTGGTGAAGAACAGTTCGCCGGGATCAATGCATTCAACACCGAAGACCTGATGAAATATGCGCCCAACTTCTTTGTGCGCAAACGCTACTCGGGCGATAGCAATGGCGTGCCCGGCTTTCGCGGCACCCATTCCACGCAAAGTGCGCGCACGCTGGTGATGGTGGATGGATTCACCGTCTCCAACTTCCTCGGTAACAGCTTCGGCTTCAGCCCCAAGTGGGGCATCGTGGGTCCAGGTGAGGTCGAGCAGTTCGACATCGTCTATGGCCCTTATAGCTCACGCTATGTCGGCAATTCGATGGGCGGCATCATCAACATCACCACGCGTGACCCCAAGGAAACTGAGGCTTTCGCCACAGTACAGGGCATGGTCCAACCCTATGACCAGTTCTCCACACAAAACGATTACTGGGGCGGATCGGCCGAGGTCGGTTTGGGATTGAAGCAAAAGGACGGTCCGTGGTCTGTCCGGCTGACCGGGCGCTATTTCCGCAATACCGGCCATCCGATGAGCTTCCTTGGATTGACGCCTGTTAGCGGCGCTGGCGGTACAGTCGTAACCGGCGCGATTACCGATCCCGAACATGTCCGCGCAACCGCTGCGGGCACCGGCATCCCCGGCGCGCCCGGCAACGCAACCAATCCCTATTTTGCCGCACAATCGCCTGCAAAAATCACGCAGCAGCAGGCCAAGTTGAAAGTTGGCTATGATGATGGCAATCTGACCGGGCAGTTCCTCTTCGCGTTCTGGCACAATGAAGACAGCCAGACCGCACCCGATTGCTATCTTCGCGATGGTGCGGGCAACGTGGTGTGCGAAGGCCGCGTGCGGATTGGTGCGCAAAGCTACACCGCGTCTGGCGCAAACTTTTCCAAGACCCTGCGCGACGAATTCCTCGCCGGCCTGAAACTGGCAGCCCCGCTTGCCGACAACACGACTGCCCGCCTTGCGGTTTCAACGTACCAGATCGCCCGTTCCGACGGGTTCACCTCGAACGGCTATGTCACCGGCCAAACCAAGGGCGCTGGCGTTCTTGCAGAGCAGGGGCCAACCGGTTGGTGGACCGGCGATCTTGTGATCGAGAACAAGACGGACAAGCGCGAACTGGCCTTTGGTCTCACCGCCAACACCTATCGCACCGATCAGACGCGCTACAATCTTGCCAACTGGAGCAGCGCTGCGGGCAAGGCCTTCAGCACGCAAACCTTTGGCAAAACCCGCCAGCTTTCGGCCTGGGCTGAGGGGCGTGTGTTCCTTGATGCGCTGACGGTGAGTGCCGGTCTCCGCTACGATAACTGGCGGGCCTATGATGGTGGTTTGACCAGATTGGGCACCGGCGCTCTTGCCGGACAACAGGTGTCCAATGCTTACGCTTCGCGCACCGATGACTCAGTCGACCCCAGCCTGTCGTTTGAATATAGGCTTCCCGACGATACCACGCTGCAACTCAGCCTTGCGATGGCAACGCGTTATCCAACGGTGGGTGAATTGTTCCAGGGCAGCCTCAACGGCGATGGCACGTTCAACGTCAACAGCTTTGATCCGAACCTGAAGCCGGAAAAGAGCAAGGACGCCAATTTCCTGATTGGCCATGATTTCGGCTGGTTGAAGCTGACCGGATCGGCGTTTTACCAGCGCGTGCGCAACACGGTGTTCTCGTTCACCGGCTTCAACCAGAACGGCATTTCCACCAGCAACTTCAAGAACATTGATCTGACGCGGCAGTATGGCTTCGAACTGATTGCCGAAACGCGTGACTGGCCGGTGGAAGGCATGGACATCGATCTCAACGGTGCGCTGATCGATTCCAAAACGCTGCGCAATCGGTCCAATACACTGGCCGAGGGCGTGCAATTCCCCCGCATCCCGCGCTGGCGGGTCAACGGGAACGTGCGTTATGCGCTGACTGATGATGTGCAGGCATCGCTCGGTATGCGCTATGCCAGCCGCCCCAACACCGATCTTTTCGGCCTCCAGCGCGGCGATACCTTTGGTTTCACGTCCGAGCTTTTCGCGCTGGATGCGCGCATCAATTGGAGCGTCACCGATCAATTCCGCGTTTCGGCAGGCGTCGATAACATCACGAATGATCGGGCATGGGTGTTCCACCCCTATCCGCAACGCACATTCCTCGTTGAAGCAGGATGGAAGCTATGAGTGCCGCCACAGCCAACCGTGCGGGGCGCTATCGCACGATCTGGCGCTGGCATTTCTATGCCGCGCTGTTCGTCATGCCGATGATCGTCATCCTGTCGATCACCGGCGCGATCTATCTGTTCAAACCGCAAGTCGAAGCGTGGGAGGAGCGGGCCTATTCCGCTCTGCCCACCATCGGCGCGGTTTCGCCTGATGATCAGGTGGCAGCGGCACTGGGGAAATTCCCCGGTGCCAGCTTCCATTCCTATCGCCTGCCGCGTGCTGATGGCGAGGCCGTTATGATCCACGTCGGTCTGCCTGAAGAAAAAGGCATGCGCGATGTCTTCGTCTCCCCCCAAGGCGAAGTCGTCGGTGTGCTCAATCCCGAATGGCGGATCATGCAGGTGGTGCATGATATTCACGGCCAGTTGCTGCTTGGTCCGCGTGGAAGCTGGATCGTCGAATTGGCAGCCAGTTGGGCCATCGTGATGATCCTGACGGGTCTTTACATGTGGTGGCCACGGGGCAGGGGAGCGGCTGGCGTCGTCTGGCCGCGTCTGAACCTTGGCGCGCGCGCGGCGTGGCGCGATGCCCATGCCGTTACCGGCTTCTGGGTATCGGGCCTCGCGCTGGTCCTGCTGGTCAGCGGACTACCGTGGGCCGATGTCTGGGGCAGCGCGTTCAAGGCGGTCCGGGCCGAGATGGGCTGGCAAAAGGGCGCGCAGGATTGGACCATCGGCGGCAAGGCACCCGTCGAGGACGAACACGCCGAACACAATCACGCCGCAATGATGCAGGGCGGCAAGTCCGGTTCTCACGATATGGCCGGGCACGCAATTGCCGGGCACGATATGTCCGCCCATACAGGCCACGGCCCCGCAGGCGTATTCCTCACCGAAGTCGTCGCCAAGGCCAAAGGCGAGCATCTGGCGTTCCCTGTCGTGGTAACCCCTCCCGGTGCTCCCGGGCGCTTCGGCAAGAAAGCGGTGCCTGCATGGACCGTCCGATCTGACGCGCAGAACCGCCCTTTGCGCGTCACCATCACCTATGACGCACGGACAGGCCGCGAAACATCGCGCGAGACGTTTACCGACAAACACCCGATTGATCGCGTGGTCGGCTATGGTGTGGCATGGCACGAAGGGCAGCTCTTCGGCCTTGTGAACCAGTTGATCGGCGTGCTCACCGCGCTGATGCTGGTGGCGATGAGTGTCACCGGCTTCGTCCTGTGGCGGCGGCGCAAACCGGCGGCCACGCTGGGTGCGCCTTCCAAAATGCGCGAGGGCGGAGCGGGGAAGGGGGTATGGATCACGCTGTTACTGCTGGCCGCGTTCCTCCCCTTGCTGGCGCTTTCGCTTGTCGCGATAGTCTTGCTGGAATGGTTTGTGTTGCGGCGCATTTCGGGGTTGCGCGCTTGGTTGGGGCTTTGACAATAGCGGGGGCGCATTCACAGCGTCCTCGCACCACCGCAAATGGATGACACGCGCGGCCTGGTCTGCCAAAGCTTGGCCCATGCGCACAACATCTGATGAATCCACCGTACGGCTCTATTACCTCGGCGATGGCGACGATGGCGGCAGCGCTGAAACGCTTTGTTACGCGCCGCTCTCGCAAGCGCTGCAAATGGCCGCCGCCCAGCCTGAAGAAGTGCAAGCAGGCCTGTTCATTGCAACGGATAACGATGTGGTGGCATACCTCGATCTGATCGAGGGCTAGGGCACGACAAGCAAACCAGACCGTTCGTGTCGAGCGAAGTCGAGACACCGCGCACAAGTGTCTCGACTTCGCT
>NZ_LJHY01000077.1 GCF_001295795.1 Novosphingobium sp. AAP83
CCCCCCGCCGTTCTATAGAGCGGCGGGCCGATTTTTCAACCTTGCACAATCAATTTGCGCAGCCGGTGTTGTCTGCGGATCAGGCAGCAGCAGGCTTGCGGCCACGCTTTGGCGCAGGCTTGCGGCCAAGGCCGATCTTCTTGGCCAGTTCACGGCGCTTTTCGGCATAGGCTGGTGCGACCATTGGATAGTCGGCAGGCAGGTTCCAGCGCGTGCGATACTGGTCAGGCGTCATGTTGTAACGCGTTGAAAGGTGACGCTTGAGCATCTTGAGCTTCTTGCCGTCTTCAAGGCAAACGATGTGGTCGTTCTTGATCGAAGAGCGGATCGATACAGCGGGCTCCGGCATCGGCTCTTCAGCCACAACAGGCGTATCAAGGCCGGCAAGGGCGGTGTAGACGTTCGAAATCAGCACAGGCAGATCGCTAACAGCAACGCTGTTATTGCTGACGTGTGCAGCAACGATGTCCGATGTCAGGGTGATCAACGTTTCACGCATATCGATTTGTACTTCACTCATTGCGAACCAACCTTTTTTGTTTTGCTCTTGCCGAGTCTTGGGTTTTCTCAAGATAACTATGGTGATTTGGATCACCATTTATAGTCGAGTCTATAAAAGATACAACCATAGGTGATTATTTTTTTGTTCGAAGGTTGCACTATGTGGAATTACGGAAAGTATCGCGTTAATCCTTGAGCACCAATTCCTGGCTGATTGCATCAATCTGACGGCCCATTGATGTGCGGTAATAGGCTGGACGAACACCGATTTCCTTGAAACCATGGGCTGCATAGAGATAAGCCGCCGGGTTATCCCTGCGCATCTCAAGGAAGATACGTGCCATCCCGTTTGTACGTGATTGTGCGATGAACTTCGTTAACAATTGATGGCCTAAACCATTTCTTCGATATTGTGGAGCGATGGCAAATAGCAAAAGCTCTTCTTCGTCCAGAATGCTCCGGCTCATGAAAAAACCGGCGGTATCTGTTCCGGGTCGAAGATCGTCACTACCGTCCGGCCCGATCAGACCGTAGCGGCAATTTCCGAGAATCATCGCACCACCAACTTGCCTGCGGTTCCACGCTTCGCCGTATTCAGGTGGAAAAGCACGCTCCATGACTGACATAATTCTGTCGATGTCATCGGTTGGCGCAAACATCATATGCGTCATACAGTTACAGGCATGCGTGCGTCGGGCGCGCGGCCATAACTTGGCCGGGGGTCATCATGAAACGCCGCAGCCGTCAATAAGGTCAAGCAACGCGCATCGGGCAGCACAGCCAGCGCCAGCTTTTGCGGGCGGCCTTGGGCCAAGGCCGCAGCCTGATTTCCGGCGATGACCTGTCCTGCCGAGCGCGACACCGCTTCTTCGGGCGTAAGCGAGGCCAGTGCTGCCAAAGGGCTGCCATCAGCACCGAACGGTTGGAAGAACCATTCGCCATGCCCGCCGGTCATGCACACATCCACCGGCAGTCCGGGGTGTTCGGCTTGCGCCATGGCTGCAACCAGCCACATGCTTTCATAGCCTCGCAGCTTTGCGCCCCACGCCATGGCGAGGGCGCGCGCAGCGGCAAGACCCACGCGGATACCGGTAAAACTGCCGGGGCCGATATCCACCGCGATCACATCGGCGCGGCCTTTGTCGGGCAGGTTGGCGATCATCGGCACCAGCCGTTCGGCATGGCCACGGCCCAATACCGCGCATTCGCCCGCGATCAGCACGCCATCGTCGATCAGCGCGACCGAACAACTTTCCGTCGCGCTGTCGATCACCAAAGTCCGCATCGCGTCAGGCAGCGCGCACTTCGCTCACTTCGGGCACATAGTGCTTGAGCAAGCTTTCAATGCCGTGTTTCAGCGTTGCGCTGGATGACGGGCAACCCGAACAGGCCCCCTGCATCTGCAAGTAAACCACACCTTCGCGGAAGCCGCGATAAATGATGTCGCCGCCGTCGTTGGCCACTGCCGGGCGCACCCGCGTTTCGATGAGGTCTTTGATTTGATCGATGATTTCTGCATCGGCAGGATCATCATTAAACTCATCATCCCCATCAGCCGGAACCGCAATCCCGGCGGCAGTGCCTGTCACAAACAACGGCGCTTGCGCCACGAAGTGATCCAGCAACAGCGACAATACTTGCGGCTTGAGGCTGGCCCATTCAACGCCCGGCGCTGCGGTAACCGAAACGAAATCCCGTCCGAAGAACACACCCGTTACATCACCCAGATCAAATAGCGCTTGCGCCAAGGGTGATGCTTCGGAAGCTTCGGGTGATGTGAATTCGCGCGTTCCGGTGGCCATGACCAGTTCCCCTGGCAGGAACTTGAGCGTGGAGGGGTTTGGCGTGGTTTCGGTTTCGATAAACATGCATTGCATTTAGACCTGCTGCAAGCAGGGTCAAGTGGACGAAATGCGTCGTATTCATAAAACGCAGCCCTCTTTTAGGGGAAATCTGGCACCTGGCGCATAGCGCAACCCCAATTCAGCCACTATGCGTGACGGCATGATCACGTTTTTCAACGCGCTTTGCCGCACCGCCCCTGTTGTTCTTGCCGCTTTTGCAATGCCCACCGGCGCTGCAACGCCGCCCAAGCCGGTCGCACCTTCGGCGCAGGCCATCCCGCTGCCGCTGAACCCCATCGTTGGCGAAGCGCAGCGCCTGTGTAACGCCATCACGCCAAGCGGCCTTGGCACCATGAACCTCACCCCCGCAGAAGGGGCAAAGCCTGCAAAGGCCGATTTCGCCTTGGTCAATTACATCGGTTATCTTGCAGCCACCGGCGCAGTATTCGATCAAAGCATGCAGGCAGCGTTCCCTGTCGAAGGTGTCATCCCCGGTTTTTCCGAAGGCCTGCAATTGATGGCCAAGGGCAGCAAGTGGCGTTTCTGCGTGCCCGCTGCTTTGGGTTATGGCGCTCAGGAATCTGGTCCGATTCCCGCAAATTCCGATCTCGTTTTTCAAGTCGAACTGCTCGAATTCAAGACCGCAGCCGAAATTGAAGCGATGCGCGTAGCGCAAGCTGTGCAGCCTTCTGCACAACAAAGCCCCGAATAAGGCGAAAATTCGCAGGTCTATTCACTAGTCCTTCATATCAAGGTCACCTATAGTCGGGCGATGCGATCACCTGTTTTGCGCGCCCGGCGCCTTGGCCTTCTTCTTCCCCTGTTGCTGTTGTCGGCGGCCCCGCTCGATGCCCGCGCGCCTGCCCCTGCTTCCGGCAAGCCTGAGGTTCCGTGGCTTTACAAAGGCTCGGACGTTCCGCAGGACAAGGCGTGGACCTTCGGCGTCCTGCCCAATGGCATCCGCTATGCCGTGCGCCATAATGGTGTGCCGCCCGAACAGGTGTCGATCCGTGTGCTGGTTGATGCCGGTTCGATGTATGAAACCGATGCCCAGCGTGGCTATGCCCATTTGCTTGAACACCTCACCTTCCGCGAATCGAAATACCTGAAAGAAGGCGAAACGATCCCCACCTGGCAGCGTTTGGGTGCAACCTTCGGCAGCGATACCAACGCTGAAACCAGCCCGACGCAGACCGTCTACAAACTCGATATTCCGCAAGCCTCGCCCGAAAAGCTGGACGAGACGTTCAAGCTGCTGTCCGGAATGATCACGGCCCCGATTTTCACCGATCGCGGCGTGAAAACCGAAGTGCCGATTGTGCTGGCCGAAATGCGAGAACGCACCAGCGCCCAGTCCCGCGTGCTCGATCAGACGCGCGATCTGTTTTTCAAAGGGCAGTTGCTTGCCTCGCGCAATCCCATCGGCACGGTAGAAACGCTTGAGGCAGCCAATGCAGCCGCCGTCAAAGCCTTTCACAGCAAGTGGTATCGCCCTGATAACACCGTGATCGTGGTCGCAGGCGATGCCGATCCCGCAGCGTTGATCGCCCGGATTGAACAGTGGTTCGGCGGCTGGAAAGTGGCTGGTAAAAAGCCGCTCCAGCCTGATTTCGGCAAGCCCATTGCCCCCGCCGGTCTGGATCCTGCCAATCCTGTAGGCGAGGCTAAAGTGCTGGTCGAGCCTGATCTTCCGCGCATCGTCAATTGGGCGATTCTGCGGCCATGGGTCAAAGTCAACGATACTATCGTCTACAATCAGGGCCTGATGGTGGATCGCCTCGCACTGGCGCTGATCAACCGCCGCCTTGAAGGCCGCGCACGTGGCGGCGGCAGCTATCTGGTCGCCTCGGTTGATGAAATGAAGCAAGAGCTTTCGCGATCGGCCGATGCCACCATTGTCACCGTCACGCCGCTTGGCGATGATTGGAAAAGCGCCGTCACCGATGTGCGCTCGGTTATCGCCGATGCATTGGCCACGCCGCCATCGCAGGCCGAAATCGATCGCGAAGTGGCCGAATTCGAAGTGGCGTTCAAAGTGGGCGTGGAAACGCAATCGACCATCGCCGGATCAAAAGCTGCTGATGATATCGTGAACGCTGTCGATATCCGCGAAACCGTGGCCAATCCCGATACGGTCTACGAAATCTTCAAGCAATCGATCCCCCGCTTCAAACCCGAAGCGGTGCTGGCCAGCACCCGCAAGCTGTTTCAGGGCACCGTCATCCGCCCGATGATGATCACGCCAAAGGCGGGTGAGGCCGATGAAACCGCCCTGCGCAGCGCACTTACCGCGCGGGTCGATGCTGCATCGGGCAGCCGGGTTGCGGCCAATTCGCTCAAGTTTTCCGATCTGCCCCCCGTCGGCACACCCGGCACCGTTGCATCGGCGCGGCCTATCGGCCTGCTGGGGATCGAACACATCGAATTGTCCAACGGGGTCAAAGTCCTGCTCTGGCCCAACGATGCCGAACCGGGCCGCATCATCGTCAAGGCCCGCTTTGGCGGCGGCTATGGCGCCATCCGTCCGCAAGATGCGGTCTATGGCCGGATCGGGGCAGTGGCTCTGATGGATAGCGGCATCGGCGCACTGGGGCGCGATGATCTTGATCGGCTGGCCACGGGCCGCAAGCTCAGCCTCGATTTCGATATCGATGATACCGCCTTCCGCATGTCGGCCGATACGCGCCCTGCCGATCTGGAAGACCAGCTCTATCTGATGGCGGCCAAGCTGGCCACGCCGCGCTGGGACCCGAACCCCGTACTGCGCGCCAAGGCGGCGGCCCGGCTGCAATATGAAAGCTACAATTCCTCGCCCACAGCCGTGCTGGGCCGCGATTTAACGTGGCTGCTGCGCGATGGCGATCCGCGCTATGCCACGCCCAATCCGGCGGAACTGGAAAAGGTCACGCCCGAAGGCTTCCGCGCCACGTGGGAACCCCTGGTGGCGCAGGGCCCGATTGAAATTGACATGTTCGGCGATTTCAACCGCGAACAGGCGCTTGCCGCGCTTGAAAAAACCTTCGGCGCCTTGGCTCCCCGCAGTGCTGCGCCAGCGTCTGATCTTGCGCCCAATATCCCGGCGCATAATGCAGAACCGCTCGTCCTCACCCATCGCGGCGATCCGGGGCAAGCGGCAGCCGTGGTCGCTTGGCCAACCGGCGGCGGGCAAGCCGGCGTGCGCGAAAGCCGCCAGCTCGAAATCCTCGCGCAGATTTTCAACAATCGCTTGTTTGATGCGATGCGCGAAAAGACCGGTGCCAGCTATGCCCCGCAAGTGGGATCAAGCTGGCCGCTCGATCTGCCATCAGGCGGATATATCTCGGCGACAGTGCAACTGCGGCCCACCGATTTTGATGCGTTCTACGCAGCGGCTGATAAAATCGCGGCAGATATGGCTACCACGCCGCCCACGGCAGATGAAATTGGCCGGGTCACCGAACCGCTCAAACAATTGATCACCCGCGCCAGTACCGGCAACGGTTTCTATATGTACCAGTTGGAAGGAGCGGCCAACGATCCGCGCAAAATCGCAGCCATCCGCACGATCCTCAACGATTACAGCCAGACCACGCCCGAGCGGATGCAGGCGCTGGCCGCACGCTACCTGACCAGCGACAAGAGTTGGCGCTTGATGGTAGTGCCGGAAAAAACCGCGCCCTGATACAGGCGGACACTCCAGCAGGAGGGTTCATCGGCCCGGTAGATTGCAATGAACGCAAGGCTTCCTTTGCAATTTGCGCTCGCGCGGCTTATGTCGCCGCCTCTTGAAAGGATGGCATTGTGGCACAGAACTGGACTGCGGAATCATGGCGCGGATTTGAAGGACGGCATTTGCCGACTTATCCCAGCGCCGAAAAGCTGGCTGAGGTCGAGCAGACCCTGACGAGCTTTCCGCCGCTGGTCTTTGCTGGCGAGGCGCGTGCGCTCAAGGCTGATCTTGCGCAAGTAGTTGCGGGCAAAGGCTTTTTGCTTCAGGGCGGCGATTGCGCTGAAAGCTTTGCCGAATTCCATCCCAACAACATTCGCGATACTTTCCGCGTGTTGCTGCAAATGGCGGTCGTGCTAACATTCGCCAGCAAGCAACCTGTCGTGAAGGTTGGCCGCATGGCTGGCCAGTTCGCCAAGCCGCGTTCGTCGCCGGTCGAATCCATCGGCGGCGTTGAATTGCCAAGCTACCTTGGCGACAACATCAACGGCATTGATTTTACGCCGGAATCGCGCATCCCCGATCCCGAACGGATGCTGCGCGCCTATAGCCAGGCGGCTGCAACGCTGAACCTGCTGCGCGCTTTCGCTACCGGCGGTTATGCCAATCTGCGTCAGGTCCACCAGTGGACGCTCGATCACATCGGCAAAAGCCCCTGGGCCACCAAGTTCAGCGAAATGGCCGACAAGATCGGCGAATCGCTCGATTTCATGGAAGCCTGCGGCGTCGATCCGCGCACCGTGCCCCAGCTTCAGGGCACCAGCTTCTATACCAGCCACGAAGCGCTGCTTCTGCAATACGAAGAAGCGATGACGCGGCAGGATTCGCTGACCGGCGAATGGTACGATACCAGCGCACACATGCTGTGGATCGGTGATCGCACCCGCTTTGAAGGTTCGGCGCATGTCGAATACTTGCGCGGAGTGAACAACCCCATCGGCATGAAATGCGGCCCGTCGCTAACGCCGGACGCATTGCTCAAGATGCTCGATACGCTCAACCCCTCGCGCGAAGCGGGCCGGATGACGCTGATCAGCCGCTTTGGTCACGATAAGGTCGAGGCAGGCCTTGCCCCGCTGGTCCGCGCGGTAAAGCGCGAAGGCCATCCCGTAGTGTGGTCATGCGATCCGATGCACGGCAACGTGATCAAGGCCGATAACGGCTACAAGACGCGGCCCTTCGAACGCATCCTCACCGAGGTAAAGGGCTTCTTCGCGGTCCACCGCGCTGAAGGCACCCACGCGGGCGGCATCCACATCGAGATGACCGGACGCGACGTGACCGAATGCACCGGCGGTGCAGTCGCCATCACGCAAGAAGGCCTCGCCGATCGCTACCACACCCACTGCGACCCGCGCCTGAACGCAGCGCAATCCATCGAACTCGCCTTCCTCCTCGCCGAAGCCCTCAACGCCGAACGCGGCGTGGCGAAGGCCGAAGCGGCTTAAGGCTCAAACTTTTCTTCCCCCCTCCCGTTTACGGGAGGGGTCGGGGGTGGGCCCTTCTTCCAGACCTACCGTCCATGCCGCGCAGCCAGCGCAATCCCCGCCAAATTCTGGTTCCGCTTGATCCAGCGTATCCGCGCAGGCCTAAGTGTCTCACAAAGCGTCAAAAAACGCGCATAATGCGCCAAATCGCCATCAGAACGCCCATGAACGCCACCATTTGCCCGCGCAATCACGGGCAAACTGTCGCCCAGCAGTTCAAAGTGCTCCAGCCCAAGGCTTTGCGCCACTTCCAGAGCATGCAACAACGCTTCCCATTCCGCATCGCTGTTGCCGCCATGGCCAATATCATCGCGGATAAACACTTGCCCACGCACCACCGCCGCCACTTCCATCGGGCCGGGGTTGGGGCGGCAGCCGCCATCAAAGAACACTTTGGTGCGGCTGCTCGCCATGGTGCAAGATCACGAATCGAACACGATGACCGAGCGCGCGGAGTGGCCTTGTTTCATCTTTTCAAAGCCTTCGTTCACGCCTGACAGCGGAATGCGCTCTGCAATGATGCTGTCCAGATCAAGCAGTCCGCGCATATAGAATTCAACCAGACGCGGCAGATCGACCGGGAAGTGATTGCTCCCCATCAAAGCGCCCTGCAACTTCTTGTCCGACAGCAAATCATTCGCCGAAAGCCCGACTTTATGGCCGAGCGGCATCATCCCGAGGATTGTAGCCGTGCCCCCGCGCCGCAGCGAAGCGACCGCAAGATCGCCCGAAGCGGGACGGCCCACAGCCTCAATCGCATGATGCACGCCGCCCTTGGTCATCTCGACAATCTGCGCCGCCGCTTCAGGGCTTGAGTCAATCGCGTCGGTTGCGCCCAATTTCATCGCCAAAGCACGCTTTTCGGGCATCGGATCAACCGCGATGATCCGCCCAGCGCCCGCAATTTTCGCAGCATTTACAGTGGCAAGGCCAACCCCGCCACAACCAACCACGGCCACCGTCTCGCCCGGCGTCACCTTGCAAGCGTTGAAGATTGCACCGGCACCGGTTGTCACGGCACAGCCAATAATCGCCGCCCGGTCCAGCGGCATGTCCGGGTTGATCGCAACGCAGGCATGTTCGTGCACCAGCATCTGTTCGGCAAAAGCCGACAAGTTGAGCATCTGGTTGACGACGCTGCCATCATCTGTGCGCGTCAGGCGGGGCGCATCACCTGGCTGCCGCCGCGTGTCGCCGCCAAGGCAAAGCGCCATCCGCCCGGTCACGCAAAACTCGCAGTGCCCGCAAAATGCCGAAAGGCAGGTAACCACCGCATCGCCCACTTTGACGGTGCGCACTTCCGATCCGATCGCCTCGACAATGCCCGCAGCCTCATGCCCCGGCACCGCTGGCAGCGGGTGGGGGTATGCGCCATCGATAAAGTGCAGGTCCGAATGGCACAGGCCGCAGGCTGCTGTCCGGATCAACACTTCGTGCGGGCCGGGTTTGGCCACAGTCAGATCATGGATTTCCAACGGATGGCCGGCTTGGACGAGGACAGCAGCTTTCATCAGTCGTTTCCTTCAGTTGGCGTCAGCGGGCTACGCCAAGATCGCCAGAACTCAAGCCACGGTCGCTTTGCAGCACGTCTGAATGGCGCGAGAATTCGATCCGCGCAATCGAGCGTGCGTGCACTTCGTCAGGCCCATCGGCAAGCCGCAGCGTGCGCATGTGGGCATAAGCCAGCGCAAGGCCAAAGTCCTCGGATACACCGCCGCCGCCATGCGCCTGAATGGCATCGTCAAGGATACGCAACGCCATGTTCGGGGCCTGCACTTTGATCATGGCGATTTCCAGCGCGGCTGCCTTGTTGCCCACTTTGTCCATCATATCAGCGGCTTTAAGGCACAATAGGCGCGTCATATCGATATCGATGCGGGCACGCGCTATGCGTTCTTCCCACACCGACTGTTCGGACACGCGTTTGCCGAATGCCACGCGGCTTTGCAGGCGGCGCGCCATCTTTGCCAGCGCTTCTTCGGCCACGCCAATCGTGCGCATGCAGTGGTGAATGCGGCCCGGTCCCAAGCGCCCTTGCGCGATTTCGAACCCGCGCCCTTCGCCCAGCAGCATGTTCGTCAACGGCACGCGCACATCGGTGAGTTCGATCTCCATGTGGCCGTGGGGCGCATCATCATAGCCGAACACCGGCAAATGGCGCAGGATGTTTACCCCCGGCGCGTCCAAGGGCACCAGCACCATCGATTGCTGTTGATGGCGCTTGGCCTCAAAATCGGTCTTGCCCATCACGATGGCCACTTTGCAGCGCGGATCGCCCGCGCCCGAAGACCACCATTTGCGGCCATTGATGACATAAGTGTCACCCTCGCGCCGGATCGATGTCTCGATATTGGTGGCATCGGACGAGGCCACTTGCGGTTCGGTCATCAGGAATGCGGAACGCGTCTCGCCATTCATCAGCGGGCGCAGCCACTGCTCCTTTTGCGCTGCCGTGCCATAGCGGTGGAACACTTCCATGTTGCCGGTATCGGGTGCGGAGCAATTGAATACCTCGCTCGCCCATGAAATCCGGCCCATCTCTTCGGCACAAAGCGCATATTCAAGGTTGGTAAGGCCGAGGCCTTCGAATTCGAACGTCTCATCCACATGATGATGTCCGCCATTGCGCGGCGGCATGAACAGGTTCCAGATACCCTGCGCCTTGGCGCGGGCCTTTTCCTCTTCGATAGTCTGGATAACTTTCCAGCGATCCCCCGTGGCCTGCTCTGCCTTGTAGTCTTTCTCACGCGGGCGAACGTGGTTTTCGATGAATTGGTGGACACGATCGCGCCAATACTTCTGGCGGTCGGTCGGTTCGAAATCCATGTCAGTCTCCTTAATCCCGTACCGTAGTGTTCACCGGGGAAGGGGGCAATTCAAGTAAAAATTAAGCGAATGATTAAATAGTGGGACGAACCGCCTTATGGATGCAGCCCTGATGCGTCGGGATCGGCGCGCGCCACTCGATCCAATCGGGCAAGCCGCGCCATATGGCCTGCCCGATCAATCGGAAACCGCCGAACAATGAACATGGTGAGGATCGCCAGCACCGCGATACAGGCCACATAAGCAAGGCTTAGCCGGTAGGTGACTTCGGGCAAAACAGCCTCGGGCGAAGTATTGGGCGCAAGCCCTGCAAAGCTCAGGATCAACCCTGCGCCAAACACGCCAAGACCGCCCGCACATTTCGATGCGAGAAATGCGCCTGCTGAAAGCGTGCCTTCAGATCGCCTGCCAGTCTGCTCTTCGGAAGCCTCAACCACATCGGCCACCATCGACCACAGCGTCATCGTGCCGGTGACCGTAAACGTATTGGACGCAAACGTGCAGGCAAACATGGCGGCAATGGCTGCTGTCGATCCGTCTGGCGCCCACAGCCCCAGCCATCGCATTATCAGCGGAATCGACCAAAATACCATGCCGAGCGGCGCCATCCGCATCACGGTACCCGCTTTGCCCCAGCGCATTTGGGCACGGCCCACCAGCAACGATGCACCAACCACGCTGGCAAACAGCAGCAACGGGAATGCTTGCAAAGCCGTGGACGTAAACTTCCACACATAAAGATAGAGGTAGTTCGATAGCGCAAAGGTCATCCCTTGCGCAGTCAAAGCTGCTGCAATCGCGGCTATGACCGAAAGGCAGGCCGGGTGCGAAAAACTCTCGCGAATCTCGCCGAGCGAGGCCAGAAAGCCCTTGTTTGTAGGCGCGCGCTCGGCCGGCCAGCCTGCTACAGCCCTATGCTGGCCCAACGCCGAAATGCTTACGCAGACCACAATTAGCCCCGCGCCAAACAGGCCAAAGTTGCGATATCCATCGCGCGCCAGCATTGCGTTTGGCAGGAACACGCCATAGGCCATCAGCAGCATCAGCAAGCCGCCGCCCCACGAAAACAGAAAACGAAAGCGGGTAAGGCGGGTACGCTCATCGTAATCACGGGTAATCTCGGGTATCAGCGCTGCCGATGGCACCTCGCAAATCGCCACCAGTGCGCGGACCAGTATGGCGGAAAACAGCAGGACAAAGAAGTTCGGCTCACCCACCGGAGACCAGAGCAGCGCCCAAGCCAGCCCCAAGGGAAGCGCTGCGCCGTAAAGAAACGGCAAACGTCGCCCATACCGGGTGCGCGTCCGGTCGCTAAGGTGGCCGATCAGCGGATCGATCAATCCGTCGAACACCAGTGCGATCAGCAGCGCAAGGCTGACCAGCCACGCATCCATTCCCAGGACTTGATTGTAAAACAGCAGCAGAAAGGTCGCAAAGCCGCTGTCCTTCACGCCATAAGCCACGCTGCCCAGACCGTTTGCCAACGCCAAACGCGTGGGCACTCGTCCTGTGATCGGGATCATGCCGCTTTGCCGCCGTCCGCCATCTTTTGGAGTGCATCGAACAGGCCGGGTATTTCCGGGTCCCAACTGTGGCGCGGGCCAATCGTGATGCCGCCATCCACGAGCAGCGATGTCCCGGTCATAAAGCTTGCAGCCTCGCTTGCGAGGAACAATACCGCATTCGCTATATCATCAGCCTGACCGCCGCGCGCTATCGGCTGCGCTTGTTTCGACATCGCGGCGATGGCGCCCTTGGCCTGAAGCTCAAGGTCTTCGGGCATACCCATCGCGCTTGTGAAGATGTTGGTGTTGATAAAGCCGGGCTGCACCGCATTCACGCGGATCTGATGTTTGGCAAGATCTGCGGCACCCACTTTGGTCAGGTGCAGCACGCCCGCCTTGGCCACGGCATAGGCGGTTGGGGAATAGCCGGGGCCGATGGCGGCAACGCTCGATGTATTGACGAACGAGGCTCCTTTGCGACCGATCATGTGCGGCACGGCATAGCGTATGCCGAACGCGACAGAGCGCAGCAGCAAGTCCATCGTGCGGTCCCAGCCTTCGGGCTCGATCTCGTCAATGGCTGCGCGATCACCGCCCGCGCCGGCATTGTTGAACACGCAATCGATCCCGCCGGTTTCGGCAGCGGCGCGGTCCATCAGGGCTTTGATGTCCTCCGTGCGGGTCACATCGCAGCGTGCCGTCACGATCGTGCCGTTCGATGCCGCCGCCGTGGCCGCAAGGCCTGCATCGTCGATGTCGGCGGCGTAAACGATGGCCCCTTCGCCGGAAAAGGCAAGCGCAGTGGCGCGGCCTATGCCTGATGCTGCGCCGGTGACGACAACTGTTTTTCCATTGAATCGCAAGGGGTCTCTCCCAGACCTGATTTTCGACGCAGCTTAGGCCTGATCCGCCCGCCGTCAACGCTTGTCGGGTTTACGCTACGGCATACAGGGCTTGCCCGAAAGGTCCGGACTATTGGGAAATTCAGCGCTTGCCAGCGGTGTGTGACTCGCTTTAACCTTGCGATTAACGAGAGGAGCATAAACATGTCAGACCTTGATGGTTTCCGGCAGGAAATCCGCGAATGGCTGGAGGCAAATTGCCCCGCTGAAATGCGCGAACCTGCGCGCGATGAAGCCGACGTCTGTTGGGGCGGCCGCAACTTCACATTTAAGAACCCGGCCCAGAAAGCGTGGCTCGAAGCGTGCGTGGCCAAGGGCTATACCGTGCCTGATTGGCCTGAGGCCTATGGCGGTGCAGGCATGTCTCCCGCGCAAGCCAAGATCTGGCGCGAGGAATGCGCCCGCATCGGCGCACGGCCGCCCCTGTCCAGTTTCGGCATATGGATGCTTGGCCCCGCGCTGCTCAAATTCGGCACCGAAGAGCAGAAGGTGCACTATCTGGGCGAAATCGCGCGCGGCGAGATTCGCTGGTGCCAGGGCTATTCCGAACCCGGATCAGGCTCCGATCTCGTCAGCTTGCAGACCTTTGGCGAAGACAAGGGCGATCACTGGGTCGTCAACGGCCAGAAGATCTGGACTTCCTATGCCGACAAGGCTGACTGGATTTTCTGCCTCGTTCGCACAGACAAGGCGAACACCTATCAGGGCATCAGCTTCCTGCTGTTCGATATGACCACGCCGGGCGTCACCACCAAACCGATCAAGCTGATCAGTGGCAATTCGCCGTTCTGCGAGACGTTCTTTGACGACGTAAAGGTGCCCAAGCACCAGATCGTTGGCGCACTCAATCGCGGGTGGGATGTGGCCAAGTATTTGCTCGGCCATGAGCGCGAGATGATCTCGGGCGCGGGCGGCGGTGATCGCCTGAATGCCATCGGTGCGGTCGTTGCGCGCAATGGTCTGGACGATCCGATCCTGCGGGCAGAACTGGCGATGTTCGATGTTGATGCACTGGCGTTTAGCGCGATGGGCGAAAAGTTCCTCGATGAAGCCAAAGTCGGCAAAGCGCATCCGGCACAGCCCAATATGCTGAAGTACGCCGGTACAGAATTGAACAAGCGCCGCCACGAATTGCTGATGTCGGCGGGCGGCGCAACTGCTCTGGAATGGGATAGCGAACGCACCAATGGCGGCACGCCCGCCCGATCATGGCTCCGCACAAAGGCAAACTCGATCGAGGGCGGCACCAGCGAGGTGATGCTCAACGTCGTTGCCAAACGCATTCTTGATCTGCCAGGAGCCTGATCCATGCCGCTGTATTACAACGAAGATCAGGCCATGCTGGCCGACACCGTAACCGGCTTCATGGCCGATGCAGGCGCGATCAAGCCGCAATTGCGCCACTTCCGCGACATGGGTTGCAAGGATGGCTTCGGCCACGCCTTGTGGAAACAATTTGCCGAAATGGGGCTGACAGGCATGCTGGCGGCAGAGGCTGACGGCGGGCTCGCCATGGGCCATGTCGAGGCGGGCATCGTGCTCAAGGAAATCGGTCGCAACCTCACGCCATCGCCTTTCCTGACCACCTCGGTCATGGGGGTCACCGCATTGTCGGGCGGGTCGGATGACTTGCGCGGGCGCTGGCTGCCCGGCGTGATCGCGGGCGATAGCGTACTGGCCGTGGCCATTGACGAAAGCCCCAAGCATCGCCCCGAACGCATCGCCTGCCGCGCCGAAAAGGCGGGCAACGGCTTCCGTCTTTCGGGTTCAAAGGCGTTTGTGGTGCAGGGCGCATCGGCAGAGGCCATCATCGTTGCCGCGCGCACTTCGGGCAGCGACAGCGATGCTGAAGGTATCACCCTCTTCGCCGTGCCCAAGGATGCCGCTGGAATTTCCCATGAAAACCTGCGATTGGTCGATAGCGCCATGGCCAGCAACATCACGTTCGATAATGTCGAACTCGATGGCGATAGCGTGATCGGCGATGTTGATGGCGGGCGCAGCTTGCTGAACAAGGTGCTCGGCGCCGGGCGCATCGGGGCTGCGGCAGAACTGACCGGAGTGGGGCAGGGGGCGTTTGATATCACCACGGCCTACCTCAAAACCCGCAAGCAATTCGGGCGCTTGATTGGTGAGTTTCAGGCTCTCCAGCACCGCGCCGCGCATCTCTATTCCGAACTCGAAATCGCCACTGCCGTTGTGATCAAGGCTCAGCAATTGCTGGATGGCGGTTCGGAAAAGGCCGAACTGATGGTATCGGTCGGCAAAGCCAAGGCGGCGCGCGCCTGCAATCTTGCTGTGCGCGAAGGCGTGCAGATGCATGGCGGCGTGGGCATGACCGATGAATACGATATCGGCCTCTACATGAAGCGTGACCGCTCGCTCACCGAATTTATGGGCGATCAGTACTACCATGCAGAGCGCGTTGCCCAATTGAACGGATACTAAGATCATGGATTTCAGCAAACTGTTCAGCCTTGAAGGCCGCGTCGCTGTTGTCACCGGCGGATCGCGCGGGATTGGGGCGATGATCGCGGAGGGCTTTATCGCAGCGGGCTGCGCACGGGTCTATATCACCGCGCGCAAGGCTGCGGTGGTTGCAGAAACTGCGGCGCGACTGGGGGAGCGCTGCATCGCACTGCCGGGGGACATTTCGACGGTCGAGGGCATGGAGCGGTTGGCGGCAGACCTTGCTGCACGCGAGGGCAAGATCGACATCCTTGTGAACAACGCCGGCGTTGCTTGGGGGGCAGAGTTTGAAGACTTCCCCGAAGGCGGTTGGGACAAGGTGATGGATCTCAATGTAAAAACGCCATTTTTCCTGACGCAGAAATTGCATGGCCTGTTGATGGCTGCTGCAAGCGCTGATCAACCGGCCAAAGTTATCAACATCGCCTCGATTGACGGACTGCGACCTAACCCTTGGGAAACCTATAGCTATCAGGCGTCCAAAGCAGCGCTTGTCCACCTTACCAAGCGCATGGCGGCAAGGCTGATCCGCGATAACATCGTGGTAACCTGCATTTGCCCCGGCGCGTTTCCATCAGAAATGAACAAGGCTGCCGCTAAAAACCCAGAAGGCTCGTCAAAGGGCATTCCTTCGGGCCGCGTTGGCACTTTGGAAGATATGGCAGGCGGCGCAATCTACCTTGCCAGTCGTGCAGGCGATTACGTGGTCGGCACACCGCTACCCATTGATGGCGGCATCGTGAACGGCTGGATTCCAAGTGAGACGGTTGACCCATCAGGGCATTGATTTCCCCCAACCGTTCGTGTCGAGCGTAGTCGAAACATGAACGGGAAAGGGATTTGCGCCTTAGCCCCGCATCAATCCGCGCACGAAATCGATAAGGCCGGTCTGCCGCGTGCGCTTCATCCGTTCAGCCGCCAGAATCTCGCGCACTTTTGCAAAACAGACGTCCACATCGTCGTTGATCACAACATAGTCATAGCCGTCCCAGTGGCTGATTTCTGCCTGAGCGCGCGCCATGCGTGCCGCAATTACATCAGCGGCATCGGTGCCGCGTCCGGTCAAACGGCGATTTAACTCTTCAAGGCTGGGGGGCAGAATGAACACGCGCACCACGTCGGCTTGCGCCTTCTGGTGAAGCTGCTGCGTGCCTTGCCAGTCAATATCGAACAGCACATCGCCGCCTGCTTTCAACCGGTCACGGATTTGCGCCTTGGGTGTGCCATAGCAATTGCCGAAGACCGTCGCCCATTCATAGAACGCGTTTTCCTCAACCATGCGGTCAAATTGGGCCTGATCGACGAAGTAGTAATCCTGCCCCTCAACCTCACCGGGCCGGATCGGGCGCGTGGTAACCGAAACAGACGCTGCAATCTCGGTATCTTCGCCGAGCAGCTTGCGCGCAATCGTGGTTTTGCCGGCCCCGGAAGGCGAGGACAGGATGAACATCAGGCCCCGGCGGTGGAGCGTATCGTCATGAGGGATCGTCGCAGACATGTGCGCTAGTGGCGCATCGCTTCCCGCGCGGTCAAGTGCGGATAAGTTCGAAACTTACTTCTTCTTGCCGCGCCTGGCCTGTTCATCCAGCACCGCTGTGCCCTCTGCCTCGGCCTTTGCCCGGTGTTTGCGGTCGTAAAGTGCCTTGGCCAACATGCCACCACCGACGATAATCGCGCCGGGGACCGAACGCGTTGCAACGCGCGCAATTGCAGTGCCGACCAGCGTTTGCATCATTGTGCGGCCTTTGATCACCCGTCCGGCTTTTTTCGTGCCAAGCTTGCCGCCGATAATGCCCTTTTCAACGCCTTGGCGGAGCAGAGCCGCCCCAGCGCGCAAAGCAACGTCGGCGATGATCAGGTTGGTTATCGGATTGGGGCTAACGGGATTAGGACTGGGAGAAGGCATGTTTTCGGCAGCATCTTTGGCCGCCTCGATTGCCTTGCCGCGCTTCTTGAACATGCCTTTGCCCTTTGTCGCGGGCTGCTGCCCTACTTTTTCTTGCCGAAATCGACAGTGACTACGTTCGATCCGTCGTCGCTGCGCTCAACGGTGCTGTCATCGCCTTGTTCCGGCGAATCGTTTTCGGCAGCGTCAACGGGCTCTACCTCGTCATCGACCACGGCCTGAAACTGGAGCCCGAAATCGACCGCAGGATCGACAAATGCGGTGATCGCCGAGAACGGGATGTGAAGCATTGATGGGATTTGGTTGAACGATAGCCCCACGCTGAAACGGTCTTCCTCAACCTTCAGGTCCCAGAACTTGTTTTGCAGGACGATGGTCATCTCGTCGGGAAAACGCTCGCGCAGGCGCTGGGGAATGTCCACGCCGGGGGCACCGGTTTTGAACGTGATGTAGAAGTGGTGCATGCCCGGCAGCATGCCGCCGCCCGCCGCAACTTGACCCAGAACGCGGCCAACAACCGCGCGCAGCGCCTCTTGCACTATTTCGTCGTAAGGGATCATGCTGTCAGGTGCGTCGCTCATGACGTCACAACTGGCCTCGGGGAAGGTTCGGGTCAAGTGGGGACGGTGATTGATTCTCAGGAATAGGGGCGTATAGGCGCGTTTATGCGCATAGGATCGATCACCCGAAAGACTGAAGAAACCGACATTGCCGTGTCGGTGAACCTCGATGGCACAGGCACCTATCAGGTGGAGACCGGAATCGGCTTCCTCGATCACATGATCGAGCAGTTCAGCCGCCACTCCCTGATCGATATCGAATGCCGTGTGCGCGGCGATTTGCATGTCGATCAGCACCATACCACCGAAGACAGCGCCATCGCGCTGGGCCAAGCCATCGCGCAAGCCTTGGGCGACAAGAAGGGCATCACCCGCTACGGCCACACCTATTCGCCGATGGACGAGGCGCTGTGCCGCGTCGCGCTCGATATCTCGGGCCGTCCAGTGCTGATCTGGAAGGCCGCGTTCACGCAGCCTCGCTTGGGCGAAATGGACACTGAACTGTTCGAACACTGGTTCCAGTCGATCTCTCAAGCGGCGGGCATCACCCTGCACATCGAGAATCTCTACGGTTCGAATAATCATCACATCGTCGAAGGCATCTACAAGGGCTTTGCCCGCGCGATGCGTCAGGCCATAGCGATTGATCCGCGCAAGGCCGATGCCGTGCCCTCGACCAAGGGCATCCTCGGTGGCTGATACGCTTGCGCTGGTGGATTATGGCGCGGGCAACTTGCGCTCGGTCGCCAATGCGCTGAAAGCTGCGGGTGCCGAAGGCGTTGTCGTAACCGCCGATCCCAGTATCGTACGCGCGGCGGATCGAATCGTTCTGCCCGGTGTCGGCGCATTCCGGCACTGCATCGGCGCGCTTTCCGGCGTTCCGGGCTTGGTCGAGGCGCTGGAAGAGCGTGTTCTGGTGGGGGCTGCTCCGTTCCTTGGCATCTGCGTTGGCATGCAATTGCTGGCGGATCGCGGTGTCGAACACGGCGTGACTAACGGGCTTGGCTGGATCGCTGGCGAAGTGCGCGTGATCGAACCGGCCGATGCAACGATCAAAGTGCCGCACATGGGCTGGAACGATGTCGAGCCGATGCGCAATCACGCAGGGGCCGAGCTGATCGAAGCCGGTGAGGCCTATTTCCTCCACTCCTACCACTTCGTTCCCGAACAAAGCACCAGCATTGCCGCGATGAGCGACCACGGCGGCGGGATTGTGGCCGCTGTGGCGCGCGACAATATCCTTGGCGTGCAATTCCATCCGGAAAAGAGCCAGTCCTACGGAATTGCCTTGCTGGCGCGTTTCCTTGAATGGAAACCCTGACGCGACGGCTTGAGGGAACCTAACTTCGCGCGGCAGCTTACCTTCCATAACGAAGGAGGCACCGCGCCCGATGACCCACTTTCCGATTGATAGCCTTGTTTTTACGCCGTTTCTAGTCGACTTGGAGCGATCACCACTGGCTGGGTGTCTCGGCGTAGAAACGTATGTGCTGGGCGCTTTCAACCCGGGCATGACGGTGTTACCGAACGGCAATATCCTGCTGATGGTTCGGGTGGCCGAAGCTTTGCGAACGCCGGTTCGGGATGGCAAAGTTCATGCCATTCGTTGGCACGATGGCGGTTATGTGATCGATGCTTGGCCTGTGGAATTAGCCGATACTGCTGATCCGCGCAAATTCATGCTCCATGGCGGAGGATGGAAAGTCATGGCGCTTACCTCGCTTTCGTGGCTGTTGCCGGTTGAGATGACTGCAGATGGTTTGGACGTGATCGCCATCCATTATGACAAGGCGATTGCGCCACAGGGCACCTACCAGTGCTATGGCATCGAGGATGCGCGCATTTCAAACATGGGTGAGGGCGCTTATCTGATGACAACCTGTTCGGTTAGCCCTGAGCGCCATTCCACAACGCTCTATTCGTCAGAAAACGGGCTCGACTGGAAATTCGAAGGCGTCGTGTTGGATCATCAAAACAAGGACATGCTGATCTTCGAGGGCCTGATCAAAGGCGACTACTGGGCACAAACGCGCCCCTTGGGTGATCTCTATTTCGCCTATCCCCCCGGCAGCAACTGGCGTTCCGGCCCATCGATCAATCTGGCAACTTCGCCAGACGCCTTGCACTGGCGGCCTTATGTCAGCCCCGGTATCCGTCCGCCCGTGCAGAACCTACTGACGGCCCGCATTGGCGGGGGCACTCCTCCGATCCTGACCGAAATCAATGGCCTCGAAGGGTGGTTAAGTCTTTGGCACGGAGTGGAGCCACACGGTATCGTCGGCGTCTATCGCACATTCTGGTCATTGCTGCATCCAGACGATCCATCACAGATCATTGCCGGGAGCCAATTACCGCTGCTTGAGCCCGATGCAGCGCTCACGCGTTCAATGGAAAGCCTGCTGTATCTGCGGGACGTGGTTTTCACCACAGGCATTGCCGAGAAGGCGGATCGCTTCATTGTGGCGTCGGGTGAGGCGGACTTGGCCTGCCGCATCACACATGTGCCAAAGACCGCGCTGATTGCCATGTCTTAACTACAGGCTTGCTGCCTTTCCCTGACAAAAGATGCAGTACGCCATTTATTTGCTTAACCTTACCAACGCAGCACGATCAAGAGTGTTGCTATGGCGAAAACGATCACCTGCATGGATAGAACGACGCCGTCTTTTTTGCGCAGAATGCGCAATTGCGCATCGTCCATAAGCTCAACGTCGCGTGATTTCATGATAACCCGGGCGAGTGTGATCACGATAAGCACATAGGCAACTACGTAGATTTCATCAAGGAGCACCAGTCCGCCCGTTTCAGGCAGGGATTCGGTATAGGACTGTTGGAGAAATACAGTCGTCAACAAAGCCGAGGCAGGCAAGGCAGCGCGGGTTTCCGTTAAAGCAGGGTTGAGCAGGAGAGCGATCCACGCTCCATACAGGACAACAACCAACGGCAAAAGCAGCTTCCAGACAAAGTAGCTGACAGGACGGGAAATGCCTATGTTGAAGACCATTTGCGAAAATTGCGACGCTTGGGATGACCGCTTGTCGCCAAAATTGCTGCCATATTTGTTTATGAGCGCATTGCTCGTCCAGCCGGTCAGGCTCCATCCCGAAACTGCAAAGGTTGGGCTGTATCCCGTGTCGGGTCTGTCGATTTGATATGTCAGTTCTTCTGCCCCCCGCAAACTGTCCTCAACCGCGATTGTCAGATTATGATCATCGAGGGGAAACTTGGACAACGAAAACGGTACGAAGAACTGGCTTTCAATCCGCATAATCTGATATTTTGCACCATCAGGCATTGTCTAAGCGGCTGGCCGAAAAAGAAGGTGTGCAATATCGGTGACATGTGATTCAGCCGTGGTTGCGAGGCTACGACGGAGCGGCACATAGGGACCGATATCACCCAACGGCAGTATGCCAGAGCAGACCCGCTTTTGCCCAGCGATTTGACGGACGCGGAGTGGGAAATCCTTGCGCCCTTGCTGCCACCGGACCTGTTCCCGCCAATGACCACGGTGCAGCATTATTTCTACCGCTGGAGCGCGATGGGTGTGTGGAAGTCGATCAGTCACGCGCTGCTACTGATGGCTCGCGAAGCCGCGGGTCGGGAGGCGTCACCCAGTGCTGGCGTCTTTGCCAGCATCCGCCAGACCTTACCGTGGTTGCGTCACGTCTTCGCCGATGGGGGATATGTCGGGGACAAACTGTGCATCGCGCTCACCAAAATCGGCACGTGGACCTTGGAAATCATCAAGCGCTCCGACGCCGCCAAAGGCTTCAAACTGCTGCCGAGACGCTGGGTAGTCGAGTGAACAATCGCATGGCTGAACCACAACCGCCGCCTTGCCAAGGACTTCGAACGAACCATCGAAAGCGGCACCACCTGACTTTTCATTGCATCGGTCAACCAAATCACCCACGGAATAGCAAGCGCCTGTAATCACGCCGCTTCTTCATGAGTCAGCCTCTGAGGTTAATCGGAGGTTTATGACACTCAAGCCAAGCCTTCGTGCCCAACCAAGTGAATGGGATAGGATAGGCACCTTGATTTTTGGCATTCGATACCAAAATGATGTTTGCAAAAAAATCATCACTTTGTACGCGTTCAACAGCGAAATTAAGTCTTGTCAAGGTTCTGGGATTTTGTGCGCGATATCGATTTTCCACGGCATGACTAATCCGGGGCTCAACTATTGGACGTTCAACCCGCAAAATCTCAATGGCTATCGTCAATTGGTGGGTTATTCGATGAGTGGTTTACGGCGATCGCACAGCCTCGAAAAGACGCGCTTAAGGAAGGGCAATTGCAGAACCGAGGGTTTGGAACTTCGTTCCGCGTTTCCGCAAGAAAGCGCCGACATACGTGCCGCATTTTCGAAGTGCTGATCCCGGTGTGTCCGGAGAGCATCTTTTTCAAACGTATTTTTCACCATATCCTAGGCGTAACATGAATTCCCTCCGTAGCACGCGGCAACTTGTCGGCGCATTCAGAGGTTTGCCGAAATCTGTGCACCCGACGTGGTAGAGGCTATTTTTGCGTGCTGTAGCTCCGGCCTAACCGATACAATCATACTTGCAATGAAGTTGAAAACAGAAATCAAATTGATCTAAGCAACATTTGCTGATCGTATTGCGAAGATTGAAAAAATTGATAATTGCAGATGGATTCACGTCATTCTTGAAATTTGAGCGCAGCCCGTTTCTTTGCAAGTTGATGCAAGCGCGCTTGAGCTAGGCTCAGGACTCATTGATTGAGCCAGAAGATGACGGTTGCGGCGATGCAGAT
>NZ_LJHY01000078.1 GCF_001295795.1 Novosphingobium sp. AAP83
CTGCCATTCGCAGTCTCGATCGCCGTGATGTCAGCGGCCTCAGCAGCCCCCATCAGTGCCGAATTGAAGTCGCTCGGATCGGTATCGAGATCGTCAACCGCCTGCACAACCGCAGCCGCCGTCCCGTTGATCGCCGTGATCGCAGAGCCATCAATCGTACCGCTGCCGTTCGCTCCCGCAATCGTCGTGATATCACCCGCCGCAGCAACTCCCGTCAGCGTGACAGCCTCATTGCCAAGGCCAGTAATATCTGTCGAAACATAGCTGAAAGCAACAACCGCAGCTGAACCAGCCACCGTCAAAACTGACGTAACATCAATGGTGCCAGTAGAAAGATCGGTAAGGGCATTGAGGTCAGCCGCAGCCAGTATCGTGTCATCAATGGTGATTGAGGTTGCACCTATACCCGTTATACCGCTCGCAGCATAAATTGCTGCCACTTCAGAAGCGGAGCCAGTGAACGTCGAGACCGACGATGCATCAATCATTCCGGTTGTGAGAGCGTTAAGAGCATTAACTGCAACAACCGACAAAGTATGGTCTGACAGCGTCACGCTCTCGTTACCCAAGCCTACAATCCCTGTAGACAAGATAGCAGCAACAGCTTCGGCTAAAGTACCTGTCAACGTCGTTATCGCAGATGCATTTACGTTACCCGACGTCGCTTCGTTAATTGCGAGAAGATCGCGTACCGCAGCCGTAGCAGAGGAAAGTGTAACTGTTTCATTTCCAAGGCCGCTGATGCCGGCAGAAGCATAGCTCGCCGCTACGTCAGCCGTCGAGCCGCTCAGGGCAGTCACAGACGTCGCATTGACCGTGACGCTGGTAGCAGCATCTATAACGTTTAGATCAGAGGCAGTCGCCGTGGTTCCCGTCAGCGTCGAAGCGAAATTCGTCGGATCGGTATCGAGATCGTCAAGCGCCAGGACAACCGCAGCCGCCGTCCCGTTGATCGCCGTGAGCGCTGAGCCATCAATCGTGCCACTGCCATTCGCAGTCTCGATCGCCGTGATGTCAGCGGC
>NZ_LJHY01000079.1 GCF_001295795.1 Novosphingobium sp. AAP83
CGCATCGATCGCGCCCGTCGTGGCGGTATCGAGCGCATTCAGTGATGTCGCCGCCAGCGTGGTGTCAGACAGCGTTACCGCAGATGCCCCCAAACCTGTGATGCCACTTGACGCATAGCTTGCCGCGACAACCGCTGCGGTCCCCGTCAGCGTCGACACAGACGACGCATTGATCGCGCCTGTTGTTCTGGTGTCGAGGCTGTTCAGGGTTGAAGCCGCAACCGACGTATCGGTTAGCGTGAGCGCTTCATTGGCACGACCGGCAAAACCAACAGCGTTATACGCGGTCGTCAGATCTGCGACAGAACCCGTCACAGTCAGTATGGTCGACATGTCCACGGTACCCGTGCTGCCCGCATTGATCGCGTTCAACTGTGTAGCAGTGGCGGTTGTCCCGGACAACGTCACAGCTTCATTGCCTAGGCCAGTAATACCTTCCGACGTATAAGTCGTCGCCAGATCCGAAGCCGTTCCTGTCAACGTGCGCACACTCGATGCATCAATCGCGCCTGTCGTGGCGGTATCGAGCGCATTCAGCGATGTTGCTGCCAGCGTGGTGTCAGACAGCGTTACTGCAGATGCACCCAAACCTGTGATGCCGCTTGACGTATAGCTCACCGCGACAACCGCTGCGGTCCCCGTAAGCGTCGCCACAGACGACGCATCGATAATACCGGTTGTTCTGGTGTCGATACTGTTCAGAGCAGAGGCGGCAACCGACGTATCGGTTAGCGTAAGCGCTTCATCACCGCGACCACGAAGACCAGCGCCGAAATACGTCGAAGTCAGGTCGGCGACAGAACCCGTCACTGTCAGAATGGTCGACATGTCCACTGTGCCCGTGCTGCCCGCATTGATCGCGTTCAACTGGGCAGCTGTGGCCGTTGTACCCGACAGATTCACAGCCTCATTGCCAAGGCTGGTAATACCACCCGACGCATAGGTCGTCGCCAGATCCGAAGCCGTACCGGTCAGCGTGAGCACACTCGACGCGTTGATTGCGCCTGTTGTGGCAGCATCAATCACATTGAGGTCCAGCGCCGCTACAGTGGTGCCAGACAGCGTCACCGCAGACGAACCAAGGCCTGTGATCCCACCCGATGCATAAGCCGTCGCAAGTTCCGTAGCCGTGCCCGTCAACGTGAG
>NZ_LJHY01000008.1 GCF_001295795.1 Novosphingobium sp. AAP83
GGCTCGGGCGTTGTTTGCCCGAGCCGCCAGTATCTTCAGGCGGCTATGGCGCTGACCGCCGCGCGAGCATCGCGCATCGCGCCTTCGATATAACCAACGCCATTCGCATCGCCGATCGCGTGCACCGTGAAACCTGCATCCCGCAAGGCTTCTGCAAGCGAGAGGTCACCTTGCGCGCCTTGGGCAACGATCACGTTGCCGCCCGGTACGCTCTGGCTTTCGCCCGCAAGGTTGGTGAAGCTGACGCTGTCAGCGCCGATCACAATATCGGAAACGCCGGCGTGGAGGCCGACGCCGTGATCGGCCAGTTCGCTCATCAAGCGCATGCGGCGGACCAGCGTCAAGCCTTTGCCCATGCGCGGAGCCTCGTCGATCACATTGACCGTGCGTCCGCGTTCGGACAGGAATTCGGCAAGCTCCAAACCCACCAGTTCGCCGCCGATGATCGTGACGGTATCGGCCAGTGGCATCCACGTATGCGTGGCTTTCCGGACCAACGCGAGGTTTGCCGTGGCACCGGTTGCCGCGCCGACCTTGGTGGCAAGGCGCGTGAACAGGCCGGTCTTGCGCTTCAATTCGTCCGAGCTTTCGCCCAGCATCATCTTGCGCATGTCATCGCCCGAATAGACGTGATCCTGTTCGCCTCCGGCGATCTGGGGCATGTTGCGGAGCGCGCCGGTGGCCACGATCACGGCATCGACGTTGAGCGAGCCCAGCAGTTCCGGTGTGGCGGGTGTGGATAGACGCACCTCGACACCGGCTTCCTTCACCTCGCGCCGCAGCCATTCAAGGATGCGTTCGTTGGGTTCATAAGCCAGGCTGGCAAACCGCAAAGTGCCGCCAAGACGATCAGACTTCTCAAGGAGGGTGACTTTGTGGCCGAGCGCACTGAGGCGGCGCGCGGATTCCATGCCGCCGGGGCCGCCACCAACAACGGCAATGTGTTTGGGACTGGCCCCGGCGGGCGCGGGCTCGCCTTCAAATTCAAGGCCAAGCCCCGCATTGACTGCACAACGCGTCGGCTGGCCCATGTAAATGGCGGAAACGCAGGTGTAGCAATAGACGCAAGGGCGGACCTTCTCGGTCAGGCCCTCGGTCAATTTGCGCGGAAGGTGCGGATCGGCCAGCAATTTGCGGCCCATGGCGATGAAATCGGAATCGCCTTTGGCGATAGTGGCTTCAGCGCTGTCCACCTCGATCCGGCCCGAACCGATCACGGGGATATTCACCGCTTTGCGGATTTCTGCCGTAGCGGGCAGGTTCCAGTTTTCGAGGTGGGGGATGTTCGATTCCGAATGGAGTTTGCCAATGCCGGTATCGTGGTACGATGTGATCGTGATCGCATCGACGCCTGCGGCTTCCACCATTTTGGCATTTGCGATGGCATCTTCCATCGTGATGCCGCCTTCTTTGCCCACTTCGCGTGAATCGAGCTTGATCCAGAGCGGGTAATCGCGGCCCACTTCGGCGCGGATTGCGGCGATCACTTCCAGAGTCAACCGCAGGCGGTTTTCGCGGCTGCCGCCATATTGGTCAGTGCGGTTGTTGATATAGGGTGAGGTGAACGAGGATAGCAGATAGCCATGGCCGCCGTGGATTTCGACACCATCGAACCCGGCTTCCTTGGCGCGGCGCGCGCCTTGGGCAAACTGCTGCACGGCAATGTCGATATCGGTTTGCTCAAGGATTTTGAGTTGGGGTATCCCGCCACCGCCGACTCCGCCCATTTCCTCGGCGAGGAAGAAGTTCATGAAATCGCCCTTGAACGGCTTTGGGTAGGCCGGTCCCCAGAGCGGATGGCCCCAGCGTGCTGCCGAATAGCCTGCAACAAACCCGCCGTGATGCAATTGCGCGGCAATTTTTGCGCCATGGGCATGGACGCGGTCGGTCATCTCCTTGAGCGCAGGGATGAAGCGGTCATCCGAAATCGCGGTCTGCTGCATCGCCACAGCACCCACCGGCCACGCCACCCCGGCCACGCCCGAAATGATCAGTCCTGCACCACCGCGCGCCTGCTCTTCGTGATAGGCCATCATGCGTTCGCCAACAGTGCCATCATCTTCTGACAAGCTGACGCCCATTGCGGTTACGGCAATGCGGTTCTTCAGTTCCAGTGAGCCGATGCGGCCGGGCGAGAGCAGGTGGGGGTAAAGATTGGAAGACACGAGGTTTGGCTTTCCCAAAAGATCGATGCAGAATACCCATCTTATGCGATTGGTCTATTCATTGCACTTGGCTGGTTTTTTCGCCTTATGGCTTGTTATTGCGTAATGCATGATCGATAAAACTACGAAAATCAAGGGTGACTGACCATGGCTATCGATAGCGACGTTTTTGGGCAAGGTGTAGCGGTTATCACAGGCGCAGCATCGGGAATTGGCGCAGGGCTTGCGCGGCGGGCCGGGGCCTTGGGGATGACCGTAGTCGTAACCGATGTAAATGCCGAAGGGGCCGAGGCAACCGCCGCTGCGATTGAGGCCAAAGGTGGCAAGGCCCACGCCGAGCAGGTGGACGTTTCGATCCCGGAGGAGCTTGACCGTCTGGCCGAGCTAGTTTTTAGCCGTCATGGCGAAGTGCGACTGTTGATCAACAATGCCGGGATCGAGACTGTCGGCAATAGCTGGGAAATCCCCACAGCGCGCTGGGAAGCGACGCTGAATATCAATCTGCATGGCGTGGTCCATGGTGTGCGCGCCTTTGCTCCGCGCATGATTGCCAGCGGCCAAGAGGCCTGGATCGGCAACCTTTCCTCCGTGGGTGCCTTTGGCCAGATGCCCGGGCAAAGCGCCTATACTGTGACTAAACATGCGGTGCAGGCTTTTAGCGAATGCCTTTATCTGGAAATGGAATTGAAGGGCCTGCCCATCCATGTTTCAGCCATCGTGCCGGGCATGGTGCGAACCGCCATCTTCGATCCGGAAACAGGCGCGGGCGAACCCGATAACGCCGCCGGACATCGCAGCGCGATGCGCGAGATGATACGCCAATATGGCATGGATACCGATAGGGCGGCTGCAATATTCCTTGAACAGATGGCGCAAAAGCAGTTCTGGGTGCACAGTGATCCTGCCACGGCAGCCCAGATTATCGCCGGGCGTATCGCGTTTTTGAAAGACCAGATTCCGCCGATCATGCCCGATATTGCGCGCGCGATAGCCGTGGATTGAAGGGCATTTGCCCTCCGAATGCGTCCTGTCGCCAAGATCGGCCATGTTTACGTAAAATAATAAGCTGAATTTTACGCATGGTGTTGACACGATAGGGCTTATAGCGGCACTTTCGTTGTAAATGAGATAGAACGGCCCGGTACGGGGTGGCGCTTTGCAGGATAAGACTAGCATGAGCTGGGATAGGGAAGTCGACATCGTCGTGGTCGGATCAGGCGCTGGCGGGATGCTCTCGGCGCTGATCGCGGCGAAGAACCGTGCCGAAGTGCTGATCATCGAGAAGGACAAGCTGTGGGGCGGCTCAAGCGCTACCTCGGGCGGCGGTATCTGGATTCCCGGTAGCGATCAGGCCAAGGCTGCCGGGTTTGACGACAATCTGGATGATGCTTTCAAGTATGTCCGCGCGCTATCGGCAGATAACGTGCCCGATGAAAACATCCGCGCGTTTGTAGATAATGCTGCGCCGATGCTGCGCTGGGTCACGGCCAATACGGGCGTGATCTATACCGCGCAGCCTTATCCCGATTATCATGCCGAAAATCCCGGCGGGTCGGTCACCGGGTATCGCACGCATCTGCCTGAAATGTTCGATGGCACCCTGCTGGGCGATGATCTGAAAACGCAGCGTTTGCCATCGCCTGCCGCCAGCCTGTTCGGCTATCTCAATTGGACTTTCGCCGAGACCTACCAGCTCTTGTATCGTAGCAAAGGCTGGCTGACCGGGCTGGGGCGCAATCTGGCGAAGTACTGGCTCGATTGGCCGCTGCGCTTCACCTCGCGCAAGGACCGGCGTTTGACGCTGGGCAATGCCCTGACCGGCGGGTTGCGTGTGGCGCTGAACGAGGCAGGCGTTCCGCTGTGGCTAAAGACGCCGATGCGAGAACTGGTGACAGAAGGCGGCAAAGTTACCGGTGTGGTCGTTGAAAAGGACGGCAAGCCCTATCGCATCGGCACGCGCAAGGGTGTGGTGCTGGCCGCTGGCGGATTTGATAAGAACCAGCAAATGCGCGATGCCAACGCGCCGCTTTATCGCAATGCGCAGTATTCGGGCGGTGTCACCAGCAATACGGGCGATGCGATCCGGGCGGGGGCCGCGGCAGGTGCTGGTACGATGAATATGCAATCGGCATGGGCAGCGCCGGTGTTCTATGTTCCGGGCGAAGATCGCGGGCGACTGTGCACGATCGAGCGGGCGTTGCCAGGCTGCATCATGGTCAACCAGAAAGGCCAGCGCTACCTCAACGAAGCGGCGTCTTATCATATCGTTGGTCAGCAAATGGCGCGGCGGCATCTGGAATATGGTGATGCATCGCCAAGCTGGATGGTGTTCGATCACCGCTATCGCCACCAATTCCCGGTAGGGCCGCTGCTGCCGCTGGTTCCCGATTGGCTGCAATCGGGCGCAGTAAAGACCATCCTGAAAAAGGGGCGCACACTGGGCGAACTGGCGCGCGAAATGGGTGTTGATGTGGCCGCATTGGAAGCAAATGTTGCCCGTTTCAACACGTATGCCGCCAAGGGCGAAGACCCTGATTTCCAGCGCGGTGTTGCAGCTTATGACAAGATGTACGGCGATTACCGCCATCAGCCCAACCCTTGCCTGCGCCCACTCACCGAAGGGCCGTTCTATGCCATGCCGATCTATCCCGGCGATATCGGAACCAATGGCGGATTGCGTACCAATGCCCGCGCGCAAGTGGTTGATGAAGCAGGCGTGGCGATCCCCGGCCTTTATGCGGTGGGCAATAACGCGGCCTCGTCCATGGGGGAAAGCTATCCCGGCGCAGGCGTCACCATCGGCCCGGCCATGACCTTCGGCTATATCGCTGCGCGTGATCTGACCGGCGCAAACGACTGAATACCACTGGAGAGATGACAATGCCGCAAGTTGCAACCGGCAAGGCCCGGACCGGGAAAGTCGTGCGCATTGGGGGGGCGAGCGGCGCGCTGAATGACAGCGTTATTGCCGTGCCGGGGCTTTTGGGGGTTGAGGATCTCAATTATCTGGCGTTCGATTATCTGGGAGAAGGGGCGATGGGCCTGTTCCGCCGGATGAAGCAAGCCGATCCGGCATCGGGATTTCTCACCGATTTTGTCGATCTGCATGTGGGGTCATACCTTGGCGAATTGAAAGCGCGCGGCATCCGCGTGATCGCCAATGCGGGAGGAATGAACCCCGAAGGCCTCGCCGAACTGATCCGCCAGCGCGGGCGCGATCAGGGGCTGGACCTGAAAATCGCGACGGTTACGGGCGATGACGTCGAGCATTTGTTGCCGCAACTGCGCGCCGAAGATTTACGCGATATGTATAGCGGAGCGCCGCTTCCCGAAGGCGACATCGGTATTCAGGCTTATCTGGGGGCATTCCCGATTGCCCGCGCGCTGGCTGCGGGGGCGGATATGGTGATTACCGGACGGGTGGTGGATTCCGCGCTGATCCTGGGGCCGCTGATCCATGAATTCGGTTGGGGGCCGGACGATTATGATCTGCTGGCCGCAGGGACGGTCGCAGGGCATTTGCTGGAATGCGGCGCGCAGGCAACCGGCGGCACTTTTACCGATTGGCGCGACGTGCCCGATTGGGCCAACATCGGCTTTCCGGTGGGCGAATGCCACGCCGATGGCAGTGTTGTGATGACCAAGCCCGATGGCACCGGCGGCCTGGTTTCCGTGGGCACAATTTCCGAACAACTGCTTTACGAGGTTAGCGATCCACAGGCCTATATTGTGCCCGATGTCGTCTGCGATTTCAGCAGCATAACCGTCGAGCAGATCGGCCCGAACCGCGTGCGTGTGGCGGGTGCAAAGGGCTACCCGCCGACTGGCTCGCTCAAAGTGTGCGGCACATATGATGATGGCTGGCGGTCTGTTGCGTTGATCCCGATCACCGGAATTGATGCGGTGGCCAAAGCGGAACGTACTGCGGCGGCGCTGCTGGAGCGCACCGGCACTCTGCTGGAGCAGCGCGGCTCGCCCGGATGGATGCGCAGCCATGTCGAGGTCATTGGCACCGAAACCGCCTATGGCCCGCGTGCGCGCGATCTGGCTCCGCGCGAGGTGCTGTTGAAGATCGTGGTGGACCATGTGCAACCGGCTGCGGCGATGCTGTTTGGTCGCGAACAGACGACGGCAATCATGAACATGGCGGTGGGTACATCCATCGCACCGATCATTGCTGCGCCGCGTGCTTTTCCACTGACCGGCATGTTCTTCGGACTGATCGGGCGGGATCGTGCGCATGCACAAGTCCGGCTTGACGGGCAGGCGCTGGACTTCATCGACCCGGTCAAAGCGGGCTTCGATCCAGCGGTGATCGTGCACCCGCCTGTGCCAATGTATGAAGCGGTCGGAGAGATGACCGAAGTCCCGCTGATCGCACTGGCTTGGGCACGCAGCGGTGACAAGGGGCGGCTGTTTAATGTTGCCGCTATTGCCCGCAACCCGGCTTTCCTGCCGTTCATCCGCGCAAGCTTGTCTATCGCGGCGGTGACCGAATGGTATCGGCATCTGTTTGATGATCCGGCCCGCGCACGTGTCGAGATTTTTGACGTGCCTGGCACTCATGCGATCAATATTGTGGCGCACGATGCCCAGGGTGGCGGGATCAACCTTTCGCCGCGATTTGATGCGGCGGCCAAGAGCATGGCGCAGCATTTGTTGGAAATGCCGGTGCGCTTGCCGCTTGCCTTGCTTGAAACTCCAAGAGGATAACCGCAATGGTCGATGATCTTCCCTATCTTGCCCGTGGCGCAAAGCCGATCCCCACAGACAGCAGCGTGTTGGTGAGCAGCTCGCGCTATTTGAACGAGCCGCGCCTGCGTGATTGGCTGGCAGGCGCGTTCTTGCGCAAGAGCGGAAAGGATTCGCCCACGGCGCTGGATGCGCACAAACTCTATGGCATTCTGGCCGAGGTTTTCGACATTGACCGGATCGAGGCGCTGTTCACGCAAGAGCGTGCGCGCTGGCCCGAATTGGACCGCTGGTTTTCGGAAGGGTTTTCATCGAACTTCACGGTGGACGAATTGCTGGGCCATCCCGAAGGATCGCTTGGCCACATCTTTGGCCGCTACTTGCGCGATAACGGCTTCGAGATTGATATTGTGCCCCGCTTCGAGCCTAAGAACCAGTTCCAGTATTTCTCGCTGCGGAGCGGGCAGACGCACGATCTGGAGCATATCGTGTGCGGCGGCGGCTTCGATATCATTGGCGAGCTTGTCCCCTATTTCGGACGGCTCAGCAATATTCCGCGCTTCCTTGATGCAGAACTGGTCGGCCTGATCCATCCGGGGCAGTTGCTGGGGGCATTGCGGTTGGTATCACGCACCGGGCTGCATTATCCGGCAGCCTTTCCGACGGCCTTGCGCGCGATCCGTTGCGGGATGGATGTGGGGGAGCAATCTGCCCCCTATTTCATGGCCAAATATGAGGATGTGTTTCATTTGCCGCTAGCAGAAGCGCGCGCCGCGTTGGGCATTGTGGGCGCTGTAGACCTTGATAGCCAGGAAGCTTCGGCGTGCTGGGATGAATATCAATCGTAAATGAATGGCCCCGCAGCAATATGCAGCGGGGCCATAATCATCAAAACGCTATGCTGGCTTCCACTCCATAGGTGCGGCCGCGTTCAAACGTACCGGTGAACAACAGGACCGGTGCGCCAAAGCTGATATAGCGTTCGTTCAGCAGGTTTTCGCCAAAGGCGGAAATCGAAACCGAAGCTCCGCCAATCGGCATTTCTGCAAGGCCAAGGCGCCCGTTAAGCAGCCAGTAGCTCGGCTGCTTGTTGAAGTTTTCAAGTGCCGGCTGGCCGGTCATGATATTGCGCAGCGGGGTTGAGGTTAGGAAATAAGAGCTGCGATACCGGCCTTCGAGCAGAGCCATGACATGGCCGCCACCCTTGAATTCAGGCGAATTGTAGACGGCTGCGGCACGTCCGGTCCAAGGCGAGAAGTAGGTTGGCCGTGCAAAGGCGGCAACTTCCTGCCCGTTGAGGATGAAGGTATCATAGTCGAAGTGCGTGTAAGATGCGCTGCCCGACAGCGTCAGGCCTTGCACTGGCACGATATCAAGCTCGGCTTCAAAGCCTTTGATCTTGGCCTTGCCAGCGTTATCGAAAAATTGCCGACCGTTGATGAAGTTCTGGGTCTGGAGGTCAGTGTAGTCGTTGTAATAGGCCGATACGTTGAGCCGGACCTTGTTATCCAGGAACTGGGTTTTGGCACCCACTTCGTAAGACTTGAGGCTTTCCGGCCTATAGGGAATGCCGCTGAGGATACCGCCCGAAACATAACCGGTCGCGATCTTGGCAAAGATCATAGTTTGGTCGGTCGGACGCCATGTGGCGATGCCGGTGTAAGTCAGCTTTTTGTATTCGGCCTTGTATTTGCCGACGCCCAGCGAACCACCTTGTGCGCCTGAAATGACCCCGATATCCAGCTCGCGATCGTCAATCGTGCCGCGCAGGCCGGCTGTAATGTCAAACGTATCGGTAACATGCCACGTCAATTGGCCATAACCGGCCATCGAATCATTGACGCCGACCGTGCGGGTTATGCCACTGCCGAAGGCCGCATCCAGTGGGCTGGGCACAATCGTCGCCGAAGGTGTCGGGGCCAGGATGCTGAGCACTTCTGTGCCGGGTGAGCGCTCATGGAAATAGAACACACCCGCAGTCAGATCGAACTTGTCGTTGGTGACCTGGAATTGCAGTTCTTGGCTGAACTGGCTTTGATTGGTGGCACGTGCGGACAGGAGCGGGAAGAAGTAATCATTCGCGCCGGGCGCGGAGGCCGGGTTGAACAACGCCCCCTGGATTTGTTGCGGCGTAAGGCCGGGGGTAATCAACGCACCCAACTGGTTGAACGTAAAGCGTAAGCCGCCCGCTGCACCCAGATCGAATACTACCGGATCCTGACGGAACTTGCGGTATGCCGTGATGGATTTGACTGTAAAATTGTCATTCGCTTGCAAGGTCAAGGTCAGGCTGTGGCCTTGGGTTACAGTGTGTTCGTTGCTGGTGGCAGCCGCAACGGAATTGAGTGGGCCGTTAACACCAAGGTTTGTCTGCCCGCCGAAGAACGATTGCAACCCGATGATCGGAGCAAGCAATTGGCCCGAGGCATCGGGAATAACGCCAAAGCTTTGCATCGCGCGGCCCGAGGCGTTGGAATCGGTATAATCGAACCGATAGTCTGCCGTCAGGTTGCCAAAATCTGCGTGAATGGCGACTTGTCCGGCATCGACGTTGCGATAACCCAGCCGGTCAACATAGCGCTGCGTGCCAAATTCGGGCGCGCGCAACGCAATGTTCAGGCTGCGCCCGGCTTGCGTATTGGCAACATCACCCGCGATCTGATCGTGCAGGTAGGAAAGCTTGATGAAAAACGGGCCGATTTGCGGAAGATCAAGTGATACCTTGCCGCGCCATGCATCATAATTGCCGTAAGATCCGGTTGCACGCACGCCCCACTCGCCCTTGGGCTTTGCGGTGACTACGCTGATTGCGCCCGATGTGGCGTTGCGGCCAAACAATGTTCCTTGCGGTCCGCGCAGCACTTCGATGCGCTGGATATCGCTGAAATCCAGCAGGGAGCCAACCGCGCGACCAATGTAGACGCCGTCGATGTAGATGCCGACTTTCGGATCGACCGAGTTGCTTGATGTTCCCGACGAGACCCCGCGAATAATGATGGTGGGATTGGATTGCTGGCCCTGGGTGTTGAGCTGAAGGCTGGGCGCAAGGCCGGCAAGATTGCGAACGCTGTTGACGCGCAAGGCTTCCAACTGTTCGCTGCCAATCGCGGTAACCGCAACGGGAACCTTTTGGAGGCTTTCTTCGCGGCGCTGCGCGGTCACGATGATTTCCTGAATCGAAGTTTGCGATCCCGCGGGGGACGCCTGCTGGTCTTCGGCGGGTGCTTCGTTAGCCCAAGCCGCCGGAGCAAATCCGATCGCTCCCAAGGCAAGAATTGACCCGCGCAAAAGCCGCGCGCGCTGTATCGCTTTGATCATCGTTCTCTCTCCCGTCGCATTTTTGCGGTTGCTTTGTTTCTTTTTTATTGCGTCAAATGTCTCACAAAAATTTACGCAAAACTACAATAATCTGCATGCCAGTAAACAGAAAGAGGCGATCAATGCGTGATACGCTTCGATCGCCTCTATGGCTTGTCAGTCTGTGCTTGAACTGTTCACGCTGGCGCGTGGTTTGCCGCCCGTCATCGTGCATTCCGGCCGATCGTGTGGCGGGGCGGCATTGTGATCACTCCGCCGCTTCCATCAGCGGTACACCGTAATTGGGGTCATCCTCGTTGCACAGGCGGTTGGTTTCATCCCAGCGCGCATCGATTACCGGCGTGATGTTCAATTCGCGGCGGATGTCTTCGATTTGGACGTTCACATATTCGCGCCAGTCGACCAGCATCAGCGGATACTTCCAGTTGCGCCCTTGCTGCGCGCCGATGAATTCGGCTTCAAGATTGACGACCATGGCTTCGGGGTAGAACAACCCGTCCTTCATGATGGTCTTGGCCTTGAGATAATAGGCGATCCGGCTGAAGAAGTTGCTGAGTTCAGGCACAAAATAGCGCGCCTTGGAATGCATGTTGGCGCTGATGAGCGCCACTTCGCCGCCATGGTTCGGGCCAAAGCCGGTTACCATGTGTTCGATATCATGCGTCAGCGCGGTTTGGCGCAAATAGAAGGTAAAGTCGTTTACGACCTGTATTTCCTGGAAAAACAGATCGAGCTGGTAGCCTGAATTGGCCATGAAATCGTGGATTGCAGCGCCTAACGTTCCCGGAGCGCAGTCCTTGGTTTCAGCCAAGGTAAAGTTTGCAAGGCTGCGCTTTTCGAGCCAGCGACCGAATTCGGGCAAACGGCGCTTTTCCATTTCGAAAAGCGTTATGATCTGCTGCATGTCTTCAAGATCGTGCAGGATCTGCGCCACTTCAGGGATGAAAGCGGTGTTGGGTAGATCAGGACCGTTGCGGCGCAGCATTTCCTGCGCAATCAACGAGCGCAGCATGGGGTGGTTGAGGTACTTCGATGAACTGACGAGGACGGAGCTTTCCGTCTCGACCTTGCGGATATTGCCATTGAAATAGGCCCGATCGGCATCGCCGATTTGCGCTTCGCTCATGGTCGGCATCCTTTCTGAACATTGCTTTTCTAAAGGTAGGGGCACCCGGGAGGGTTGGGTGCCCCTCTAAGCCGGAACCCTTTTGGACCCCGGCCTAGCGTTGCATGATTATTCGGCAGCGACCGCCAGAGCGGCGTCTTCGTTGGCCGGTGACAAGAATTTGCCGGGCATTGCCCCGGTAAATGCGCCATTTTCAAAGGTGGGTTCGCCATTCACCAGCGTCAGGCGGGTTGGCATGGCCGCGCGGGTGAAGCGCCATGTCGTGCCACCCTTGCCATCTGGAACGTCATGCGCCTTGACCATTTCGCGGCGCTGGATTTCATCCATGTTGAACACCGCGATATCGGCGCGCTTGCCCACAGCAATGACGCCGCGATCATTCAGGTTGAAGTGGCCGGCCAGCTTGCCGGTCATCACGTGAATGGCCTGCTCCAGCGAGAGCTTCTTTTCTTCGCGGACATATTGCGTGAGCAGCAAGGCATTTTCACCGCCGCCGCACAACATCTGCAAGTGCGCGCCAGCGTCCGAGATGTTGCCCACCGTGCGGGGATCATTCATCAATTCGAGCGTCAGCTCCTCGTCCTTGGGGAACGGGGCCATGTGGACGGTGGATTTGACGCCGTTGCGGATGATCCATTCCGCCATCGCATCGGACCGGTGCAGACCAAGGCTATCGGCATAGTCCTTCAGCGTAATGCCGACCGGCCCCGTACCGTTTTCGCTGTCGAGCAGGAACAGTTCCTGCGGGTTCTTCAGCGGCGAGTGATCCCACGCCTGCGTATCCCAGCTTTCGCGGGCGCGGGCGCGCCAGGCAGGGTCGGCAAGCAGTGCGGCCTTCTTGTGGTGATCGTCTTCGAGCACGACTTCGTGCCACACGTAATCGTTGGACTGCGCAAAAATCAAAGACTTGATCAGGCTCAGCGTGGAGGTTGGCGAAACGTGCGCGAACCCGGGCCAGACATCGACACCGGCTTCGCGCATCTTGCGCACCGATTCCTGCATTGCGGGCAGAATCGGCTTCTGGAATTCCAGCGTGGGGATAGCGCCTGCGATTTGCACCTTGATCGGACGGCCAGCCAGCAGCTTTGACAAGCGCTCAAGGTTTGCAGGGCCGGTCATCCGCATGAACGTGTCGACGATGACCTGATAGCAGCAGTTGGGATAACGCTCCATCACATCGAACAACGCCTCGAATTCAGCGTCATTGGCCTTTAGCGATGGCACGGGGCGGTTCTGCCCATCGTGGTCATGCATGTTGTCCGACATGCCGAGCGCGCCAGCGGCCAGCGCATCATCGAGCAATTCGGCCATCTTGGCGATTTCTTCCGGGGTCGCTTCGCGGTCCCACGCTTCGACGCCCATGGCGGCAAGGCGGATCGCGATGTGGCCGACATATGCTGCAAAGTTCAAGGGTGATTTGACGTTGCGTTCCACCGAAGCGCGATATTCGCTCCACGTGTTCCAATCCCATGGCAGATTGTCCATGAACGGACCTTCGGGGATGTCTTCGAAGAAAGAGAAAATGCCGATCATTTCGCGCTGTGCAGGCATATATCTATGCAATGGCGCGGGCGAAAAACCGCAGTTGCCCATGATCATCGTGGTTGCGCCATAACCGGGCAAGGGATCGAGATCGGGCTGCCACCACATTGTGCCATCATAATGGGTGTGGCTTTCAATGAAGCCTGGCGTCACCTGGCAACCGGTTGCGTCAAAGATGCGTTCGCCATCAGGGCTAAGGTTAGGGCCGACTTCAGCGATTAGACCGCCGCGCAGGCGGACGTCTGCTGCATATGCAGGTGCGCCAGTGCCGTCCACGACAGTGCCGTTCTTGATGAGGATGTCAGACATGTTTTTCTCCCAAGTCACTTGTCCCGGCGGAGCCATTTTTGCTGCACTTTGTGCATTGGCCTGCCAGCGGGTTGGGTGCAGCATATGCCTATGTTCGATTCGTTCTATCTAGGGCCTTGTCAAACGGATCACTTCGTTATCTTATGCGGATCATGACGCGATACGATTCAAGCGCATCTGCAATGTTATCCGCTCTGCGTATTCATTTGCGCAAAGACGGGTGGACCATGTTACGACTTTCGAACCAGCTTGGGGTGGGCGAGGCAACCGTAAAGCGGTGGCTTGCGGGCAAGGGGCTCACGATAGATCGCCTCGAAGCCATGGCGCAGCTATGCGGGTTGGGATTAGGCGATCTGGCGCGAGAAGCAGAGGAAACACCGGGCGATCTGGCCCACGAAATGACATTGGCGCAGGAAAAGGCGCTGTCGAGCAACATATTCCTCTCGTTCCTTTTCATGACGATTCTGAATGGTGTTCCGCCAACCGAGACGGCTGCAGACTTTGCCGTTCCGGCGCGCACTATGGAGGCCGCGCTGGCAAGGCTTGAGCGTTTGGCGTTAATTGACCGGCTGCGCAGCGGTAAAGTGCGACCCTTGATTGATCGCACAATGGTGTTTCGTAAACTGCCACTTCGATCCTTGTTCGAACAGCATATGAAGCACGTGTTCTTTGAGCTGGATTATAGCGCGCCCGAGACTCTCTATACATCCGAGGTCATCAAGCTTTCCGGCAAGGGTGTTGCCCAATTGGGCGAGGCGATGGAGCGGTTTCGCGCAGAGGTGCAGGCCTTAGCAGATCGTGACGCTGAAGGTGCAGGGGCGGACCGGCGCTGGGTGGGAGTTCTGTCGGTCATGCGTGAACTGGACATGACCCCGCTTCGGGAAGCTGGGGGTGATCTGGCTGTGTGGCAATAAACCGATTCTTCACGTCAAGGAATCTACGCAAAATTACAATATTGCCCGACGAATATTCCAATTCACGTAAGTTCATTGACATTTGAACAGCATTTTTGGGAAAAGGTAGGCCGTCATCTGCAATCCGCAGCGAAAGGATGAGTTTATGTCTGCCAATTTCCCGGATGGAGCGACGGTTGTTTTTGGCGGCAGTGGCGGGATCGGGCGTGGGGTCGCGCTGGAATTTGCACACGAGGGCAGCGATGTTGCGGTGGTCTATCGCACGAAGCGCGATGTTGCTGAAGCTTTGGCGGCACAGATCCGTGCGCTTGGCCGCAACGCATCGACGCACCACGCCGATGTTCGAGAGCGCGCTCAAGTTCAAGCAGCGTTGGATGCCGCCGTGGCCGAACATGGCAGAGTGCACAGCGTGGTGTGGGGGGCAGGGCCAATCGTGCCGCAAGTAGCTATTGCCGATTGGACCGAAGAGATGTTCCGCAACTCCATGGAAATCGAGGCATTTGGCTTCAACAATGCGGTACACGCCGCGTTGCCGCACATGCGGGCAAACGGCGGTGGCAACTTTGTGCATTTGGGTTCGGCGGGCCATGATTGGTGGCCAAAACTGGATGGGCTGTCGGTTGTGCCCAAGGCCTGCAATGAAGCGCTGGTCAAGGGGATCGCCAAGGAAGAGGGCATTCACGAAATTCGCGCCAATTCGATCCTTGTAGGTGTGATTGATGCCGGACAATTCCAGGTCGGTAAGGATGCAGGGACGTTCACCCCGGAATGGGAAGCTGCAGTCAAGGCGATGCTGCCGTTGAAACGCTGGGGCACGCCGCGCGATATCGGGCAGGCAGCGGTATTCTTCGCCTCTGCGCGTGCCAATTATGTCACCGGGCAGACGATCTCGGTGGGCGGAGGCTTTGGTGTCTGACCATAGTGCGCTTGCGCCGCGCCCCATAGGCTTGGAAGAGTTGCAATCGCGTGAGGCGCTGCGGCATCTGGTGGCCACTTATGGCCACGCGATTGACCGGCGCAATTGGGATTTGCTGCGAACGCTTTATCACCATGATGCAATCGACGATCATACGCCTTATTACTGCGGGTCGGTAGACGGTTACATTGCTTGGTTGCCCGGAATGATGGCCAACTGGCGTGCGACCATCCACACGGCGCTTTCGGCTGTTTTTGCGTTTGACGGGGATCATGCGCAGAGCGAGATTGCAGCAAGGGCTTGGCATCTGACGCTTGATGGGGCGCGGCAATTCGTGGCATGGGGCCGCTATGCCGATCATTATGAGCGCCGCGACGGAATCTGGCGCTTTGCCAGACGATCCTTCATTCTCGATTATTCAGAAGACTTGCCAGCGCTTGGTGGCGATGATTTTGGCAGTTCCGGGGTGGCTACCGGATGCGCAGGTGCAGGCGATCCCATCCACTCACGCCTTTCCCTTTTTTCCACCAGGGGCGGTAATGCGTAATTTATATTGACTTTATGTACGCTATCCTTGGTATTAGGCCTGAAATTTAAACTATCACGTTCCAAAAGTGGATTTTGGATACGAATCGGTGGTGTCAGGGCAAGGGTGCGAAAATGCGTGAGACTGGTGATACTTCTTTGACCTACGCGATTATCGGGGCGGGCATGGCGGGGATCATGGCCGGCGCCAAGCTGCTGAAACGCGGTGAAAGCAATTTTGCCGTGTTTGAAAAAGGCAGCGAAATCGGCGGAACATGGCGCGACAACCGCTATCCCGGTCTGACCTGCGATACGCCATCGCACACCTATAGCTACAGCTTCGCACTCAATCCCGAATGGAGCGCCTATTACGCGACCGGCCCCGAAATTCATGCTTATTTCAAGCGTGTTGCGGCCGAAAGTGGGATCATGGAACATGTGCGCTTCAACAGCGAGGTGTGCGCCTGTGTCTTCGATGACGAGACGTCGCGTTGGACGCTGACGCTGTCCGATGGCAGCACCTATAAAGCCGATGTCGTGATCGCGGCATCGGGCGTCTTGCATAATCCCAAGGTGCCAGAACTCGCCGGACTGGAAAGCTTTGCAGGCAAGGCGTTTCACAGCGCAAGGTGGGACGATGAGGCTCTGCTCGACGGTGCCCGCGTGGGCGTCATCGGGTGCGGATCCACCGGCATCCAACTGGTCAATGCCTTGTCGAGCCGCGCGGTCCGTCTGGTCCATTTCCAGCGCTCGCCACAGTGGATCATGCCGGTTGTGCAATTTGAGTATACGGCCGAGCAGCGTGCGGCCTTTGCCGCCAATCCGCAGCTGATCGAAGATATCCGCACCAATGCCGAATACTGGGAAGCGGTCTATCGTTTCACCGAAGGGGTGACCGATTTCACCAGCCCGCAAATGCAGGAAATCGAGGATATCTGCCGCCGCAATCTTGAAGAGAATGTGCGCGATCCCGAGCTTCGCGAAAAGCTGCGTCCCAATTATCATGCCGCGTGCAAGCGGTTGATTTACAGCTGGGAATACTATGACTGCGTGCAGCGCCCCGGCGTGTTTGTGGAAACCGGCGGGATCGAACGGATCGAACCTGCCGGTGTCCGGATGAAAGACGGAACACTGCACGAACTGGATACGCTGATTTTGGCGACCGGATTTGATGCCAGCCGCTTTATCCGCCCTGCTGTGGTTTCAGGCCGCAACGGCCAATTGCTCGACGATTTCTGGGAAGAGCGGCCCCGCGCGCATTATGCCATTTCGATGCCGGGCTTTCCCAACCTGTTCATGCTGAACGGTCCGGGCGCGCCTGTCGGCAATTTTCCTTTGATCGATATTGCCGAACGCCAGTGGGATTATATCGAACAGGTCATCGCGCCGTTGCGCAAGGGCGAGGGGCGCGCTGTCGAGCCCAAGGCAGAAGCGTTTGATGCTTACGAGGAGCGCCGCATTGCCGCCGCGCGCAAGACCATCTTCGGATCGGGCTGTACCAGCTGGTATCTGGATAAGACGGGCGTTCCGGCAACATGGCCGTGGGGTTACCACGATTTTGCCAAGGCCATGGAACGCCCCGTGGAATCGGAATTTGTTGTCTCGGCTTAGCAGGCGGTTTACCTGAGTGACCCGAGGGTCACTCAGGTATCTGCCAAGGCTTCCTTGTCGTTCTCAAGCCTGCGCACCGCACGCAAGGCTGCCCAGACCCCGATGTAACCCATTGGAATGGCAACGCTTAGCCCGATGCGCAAACCGTTGGGGCCGGTGCCTGCGATCCAGTCGCTCAATTGTCCGGCCAAGACTGGGCCGATGACGGTTGCGAACATGTTGGAGATCAGCAGGACCAGCGCCGTTCCGGTGGCACGATGCGCGTTGGGTAGCAGATATTGCAGCCCCGCCAGTACGCCAACCGACCAGCCGCCACCCAGCAAGCCTGCCGGAATAGCGAGCATTTGGGCGATGTGCATGTTGTTGGTCCAGGTGACGCCAAGGATCATCGTCGTCGCCCCGCCAAGCGCCAGCGCGGTCAGGCGCAATTGCATCGTTGCATCGTTCTTGCCGATCTTGTCGGCCACAAAGCCGAAGCCCAGAACGCCGAGCAAGCCGGGCAGCCCGAACGAGAGCGCGAACGTCGTGCCTGCGGCTTGCGTGCTCAGGCCATAGGCCCGTTCGAACAAGGCTGGCCCCCACATGCCGAATGTAACGCCGGAAAGCGATCCGAGCGCCATGATCGTGGCGAGCAAGCGCACCGATGGAGTGCCCATCAGCAGGCGTATGGTTGATGCGAGTGGCAGCACCGGTGCGGCATGGGCAACCGCATCGCGCGATGGTTCGCGAATAATGATGAAGCTTGCCATAGCCAGCACGATGCCGACGACACCCAGCGCGTGAAACGCGGTTTGCCAGGTAGTGGCGGCTGAAATCGCGGGCCCTCCGGCAAGCCCGGTCATTTGTCCGATGTAGATGGCGGTGCCGAGCAGGGCAAAGGCGCGGCCGCGTTCGTTTATCGGAAAATATGCGGCAATCAGCGCCGCGGCTGGCGCTTGAAAGGCCGCTTCGCCAATACCGACGCCGATACGCGCCAAGGCCAGCATGACCGGACTGCTGGCCATGCCCGACATGAGCGTGAAGAAGCTCCAGAATGCGCAGCCCGCGGCAATGATCGCAATGCGCGAGTGCCGGTCTGCCGCGCGGGCAATCGGCAGGGTGAAGACAGTATAGAGCAGAGCAAAGGCAGGGCCCATCAACGCGCCCATCATCGCATCGCCTATGTTGAAATAGGCTTTGATGGGTTGGGCAAGGCCCGCAATCAGAAAGCGATCGGCGTAATTGACGATGGCAACCATGACCAACAGCGCCAAGGCCAGCCAGCGGTTGGTGAGGGGTTTGCCCGATGCTGTCATCGTGGCCATGGCTGGTGGTGAAGGCGTTGTTGTGGTTGTCATGTCATCAATCCCGCATCTGCCCGCCGCCGTTGACATGCCAGACCTGTCCGTTGACCCACGCGCCATCGTCCGAGGCGAGGAAGGTGACGGCGGCAGCAATGTCTTCAGGCTGGCCAAGGCGGACATGTGGCACGGCTTTCAGGCCGCGTTCGACATATTCGTCCGTAAGGTGCTGTTTGACAGCTTCGGTCAGAACCAGACCGGGGCAGATCACGTTCGCGCGGATGCCCTGTTTGCCGTGGCGGGAGGCCACGTGGCGGGCCAGCGCGTGGATAGCGTTCTTGGTCATCGGGTAGGCAACTTGCCATGCCGCACCGCCTGATGCTGCACCCGACGAGGTGTAGATCATGGCCCCGCCACCGCGTTCGATCAGTTTCGGCAGGGCAGCTTGCGATGCCAGAAAATGGCTCTTGGTGTTGATCGCAAAGCTGTTGTCGAGCACTTCGACCGGGCAATCGAGAATGTCGATATCGCCACCGGTGCCGCCGGCAAGGTTTGAATGGTAGAAGTCCAGACCGCCGTATGTTTCGACGGCACAGGCGACAATGGCTGCCTGGGAGTCCGCATTCGTGCCGTCCAGTGTGATGCCTGTAGCGGTGCCACCATCGCTGCGGATACTTTCGGCAACCTCGTTCGCCCAATCCCCCATCAGGTCGCCGATGATGACATGCGCCCCTTCTTGGGCAAGGCGTCTTGCGGTTGCTGCGCCAATTCCGCGTCCGCCGCCTGCCACGATGCCGACTTTGCCTTTCAGGCCCCTCATTCCGAATCTCCCGTCAGTATGGTATTTGCGGAGGCGATTGCCTTTCAAATTATGCAAACATTGCTATCATCTCGAATCTATCAGTGCAATACGGTTCGAAATATGGGAGATTTTTCCGCATAGATAGTCGGCGTGATTCGCCCTCATCTTCCAGCACGGCGATTTGTCCGGCCAGAATTTTTATACCAATTGCGCTAAGTTTTCCGCTATTTGCTATGCTCCCGCTGCGTTTTTTGCACCTATATGCCCGTTTGCGTATTCTATCTTGCAGAAATCTACGCATTAGGTATGCTGAGGAATAACAAGTTTTAGGGGAGTGGAGATGAAGGCTGTGGTTTGCACACGTGTGGCAATGAAATTGCTGGTGAGCGTAAGCGCTCTGTCGTTGGGTGGCGCTGCATTTGCTGCGGACGATGCTGCACAAGAAGCAACAAATGACCAAGGTCAGTTGGAGCAGATCGTCGTCACGGCGCAAAAGGTCTCGCAAAATTTGCAGGATGTGCCGCTTGCCGTCAGCGCGATCAGCGCTGAAAAAGTTAACCAGCTTGGCATTCGCGATGCCAAGGATCTGACCGGCCTGGCGCCGAACGTGACCATCGTTCAGGGCACGACCAATGCCAATGCTGCGGTGATCTCTATTCGCGGTATCCCAACGCCCGCGACTGAAACCTTCGGTCTAGACACTGCCAACGGTCTGTACATCGATGGCGTGTTTATCGCCCGTTCGGGCGGTAGCGCGATTGATGTTACCGATATCGAGCGCATCGAAGTGTTGCGCGGGCCACAGGGAACCCTGTTTGGCCGCAACACCACGGGTGGCGGTATCGCGTTCATCTCGCGTGCCCCATCGAAGGAGTTTCGTCTGGCGGCTGAAGGCGGCTACGGCAATTTCAATGCTTTCAATGGTCGCATCACGCTCGATCCGGGTGAATTTGCCGGGATTTCCACCAGCTTTACCTACAGCCATCGTCAGCGCAACGGCACGGTCGACAATCTGAACGAGCCTGATGATTCACGCGATCCTGGCGCCATCAACACCGATTCATTCCGTGTTGCGGCCAAGGCTGATCTGGGTGGCACCGGCTCGATCCAGTACATCTTTGACTGGAGCCGCACCGATTCATCGCCGATCAACTTCCAGTTGACAAACACGGCAAGCGGCGCTGCCAATCCGCCCGTCACCATTGGCGGCGTGCCTGTGCGTACGACGCAGCAGGCTCCGGTTGCGCCATTTCTGGCAGGTGTAAACTTCCTTGATCCGCGTTGTGCGGCTCTGGCTGCTCCGACACGGGTGTGGCGCCAGCAGGTTTGCAACGACATCAACAGCCGTTCGACGGATAAATCATGGGGCCACAATCTTCAGGTCCAGAACGATTTCGACGCGTTCCATATCAAGTCCACGACCGGCTATCGCCAGTGGAACAACGACAGCGTTACCGATCTTGATGGTATCGGCGCCTTCACGGCAAAGGCGTTCAGCAACGCTTCGCTGTTCAATGGCATGCCAACCGGGTTGTTGCAGTTCATTCCAAGCATTCCCGAAGCGTTCCGCCCTTTCATTGCGGCATCGCCAGTGCCTAATGTCCAGCAGAACCTGTTTGATACCAATAACAAGCGTCGCCATAAGCAGTTCAGCCAGGAAGTTGAAATCGGCAATGAAACCGATACGCTCGACTGGGTCGTCGGCGGGTTTTACTTCTGGGAAAAGGGTTCGGAAGACAATCCGCAGAACAGCGGTTTTGTGCTGGATACGAACACGATCTTCACTGGAAACTTCGGTCCGCTAGGCCCGGGCTTTGTAGCCGCAAACCCTGCGCGTTATCGTCTGGTGCAGACCCAGTCGGTACTGCGCTATACCGCCAGTGCCGAGAGCACTGCGGTTTATGGCCAGGCGACTTTCTATCCCGGTGGTCGCGATAGCGGCCTGCGCCTGACCGCAGGTGGACGTTACACTTGGGACACCAAGTCGATGATCCGTGTGCAGAACGGTGCGGCACCGCTTGCGACACCGGAGCAGGGCAGGGCCAAGTACAGCCGCTTCACCTGGAACCTGATGGTTGGCTATGATGTGTCAGACGACGTCAACGTCTATGGCCGCATTGCCACCGGCTATCGTTCAGGGGGTTTCAATGCACAGGATCCGGCAGTTGCGGGCGTCTTGCCTTCGTTCCGTCCGGAAAACGTGACTTCCTATGAACTGGGTCTGAAGTCCGAATTGTTTGACCGTCGCCTACGTTTCAACCTTGCCGGATATCACAACGTATACAACGATCTGGCGCTTGCTGTTCCCGTTACCACGGGTCAGCCGGGTACTTTTGCAACGGCCGTTACAAACGCTGGCAAGGTGACATATACCGGCGTTGAAGCCGAACTGCTGGCCGTGCTGAGCGACAACTTCACGCTTGAAGGCAACATCGGTTATGTTGACATCAAGTTTAAGGAGTTTCTTGCAGGCAATCCGGTGGCTTTGGGGCAACCGCTTGTAAACACGGCTGAATTTGCAACGCCGGGCTACACCTCGCCATTGACCGCCAATGTTGCGATGAACGCGCAATTCCCGCTGAGCGACAATGGCATGCGTCTGACCAGCCGGGTCAGTTTTGCATACGAAGATGGCAAGTACAGCTTCTCCAACACCTTGGCTTCGCCGCTCAACGAAGTGTTGCGCGGTGAGAACCGCAACATCGTTGATGCACAAGTTGCGATTGACCGCATTCCATTGGCGGGTGGCGAAGGCTTTATCCGCGCTTGGGTGAAGAACCTGACTGACGAAAACAATCTCGTTCGCGCCATTGATTTTGGTCAGCTTGGCTATGGCGGTGGTTACTTCGCCGACCCGCGCACGTATGGTCTGACCGTCGGTGTGAAGTTCTGATCGGAGTTATCCGTTAGCGTCCTCTTCCTCTGTTGCAGGGGAAGGGGAGGCCAATAAAAAACCCCTTCCGCACATTGCGGAAGGGGTTTTTTGTGTGTTGCTATTCAACGATCCTGCATGTTTCGTGCTGGATAAGCGGCAGATCAGCCAGCTGCGGCGCTGCGACCGGCCTGGCGTCCGAAGAACGTGCAATCGGCAAGACTTAGGCCTGATGAATAGCCGTGGCCCCAAGCCGGTAGGCCGGATGTGCAACGCCCGGCAGCATAAAGCCCGGCTATGGCATTGCCGGAACGGTTGAGCACGTGCGCTTGCGCCGTTGTTTTCAGGCCGCCTAATGTGAAGAAGCTGAAATAGCTGGTTTCAAAATTGAGCTCGAGAGCAACAAATGGTGATTTGTCGAGCGACTTCAGGATGGGCAACTGCTTGTCAAACAGCGGATCGCGTCCCTCGCGGGCATGGGCGTTGTAGAGGGCCATGGTGGCTGCCAGCGTGCCTGCGGGCATTTCGAGTTCGGCCTCGACTTCTTCCCATGTCTCGCCCGTGGCGGCGATGGAAATTCCCGCAAAATCGGGTGGTTGCTGGAAGTTATCGAGATCGAGCAAGAGATAGACTTTGCCGCCGGGTTGATCCACTGCGCACCGGCTGACCCGGCCATGGTAGCAATCTTCGTTGATGAAGCGCTGGCCCTGGATGTTTACGAACACCCCGTACGCATGGGTTTCGGGCATGGTCCAAGGGCAAGTTGTGAAGAATTGGTCCATGTGGATGGCATCGCCGCCCACTGAGACGCCAAGTTCTATGCCGATGCCATCGTCTTTATCGCCAATCGGGCTGTTTACGCGGAAGCTTTCGGGGCAATACTTGCGGCGCATGGCATCGTTGAAGACGAAACCGCCGGTTGCCAGCACTACGCCTTTACGCGCACGCACGAAGCGATCCTGATTGTCGATGCGGATTACGGCACCCGCAATGTGGCTTTTGTGGGTGATTAGAGCCACTGCGCGGGCATCGACGTGTATTTCTGTTCCCAATGCGCGCGCGCGTGCTTCGAGAACATCGACAAGGGGCCGACCGCCGCCCCAACCCATGTGCTGGATAACGTGACCACGCGGTGCAGGCTTTGCGTTTTTGTAAAAAGGGGCTGCGGCTTCGCTGCCCGACCAGATCAGCGTGGAATCGTCAGTCGGTTCAATCAGCTTGCCGGGCAGGAAGTTGCCGCGATAGGGCACGCCCTGATCCTTGAGCCATTGGTAATGCGCAAGCGCGCCTTGGCCGTAGGCTTCGCATTTGGCATCGTCTACGCAGGGGCCGCCCGCGAGCTTGAGGTAGGCAGTGAAATCCTCGACCGTATCGGTAAAGCCTGCGGCAATCTGGGCGTCGGTGCCGCCACCGATATAAATCTCGCCGCCCGACAGAGCTGATGCGCCGCCGCTTCCTGAACTGCGTTCAAACAGCATGACTTGTGCGCCCGCCTCACGCGCTTCGATTGCTGCACAAGCGCCGGTTGCGCCAAAGCCGATGATGACAACATCGGTTTCGAAATCCCAATGCGGCACATCGGCCAAATCGAGTGGCTGATACTGCGAATAAGCGGTCATCTTTGCCTTCCCATTTCTTGGCCAATCCCTCGGCCGGGCGGCAGGTCGTCGGTGCCTGCGTTGCCCGCATTGTGAGCGATAGCCCCAGATCAATGCAACTGGCGCATTTCTGCGCTGCATTCGTAAATTGTAATTGCATTGGGTACGCAAATGGTCAATTGAAAACGCTATAGCCTTTCGATAACGGCAATTTTGATTCAGGCACGGCGAACAGTTCGCAAGTGATGAAACGACAAGGGAGAGCAGGCCCAGTGCAGGGAGCCGATCACATCGACCTGAGCGGGCAAGCAGCGATCGTTACCGGCGGTACGCGCGGGCTCGGGCGGCAGATTGCCGCGGTTCTGGCGCAAGCTGGCGCTGCTGTGACCGTGTGTGGCAGGACCGTGCCGGATGACCTGCCCGATGGCGTTGCGTTCCACGCCGCAGACATCCGCGATCCCGAACAGGCCAAGGCGCTGGTTGATGCCGTCGCGCAAAAACATGGGCGGCTGGATATTCTGGTCAACAATGCGGGCGGATCACCACAAGCTGCAGCGGCCACGGCCAGTGCGCGCTTTTTCGATGCGATCCTGAAGCTTAACCTGCATGCAGCGATGTATATGTCGCAAGCAGCCTTTGCGCATATGCAACCCGCCGGGCGCGGCAGCATCATCAATATCGCCAGCGTATCGGGCATCCGCCCATCGCCAATGACGGCGGCCTATGGCGCGGCCAAGGCGGGGTTGCTGAGCCTGACGCAGAGCCTTGCGCAGGAATGGGGGCCGGACGGGGTTCGCGTAAATGCGATCATCGCAGGCCTGATGCAGACGGAAACTGCCGAAGAAACATACGGCGACGAACAGGCGCAAGCCGCCGTTGCCAGATCGATGCCGCTGCAACGCATGGGGACGGGCGACGATGTTGCCGGTGCGGTGCTCTGGCTTAGCTCCAGTCTGGCCTCTTGGGTTAGCGGCGCGCGTATCAATGTCGATGGAGGGGGCGAGCGTCCCTATTTCCTCGACCTCGTGAAAGGAAATTGACGGCCATGGGCATAAAGGCACTGGGCTATGTCAGAATAGCGACCGCCAAGGTCGAGGCGTGGGACCACTTCATGACGCAAGTGGTGGGCACGATGCGCGGGCAAAGCCCTGCGCCGGATGTTGCAACCTATCGCATCGACGACCGGCCCTTCCGCTTCTGGGTGGAGAAAGCCGATGCCGACCGTTTGCTGGTTGCCGCCTACGAAGTGGGTGATGCGGCGGAACTGGCCGATTTGCGTGAGACGATTGCAGGGCTGGGGCGCGAGATTGTTGATGGCGATGCCGCGCAAGCAGCGGCGCGGGGCGTAGCGGCGTTCTTTGCCACCAGCGATCCGGCTGGCAATGGCCTCGAATTCTTTTGCGGCGATACGCGCGATGATGTTGCGTTCGTCTCTCCAGCAGGCGTCAGCGGTTTTGTGACCGGCGATATGGGCATGGGCCACGCGGTGTTTGCCACGCCGAACTTTGAGGAAGCACACAGCTTCTACAAGGCGATCGGCTTTGCTGATACCGACATTCCGCGCTTCCGCTTTTCGGATGATCCGGCTGATCCCGGCATGGGCTTTGCGTTCATGCATGCCGCCAATGGCCGCCATCATTCGGTTGCCATCGCCGAAATGCCGGTGCCGCCATCGGCCTGCATCCACCTGATGCTGGAGATGAAAACGCAAAGCGACGTGGGCAAATGCCATGATCGCATGCGCCTGAACAAAGTGCCGGAAAGCGCTTCTATCGGGCGGCATGTGAATGACCAGACCTTTGGTTTTTATATGCAAACGCCATCGGGCTTTGACATCGAGATCGGTTCTGATCCCTTGGTGATTGACCCTGCCAATTGGACGCCGACCGCGCACTTGCAACCCAGTGAATGGGGCCATGTCTGGGCGTGGCAAAAAGCGCTTGAAGAACAGAAGCTTGAAGAACAGCAGGGAGAGTCTGCGTGACCGCCAGAATGCTCGACAAACGGATGAGCGCGGCCGAGATCGTCGCGCAATTGTCCGACGGGATGACTTTGGGCATTGGTGGCTGGGGTCCGCGCCGCAAGCCTATGGCGCTGGTGCGCGAGATTTTGCGGTCCGATCTCAAGGACCTGACCGTGGTGGCTTATGGCGGGGCCGATGTCGGCATGCTGTGCGCGGCGGGTAAAGTGCGCAAACTGGTGTTCGCCTTCGTCAGCCTTGATGCGATCCCGCTGGAGCCGTGGTTCCGCAAAGCCCGCGAGAGCGGCACGCTGGAAGTGCTGGAACTGGACGAGGGCATGTTCCAATGGGGCCTGAAGGCCGCAGCCTTCGGCTTGCCCTTCCTGCCCACGCGCGTGGGCCTTGGCACCGATCTTGCCGAACTGGGCGGATTGAAGACCGTGCAATCGCCTTATGACGATGCCGAAACGCTGATCGCGATGCCTGCGCTGAAGCTGGACGCGGCGCTAATCCATGTGAACCGCAGCGATTGGCGCGGCAATGTGCAAGTGTTCGGCCCCGATGCCTATTACGACGAATGGTTCGCCAAGGCTGCGGCCAAGGCCTATGTTTCGTGCGAGGAACTGGTCGACAAGATGGAGGACCATTACCCCGAAGGCGCGCAGGACAATTTGTTCGAACGCTGCTTTGTTTCGGGCGTGGTGGAAATGCCGTGCGGAGCGCACCCAAGCTCGATGCCACCGCACTACGGCTGGGATATGAAGGCGTTCAAGGCTTACGCCGATAGCGCGCGCGTTCCGGGAGATTGGGATGCGGTAAAGGACCGCTTTGTTGGCGCATCCGAAGCCGAATATCTTGCAAATATTGGCGGAAAGGAGGCGGTGACGGGCTTGCCCTTGCCGATTTTCTGATGAGCGACATTACCCTTGTAGATTTGTGCATCTTCGCCTGTTCCGAGGCATTCCGCGACAATGGCGAGATCGTGGCAACCGGGGTTGGCCCTGTGCCGCGTCTGGCTGCGGGGCTGGCCAAGCTGACGCATACGCCCGAACTGATGATGACCGATGGCGAGGCCTATCTGGTGGAGCAGCCTGTGCCGCTGGGGCCGCGCGCCTATGATGCGCGCAAGCCTGCGGGCCATCTGCCGTTCTCGCGCTTTTTCGATAGTGCGGTATGGTCTGGCCGCCGCCATGCGATGGTGACGCCAACCCAGCTTGACCGCTTTGGCCAGATCAACCTTTCGTACATGGGCGGCACTTACGACAAGCCCAAGACGCAAATGCTGGGCGTGCGCGGTTTTCCCGGCAACACGATCTATCACCCCAACTCGTTCTTCTTCCCCGCACATGGCCCGCGCGTGTTTGTGCCGCAGGTCGATATGATTTCGGGCGTGGGCTACAATCCGGCCAAGCGCACCGCTGGCGGCAATTTCTCGGCGGTGGACTTGCGCGTGATCGTGACGAACTTGTGCGTGATGGACTTTGCCGGGCCAGACAACGCGATCCGCGTGGTGTCTTTGCACCCCGGCGTTACGTTTGACGAAGTGCAGGCGGCCACCGGATTTGAACTCGCTCAGGCCGAGACCATGGTTGAGACGGCGATGCCAAGCGCGGAGGCGCTGGACGTGATCGCCGCGCTTGATCCGCACAATATTCGCGCCGGCGTAATCAAAGATAACCCGCCCGCCGTGCGGGCCGCCTGAGGAGATGACACGATGACGGATCTGGTCGAACCCAAACAGGTGGATATCGTTTACGAGACGGAGGAACCCGTCCGCTACGAAGTGATCGACAATGTCGCGTGGATCACGATGAACCGGCCAAAGTTCAACAATGCCCAGAACGGGCAGATGACGTATGCGCTGGACGATGCGTTCAATCGCGCCACGCAGGATGATGGCGTGCGCGCAATTGTGCTGGCGGGCGAGGGTAAGCACTTTTCCGCAGGCCATGACATCGGCACGCCGGGGCGCGATCTGCATCACGAGTTCGACAAGCGGCTGATGTTTGCCCCGCATACCAACAAGCCGGGCGCAGAATTGCTCTATACGCGTGAGCAGGAGCAGTACCTTGGCATGTGTCGCCGCTGGCGCGAAATTCCCAAGCCTACCATCGCGATGGTGCAGGGGGCATGCATCGCCGGTGGGCTGATGCTGGCGTGGGTGTGCGATCTGATCGTGGCATCGGACGATGCGTTTTTCCAGGATCCGGTCAACCCGTTGATGGGCATTCCGGGGGTGGAATACTTCGCCCATGCCTATGAGTTGCCGCCGCGCGTGGCCAAGGAATTCCTGCTGCTGGGCGAACGTATGCCTGCTGCCCGTGCTTATGATTTCGGTATGGTCAATAAAGTGGTGCCGCGCGAACAATTGCGCGAGGCCACCGCAGCATGGGCCGCGAAACTCGCTGGGCAGAACCGGCTGGGCAACTGGTTGACCAAGCAGGCGGTGAACCACGTTGAGGAACTGCGGGGCAAGCGCGCGGCGATGGATGCGGTCTATCACATGCATCACTTTGCCCATGCGCAAAACGATCTGGTGACCGGCAATTCGATTGCGGGCGTTAGCGGCAAATCGGCAGCGGCGGCCAATAAGGCTGATCAATCCTGATGGGCGATACACTTGCCACGGTTTTGACGCAGCGCCTCGGGTGTCGTTTGCCGGTGATCCAGACCGCGATGGGCTGGGTTGCCAAGCCCGAACTGGTCGCCGCCTCAAGCAATGCAGGGGCCTTCGGGTTTCTGGCCTGTGCTGTGATGCAGCCTGCCGAAGCGCGTGAAGAAATCGCGCGGTTGCGTGATCTGACGCCGCACAATTTCGGGGTCAATTTTCACAGCTTCCAACCCGGCGCGGAACAGATTGTCGAAGCTATTTTGGCCAACAAGGATCGGGTGCGGGCGGTCAGCTTCGGGCGAGGGCCTGATGCGAAAATGATCGGTGCGTTTCGGGATGCCGGTATCTTGTGCATCCCCACGGTCGGCGCAGTGAAGCACGCGCAAAAGATGGTGCAACTGGGCTGCGAGATGGTGACCGTGCAGGGCGGCGAAGGCGGCGGCCACACCGGCGCTGTGCCGACAACTGTGCTGTTGCCGCAAGTGCTGGATGCGGTGGATGTGCCGGTCGTGGCCGCAGGCGGCTTTGGCGACGGGCGCGGTCTTGCCGCAGCACTGGCGTTTGGCGCTGTGGGCGTGGCGATGGGCACCCGCTTTTTGATGACGGCGGAAAGCCCGGTTCCGGGCGCACCCAAGGCTGCTTATGTGAAAGCCGGGACCGGCGACATCGCGGTTTCGACCAAAGTTGATGGCATGCCGCAACGCATGATCCTGAACCCGCTGCTGCGCCGCATTGAAGCTTCGGGCAAGTTGGCGATGTGGGCGCGGGCGATGGAAGCGGGCCTTGCGATGAAGCGCCAGAATGGCTGGAGCGTGGCGCAAGTGATTGCCAGCGCCCGCGCGATGACCGCGCATGGCGAAATGCCGCTGGCGCAAGCCATCATGGCAGCGGCGGCGCCAATGATGATCATGCGCGCGGTTGTTTCTGGCGATGCCGAACAGGGCTTGATGGCCACAGGCGTTGTTGCGGGCCGGTTGGGCGATTTGCCCACATGCGCCGATCTTATGCAATCCATCGAAGCACAGGCGCGGGCGAGCATCGCCGCGCTTTGTTACGGGAACTGACCCATGCCAATTACTACCGAAATCCGCGACCGCATTGCCGAGATCGTGTTCGATGTGCCGCCGGTCAACGCGTTCGATAGCGAAACGTGGATGTCCTTGCCTGCCATCATCACGGCGGCGGCGAGCAATCCGGAAGTCAACTGCGTGTTGATCCGCGCGGCTGAAACGGCGCGCGGGTTCTGCGGCGGGGTGGATATCAAGGAGATGCAGGCGCATCCCGAACGGATCACCGTGCTCAATCGCGGCAATTACCTGACGTTCAAGGCCATTCGCGATGCCGAAGTGCCGGTGGTTGTGGCGGCGCACAAGTTTGTGATCGGCGGCGGCATCGGCATTTGCGGGGCTTCTGACACGATCATCGCGGCGGATGATGCGTTCTTCTCGCTGCCCGAGGTGGATCGCGGTGCGATGGGCGGGGCCAGCCACCTTTCGCGAATGCTGCCGCTGCACAAAGTGCGTGCTGCGTTCTTTACCGGCGGCAATATCCCGGCAGAGGAAGCCTATCGTCTGGGCGCGGTCGAGAAAGTGGTGCCGCGCGCCGATCTGGTGGCCGAGGCGCATGCATTCTGCGCCGTGATTGCCTCCAAGAGCCGCAAGGCGCTGGTCATCGCGAAAGAGGCGCTGAACGGGCTGGAGCCGCGCGATGTGGATCGCGGCTATCGCTGGGAGCAGGGCTTCACGCTCGAAATGTATATGCACGAAGACAGCCAGAAAGCGCGCGACGCTTTTGTGGAAACCGGCAAGGTGGCCAAGTTCTGATGAACCTTACCTATACTCCTGAACAACAGGCTTTTCGCGCCGAAGTGCGCGGCTGGATGGAGGCCAATGTCCCCAAAGAGCCGCTGGTGACGCTGGAATGCCGCGAAGGCTATGACGCCCACGTCGAGTGGGAACGCAAGCTGGCGAGCGGGAACTGGGGCATGGTGACATGGCCCGAGGAATTCGGCGGGCGCGGGCTGGACCTGATCGAATGGCTGATCTTCGAAGAGGAATACTTCCGCGCCGGTGGCCCCAACCGGGCAAACCAGAACGGCATCTTCCTGCTTGGCCCCACGATCATGGAATTCGGTACGCCTGAACAGAAGGCGCGGTTCTTGCCGCCGATGGCGCGCGGAGAAGAGATCTGGGCACAGGCGTGGTCTGAACCGGGCGCGGGCAGCGATATGGCCGCGATCCAGTCAAAAGCGGTGCGGGATGGCGATCATTATGTGATCACAGGCCAGAAGACATGGTCAAGCCGCGCGGCCTTTGCCGACTGGGGCTTCGGCATTTTCCGGACAGACCCCGAAAGCAAGCGTCACAAGGGGCTGACGTTTATCCTGTTCGATATCAATTCGCCCGGTATCACGCGCCGTCCGATCCGTCAGTTGCATGGCGATACCGGCTTTGCCGAACTGTTCTTTGATGAAGTGCGCGTGCCGGTGGAGAATTGCCTTGCCGGTGAAGGGCAGGGCTGGAACGTGGCGATGGCGACGGCAGGGTTTGAACGCGGGCTGATGCTGCGTTCGCCGGGCCGGTTTCAGGCCACCGCCAAGCGACTGGTCGAACTTTACCGCGAGCATGCAGACAGGGCTTCGCCTGCTGCGCGCGAGGCGGTGGTGCAGGCGTGGGGCGCGGCGCAGGCCTATGCCTACAACACATATGCTGTGGCATCGAAGATCATGGCGGGCGGCAAAATCGGTGCAGAGGCCAGCCTGAACAAGATCTTCTGGTCCGAACTCGACCGCACGATGCACCGCACGGCGATGCAATTGCTGGGGGCGGCAGCCGAACTCAAACGGTTTGACGACGGGCGCATCAACCAATGGCTGGAGGGCTATATGTTCTCGCTTTCCGGCCCGATCTATGCCGGATCAAACGAGGTCCAGCGCAACATCATCGCGGAACGCCTGCTCGGCCTGCCGCGTATCGGCAACGGTTGAAGAGGGGCCAAGCGATGGATTTCCGTTTCACCGACGATCAATTGACACTGGCGAGCAGTGTGCGTGATTACCTTGAGGGCACACACGGTCCGCAAGTGCTGCGCCGCCTTGATCAGGAAGGCAACCGCGATCCCGCGATCTGGCAGGGACTGGTCGAGATGGGGCTGACCGGACTGCTGGTGCCCGAAGAGCAGGGCGGGCTGGGGCTGGGACTTGTAGAAGCTGCGCTGATTGCGGCCGAATGTGGCCGCGCCTGCCTTGCCGAACCGCTGGTGGATACCGCGTTTGTGGGTGTGCCATGGGCCGTTGCGCGGGGTGATCTTACCGGGCTGGAGCAGGTGGTTTCGGGCGAGAAGACACTGGCGCCTGCCCATGTGATCAACCCGTGGTTGGCCGATGGCCATGGCGATCATGTGCAAAGCGTTGATCCGCTGCGCAATCTGGCAAAGGTAGAAAGCGCCGCCAGTGATGATCCGCACCTGCTCAATCTTGGCGCGCTGATGTGTGCGGCGCAGTTGACCGGGATCGCCGATGCGATGCTGGCCCAAGCGGTCGAATATGCCAAAATCCGGACCCAGTTTGGCCAACCGGTCGGCGCGTTTCAGGGATTGAAGCATCAATTGGCGTCGTGTTCGGTTGCAGTCGAATTTGCCAAGCCGGTGGTCTGGCGCGCGGCTTCGGCGCTTCAGGATGGTCTGGCATCGGCGTCGCTGCACGTCAGCCACGCCAAGCTGGCGGCAACCGATGCCGCGATGCTGACGGCAGAAACCGCGATCCAGGTGCATGGCGCGATGGGTTATACTTACGAGGTTGACCTGCATTTCTGGATGAAGCGCGCTTGGGCGCTGGCAGGCGCGTGGGGCGACCGCGCATTCCATTATGCCCGCGTTGATGACGCGGTGCTTGGCGGCACTTTTGCCATCGGCCCTGAAAACACATTTGCCTGAAGGACGGATGACGATGCCTGAAGCCTATATCATCGATGCGGTTCGCGCGCCGGTTGGCCGCAAGAAGGGCAGCCTTGCCGCCGTGCATCCGGCAGACCTTGGCGCGCATCCGATCAAGGCCCTGATCGCCCGGACTGGCATTGACGCAGGGCTGGTGGATGACGTGGTCTGGGGGTGCTGCGATACGATCGGGCCACAAGCGGGCGATATCGGACGTACCGCATGGCTGGTAGCAGGCCTGCCGCAACACGTGCCGGGCACAACGATTGACCGCCAGTGCGGTTCATCGCAGCAGGCCCTGCACTTTGCTGCGCAAGGCGTGATGAGCGGGACGCAGGATCTGGTCGTGGCAGGCGGCAGTCAGGCCATGAACGCAATTCCCATTTCCGCCGCGATGTATGCAGGCGAGGCCTATGGCTTTGGCGATCCGTTTACCGGTTCGGCAGGATGGCGCGAGCGCTATGGCGACGGGCTGCTTAACCAGATCAATTCAGCCGAAATGATTGCCGCCAAGTGGGGCATCACCCGCGCTGCGATGGAGGCCTTTGCCGTGGCCAGCCATGCACGGGCGCAAGCGGCCACCGACAATGGCTGGTTTGCCAACGAAATCGCCCCGCTTGAAGGGCTGGCCCATGACGAGACAATCCGCGCAGGCACGACTCCTGAAGGGCTTGCCGGATTGCGCACGGTGCAAGAGGGCGGGGTGATCACTGCAGGCGTCGCCAGCCAGAACTGCGATGGCGCAGCCGCCTTGCTGGTGGCAAGTGAACGCGCGGTCAAAGAGCATGGATGGAAGCCGCGCGCGCGCATTCACCATATCTCGGTGCGGGCCGATGATCCGGTCTGGATGCTCACCGCGCCGATCCCGGCGACGCAACATGCCTTGGCCAAGGCCGGGATGACGGTTGCCGATATCGATCTGTTCGAATGCAACGAAGCTTTTGCATCGGTGCCGATGGCGTGGATGCAGGAACTGGGCATTCCGCACGAGAAAGTGAACATTCATGGCGGCGCGATTGCGCTGGGCCATCCGCTGGGCGCTTCGGGCGCGCGGCTGATGACCACGCTGCTGAATGCGCTGGAGCGCACCGGTGGCCGTTATGGCTTGCAGACCATGTGCGAAGGTGGGGGCCAAGCCAACGTCACCATCATCGAACGGCTGTGATGCGATGAGCGCCAATCCGGCCATTGCCATCCCGAACTTGCTCTATCGCTATGCCGAGGCATTTGACGATGGCGATTTCGAAGGTGCCGCGCGGCTTTTTGACGGAGGCTATCTGCTTGCGCAGGATGAGCGCATTGAGGGCGTTCCGGCCATTCTGGCAATGTGGCAATCGTGGGTGCATGTCTATGATGGTAGCCCGCGCACGCGGCATATCACGACCAATCCAATCATCGAACTTGCCCCCGACGGGCAGAGCGCCACGTGCCGATCGCAGTGGACGGTTTTGCAGCAGACCGAAGGCTATGCACTGCAGATCGTTGGCAGTGGCCGATATGTTGACCGCTTCGCCGTGACCGATGGCGAATGGCATTTCACCGAACGCAATTATGCCAAGATCGATTTTCTGGGGGACACCAGCGCACATATGCGGCGCACCCCAGCCGATACCCAAGCGAGCAAGGACGACTGAATCATGGGGCTATGCGATAACCGGACCGTCATCATTACCGGAGCCGCAGGCGGGCTTGGCCGCGCCTATGCACTGGCGTTTGGGGCGCAGGGCGCGAATGTGGTGGTCAATGACATCGGCACATCGCTGGGCGGTGAAGGCCGCGATACCAGCGCCGCCGATGCCGTTGTGGCTGAAATCGTGGCAGCAGGCGGCAAGGCCATCGCCAACTACGAGGACATTACCGATTGGGACGCAGCGGGGCGGATTGTCGAGGCGGCCTTGGCGGCGTTTGGTGATCTGCACGTGATCGTGAACAACGCCGGCATCGTGCGGGACCGTATGTTTGTTTCGGCAACGCTCGATGAATGGGACGCCACCATGTATGTGCATCTGCGCGGGCATTTTTGCCTTGCGCGCCATGCGGTGAATTACTGGCGGGCCAAGCAAAAGGAAGGCCGTGATCCCGATGCGCGGATCATCAACACATCAAGCGGGGCGGGCCTGCAAGGATCGATCGCGCAAGCCGCCTATTCCACCGCAAAGGGCGGCATTGCAGCGCTGACTTTGGTGCAGGCGGCGGAGCTTGGCCGCTATGGCATCACGGCCAATGCATTGGCCCCATCGGCGCGCACACGGATGACCGAAGGCGCTTTTGCCGACAAGATGAAGGCCGTGGACGACGGCTTCGATGTGATGGACCCGGCCAATGTCGCGCCCACCGTGGTGTGGCTGGGCAGCGCTGCTGCGGCGCACGTCACAGGCTGCGTGTTCGAACTCGAAGGCGGCAAGATCATGCTGGAAGATGGCTGGCGTGAAGGCCCGTTCGTCAACCAGGATGCGCGCTGGGAGCCTGCGCAAGTGGGTGATGTGGTGGACAAATTGCTGGCAGACCGCGTGCCGCCTCGCAAGGTCTGGGGCACCGCGTAAAGTTTACCGTTTTCAAGGATCCGGATTGATGGAATTCGCTTTTACGCAAGAACAGGCCATGATCGCCGAAACCGCGCGCGGCTTTTTCGCTGAAAACGCGACGAGCGCGCGGACGCGCAAAGCCATGGCGGCAGACGGGATCGACCGTGATCTTTGGGCCAGCTTCTGCACGGAGCTGGGCCTTGCGGGCATCGGTGTGCCCGAAGAGCTTGGCGGGGTTGGCCTTGGCATGGTGGAATTTGCGCTGATCGCTGAGGCCGCAGGCGCACAAGTTGCCGCGTTGCCACTGCTGGGCAATGCGCGCGTGGCCCATGCGCTGGTGGCAGGGGGCAGCCCGGATCAACAGGCCAAGTGGTTGCCTGCGCTGGTTTCTGGCGAAGTGATTGCAACTTCGGCAAGCGGCGCAGACGCGGTGATTGGCAACGGTACGCTGTCGGGCACATTCCGTTTCGCCCCGCATGGCGGCTGCGCCAACCTGTTGGTGCTGACCGCTGGCGACAAGGCCTTTCTGGTTGAAGCAACCGCGCCGGGCGTAAGCGTGACGCAGCATGTGACGATGGACCAGACCCGGCCCTTGGCAACGGTTGTGCTGGACAATGCTGCGGCGGAAAGCTTTGCGGACAATGCCGCTGCCATCCGCGCGCTGGACGTCACGGGATGGATTTGCCTTGCTGCCGAGGCGTTGGGTGGCGCGCAGGCGGCGCTTGACCGCACGGTGGCCTATTCCAAGGAACGCGTGCAGTTCGGACGGCAGATCGGATCGTTTCAGGCCTACAAGCACCGGCTTGCCGATATGATGATCGAGATCGAGCAGGCCCGTTCGGCGGTTTACTGGGCGGCCTGTGCGGTGGATGAAGGCAGCGATGAAGCGCAGATCGCGCTGCATTCGGCCAAGGCGTTTTGCGCCGATACATTCCACATGTGTGCTGGCAACATGATCCAGTTGCACGGCGGCATCGGCTTTACGTGGGAGCATGACGCGCACTTGTTCTTCAAGCGGGCGCGTTCGGTTTCATCCATGCTGGGTGACAGCCAGTGGCACCGCGAACAGATTGCCGCCCTGGTGCTGGATCAGGCTGCATGAAACTGGGCTTTTCGCCTGAGGATGAAGCCTTCCGCGCCGAATGTGCGGATTGGTTGCAAGCGCAAATGGCAGGGCCATTTGCCGACATTCGCGGCATTCCCAATCTGTGCGATGCCATCCCCCGCCGCAAGGAGTGGGAGCAGCAATTGGCGGCGCACCGCTGGTCGTGCATTGGTTGGCCCGAGGCATGGGGCGGGCGCGATGCGACGCTGGCGCAGCAGGTTATCTTTGCCGAAGAATATGCCCGTGCCGGTGCGCCCAACCGCATCAATCACATTGGCGTGGAATTGACCGGACCCACGGTTCTGGCCTTCGGTTCCGAGGAGCAAAAGGCGCGCTATCTGCCCGGGATCGCTGCGGGAACGCAGATATGGTGTCAGGGCTATTCAGAACCGAATGCCGGATCAGACCTTGCCAACGTGAAGACCAAGGCGCGGTTGGATGGTGGCGATTGGGTGGTGAATGGCCAGAAAGTGTGGACCAGTCTGGCCCATTATTCCGACATGATCTTTGTCGTGGCGCGCAGCGAGGAAGGCTCGAAGGGGCCCAAGGGCTTGTCGTTCCTGCTGATGGACATGGAGCAGCCCGGCATTGAGGTGCGGCCCATCCGCCAGATCAACGGCGAGGCCGAGTTCAACGAGACGTTCCTGACCGATGCGCGCTGTCCGGCTGATGCTATGCTGGGCGCGGCGGGCGAGGGGTGGAAAGTGGCGATGGCGCTGCTGGCGTTTGAACGCGGCGTTTCCACGTTGGGCCAGCAAATGCAATTCCGCAACGAACTGGACGCGGTGATCGCAGCGGCAAAGGCCAATGGCCGGATGGTTGACGCTATGATCCGCCAGCGCATTGCCAAAGCGGAAATCGGCCTGCGTCTGATGCGTTATGGCGCGCTGCGCATGCTTTCCGGCACGGATCTGGCCGCGATTGATGGTGCGGCACTGACCTACAAGATCCAGTGGGCCACGTGGCGGCGCAATCTGGGCGAACTGGCGATGGACGTTCTGGGGCAAGCTGCCGAAGTGGCTGACGGCGATGACTATGCCTGGGGCGCCCTGCCCAACCTCTATCTCTATAGCCGCGCCGATACGATTTACGGCGGCACAAACCAGATCCAGCGCAACCAGATCGCCGAGCGCGGTTTGGGTTTACCGCGCGAACCACGAGGAAACGCATGACTGTCCCCGTTCCCGCCTATCCGACACCGCTGGGCATGCTGAAAGGCAAGACCGTGGTCGTGACCGCCGCTGCAGGCACCGGCATCGGCTATGCCGTGGCCAAGCGCGCTGCCGAAGAGGGCGCGCGCGTGCTGATCAGCGATTTCCACGAACGCCGCCTTGGTGAAGCGGCAGACCGGATCGCGGCGGAAGTGGGCTGCGCGCGGCCGCTGACGGCGGTTTGTGATGTGACGAGCGAAGACGCCGTTCAGGCTTTGCGCGATGCAGCGCTGGCGGCGTTCGGCAAAGTGGATGTCCTGATCAATAACGCAGGATTGGGCGGCGAGGCCAATGTCGTTGACATGACCGATGATCAGTGGAGCCGCGTGCTCGACGTGACGCTGACCAGCTTGTTCCGCATGACGCGCGCGTTCCTGCCCTCGATGTATGCCAACCGGTCAGGCGTGATGGTCAACAATGCGTCGGTGCTGGGATGGCGTGCGCAGCGCGGGCAGGCACATTATGCGGCGGCCAAGGCGGGCGTGATGGCATTCACCCGCTGCACCGCGCTGGAAGCGGCCGATCACGGCGTGCGGATCAATGCGGTCGCTCCCAGCCTTGCGATGCATCCTTTCCTTGCCAAAGTGACGACCGAGGAAATGCTGGAGCAATTGGTTAAGACAGAAGCCTATGGTCGCCCGGCCGAAGTGTGGGAAGTGGCCAATGTGATGCTGTTTCTGGCGTCCGATCTATCATCCTACATGACCGGAGAAATCGTCCCGGTATCAAGCCAGAAGGCCTGATCATGGCCAAAATCTTTGAAAAACCGGCTGATTTGATGGGGGCTGAAGGAACTGTTCTGGCACCGACAGAATGGCTTGAGATCGATCAGGACCGGGTCAACGGTTTTGCCGATGTGACCGGCGACCACCAATGGATTCATGTTGATGTGGAACGCGCCAAAGAGGGGCCGTTTGGCGGCACGATTGTGCATGGCTATCTGACGATGAGCCTTGTCAATTATTTCCTGCCGCAATTGATCGAAGTGCGCGGCTTTGCCCATGCGGTGAACGTCGGCGCTGACCGGTTGCGGTTCCTTTCGCCGGTAAAAGTCGGCAGCCGCATTCGCGGAGCGGGTGAAATCGTCTCGGTCGAAGAGGTGAAGGGCGGCATTCAATCGGTCGTCCGCGTCACCATCGAAATTGAAGGGCAAGATAAGCCCGCCTGTGTGCTTGATACCATAAGCCGTTATTTTCCGGAGGTGAGCGATGCCTGATCCAACGACAATGGAAGCTGCTGTCCACGAATATGTTGCCGCCTTCGATGCGGGAAGTTCCGATCGCGTCGCTGCGCTTTATGCCGAAGATGCAACCTGCGAAGACCCGGTTGGCAGCCCGATCCATCATGGCCGCGAAGCCATCCGCGCGTTCTATGCCGGATCGATGGCAACCGGTGCCAAGCTGAAGCTGGAAGGCCCCATCCGTGTTGTGGGTGATTATGCGGTCTTTGCGTTTTCGGTGAACCTGCACTGGGAAGGATCGGACAAGCGGATCGATGTGATCGATACGTTCCGCTTTAACGAGGCCGGTGAAGTGATCGAAATGCGTGCCTTCTGGGGCCCGACAAACATGCACGGCTTTGCCTGACTGCCAAGCTTTCAAGAGGATTTGACATGCGCGAAGCTGCTATCGTTTCCACCGCCCGTACCGGCGTTGGCAAAGCCTATCGGGGTGCCTTCAATGATACCGAGGCACCGGTCCTTTCCGCGCATGTTGTGAATGCCGCGATTGCGCGCGCGGGCATTGATCCGGCGCGGGTGGATGATGTCTATCTGGGCGTGGGCAACCACTGGAACACGCAAAGCTACAATCTCGCACGGTTGACCGTCCACACCTCGGGCCTGCCTGACAGCACGTGCGGCTTCACGCTGGACCGCAAGTGTTCATCAGGGCTGAACGCCATCGCTTTGGCTGCGCGCGGGATCATGTGCAACGAGATCGACGTGGCCGTGGCAGGCGGGATGGAGAGCATCTCGCTGACGCTGAACAAGCACATGCCAACGTTCCGCAACCGTTCAGAAGCGGTGAATGCGGCTGACCCTTATGCCTATATGGCGATGATCGAGACCGCCGAAATCGTTGCCGAGCGCTATGGGGTGAGCCGCGAGGAGCAGGACCAGTTCGCTGCACTGTCGCAGCAGCGTGCTGCCGCAGGGCAGGCTGCGGACAAGTTTGATGACGAGATCGTGCCGATCACTGTCACACGTGCGCTGTTCGACAAAGAGGGCAACGAGACCGGCAAAGAGCAAGTCACGCTGACCAAAGACGAAGGCGTGCGAGCGGGCACGACCTATGAGGCGCTCGCAGGCCTGAAGCCGGTGTTCAAGAACGGGCAGGTCATAACCGAGGGCAAACACGTGACGGCGGGCAACGCCAGCCAGCTTTCCGATGGTGCATCGGCGCAAGTGCTGATGGACCTGACCACGGCCAAGGCGGAAGGCCGCCCGGTACTGGGCATCTATCGCGGTTTTCAGGTGGCAGGCTGCGGCGCGGATGAAATGGGTATCGGCCCCGTTTTCGCGATCCCCAAGCTGCTGGATCGGGCAGGGCTGAAACTGGATGATATCGGCCTGTTCGAAATTAACGAAGCGTTCGCCTCCCAAGCCGTCTATTGCCAGCAAAAGCTGGGCATTGATCCTGAAAAGCTTAACGTCAACGGCGGCGGCATTGCCATCGGGCACCCGTTCGGGATGACGGGATCGCGCCTTGTCGGGCACGCCCTGATCGAAGGCAAGCGGCGCGGCGTGAAGTACGTTATCGTCTCGATGTGCGTGGCAGGCGGCATGGGCGCAGCCGGTCTGTTTGAAGTGGCCTGACGAACGCTGCAATGGCCACTTTGCATCCCCTTCCCCAAACCATCCCGCACGCTGCGCAAGCTGCCGCAGCGCAGTGGGGCGATGCACCTGCTGTTATTGACCGGGGCGAGGTGTGGAGCTTTGCGCAATTGTGGCAACACAGCCGCGCGGTTGCTTCCGCGCTGTTGGCACATGGCATAGGCGCGGGGGATCGGGTGGCGGTCTGGGCACCCAATTCGCGCGAATGGATTGTTGCGGCGATTGCGGCGATGACTTGCGGGGCCAGCGTTGTTACCTTGAACACCCGGCTGAAAGGCCGCGAGGCAGGCGATATCCTGCGCCGCACCCGGGCGCGGGTCCTGTTTACGGTCGATAGCTTCCTTGGCATCGACTATCGCGCGCTGATTGCAGGCGAGGCTCTGCCCGCGCTGGAACAGATTGTGCTGATCGGTGACGGGTTTGGCGCTTTTGCAGCCTTGGGCAAAGGTGCAGATGATCCGGCGGTGGACGCTGCATTGGCGACGATTGATGGCGATACCGTATCGGATATCCTGTTTACCAGCGGCACCACCGGAAGCCCCAAGGGCGTCTTGATGACCTATGGGCAGGTTTTGCCGCAAGCGGCAGTATGGATTGCCAATACGCGTTTGGTGACGGGGGATCGCTATCTGATCGTCAATCCGTTCTTCCATTCGTTCGGGATGAAAGTGGGCTGGGTGGCGTGCATTCTGGCTGGCGCGGTGGCGGTGCCGATGCCGCAGTTCGATGTGGCGCAGGCCATTGATCTGATCGAGCGTGAACGCATCACGTTCATGCCGGGGCCGCCCACGATCTTCCAGATGCTGCTGGCAGAACTGGACAAGCGCCCGTGGGATTGCTCATCCCTGCGCGGCGGCACAACCGGCGCTGCCACGGTGCCGCCATCGCTGGTCGAACGCATCCGGCGCGATCTGGGCATGACCGATCTGATCACCGCCTATGGCATGACCGAATGCGTGAACATCACCACATGCGTTCCAGGCGATGATGCAGAAACCATTGCGCGCACCTGCGGCGCAGCATTCCCCGGCAATGAAGTGCGCGTGGCCGATGACGATGGCAACGAAGTGCCGCGCGGTCAAACCGGCGAAGTGCTGGTGCGCGGGCAGGGGGTCATGCTGGGGTATCTTGATGATCCAGAGGCCACCGCAGAGGCGATTGACGCACAAGGCTGGTTGCACACCGGTGATATCGGCACGATGGACGAACGAGGCTATTTGCGCATCACCGATCGCAAGAAGGACTTGTACATCTCGGGTGGCTTCAACGTCTATCCTGCCGAAGTGGAAAAGCTGCTGGCCGAACATCCTGCGATTGGCATGGTGGCCGTAGTGGGCGTGCCCGATGAACGCTTGGGCGAAGTGGGCCGCGCCTTTGTGGTGCTCCGCTCTGGTGCGTCGGTTGCCGAGGCCGATCTGCTTGCGTGGTCGCGCGAGAATATGGCCAATTACAAAGTGCCCCGCCAGTTCGTGTTCGTCGATGATCTGCCGCGCAACGCCGCCGGCAAGGTGCTCAAAACCGAACTGCGTGTGGCGTAACATAAAAGGGACAAGAGGATGACCGCACGTTTTGCCGGCAAAGTTGCCCTGATTACCGGTGCTGCATCGGGCATAGGCCGGGCCGCCGCGATCCGCTTTGCCCAAGATGGTGCGCGGGTGTTCTGCGCTGATCTTAATCTGGCAGGGGCGCAGGCTGTGGCGGCAGAAATCGGAGCAGGCGCTGCTGCCGTGCCTGTGGATGTGGCCGATTATGCCAGCAACCAGGCGATGGTCGCGCATGTGATCGAACAGGCAGGGCGGCTTGACATCGCCTTCCTCAATGCCGGTTTCTATGGCGCTGCCGAAGGACTCGGCACGGTGGACGAGGCTTTCTTTGATCGGGTTGTGGCGATCAATCTGAAGGGCGCCTTTAACGGGATCAAGGCGGTGGAACCGGTGATCGCGCAAGGCGGTGCGGTGGTTGTCACGGCATCGGCCGCAGGCGTTATCGGGCATCCTGCCAACCCGGCCTATAGCGCGGCCAAACACGGCATAGTCGGCCTCGTCAAATCCTGCGTGGATGCCTTTGCTGCGCGCGGTGCGCGGATCAATGCCTTGTGCCCGGGCGGTGTGGAAACGCCGCTGATCGGTGCGGCAGATGTGGCCATGGTTGATCCGGCAAGCCTGCCGCGCGTGCCTTTGCGCGGCATGGGCAGCGCGCAGCATGTTGCCGAAGTGGCGCTGTGGCTTGCAAGCCCGGCGGCAGGCTTTATCACCGGCCAAGCGCAGTTGCTGGATGCCGCGCTCTTGTCGACATTCGCGCCGGTTGTGCTTCCTGTCGGCCCTTGAACCAAGGGATGCGCAAACTTCCTTGGCCGGGCCGCTTCTACCGGCCTATAGGATAGCAATGTCTGGCGTGGTTGATCCTGAATTTTCCGGTTTGCTGGCCACGCTCTATGCCGGAATAGCAGAAGAGCGGCCCTGGCATCGCTTTCTGGAAGCGCTGGCAAGCTGGCTGAAGTCAACGCATGCGACGCTGATCATCACGGCTCCCGGTAAGCGTCAGCCCGCCACCTTCCTGACGCCGGGCAGCAGTCCCGATTTCGATGCCAATTATATGCAAAGCCTGTTTGCCGATGACCCGTTTCAGGGGCTGGGCGATGGCGTGGTCACTTCTTATGCGGAATTCATGGGTTTGCTGCCGGACGGGGCCTATCCTGAATACCGCAAAGTCATGGCCGAAACGGGGTTCGATCAGGTCTTGGGGCTGGACCTGCATTTTGGCCAGGCGGGCATGGGTGCTGGGCGGATTGATGATGGCCGGTATGAAGCGCGTTTCCGCCTAACCCGGCACCGATCTTTGCCCAACTTCACAAGCGATGATCGCGCCCGCTTTCAAGCCTTGACGGCCCATCTCAAGAGTGCGGTGCGGCTTTATGAAAAGCTAGAGTTTGCAGGGGCAGAGCATGGCGTGTTTCACGCCGCAACCCAAGGGCTGGGGTTGGCGCTGATCATTCTGGACCGCAATCACCGGATCGTCAGCGCCAATGCGCTGGCTGATGAACTGCTGGGACAGGCAGAGGGACTTCTCAGGCGCGGAGATGCCTTGGTATTGACCGATCCGGTGAACCAGCGCCGGGTAACAGGCTTGCTTGCCGGTGAAGGTGCTGGCGGCTTGACGCGTTTCCGGATTGACCGTGCACAGTGCGGTGATCTGGTCGCCACCGCGCGCCCTCTGGATGTCAGCACAATCCACGCGGGGGCAGGTGCCTTGGCGCTGTTCCTTGCCAGACCGGGGGCAGATCAGCGCGCTGATCCGCAGACTTTGCGCGATTTTCTGGGGCTGACAATTGCAGAGGCGCGGTTGACGGCAGTGCTGGCCGAAGGGCTGAGCCTTGTTGAGGCAGCCAAACGGCTTGGCATCGCGCACAACACTGCCAAAGTGCAGCTACGTTCGGTCTTTGCCAAAACGGGCGTTCACCGCCAAGCGCAACTCATGGCTTTGCTCGGGTCGCTTGGCGGCAGTTAACCCGAAAGCTACATTCCCGGCGCGCCCGGCATGCCCATGTAAAAGGTGCCCACTGTCATCCCGCCATCCACGACGATTTCCGCGCCGTGAATGTAGGATGCAGCGTCGCTAACGAGAAAGGCGCTGGCCGCCGCCACTTCTTCCGGCCCGCCAATACGCTGCAAGGGCACGTTGCCATAAGCTTTATCAAGCTCGTCGCGTGCGGCGTTGTTGTGGTTGGACATGATCGTATCAACGCCGCCCGGATGCACGGAATTGATGCGGATGCCTTTATGGCCCAGTTCCATTGCCGCCACTTTGGTCAGCCCGCGAACGCCCCATTTGGACGAGGCATAAGCGACAAGTCCGTTCGCGCCCTTCATCCCGTCAACCGATGAGATGTTGACAATGGCCCCTTTGCCACGCGCGATCATGCCTGGTGCCACAGCTTTCACACCCAGGAATTCGCCCACCAGATTGACGCCAAGCACGCGTTCGTAATCGGCTTTGGTGGTTTCCAGAATGCTCTTGAACATCAAGATGCCGGCGTTGTTGACCAGCGCATCAACCGGCCCGAACGTGCCTTCGACATCGGCCACCACTTGCGCCCAGCTTTCTTCACTGGTCACATCCAGCTTGAAGAAGCGCGCGCTGTCACCCAATTCAAGCGCCAAGGCTTCGCCCGCTTCGTCCAGCACATCGGCAATCGCCACTTTGGCACCGTGCTGCACGAACAGGCGGCTTGTCGCAGCGCCCATGCCGCGTGCGCCGCCTGTAATGATAGCAACTTTGCCTGACAGCATGGACATCCGGTATTCTCCCGTGGCGCGTTGCGCTTGTTGTTTTTTCAAGGTTTTTGGAATGGCACAGCGAAATTACGCCACCTTTTGGCCCGGTCGCTTGTCGAGCGTGACATGCAGACCGTTTACGCGGCCCTGAATGTCGGGGGCCATGTCGCGCGGGTTGTAGAACTGGCGATACCACAGCCGGACTTTGCCATAAGGGCCATCCGAAGGCAGTGCCAAGGGGTTGATGCACGCCCGCTTGTTTGCCCAGATTTCAACGTCTTGGGCAAAAGCCAGACAGCTGCCTTCCTGATAGGCCAGCGCATGGGCGCGGTCCTCGTCCGTGGTTTCGCGGCTGCCGTCGTGGACTTTGACCATCAGTGCATGCCAGCTGCGGGTAACGCCATCTTCGACCGGCGTGTTGGCGATCATGATGAAGCTGTCAAACGTGCCCGCCATCGCAGATTGCAGGAAGCCCGGGCCTTCGTACCATGTGTCCAGCACAAGGAAGTCATCCGGGTTGGCGGTTAAAGTGCGGTGCCCTGCGCTGTAGTACTGGTGCAGGTGCGCGCCCATGAATTCGTTGGCAAAATATTGCCAATCGGTCGCACCGTGGATGGGTACGAAGTGGCCGAAATCCGCCATGTTATCGATGATTTCAATGCCGTGGCTGTTAAGATCGCCCATATAGTCGATCTTCCATTCGACCCAGCCCGGCTGTCCGTAATGGCCGCCAAAATCCGGCAGATCCACATCAGGGGCAAGGCCTTCGGGATCGTTCCACATCCACAGGATGCCTGCCCGCTCTACCACCGGATAGGTACCAAGCTTGGCCGCTTTGGGGATGAAATCGGAATAGGGGATGTGATTGCAGGCACCATCGGTGCCGAAGCGCCAGCCGTGGAACGGGCAGCGGATCGATTCGCCTTCGACATGCTCGCCATCACGCACGATATAGGAGGTGGTGTTCTTGGCAAGGTGCGCGCCCATGTGCGGGCAGTAAGCGTCGACCACATAAGGTGTGCCGCTCTCTCCGCGATAGAGCACCAGATCCTTGCCGAAATAGCGGATGGGCGCAGGTGTGCGCGTGGCATCACTGGCCGGGCCGATCATGAACCAACCCCGCGCAAAATCGAATTCGCCGAGGCTGTAATCCTTGGAAGTCGCCATCAGGGTATTCCCTCTCTTAGGTTTCCGCTTCTGATTACGATCAGTGCGGCGCAATTGCCATACGATTAGCACTTCTGATGAAGATTTGCGAAGTATCTTGCGCTGCACAGCTATTGTGCAAGGATGCACGCGCTTATGGGAAGAGGGGAATTCGAGCGAATGCAATGGGGCGATCTGGAAGTGTTCCTGGCGGCGGTGCGCACAGGTTCTTACACGGCTGCCGGGCGGCAACTGGGTGTCAATCGCACCACTATCGGCCGCCGGGTTGATGCGTTGGAGCAAGCGCTGGGTACGCCGCTGTTTGAACAGACCCCGCTTGGCTATGCCCCGACAGTGGCGGGTGCGCGGCTTTTGGCGGGCGCAGAGGCGATGGAGCGCGAGGCGGCGGCGATGCTGCTGGATATCAGCCACATCGGCTTGCGTTCTGCCCCGATCCGCATTGCCGGAAGTGGCGGAATTGCGAGCGAGTTTTTGCCTGAGCTAGCCCGCTTCCGGCGCGAAAATCCCGATGTGCCCATTGAATTGCTGGGTGAACTTGATCCTTTGGAAGCCGTGACACAGCGCCGTGCCGATCTGGGCATCGCGCTCGTGCGAACCTTGCCGCTGCGCCTCGCCGGAGTGCAGGTGACAACGCTTCGGCAGGCGATCTACAGCGTTGCCGATGGCTTGCCGCCGCTGGGTTGGGGGTATGAATTTGACGCCGTCCTGCCCGGCGGTGCGTGGAGTTCAAACCCGGCAGGCGAAGTGGCACAAGCTGCTGGCCTTGCCACGGTCAATAGCTGGCCGCAGCTTAAGCAGGCGGTGCTGGCAGGCATCGGTCAGGCTTGTCTGTGGTGCTTTTCGGCGGATGAGGAGCCTGCGCTTGCCCGTCTCGCTCCGCCGGAACCGCGCCACGATTGCCCGCTATGGCTGGTGCATCGCGCGAAAGCCCCGCCAGGGCCGAGCCTGTCACGCCTGATTGCGTTTCTGCAAGATGCCATTGCTGCGCGTTGCAACAAGGATTGTGGTGGCGCATAGACAATTCGCGTTTGCAAACCCTGCACATTGATGACAGAAAAGCGCAACTTGCGAACAATATGGTGCTGCGATCTACGCAAGATGGTAAAAGCACCCGGAGAGAGGCATCGCCATGTCCACAACCCACCCTGCGCCGGTGTTTGACCGCGCAACCCTGCTTGATGCGGCGCGGGAGCGCACGGGTCTGGTAGACTTTGGCGATACCTGGTTCTTCGAGCCGATGGACCAGTACATCGCTGCGGCCAATGCCGAGGGCAAGCTGACGCCTGCCGGGTTTGGCGGGCAGACAGAGTCGATCCTCAAAGGTCTCGCCAGCCGTCTGCGCATGGTGGAGGATATCAAGCGCTACCCTGAGATACTGGATGAGAGCGTGGAAGTGGCCGCGATCATCCTTGGCTTGCCGCGCACCGGCAGCACGATCTTCCACCGCCTGCTGGCATCGGCGCCGGGGATGACCGCGATCCGCTGGTATGAGGCGCAGAACTATGCGCCGCTGCCCGGTGACGAACCCGGCAATCCGGTGGCAAGGCATGGCTATGCCGCAGCGATGATCGAGGGCTGGCTGAACCTTTCGCCCGAACTGGCCTCTATCCATCCGCTTGATCCCGAAGCGCCGGATGAGGAGATTATCATCCTTGGCCAGTTGTTCATCACGACGATGGTCGAGGCGATGACGTTTATCCCCTCGTTCGCCAAGTGGCTGGATACTTATGATCAGGCCAAGGGTTTTGAGGATCTCAAGACGATCCTGAAGTATCTGCAATGGCAGGACCCGGCGCGGCGGGGGCGCAAGTGGGTGCTGAAAAGCCCGTCGCATCTGCCTTATACCGATGCTGTGGCCAATGCCTTTCCCGAGGCGGTACTGGTTATGACGCATCGTGATCCGGTGGAGGTCGTGCCAAGCTATGTCAGCATGGAGGCCGCGCTCTACAAGCTGAACTCTGAGCATTCCGACAGGGACGTGGGGGCGTTCTGGTTTCCGCGACTGGCCGGATGGATGAAGCGCTTTGAAGAGGCGCGCGCGCGGATTGGCGAGGACCGGTTTATCGACATCGATTACCGCGAAGTGGCGCGCGAGCCGTTGAAGCAGGCCGAGCGGGTGCTGGCGCATATCGGCGTGCCGCTGGACGACAAGATCGAGGCCGCGCTGGCCGAGTTCATGGCGGGCAACAAGCGCGAGCAGCGGCCGATGCATGATTATTCGCTCGAACGCTTTGGCCTGAATGAAGATGCGGTGCGCGAGGCTTTTGCTTCTTATCGTGCGCGCTTCATCGTTTGATTTTGGTTTAGGTGATTTGGATTCAGGGAATTTTGGAATGACGGACCTTTCGGGAAAGAGCGTGCTGATTACCGGTGCGGGGCAGGGCATCGGGCAGGGCGTGGCCTTGGCGATGGCGGGGGCAGGCGCCTGCGTGGCGGTGACCGGGCGCACGCTTTCGAAGGTGGAGGCGACCGCGCAAATGGTGCGTGAGCGCGGTGGCACGGCGCTGGCGCTGGCGTGCGATGTGAAGTCTGCTGCCGATCTGGCCGCGACGGTAGCGGCGACGGTGGCAGCGTTTGGCGGGCTGGATATCCTGGTGAACAATGCGCAGGAAGTGCCGCTGGGCAAGCTTGAGGATGTGAGCGACGAGGCCTTTATCGCAGGGTTCGAGTCTGGTCCGCTGGCCACGCTGCGCCTAATGAAGCTGGCGCGTCCGCATCTGGTGGCACGGGGCGGGGGCACGATCTTCAACTTCTGTTCGTCGGCGGGCATCCGTTGGGACATGACCGGCTATGGCGCTTATGCCGCGGTGAAGCAGGGCATCCGTTCGCTGACCCGCGCGGCAGCGGCGGAATGGGGCGGCGAGGCTATTCGCGTGCTGACTATTGCGCCGCATGCGGAATCGCCGGGGCTGAAGTGGTGGATCGAGAACAATCCGGAGGAAGCGCAGGCGTTTTTCCGCACGATCCCGCTGGGCCGCGTCGGATCGCTGGAGGGCGATATCGGGCGGGCGCTGGTGGCGCTGGCGGGGCAGGACCTGTCCTATCTGACCGGCGCGACGATCCCGCTGGATGGCGGGCAGGCCAACTTCGACTGACGGGATGGAGCGACAGCTTGCGCAGGCCCACCCCCGACCCCTCCCGCAGGCGGGAGGGGGGAAGAGGCCAGAGATTGAGAGGGACGCCTGATGGAAAAAGTGATTGTCGCGCTTTGGGCGTTTGTTGATGAAACACATGCGCAGTGCGGTGCCCGGTTATTGCAAAGCCTGCCTGCGGCCTTGGCGCAAGTGGGTATAAAATCTTTGCGAATCAATGTTCGGGACGAGGATGTGGCGGCGGGCGCGGGATTGGTGCAGCGCTGGCAGGAACCGCAGCAGGCGGCCATCGTGCAGTTCTGGATGCCATCGGCCAATGCCATGTTCCGGAGCGGGGTGGACGCGGTGCTGACGGCGCATGGGGCGAAGTTTGCGGCATGGCTGGTGTGTGAATCCACGGTGATTGCCAATACCGATCATCCGGCGGTGCCGGTTTCCCCCGGGCAACAATCCAACATTGCTGGAATTACAAGAACTTGGGGGTTCGCCCAGGCGAGCTTAATAGCGTTCCGGCCCGATCTGCCGCGCAGCCATGCGATGGCCCATTGGCATTCGCACCACACCCGCGTGGCGATAGAGACACAATCGAATTTCGAATATGTGCAGAACATCATCGTGCGCCCGCTGACCGATGATGCGCCCGCCTATGACGCCTTTGTGGAAGAATGCTTTCCGATCGAGGCGCTGGACCAGCCCGAAGTGTTCTTTGATGCGGCAGGCCAGCCTGAAAAGTTTTCCGCCAATCTGGCCACGATGATGGACAGTTGCGCAGGGTTTATCGACTTCACCCGGATCGATGTGATCCCGACTTCGCAATACGATTTTTAAGACAAGGATTTTCGCGATGACACAATCAAAGGTCGCCGTTGTAACCGGTGCCAGCCGTGGCGCAGGTGCCGGTATTGCCCGTGGCTTTGGCGAGTTGGGCTATACCGTTTACGTGACGGGCCGCACGGTGACGCCCGGTGACGCCAAGGGCTGGGACGGCACCGTGCTGCCCGGAACCGTGGCAGAAACTGCACAGCGCGTGACCGACAATGGCGGCAAGGGCATTCCTGTGGTGTGCGACCACGGCGATGATGCATCGGTTGCGCGCTTGTTTGAACAAGTGATGGCAGAGCAGGGACGGCTGGATGTGCTGGTGAACAACGCGGCCTATATGCACCACCAGCTTATTGAAAAGATGCCGTTCTGGGAAAAGGAACTGGATGCGCAAAAGATCCTCGATGTGGGTTTGCGCAGTGCCTATGTGGCAAGCTGGCATGCCGCCAAGATCATGGTGCCCCAAGGTTCAGGCATCATTGCGATGACATCATCGTTTGGCGCAACATGCTATATGCACGGGCCAGCCTATGGCGCGCAGAAGGCAGGGCTGGACAAGCTGGCGCACGATATGGAGCATGATTTCCGGGGTACGGGGGTTGCTGCGGTATCGCTGTGGCTTGGCCCGCAATTGACCGAGCGGGCGCAAATCGCGGCCCAGACCAACCCCGAGCAATACGAAGGCTTTTTGGCGATGGCCGAAAATCCGGAGTTTTCGGCCCATGTGCTTGCCGCGATTGACGCTGCGCCAAACCGTGACGCGCTTTCGGGCCAGACACTGATCGTGGCCGAGATCGCCAAGGAACTGGGCGTTACCGATCGCGGGCACGAGCGGCCATCGCACCGCGCGATGCTGGGCAATCCGCGTGAGAAGAACGCGGCGGCGGTTTATTGATTGTTGCGGCGTGTGTTGGGGCTGGTGTTGTTGTCCCACCTCTGGTCACACCCTTCTGCGACAAGTTCAGGGTGAGCGGGAAGGGTGAGGCAGGGTAGGCCCACCCCCGACCCCTCCCGTAAACGGGAGGGGGGAAGAATAAAGAAGCCCACCCCCGACCCCTCCTGTAAACGGGAGGGGAAAAGAAGGGTGTTGCTTGCTATCTGGTGATCCGGTGTAGATCATGAGGTGATCTGCTTTGGTGTCACCCTCTTGCGTGTCGTTTGGCCCACCATACCATTGACCTCTTAAGCCGGATCAACCGGCGATTATTCGGGAGAAATGGCATGGCAAGTGCAGCGAGCGCCGCTGGCGGTCTTCCCCTTCTTGATGGCGGTGCACCCTTGTTGGGGCATATCGCGCAGTTTTTCCGTGATCCGGTAAGCGTGCTGAAGCGCGGTTATAAAACCAAAGGCCGGATGTTCGCGATGAACTTCATGGGCCAGCGCATGAATGTGATGCTGGGGCCTGAGCATAACCGGTTCTTCTTTGAAGAGACGGACAAGCTGCTTTCGATCCGTGAATCGATGCCGTTTTTCCTCAAGATGTTTTCGCCAGACTTTTATTCGTTTGCCGAGATGGACGAGTATCTGCGCCAGCGCGCGATCATTATGCCGCGCTTCAAAGCGGCATCAATGAAGCAATATGTGCCGGTGATGGTCGAGGAATCGCTGAATCTGGTTGCGCAGTTGGGCGAGGAGGGCGAGTTTGACCTGATCCAGACGCTGGGTCCGGTGGTGATGGATATTGCCGCTCACAGTTTTATGGGCCGCGAATTCCACGAAAAGCTGGGGCACGAATTCTTCGATCTGTTCCGCGATTTTTCAGGCGGGATGGAGATTGTGCTGCCGTTGTGGCTGCCCACGCCCAAGATGATCAAATCGCAGCGCGCCAAGAAGAAGCTGCACGGCATCTTGCAATCGTGGATCGAAAAGCGCCGCGCCATGCCGCTTGATCCGCCTGACTTTTTCCAGACGATGGTGGAAACCAAATATCCCGATGGCCGCCCCGTTGCGGACGAGATCATCCGCCATCTTATTCTGCTGCTGGTATGGGCAGGGCATGAAACGACCGCCGGACAGGTGAGCTGGGCGCTGGCCGATTTGTTGCAGAACCCGGCCTATGCGCAAGTGCTGCGCGATGAACTTGCCGCCAATCTGGGCGGCGGCGATGGCGGCAACCTGAGCTGGGAACATGCCATCGCGATGGAAAAGATGGACCTTGCCCTGCGCGAGACCGAGCGGCTGCATCCGGTAGCCTATATGCTTTCACGCAAGGCCAATGCCGATATCGAGCGCGAGGGCTACACCATCAAAAAGGGCGAATTCGTGCTGTTGGCGCCTTCTGTCAGCCACCGCATGGAAGAGACGTTCCGCAATCCCGATGCTTATGATCCCGAGCGCTTCAATCCGGCCAATCCTGATGCGCAGATTGAAAGCAATTCGCTGATCGGTTTTGGCGGCGGGGTGCATCGCTGTGCCGGCGTGAACTTTGCGCGCATGGAAATGAAGGCACTGGTGGCGATCCTGTTGCAAAACTTCGATATGGAACTGATCGACGAAGTGAAGCCGGTGGCGGGCGCAACGACATATTGGCCCGCACAGCCATGCCGCGTGCGGTACAAGCGGCGCAAGGTTGAGGGCGCGGCGGCTGCGGTTGACGCCGTTGCGCTGGCCAAGGCGGCTGGCTGTCCGGCGCACGCTTGAGGTTGGTTCCTGTCGTTTCGTCATTGCGAGCGTAGCGAAGCAATCCAGAGGCGGTGCGCGCTACGCTCTGGATTGCTTCGTCTGCTTTGCCTCCTCGCAATGACGAAGGTTTTGGGGGTACAAGGTTGAGGGATATTCAATGGCCAAAGTGACGTTCGTTCAGCCTGATGGATCATCGCGCACGGTGGTGAACTTTGAGGGCATGACGCTGATGCAACTGGCGGTCGGCAATCTGATCGACGGGATTGACGCACTGTGCGGGGGGATGATGCAGTGCGCGACGTGCCACTGCTATATTGCGCCCGAATGGCTGGACCGGACGGGTGCGGCGCGGCCCGATGAGCGTGATATGCTGGACGCGATCGAGGGGGCGGAGATACGGCCCAACAGCCGCTTGTCGTGCCAGGTGCAATTGGGTGAGGAACTGGACGGATTGATCGTTCATGTGCCGGCCGATCAACCGGGGGTATAGTGGCCGAATTGCCAATTTCTTGCGCATTTCATTGACTTGCTCTGAAACCAAACGCACCTTGCGTAAAAATGGCGGCATCGATTATCGAATCGGGTGATTGCCAGAATAACGTGAGAGGAACTTTGGCATGACCGGTGGACTTCCGCCCGCGCAGCTTTCGCAGGGTCTCGATTTTGGTGGCAAGACAGTATTGGTAACCGGCGGCGGTGTGGGCATTGGCCGCGCGATTGCCGAGGCGTTTGCAGGGGCGGGCGCGCAAGTGGTGATCGCCGAGATTGATCCGGCCAATGCCGATGCGGCAGAGCAGGCGATGCCCACAGCGCGGGTGATCCGCTGCGATGTGCGCCAGCGCGGGGTGGGTGCGATGCTGGCAGAACGGATTGCCGCAGAAAGCGGCAAGCTGGATGTGCTGGTCAACAATGTCGGCCACTTTGTCCACGCGCGGCCCTTTGCGATGCTGGCCGATGAGGAGGCCGAGGAAATCCTCGACACCAATCTGGGGCAATTGCTGCGGATGACGCGGGCGATGATCCCGTTGCTGCGGACGGCTGGAGCAGGATCGAGCATCATCAACGTGACGTCGATCGAGGCGCATCGCGGGATTCCCTATTGCAGTGTTTATGCGGCGGCCAAATGGGCGGTGACGGGCTTTACCAAGAGCCTGGCGCTGGAACTGGGGCCGGAAGGCATCCGCGTGAACGATATTGCGCCCGAAACGACTGATACGCCGCAACTGGCGCTGGACTATATGATCCCGCAGGCGAACCGCGCGCATGAAGAGCGCTGGATTCCGCTTGGCCGGTTTGGCCAGCCTGCCGATTGCGCGGGTGCGGCGCTCTATCTGGCCAGTCCGCTGGCATCATGGGTGACGGGGACGACGCTGCATGTCGATGGCGGGGCGCTGGCGGCATCGGGCTGGTATCGCACGCCGCAAGGGGAATGGACCAACGTGCCGCTGATTTCGGGCAATGGCATGGTCGTGCCCGGAACAGTGGCGTGAGCGATGAGGCGGCGCTGCGGCGCGCGGCAGAGCTCTATGCGCTGGGGGCGGACCGGCGTGACAAGGACCTGTGGCGGCAAGTGCTGGCCGATGATGTGGAAATGACGGGGCCGGGCTTTGCGATTGCGGGGCTGGAGGGCAACCTTGGTTCGATCGATGTGTTGGGGCAGATGTTCAAGGCCACGCGCCATGTGGTGCACGATCAGACGGTTCTGATTGATGGGGACAGAGCACAGGGCGAAACCCGCTCTACTGCCGAACACCGGATGGCCGGGGCAGGCGGCGGCGATGTGCTGCTGGTCTGGGCGATCCGCTATCAGGACGCATGGCTGCGCGAGGCGGGCGCATGGAAATTCACGAAGCGGACGCTGATCGTTGACTGGGAAGAAGTGCGCCCGGTGCACGATGTGGGCGGCGGCAATTAAAGGACTATGCGGATGAAAGTGCTTGTTGTTGGCGGGACCGGTGCGTTGGGTGGCCATGCCGCCTTGCATCTGGCGGCGCAGGGCCATGATGTGACGATCACCGGGCGCGGAACGGGTGCGTTTGCGGGCACGCCTTTGACCGCGCTGGGTTTCATGCAGGGCGATTATGTGGCGGGCGACTTTACGCCAGAGCGGTTGCGCGGGTTTGAATGGGTGGTGTTTGCTGCCGGAAACGACCCGCGCCATGTGCCCGAGGGCGAGGACTTTGGCGCATGGTTGCACAAGGCCAATCATGTGGCGCTACCGGCGTTCTTTGCTGCTGCGCGCGAGGCGGGCGTGAAACGTGCGGTCCAGTTGGGTAGCTTCTATCCGCAGGCCGCGCCCGAACTGGTTGCGGGCAATGTCTATATCGAGTCGCGGTTGGCAGCGTGCGAAGGTGCGCGGGCGCAAGGGCGGGCAGGGTTTGATGTTGTGAGCGTGAACGCGCCGTTCATGGTGGGCACGGTGCCGGGGCTGCCGTCGGCGATATTCGATCCCTATGTACAGTGGGCCAAAGGGCTGATCCCGATTGCGCATTATGCGCCGACGGGGGGCACGAATTTCATGTCGTTCCGGTCATTGTCCGAGGCCATTGAGGGCGCGTTGGTACGGGGCGAGCCGGGCAAGGCTTATCTGGTGGGGGATGAGAATCTTTCATTCCGCGAATATTTCCAGTTGTTTTTCAAAGCGGTGGGAAGTGGCGTGGTGTTGGAGGAGCGTGACGAGGAACTGCCGCTGCTGCCCGATATTGCCATCCCGCAAGGGCGCGGCAATACGATTGCTTATGAGCCCGATGCGGCGGAAACAGCGCTGCTGGGCTATCGTAGGCATGATGTGGGGGCTGCCGTGGCGGAAATCGCCGCGCAATTTGGTTGAGAACCGGGAGAGATGGACTATGACGCTTAACCCTCAGGTCGAAGCGCTGCTTGGCTTTATGGCGCAGATGCCGGCGGTGGATTATGCCACGATCACGCCCGAAGCGTTGCGGGCGGCCAATGCGCCGATGGCGATGGGGCCGCCGCTTGCGGTGGCGCAGGTGCGCGATCTGGTGCTGGATCTGGCCGGGCGGGATATTGCGGCGCGGCTTTATGTGCCTGAAGGTGCAGGAGATACTCCGCCGTTGGTGGTGTTCTACCATGGCGGGGGCTGGGTGATCGGCGATCTGGAATCGCATGATGCCACATCGCGCGCGCTGGCCCGTGCAAGCAGCGCGGCGGTGCTGTCGGTGGGTTATCGCCTTGCGCCCGAAGCGCCGTTCCCTGCGCCGCTGGACGATTGCTATGATGCGCTGGTGTGGGCGGTGGCCCATGCGGGAGAGCTTGGCGTTGATGCGACGCGGCTTGCGGTTGCGGGTGATAGCGCGGGCGGTAATCTGGCGGCTGCCGTGGCGATCCGGGCGCGGGATGAGGGCGGGCCGAAGCTGGCGCACCAATTGCTGATTTATCCGGTGGCCGATGCCGATTTCGAGCGCGCGTCCTATGTGGAAAATGGCGGCGGGGAATACTTTCTTTCAACCGCAATGATGCAGTGGTTCTGGGCGCATTATGTGGGCGATCATGCCAATGCGCCGACGCTGGCGGCGGTGTTGCGGCATGATGATCTGGGCGGATTGCCATCGGCCACGGTGCTGGTGGCGCAATACGATCCGCTGCGCGATGAAGGCCGCGCTTATGCCGGGGCGCTGCAAGCGGCGGGCGTGGCGGTGGATATGGAAGAAGCGCCGGGCATGATCCACGGCTTTGTTTCGATGTTTGAAGCGGTGCCCGATGCGATGCCGTTTATCGAGCGGGCAGGGGCCAAATTGAAAGCTGCGCTGGGGTGAAAGGCGCGCTGCCCTCCCGCCGTTGGTGTGGCGGGAGGGCGCGGTGATCAGACGGCGGTTGCGCCGCCATCGATGACCATGGCGTGGCCGGTGACGAAGCTGGCGGCAGGCGAGCACAGCCAGACGACGGCCTCGGCGATTTCATCGGCGGTGCCCATGCGGCCCATCGGGGTCATGGAATCGATCATCTTTTTCATCTCGGGGTTGGCGACGAGAGGCGCGGTCATCGGCGTTTCGATGACGCCGGGGCAGACCGCATTAACGCGGATGCCGCCCTTGGCCCAGCGCAGCGCGCCGTGGCGTGCGAGGCCGACAACGCCGTGCTTTGCCGCGACATAGGCGGGCTGTGCGCCATTGCCGACGATGCCGTTGATCGAGGCAGTGTTGACGATCGCCCCGCCGCCGCGCGCCAGCATGACTTCGGCTTCTTCGCGCATGCAGCGCATTACGCCCGACAGGTTGATGCCGATGTTGCGTTCCCAAATGGCATCATCATATTCATCATCGCCCAAACGGTTGAGCCCGGCGTTGTTGAAGGCGCAATCGAGCCCGCCGAAGGTAGATACGGCTGCGGCGACCATCGCCTTGACCTCGTCAGACTTGCTGACATCGCAACGCTGGAAGGCGGCTTTGCCACCGGCGGCTTCGATCATGGCGACGGTTTGTGCGCCGCCCTCTTCGTTGACATCGCTGACCAGCACGCTGGCGCCGGAGCGGGCGAAGACGAGCGCCGCAGCACGTCCGATTCCGCCGCTTGCGCCGGTAACCAGCGCCACTTTGCCGTGAAGGCCATAATCGATCATCTTGCGAATCCTCTCACACGTTTTCGTAGTTTAGTGGGTATTACATCACGCAAAGATAGGTCAATGACGCATTTTAAATGCACGATGCGGAGTTTTGAGGCTCTATCGCCACTTGCGACATGCCGCGCGGCCAAGTATCAAGCCTGAAACGCATGGGAGAGACACGATGACGGCGCAAGGCCTTGCTGCCGATTTGCTGATCCGGGGCGGATTGATCGTTGATGGATCGGGCGCTGCGCCGTTTGTGGGCGATGTGGCCGTGCGCGGGGACCGAATCATCTATGCTGGCAACAGCTTTGCCGGAGAGGCACGCGAGGCGATTGACGCGAAGGGCCGCATCGTAACCCCGGGCTTTGTGGATATTCACACGCATTATGACGGGCAGGCGGTGTGGTCTGAAACGCTTTCGCCGAGCAGTTCGCACGGGGTGACAACCGCCGTGCTGGGCAATTGCGGGGTGGGCTTTGCACCCTGCCGCAAGGACGATCATCAGGCGCTGATCCGGTTGATGGAGGGCGTGGAGGATATTCCGGGTGTGGTCATGGCCGAGGGTTTGCCATGGGACTGGGAGACTTTTCCGCAATATCTGGATGCCCTGGCGGCGCGGCCGCGCGATATCGATGTGGCGTGCCTGCTGCCGCACAGCCCCTTGCGCGTGTGGGTGATGGGCGAGCGCGCGCTGGCACGCGAAGTGGCGACCGAGGATGATCTGGCGCAGATGAAGGCGATTGCGCGTGAAGCGCTGGATGCAGGGGCGATCGGCTTTGCCACATCGCGGTTGAACATTCACCGGACCAAGACAGGGGAATTGATCCCGACATATGGGGCCGATACGCGCGAACTGGTGGCGATTACGCAAGCCATGGCGGAAGCGCAGACCGGCGTGTTCCAGGCCGTACTGGATGCGCCATTTGAATCGTGGGAAGCAGAACTGGGGCGTCTGGTGGCTGTGGCCGAGGCATCGGGCAGGCCGGCCACGTTTACATTTGCACTTGCCAATACCGGTTCGCCCAATTGGGACGAGGCGATGGCGGTGGTGGATGAAGCTTATGCGCGCGGCCTGGATCTAGCCCCGCAGATATTGCCGCGCCCGGTGGGGCTGGTTTCAGGCTGGGCGCTTTCGACCCATCCGTTCTGTTTGTGCCCATCGTATCAGCCTTTGGCGGATTTGCCGCTGGAAGAGCAATTGCCGAAATTACGCGATCCGGCTTTCCGTGCGCAAGTGTTGTCAGAGATTCCGCAGCCGGGCCATCCGCTGGCGATGCTGACGCGGATCTGGGACTGGATGTTCCCGTTTGGCGATCCGCCGCAGTATGAACCCGCTGCCGACCAGAGCATTGGTGCGTTGGCAAAGGCACAAGGGCGAACACCTGAAGAGGTGGCCTATGATGTGCTGATGGAGCGTGATGGCACGGGCATGATATTAAATACGCTGGGCAATTTCCATGATGGCAAGCTGGATGCGCTGCTGGGCCTGATGCGGCGCGAAGATACGGTGATCGGTCTGGGCGATGGCGGCGCGCATTACGCCGCGATTTGTGATGCCAGCTATCCCACCTTCATGCTGACATACTGGGTGCGCGACCGCACCGGAGAGCGCATGACGCTGGCCGAGGCGGTGCATATGCTGAGTGCCAAACCTGCGCGCGTTGTTGGCTTGGCGGATCGCGGGATTTTGCGCGAGGGATACAAGGCCGATATCAATGTGATCGACCTGGACGGACTGACCTTGCACGCGCCGGTGATCCGCCACGACCTGCCCGGCGGCGGGCGCAGGTTGGACCAGAGTGCGACCGGATATGCCGCCACAATCGTGAGCGGACAGATTATTCGCCGCGACGATCAGGCAACGCCTGCACGTCCCGGGCAGGTGGTGCGGGGTATGCAGGTTGCGCCAGCGGTGGAGTTTGCCTAAGGTTTGGTGAGAAGTCCCCCTCCGTCAGCGCTGCGCGCTGCGACCTCCCCGTTTGTGCTTCGCAAAAACGGGGAGGAAATAGGGGGCTTCAGGCTGCTGGGGGTTCGGCCAGAGCTAGGACGGTGATGGTGCCGTCTTCCGCGACCTGTTCGGTCAGCATCGAGGTGACGCAGCTTACGGTTTCGACGATCCACCAGCGGCCATCGCGGCGGGCGTAGACATCCTGGTATTCCACAGCCAGACGCACGATCTGGCGGGGGCCGGTAAGGATGGTGCGGAAGTTGAGCGACCACTTTCCTGTGGCCGTATCCGCGCCGGTCAGCGCGATTTCCCAGTTGGTTGCATGGTGCAGATCATAGACGCCGCCGCTGCAGGCCATCTGTTCATAGATGGCGACGAAGGCATCGCGATCGGTGAATTCGGGGAAGTTTTCATAGGCGATGCGGATGGGGCCGGGGGCGAAGCAATCGCGCACGTCTTCGACATGTTTGAGATCACAGGCGCGCAAATAGCGGGCTTTGAGCGCGCGGATTTCTTCCTTGTCCTCCAACGCGGCAAGGCGTGCGGCAATATCCTTTAACGTGGCGGTCATAACGCTCTCCCGAGTGATTCGTCTTTCACTTGGTATAAACATCCGCAAATCGATAGCAAATGGCGCTATGGCTTTGTGAACGCGCAGAGTGTTATGGCATTTAGGCCTTAATCTTCATCATCAGGCACGACTTCGGGCTTGGTGATCTTGGCCATGCGCGCATTGTATTTGATGGTTTTGACCGCAATCGAGGTTTCGACGTGGTGAACCCCGTTGATCGAAAGGATCTGGTCAGAGGCAAGTTCGACCAGCACATCGAGATCATCGATCAGGCACATGGCGGTGATATTGAACTGGCCCATGGTAATGAGCACCGCATTGACGCCGGGAATATCGGCGATGACTTGTGCCACTTCGCGAACGCGATCAACATCGGCCTGCACGTTGATGAAGGCCAATCTGGCGCGGTGGCCAAGCTGGAAGCCGGTGATGGCGGTGAACGCAATCAGGCCATCTTGTTGCAAGCGTTTGATTCGGCCGCGAACGGTACCTTCGGTGACGCCGAGTTCGGCGGCGATGCGGCGGTTGGATACGCGCGCATCACGCGCGAGCATATCAACAAGTTGCGTGTCGAGCGTATCAAGTTGCGGGGAGGCCATGGCGGTTACGCCTTTCCTTCGATGGGTGCGACATCGAACTGGTATTTGATGATATCGACCACGATGGCGGGCGTTAACGTGCGAATGCCGCGCACGCCCGAGAGTTTATCCAGCAGGAATTCTGACAGATCATCGAAATCGTGAAGAGCCACGAGCATATCGATATCGTAGCCGCCGGTGACCATGTGGGCCGCAACCACTTCAGGCAGAGCGCCAAGTTCGTTGGCGACTTCGGATGCGGGGCGGCCATCGACCGATACTGAAATGCGCAAAAGCACATTGAAACCATGTGCCGAAAAATCGGAAACGGCGACAACGCGCAATTGATCGGCATCTTCCATGCGGCGGATGCGTGTGGACACTGTAGTGGCGGTCAATCCCAGCTTTTCAGCGATTTGCTGATTGTTTGCGCGACCGTTGGCGCGCAGTTCGCGAATAATCGCAACATCTGTTGCATCGAAGCTGAAAACTTGGCTCATTCCACTTGGGACCACTTTGCTGGTTTGGCATGATTGCTGCCGCACCTGCCGTTTGCGCAGCCTATTGCCCCTCGTCAACCGCTATAGGTGGAAATTGTGCCAATGTGCCGGAAGAAAACGCAAAAAAGGTTTGCGCGGTAGCGGGTTTGGTGTCGCGCCGGGTTGAGCAGGTTTCACGCAGAGACGCGGAGAAGAAGTGGAGGCGCAGAGGGGGCGGGGATGACGGCAAAGCTGCCTTTCCATCCTGACTGGGTTGTTTTCTCCATGGCTTGGTTTTGGGAGGCCTTGCGGCCGGAGCCAACGCCTCCGCGTCTCTGCTTTCTGCTCTGCGCCTCTGCGTGAACCTGTTGCGGCAGGCTCTGCTTGGTGGAGGGGATTACGCTTTAATACCTTCGGGTGATGTGCGGAATTGTCCGGCATGCGATCAGGGCGTGACGCACATCGGCCAGCAGATGCCGGGGCGGCCCGAGAGGATAGCGATCCATGACATCATCGACCACGCGCGCTTTGCGCTATGCCATTGTTGGCGCAGGCATGGCGGGCGTTCTGGCCGCGATCAAGCTGAAGGAGCGCGGCGAGGACTTTACGGTTTTTGAAAAGGCGGGCAAAATTGGCGGAACATGGCGCGAGAACCGCTATCCCGGCCTTTCATGCGACGTGCCTGCCCACGCCTATACTTATACGTTCGAACCTTATCCCGAATGGAAGGCCTATTACGCAATCGGGCCTGAAGTTCAGGAATACTTCGAGTTTGTGACCGATAAGTATGGAATCGCGCCGTTTATCCGCTTTCATACCGAAGTGACGGCGCTGGATTGGGATGAGGACGCGAGCCAGTGGACGGTAACGCTGGGCGATGGCAGCGCCGAGGTTTTTGATGTGGTGATCGCCGCATCGGGCGTGCTGCATTATCCCAATGTTCCTGTGATCGAAGGGCTGGAGACGTTCGACGGCCCGGCCTTTCACACCGCGCGCTGGGATGACGATGCGCCGATTGAGGGTGCAAAAGTGGGCCTGATCGGTTCAGGATCGACCGGCATCCAGATTGTGACCGCGATCAACAAGAAGGTTGAAAAGCTGGTCCATTTCCAGCGTTCGCCGCAATGGGTGATGCCGGTGCCGTACTTCCTTTACAGCGAGGAGGAGCGCGAAGCATTTCGCCGCGATCCGGCGCTGATCGACGCGATCCGCTTTGCCGACGAATATATCGGCAATGTGCGGCGGTTTACCGATGCGATTACCGATATCGATGGTCCGCAGATGAAGATGATCGAGGATATTTGCCGCGATCATTTTGAACAATCGATCCGCGATCCCGAACTGAAGGAGAAGCTGCGGCCCAATTATCGCGCGGCGTGCAAGCGGTTGATCTATTCGTGGTGCTATTACGAGGAAGTGCAGCATCCTGCGGTGTTTGTGGAAACCGGCAAGATCGCGCGCGTGGAGCCCAAGGGCGTGCGCATGGCCGATGGCACGTTCCATGAACTGGACACGCTGATCCTTGCCACCGGGTTCCAGGCCGACAAGTTTATCCGCCCCGCCGGTGTTACCGGGCAAGGCGGCATGACGCTGGATGCATTCTGGGCAGAGCGGCCCACCGCGCACTATGCGGTGACGCTGCCGCATTTCCCCAACCTGTTCATGCTGAACGGGCCGACCGGGCCGGTGGGCAACTTCTCGCTGATCGACATTGCCGAGCGGCAGTGGGATTATATCGACCAGTTGATCGACCTGCTGCGCGTGGGCGAGGGGGTGTCGGTGATGCCCACGGTCGAGGCGCATGCAGCGTATGAAGTGCGGCGCGTAGCGGCTGCCAAAACCACGATTTTCGGATCGGGCTGCACAAGCTGGTATCTGGACCGGACCGGTGTGCCGGCAAGCTGGCCGTGGAGCTATGATGCTTTTGCCGATGCGATGGCGCGGCCGGTGCTGGCTGAATATGCGATCAAGGCACCTGTTGCGGCATGATGGATTTGCAGGAGATATCCGACCGGCTGGAGATCCAGGATCTGTTTGCGCGCTACAGCTTTGCCATTGATGAGCGCGATTGGGATGCACTCGATACGATTTTTACGCCCGATGCGCAGATCGACTATACCGAGACGGGCGGGGCGAAGGGATCGCTTGCGCAGATCAAGGCGTGGTTACCAAAGGCGCTGGCACAGTTTCCCAGCTTTCAGCACATGGTGGCAACGACCAAGCTGACTCTGATGGGGGACGAGGCGACGAGCCGCACGATCCTGTTCAACCCGATGGTCCACCGCAATGAAGCCGGTGGTGAAACGACGTTCTTTATCGGATTGTGGTATCGTGACAGACTGTTACGCACAGCCGATGGCTGGCGGATTGCCGAGCGCCATGAGGAAATGGCCTATACCCACAATGTGCCGCCCATCGCGCCCGTGCCAGACATTGGCCCAGACATTGGCGATACCTGAAGAACCATAAGCAAGAAAGCGAGAGGAACTCCTGATGCTCAAGATCACCATTCCGGATGAACAAGCCCACGATCCATTCGGCTTTGCCTCGCGCAATTATGCGACGGGGATCATGGCAGCGGCTGGCGGGTTTTCGCGCGCGGTCTATTGTGAATCGCAATTGTCCTTGCGCGAGTTCGAAGCCGCGCGGATGCGCACGGCGCAGTTGAACGGTTGCGCGATTTGCCAGGACTTTCGCAGCGAACGCGATGCCAAGCCGATGTATTCGGTGAACGGCGAGACACCGGCGCAGATGGTGACCGGCAACGGACCTGCGCCCGACGAGGCGTTTTTCGCAAGCATTGCCGACTGGCAAACGGCAACGGTGTTTTCGGCGCGCGAACGGCTGTCCATCGAATTTGCCGAACGCTTTGCCACAGAGCCCAAAGTGCTAAGCGCGGACGCGGAGTTCTGGGTGCGGATGCATGAGAACTTCAGCGATGGCGAGATTGTTGATCTGGCGCATTGTACGGCGGCATGGATGGGCCTTGGCCGGGTGGCGCATGTGCTGGGCTTTGATAGCGTGTGCCTGTTCCTGCCAGCGCAAGAGGCTGCGGAATGAGCGGGTACGCGCCGCAACCGGGCACCCCCGGAACGCCGGTGGTTATCACTGGCGGGGCTTCCGGCATCGGCCTTGCTAGTGCGCACGCACTGGCGGCGGTGGGGCGTCCGGTTGCGGTGTGGGATATCAACGCGAGCGGGGCCGAGGCGGCGGCCGCGCAAATTGCGGCGCAACACGGGGTGAAAACCATCGGGCTTGGCACCGACTTGCGCGATGCGCAGGCGGTGCTGCCCGCCGCTTTGGCAACGCGCGCGGCGCTGGGCGGCGTGGGCGGGATTGTGCATTGTGCGGGCACGGCAGAGCCAACCGGGATCATCGGCGCGACGCCCGATGTGTTTGATGCCAGCATGGCCTTGCATGTGCGCGCGCTGCTGGGCTTGGCGCAGGCCTTTGCCGATGATCTCAAGGCCAATCCGGGCAGCGCGATTGTGGCGGTTTCATCGATCAATGCCTGGTTCGGCAACGGGATGATCCCGATTTATACCGCCGCCAAGGGTGCCGTGATTTCGTTGGTTCGCGCGATGGCGGATGAACTGGGGTGCGATGGCATCCGCATCAATGCGATCAGCCCGGGCATGATAGATACGCCGATTCTGGGCGAGATGCGCGACGGCATGGTACAGCTTTACGGGCCGCGCACTTTTGCCGGTCGGTTTGGCCAGCCTGAGGAAATCGGCAGGGTGGTGCGGTTCCTGCTATCGGATGAGGCCAGTTACATTACCGCAGCTGAAATCGTGGTGGATGGTGGGCTGCGGCATTCGCAGCGGCCCTGAACCGGCGCTTTGCGCCGCGTATTGCATGATCCCCGTAATGATCCGGAACAAGCCGACAGCGCGGTTGGCCTGGCGATGGGGGCTGCCGTTTTGCGACTGGTGCATTTTTCCCACATTTGCGTAAGTTTTATGGAAAATTGCTACGGTTTAGGCAAACAACTTGTCAATTTCTCTAAGAAACAATATGAAACAGGTGATAATGAAATACGCGATAGCGTAATCACGCTCTGGAGGGAGATGTCATGAGGAATTTGCTTGTTGCCACGGCTACGATCGCGCTGGCCTTTGCAGGTGCATCAGCACACGCACAGGAAGCCGCCCAGGGTTCTGCCGATAACGGATCGGGCATTGGCGAAATTGTCGTCACCGCGCAGAAGCGGTCGGAAAACATCCAGGACGTGCCAATCGCGATTTCTGCCGTGGGCAGCCAGTTTCTGGAATCGCGCGGGATCACTTCGATTGACGCGCTTGGTTCGATTGCGCCGAACGTAAAGTTTGAACGCGCCCCTTCGAACAAGACCATTTCACAGATCGCTATTCGCGGATCTGTGACGATCAATCCGGCGGTGACGTGGGAGCCTGCGGTCGGCCTTTACCTGAACGGTGTTTATATCGCCAAGGCGCAAGGTTCGATCTTTGACGTGGCCGATCTGGAGCGCGTGGAAATCCTGCGTGGTCCGCAAGGCACGCTCTATGGCCGCAACGCATTGGCGGGTGCAGTCAACCTCGTGCCCAAAATGCCGAGCGGCGAATTGGGCTTCCGGGGTGAAGTGTCCTATGGCAACTTTGATCAGCGCCGCGTGCGCGCATCGCTGGATTTGCCATCGTTCGGGCCTTTCTCGCTCAAGCTTTCGGGCCAGATCCAGAAGCGTGACGGGTTTATCAAGCTGACGCCCAACCCGTTCCCGCAAGCCGTTGCGGCTGGTCCCGCTCTGGCCGGGCGCACCAACGATGTGGATGGCAAGAGCGGCATGGTGCAGTTGCGCTTCAAGCCTGAAGGCAGCAACTTTACCGCCGATTACATGTTCGATTATTCGAAGTTTGATCAGCGTCCTGACTATGCGCAATTGGTGCGCGTCAACCGCAATGGCCGGTTTGAGGATATCTTCGACCCCAATTCGCCCGGCTATGCCTTTGGCGGCGCGTTCTTCCCGCTGAACCTGTATGAAAACGCCGCGCGCCAATCGACCGGTTCGCTTGACGCCAATCCGCTGTACGAGCGTTCGCGAACCTATGGCCATGCCTTGACGATGGCGCTTGATCTGGGATCGGCGACGATCAAATCGATCACCGCCTATCGCAATCTGAAGTGGCAGGATTCGCTCGATCTGGACGGATCGCCGTTGCCGGTGGCATTGACGCAGCGCGACACCGATTTCCATAGCTGGAGCCAGGAGCTGCAAGTCAGCGGGAACGCGCTGAGCGACCGTCTGAATTATGTGGCGGGCGTGTTCTACTACAAGGAAAAGGCCGAAACGCTGGGGCCACAAAGCTTCTTTGGTGGCGGGGCTTCCTATCAATCGGATTACGGTTCGAACACCGAGGCCTTTGCCGCGTTCGCGCAGCTTGATTACAAGTTTACCGACGCGCTGACGCTGACGCTGGGCGGACGCTATACCCACGAGCGCAAGGATATCCGCCGCTTCTTCCGCATCAATTTCGATGCAGCCAATGGCGTGTTTGCGCCGTTTGTCGTGGCCAATATCCCTTATGGCGGCGTGCCTGATGCAACTTTCAACAAGTTCAACCCGGCGGTAACGCTGGCCTATCAGGCATCGGAAGGTATCAACGTATACGCGCGCTTTGCCCAAGGCTTCAAATCGGGCGGCTTCAACGGTGAAACCAACGATTTCCGTGCGCCCACCGCGGCATGCCCGACCGGCGCTGTGGAATTGTGCAATCCCTATCGTCCTGAAGAAGTGAACAGCTATGAAATGGGCCTGAAAACCCGTTTTGCCGATGGCCGGGTGATCTTCAACGTGGCCGCGTTCTGGAACGAGCACAAGGACATCCAGCTTTCGGTGTTCACGGCAGGAGCCGGTGCTTCGTCGATTGTCCGGAATGCGGCACAAGCACGCATTCGCGGGATCGAGTTCGAGACCGTGTTGCGTCCGGTTGATGCGTTGACGATCAATGCATCGCTGGCCTTCCTTGATCCCAAGTACAAGCGCTATATCGAAGCGGTGAACGGGGTTGATACCGATGTTTCGGCCAACCGCGCCTTCCCGCACACGCCCAAGACAACTGCTGCGCTGGGTGTGGATTATCGGGTGGCCGAAGGCGATTGGGGCCGCTTCAACGTGGGCGGTGATTTCAACTATGTTTCGGGTTACTTCACGTTCCCCTATGCACTAACCACGCCCAACCGGTCTGCCCAGAACGCCAACAACACGCGTTCACCGGGCCGCAGCATCGTGAACCTGCGGGCAGGGGTGGCCGAAGTGCCATTGGCCGGAGCGAAGGCGGAATTTTCGTTGTGGGTGCGCAACCTGACCAAGGAAAGCGATCCTTCCAACTTCATCGACTTTGGCCCCGGGTTCGGCGGTTTGACGGTGGGGTATTTCCCCGATCCGCGCACTTATGGTCTGACGGCTGCGGTGAAGTTTTGATGACAACGGGCGGGCAGCAATGTCCGCCCCTTTTTTGACATGGTAATCGCAAAAAGCGGCCGGACCCTTGGGAGAATGACATGCTGTTTGAAGGCAAACGCGGGCTGATAACGGGCGCTGCTTCGGGGATTGGCCGGGCGACGGCGATCAAGTTCGCCGCCGAAGGCGCGCAACTGACGATCGGGGATCGCAATCTGGCAGGGTTGGAAGAGACTGCTGCGATGATGGCGATCAAGCCGGTGATCCAAGCCTATGACGCGACCAATTTCGATACGTGCCGTGCGCTGGTGGATACGGCGGCACAGGGCGGTTTGGACTTTGTGTGCAACATTGCCGGGATGCTGAAGTGGGGGCCTTCCGATGCGTTCAGCGCGCAGGATTTTGATCTGCTGATGACGGTCAACGCGACCAGTGTTTATGTGATCTGTCAGGCCGCGATGCCGTACCTGATTGCAAGCCGTGGCGCGATTGTGAACACCGCGTCTACTGCCGCTTTGCAAGGCCAGCCTTATAACATCGCCTATTCGGCATCGAAACATGCCGTGGCGGCGATTACCAAAGGTCTGGCGATTGAATATGCGGCGCAAGGTGTGCGGATCAATGCGATTTGCCCGGGGCTTGTACTGACCCCGATGACGCGCGATACGCCGCCGCCCGAGGGTGTGGATTGGGCGCTGATGATGCGCAATGCGCCCAAGCTGCTGGACGGCGCGTGCGAGCCCGAAGACATCGCCGAGATGTTTGCATTTTTGGCCAGCGATAAATCGCGCAAGGCCACCGGCGCGCTGTTTACAGTGGATGGCGGCCAGATGGCGGGCTGAGTGCCCGATTCCTCAAGCAAACCTCAAGGAGTGATGCGATGCCTGATCCTGCCGGTGATGTGGGGGCGCTTGACCATGTGTGGCGTAATTTCTGCGCGCAATTGGCCGAGGCTGGTGAGGTGCTGGCGCGGCCATCGGCCCCCGCCACGGCGCTGGAGCAGGCAGAGGGGCTGCGCTATCTGAGCCGCCTGGCGCGCACGGCGCTGAACATGCTGGTGGATAGTGCCGATCCGGACTTTCCGCGCTTGTTCATGCTGTGTGATGACAAGATCAAGATTGGCGCGGACAATCCCGACAACATCTACCAGCAATGCCTGGTGCGCGCCGACCAGACATACCGTGTGACAGGCAAGCGCAATTCTGTGCCCTATTTCTCGATCGGCAGCAAAGCCAACCGCTATGCCATTGACGGGACGATGGCATCGACCGGCGAGATCGAGTTTTCCGATATGACATTCGGTCCTGACGGTAGCTTCGAGCTGATCGTCAGCAAGCGGCCGCATCCGGGCAATTGGTTGCCGCTGGCCGATGACAGCACTTTGCTGATCGTGCGCCAGACGTTTGATGACAAAGCGAGGCAAACGCCCGCTGATATCCGCGTTGAGCGGATCGGGGCAGGGCCGCAGGTTCCGGTCCTGTTGACGCCTGCGGTGATCGAACAGCAATTGATGGCAGCAGCGGCATGGACGCGCGGCACGGCCAATACTTTTGCCAATTGGTCAGAATGGTTCAAAACGCAGCCCAACCGGATCTATGACGGCGATCAGAGCGTATTCCAGAAGGCGGGCGGCGATCCCAATATCTGGTACGGGCACTTCTACTATGATCTCAAACCCGGCGAGGCTTTGGTGATTGAATCGCCGGTGCCCGATTGCCGGATGTGGAACGTGCAGATTGATAACTGGTGGATGGAATCACTTGATCACGTGCATCAGAAAGTGTGGTTGAACAATTCGATGGCCAAGCTGGAAAGCGATGGCAGCGTGGTGGCGTTGTGCGCCGATGCCGATCCCGGCTTTGGCAACTGGATCGATTTGGGGGGGCATCGTTCGGGCACCGGCCTGTGGCGCTGGTTTAATGCAGACCGCGTGGTAGTGCCGCAAATGCGGGTGATAAAGCTCTAATCGCTACTTTGCAGTGCAAGGTCTTCGAGTGTGGCGATGGGGCCTACGGCGGCGTTGTATTTGACCGATTGCAGGACCAATTCGCTTTCGGCTTCGCGGATGCCATCAAGCGCTAGGATCTGGTTCATTACTTCGGCAGCGTGATCCAGGCTGGGCAAGATGCACACCGCGACAAGGCGCGGGGTGGCGTTGGCATCATAAAGCGCGCTGACTTGGGGGATGGCAAGCAGCGCCTCGCGCACATGATCGAGCCTGCCATTGGCACAGCGCACGGTGATGAACATCATGTGCGGACCGTTGCCCTGGCTTATGGCTGCTGCATCTGTTGGGCGATCAATGCCGATGATCGGCACAAGTTTGAGCAGGCCTGCGCTTTGCAGCCGTTTGACCCGTCCGCGCACGGTGCCCTCTGTTACGCCAAGGTCAGCTGCGATTTTGCGGAACGACTGCCGCGCATCTTGCGCCAGCATGACGGCGATATCGCGATCAAGCTGATCGGTTGAGGGATATTCGGGCGCTTCTGCGGGCATCAGCGGTTCTCCATCACGTGCCCAGCGGCCCGACGGCAGGGATATAGCGGTAGATGTTGTTGACGAGTTCGACGTCGACATCCTCAACCCCCGGGATATCCGCCGAGGCATTGCGCACCGCTTCGAGCATTTCGCGCGCATTGTGGAAGGCATAGAGGCACGACACGGGATAGCGGCCCGAGGTGATGTGGACCGAGAGCACATCATCGCGTTTGGCCATTTCGCGCGCGACCTCGATTGGCGCGCGGCCTGTCACTTGCAGACGGATGCGTGCGACCATGCGATAGCCGTGGATACGATAATCGGCGACGGCGACCACCCGCATCAGGCCGCCTGCATCCATCGCGCGGATGCGATTGGCCACCAGATTGCCCGAGAGGCCCAGTTCCTCGCCGATGGTGGTGCTTTGTGCGCGGCCATCACGGGTGAGCACTTCGATGATGCGGAGATCGGTTTCATCCAGCGCGGTGGCGCGCAGGCGGCGTTGTGGCTTGTCTTCGCTCAAGTCCGACCCCTCCTTTATACCCCGCGACCGGTACCGCATTCCGCAACCGAGTTACGGGGACTGGCCACCGAGGGCAAGGGGGCGAGGCGTATCATCCCCGTGGTTCGCGCGGCAAGGCCAGACCGCGTTCGGCGATCAGGTTGCGCTGGATCTGGTTGGTGCCGCCATAGATCGTATCGGCGCGCGAATAGAGATAGAGATTGGGCAGAACATCCCATTTATAGGCATCGCCAGCGGCCACTTCGGCAGATTGGCCCAGAATGTCCATCGCCAGTTCGCCCAGCGCGCGGCGCCATGTGGCCCACTGGATTTTGTAGGTGAGGGCCGCGCCATCAATCGCCGAATGATCGGTGTTGGAAAGCATACGCAGCGCGCCGTAGCGCATCAGGTTGAGGCCGGTCTGCGCGCTGGCGATGCGTTGGCGGATGACCGGATCGGCGGATTTGCCGGTGGCCTTTGCCGCCGCGATGATGTCGTCCAGTTCGGTGCGGAAGCCCATTTGCTGGCCCAGCGTTGATACGCCGCGTTCAAATGCGAGCAGGCCCATGGCGATGCGCCAGCCATCGCCCGGAGCACCGATCAGGCTATCTTGCGGGCAGCGGGCATCGGTGAAGAAGGTTTCGTTGAATTCGGCATCGCCATTGATCTGGCGGATGGGGCGCACTTCGATGCCGGGCTGATCGAGCGGCATCATCAGGAATGACAGGCCTTTTGGTCCCTGCGACCCTTCGGTGGTGCGGGTGACGACAAAGATCCAGTCGGAAATGTGGGCAAGGCTGGTCCAGATTTTCTGGCCGTTGACCACCCATTCGCCATTTTCGACGTGGCCCTTGGTGCGCACGCTGGCAAGGTCTGATCCGGCGCCGGGTTCGGAAAAGCCCTGGCAGAAGATTGTGCGTCCCGCTGCGATATCGGGCAGGAAGCGGCGCTTTTGTTCGTCTGTGCCGAAGGTGAGCAGGGTGGGACCTGCCAGTTCGACGCCGATGTGATTGATCCGGCCGGGAATGCCGGCGCGGGCATATTCTTCGGCAAAGATCACCTGCTGGGCGAGCGTTGCGGCGCGGCCACCCCATTCCACCGGCCAGCCGATGCAGCCCCAGCGGTGTGCGCCAAGCTGCTGTTCCCACTCTTTGCGCCGTTCGGGCATGGCGGTGAGTTGGGTGATACCTTTGATATCTTTGAATTCGCCCGCCATCTGGCCCTTGAGCCAATCAGCACATTCAGCACGGAACGCTTCGTCAGACGCGGAAAAACCAAGCTTCATGTGGTGTCAGCCCGGCATATAGAGTTGAGCTGCCTTGCCACCATCAACCGGCAAGGCGGTGCCGGTGATGTAGCTGGCGGCTTCGGACAGCATGAAGACGATGGCTTGCGCCAGTTCATCGGGATCGCCACCGCGCTGCATGGGAATGGCCTGCGTGGTTTGCGCGGCATATTCGGGCGCGCGGCTTTCATAATCCACCGTAGCGGCGGTTTGCACTTGCCCCGGGACAATCGCGTTGACGCGGATGCCCAGCGTTGCACCTTCCATCGCCGCAGCGGCGGTGAAATGCACCAGCGCCGCTTTGGATGCCGAATAGCTGGCCATATTGGGCAGGGCGCGAATGCCGCAAGTGGAGGCAATGTTGACGATCGAGCCGCGCTGGCGACCGGTCATTTCCTGTGCCGTCATCACTTTCATCGCAGCCTTGGTGCCGACGAATACGGCGTCGGCATTGACCGCAAAATCTTTGCGCCAATGTTCCAGCGTGAGCTTGGCGATGGGCGCATAGTGGACCGACATCGCATTGTTGACCAGCATATCGAGCCTGCCGTGACGCGCGGCGATATCTTCGATCAGCGCGGTGAACGCGGCTTCATCAGAGACATCAAGCTGGTGCACTTCGACGCTGCCAACAGCGGCGATTTCAGCGCGCGCGGCTTCGAGTTTGTCTTCACGCCGCGCGCAAATGGCCACGGTGGCACCGCGCAGGGCAAGCAAACGGGCCGTGGCAAGGCCGATGCCATCGCTGCCGCCGGTGACGAGCGCGACTTTACCCAGCATATCCTGACCGGTCATGTTTTGAGCCATTGGCGATTCTCCGAGCGTGTAATTTGAACGCATAAGTGGATGTTTTGCAGAGTATGTAAATGCTATGCGTAAAATGGCAAAGAAAATTATGCGTATATGTGAGTTGTCAGCTAAACCATGAGCCCCCGTTGACATTGACGGTGCTGCCCGTGGCAAAGCTGGCATCGGCGCTGGCAAGGAAAACGACCGCTCCGGCGATCTCGTCTGGCTGGGCGAGCCGCTTCATCACGCTATCGGCGGCAACGGCGGCCTTCACTTCATCGGGCAGCGGCGCATAGATCGGGGTTTCGGTTGCGCCGGGGTTGACTGCATTGACGCGGATGCCGCGCGGGGCCAATTCGCGCGCCATGGCACGGGTAAGGCCGAGCACGGCGGCTTTAGCCGCGACATAAGGCACAGGACCATTGCCTGCCAGAGCGGCGGTGGAACCGATGTTGATGATGGCTCCACCTTGACCGGAAGCATCAGGGCCTTGGCGTGTCATGATGCGCAAGGCGGCGCGGCTGCACCGGAACGTGCCATCGAGCGTCACGGACAGGACGCGCGACCAGCCTTCATCATGACAGTGGATCGTCTGATCGGCATGGGTGGTTGGATCGCCGCTGGCTTGTGCGGCCTTGCCTGCATAGTATTCGGCCATGCCATCGCCCGGCGCGCTGCCGATCCCTGCGTTGTTGACGAGGATATCGACGCCGCCCAGCCGCGCCTCGACTTGCGCAAAAGCCGCATCGACCGAGGCGGTATCGGACACATCGCAGGCCACGCCGATATGCGGGGCGGCAAGCACGGCAGCGGCGCTTTGCTCTGATAGATCGAGCACGGCCACGGTCGCCCCTTCGGCGGCGAGACGCCGTGCGATGGCGGCACCAATCCCTTGTGCTCCGCCGGTGACAACCGCCCTTTTGCCCTGAAGCCGGTTCATATGTCTGATCTCCTTAGCTTGCGGGCGGATAATCGGTGTAGCCGCGCGCATCATCGCCGTGGCCGGTATAGAAGGTGGTGCGGTCTGCCTTGGCAAGCGGCGTGCCATTGCGGAAGCGTTCGACCAGATCGGGGTTGCCGATAAAGCCATAGCCGAAAGCGGCTGCGTCTGCTTTGCCATCGGCGATCAGAGTTTGCGCCTTGTCCAGCGTGAGGCCGCAGTTTTCGATTACCGGCCCGGACCAGTTGGCGCGGACCAGATCGAGCGCATCGAAGCCCTGGTTGGGGATGTGGATGAGGTGGCAATAGGCCAGCCCCATGCCATCAATCGCGCGCAGCAAAGTGGCGTAAGTTTCTGCCGGATCGGCATCGTTCATGCCATTGAAGGTGACGCCGGGGCAAATGCGCAAGCCGACGCGGCCCGGCCCGATAGCCTCGGCCATTGCCGCCAGCACTTCCACTACAAAGCGCACGCGGTTTTCAACCGTGCCGCCATAAGCATCGCTGCGCTGGTTGGAATTGGAGGACAGAAACTGCATGGGCAGATAGCCCGAGGCGCAATGGAGTTCGACCCCGTCAATCCCGGCTTGGCGGGCATTGCGCGCGGCGGTGGCATATTCGGCGATAACGCCTGCGATTTCGTGCGTTTCCAATGCGCGCGGGGTTTCGGTAGGTACCGGAACGCCATCGGGGCCGGGGATCGGATCGGGGCTGGCAATGGCGCTGGGTGCGATGGTGGGCGCATCGGCGGCCTTGTTGGCGCGCACCGAGGCGCGGCCAACGTGCATCAGTTGCATCACGATCTGCCCGCCGCGTTCATGCACGGCATCGGCAACCTTGCGCCAGCCTGCGATTTGCACCGGCGAATGGATGCCCGGTGTGCGCCAGTATCCTTTGCCAGCGGGACAGGGCTCGGTGCCTTCGGTGACGATCAATCCGGCAGAGGCGCGCTGGCGGTAGTATTCGACCATGTGATTGGTCGGCTCGTCATCGGGGCCTGCGCGATCACGCGTCATCGGGGCCATGACGATGCGGTTAGCAAGGGTGAGGTCCCCCAGACGGACGGGGCTAAAGATATCATTGGCCATGACGGTCAACTGCGCACGCGGGGGCGGGGCAGGGGGGCACCCTTGCGCATGGTTTCGATGAACTTTTCAAGCGGGGCGGGTGGTTCTACCGGGCCATCATGGGGTTGGCCGTGGCGTGCCCAATAGGTTTTCCAGCTTGGGAACAGATCGTGGAAGCTGCCGTGATAGGGCGCAACACCCGGCCAGCGCATCTTGCGATCCCCCACCGGCGGTTTGTTAAGATCGGACGCGTACCAATAGAGCGGCAGGCGGCGGCGGAAATACCAGCGGCCATCAATGCGTTCGTACTGATCGAAATACATCATTTGCATAATGACCCATTCGGGGCCGCATTCATGTTCGTTCTTGGAATAGACAACGCCCTGGGCGTGATCGGCATCATCAAAATCGATGATGTGGCCGCCGATGTGGTGGCTGGTGCCATCAAACTGCATCGAATGGGTTTCATCAAACCAGTCACGCAGCGCCTTGCGGCCAGACTTTCCACCGCCAACGCGCACGTCTTCGGGAAACAGGTTCACCCATGCATCGCCATCGCGCATATCGAGCGCGAGGGAATACTTCGCAGGAAGCTGGCGGATAGCATCGAGCGATTCAAGGCGATCAATCCGTGCGAGTAATGTGGCGTTATCAGTCACCAAATGCCCCCTGTATTTGCCGGTATGAAGGTTTGATGCGTATATTATCCATGCTTTGCGCTATTGCATACAGAAATATTTACGCAAATAAAATTCCAGGGGCTGTGCTATCATGGCCGCCCTTCCGGTTTTGCCGGTATGGGGAAGGGCGCATCTTGGGTGTTGGTAGGTTTCGATCTACGCATGAGAAATGTGCGCATGTTTGCTTCAAGAAAAGCCAAAAATTGCCCGATGCGCAAAAAACTTGGCTTTGAAATTCGCAAAAGTGGTTATATGATGCTTGTAAATAATGCGATGCACCGGTTTGGGAGTGTTTGATGTCCGATTTACAGGGCGTGGCGTTGCGCGATCCCGTACTGGCCGATCCCGTACTGGCACGCGTTGCAGGGCCGGGCTCTCCGTTCGAGATCGGGGTGCGCGATGGTTTGCGCCAATTCGTGCAGGCCCCGTCCGATCTGAACCTGATGATCGAAGCCGCGCGCCGGTTTGGGGACCGGACGTGTGTGGTCGATTTTGACAGCGCGGGCACCGAGCGGCGTTTGAGCTTTGGCCAGTTTTTCGCATGGCGCGATCAACTGGTGCCGATGCTGCATGTGCAGCGCGGGGAGCGGGTGGCGATTGCGATGCGCAACCGTGCGGAATGGCTGGTGGCGTTTCTGGCGGTGATGAAGGCGGGCGGCGTGGCCGTGCTGGTCAACAGCCGTGGTTCGGGGCCGGAACTATTGGCGATGCTGGAAGATGTCGACCCCGCCGTGGTGCTGTGTGATGGCGAGCGGGCGAGCGCGATTCGCGATGCCGGATATGCGGGCCGCGTGCTTGACCTGACCACGCCTTTTGCGCCTGACGAGATTGAGCGCCGTGTCAGCGAATATGCGGCGGAGGTTGCCGTGGCACAGGCCGATGACCCTTGTGCCATCCTGTTTACATCGGGCACGACCGGGCGGGTGAAGGGGGCGGTACTTTCGCATCGCAACATGATTACCGGTCTGATGACCACGCAGATGTCTGGCATGGTGGTGCTGGCCAATATGGCCGCGCAAATGGGGATGAGCGAGCAGGACCTGATTGCGCGGATGCCGCAACAGGCAGGGCTGCTGGTCTATCCGCTGTTTCACGTTTCGGGGCTGGGGGCGGGTTTCCTCTCGCCGTTCATGGCCGGATCGAAAGTGGTGATCATGCGGCGCTGGGACGCCGAAGAGGCCGCGCGACTGATCGCGGCTGAACAGATCAGCATGTTCAGCGCCGTGCCGACGATGCTGTGGGACATTCTGCATCGTGCAAGTACCGAAGGGACAAGCCTTGCCAGCTTGCGCAATATCGGCAGCGGCGGACAGGCGCTGCCGGTCAATCTGGTGGAAGCCGTACATGCGCTGTGTCCACAGGCGCAGATCGGCACCGGTTATGGCATGACCGAATGCTCGGGCGCGATTGCGCAGGCGGTGGGGCCGGAATTCATGAAACGGCCAGCCGCTGCCGGGCGCGTCTTGCCGATGGTGGAAGTGCGCATCGAAGGGGCCGATGGCGCGATCCTGCCGCTTGGCCAAGCCGGTGAGATCGTGGTGCGCGGCGCGCAAGTGATGAGCGGGTACTGGAACCGCGCGGAGGAGACCGCCGCCGTGCTGACCGCCGATGGCTGGTTGCGCACAGGCGACGTCGGCTATGTTGACGAGGATGGCTATGTGTTCATCGTCGACCGCAAGAAGGACATGGTCATTTCGGGCGGGGAGAACATCTATTGCGCCGAAGTGGAGCGTGCGCTTGGCATGATGCTGGGGCTGACCGAATGCGCCGCCTTTGGCCTGCCCGATGAGCGGATGGGTGAGCGGCTGGTAGCGGTGGTCGTAGTCAGCGGCTTGACCGAGGCGGACATCATCGAGGGCGTGGCGACGCAACTGGCGCGGTACAAAGCGCCGACCCGGGTTGTCATCAGCGAAACAACGCTGCCGCGCAATGCGCTGGGCAAGGTCGACAAGATCGCCCTGCGCGCGTTGTGGCCGCAGCTTTCAGGAGAGAATTGATATGGCCATGCCAAGTGACATCGGCATCATTGATTGCATGTTGGGCATTCCCGATGCCGAAGACCGCGCAGAATGGTTCGCGCCGTTCCGTCCGCTGATCAAGGACCAGCAGACGCTGAGCCAGTTTGCCATGCCCGCGCAGTATATGTTCAAGGATATCCCGCAATCGGGCGCGCAAGATGATTACATCGCCTGGACCGTGGCGCAGATGGACAAGCACAATGTCGAGCGCGCGCTGGTGGGGTGGAACGACAACGATACCTCGCGCCGGGCCAAGGAATTGTACGGCGACAGGTTTTTCTTCGATCTGCCGGTTGATCCCAATCACGGGGTTGAGGGCATCCGGCGGATCAAGCGCATCCATGCCGAAGTGGGGTTGAGCGCCGTCAGCGTGTTTCCTGCCGGAACCCTGCCGCAAGTGGCGATCAATCACAAATACATGTTCCCGCTTTATGCAGCCTGCGAAGAAATGGGCCTGCCGATCCTGCTGAACGTAGGGATTCCCGGCCCGCGCATTCCGATGGAAACGCAGAAGGTGGAGCACCTTGACGAGGTGTGCTGGTTCTTCCCCGAGCTGAAAGTGGTGATGCGCCACGGGGCCGAGCCGTGGGAAGCGCTGGCGGTGAAGCTGATGCTGAAGTGGCCGAACCTGTATTATTCGACCAGCGCCTTTGCGCCCAAGCATTACCCCAAGGCGATCATCGATTACGCCAACACGCGCGGGGCCGACAAGATCATCTACGCGGGGTACTTCCCGATGGGCCTCAGCCTCGACCGGATCATGGCGGATATGAGCCAAGTGCCGTTCAAGGACGAGGTGTGGCCCAAGTTCCTGCGTGAGAACGCGATCAAGGTGTTCGGGCTTTAGACGAGATCGGGGCTGGGAAGTCTGCCCCGCAGGTAAAGCAAAATCCGGGCGGGAAAGACAACCCAAACCGCCCGGTCGCGTCCCGCACTTTGCAGGCGCTTGAATTGGGAGACCGGCGATGAGTGCCAATGATCAGAAAACGGCAACCGATGCGCGCACCGCGCCTGTGGCGGTGTGGCAGATCCTCGATAAGCTGAAGGGGCAGGACCTGAAAGACTGGCGCACTGCGCCGGTCGAAGGCCGCGCCTCTGTGGCCGAGCGGAATCTGGATATCGGCATTCCGTTCGGCTGGTATCCGGTGGAACTGGGCGCGAACCTTGCCGTGGGCGAGGTGAAGCCGATGCGCTATTTCAGCACCGAGCTGGCGATGTGGCGCGGTGAGGACGGGCAAGTCCGCGTGATCGATGCCTATTGCAAGCATCTGGGCGCACACATGGGCCATGGTGGCAGAGTGCATGGTAACCTGCTGGAGTGCCCGTTCCACGCATGGCGTTATGATGGCGAGGAAGGTGTGGTCAAGGAGATCCCCTATTCGCGATCTATCCCGCCACAAGTGAAGCGCAAATGCACCCGCACCTGGAGCGTGACCGAGGCCAACCGCTGGATCTGGGTGTGGTATCACCCCGAAGACGCCGCGCCGCTGTTTGACGTGGTGCATCTGCCCGAAGCGACCGACCCTGAATGGACCGACTACGACGTGTTCGAATGGAACGTCTATGGCTCGGTCCAGAACATGGCCGAAAACGGCGTGGACGTGGCGCATTTCAAGTATATCCACGGCACCGCCAACGTGCCGCTGGGCGATCTGCGCTGGGGTGACTGGGGGCGCGGCGCGGATGTGAAGGCCAAGATGGGCACGCCGTGGGGTGAGGTCGATGGCCAGATCAGCTATGACACGATGGGGCCGGGGCAGAGCTGGACGCGCTTTACCGGCATATCCGAAACGCTGCTGGTGGCCTGCATCACGCCGGTTGAACTGGACCATGTGCATGTGCGCTTCTGCTTTACGCAGCCGCGCGCGCAGGCCGAGGGCGAGCGTGCCGGGGTGGCCCGCGCGATCATCCGCGATATCTGCAAGCAGTTCGATCAGGACAAGATCATCTGGGACCGCCAGAAATACGAGCCCAACGCCTATATCTGTGAAGGCGATGGCCCGATTGCCCAGTTCCGCAAATATTACGCAAGGTATTATGTGAAATGACGACGACACGGCGCGAGGCCATTGCCGGCGGGATTGCCCTTGCGGCCACCGTGGGACTCCCGATCGCAGCGACAGCAAAGGCACAAGCAATGGACGATGTTCTGGATACCCACGATTGTCTGGGGCTGGCAGGCCTTGTGGCCAAGCGCAAGGTATCGGCGGCCGAACTGCTGGAGGCGGCGATTGTCCGCACCGAGGCGCAGAACCCGAAGTTCAATTTCATTGCGCAAAAGCACTATGACTATGCGAGGGCGGCGATTGTGGCGGGATTGCCGCAAGGGCCGTTCACGGGCGTGCCTTGGCTGCTCAAGGACCTGAACACGTACATCGCGGGTGAAGTGACCGGGAACGGCAGCCGCTTTTATGCAGGGCAAAAGGCCAGCGTTACGTCCGAGCTGGTCAAGCGGATCGAGCGCGCCGGGTTTGTCATTTTCGGGAAGACTACGACGCCCGAATTCGGGCTGACCGGATCGACCGAAAGCGTGGCGACCGGCGCGACGCGCAATCCGTGGAACCCGGAACGGGTGGCGGGAGGATCATCGGGCGGTGCGGCGGCAGCCGTGGCGGCGGGCGTGATCCCGGCGGCCCATGCCACCGATGGCGGCGGATCGATACGCATTCCGGCATCGGCCTGCGGACTGTTCGGGCTGAAGCCTTCGCGCGGGCGCGTGCCGATGGGGCCGTTGCGCACTGAAGGCTGGGGCGGCATGTCGGTGCATCACGCAGTGAGCCGCACGGTGCGCGATTCCGCAGCGATCCTTGATGCGACGCATGGACCGGAACTTGGCTCCCGCTATAGTGCGCCGACGCCCGAGCGGACGTTTCTGGCCGAAGTGGGCCGCGATCCGGGCAAGTTGCGTATTGCGTTGATGCTTTCGCCGTTCTCGGGCGCGCCGGTTGATCCCGAGGTGCTTGCCGCCACGCGCGCGGCGGCAAAGCTGCTGGAGGGCCTTGGTCATCATGTGGAAGAGGCTGCACCCAAGATCGATTTTGGCAGCATTGCGGCGGCAAGCTTTGCCTTGATGGCATCATCGGTGGCCGCCGACTGCGAGGACCGCGCCAAGGCGCTGGGCATTACGCTGGGGCCCGATGTGGTGGAGCGCACGACGATGGAGTTTATCTCCATCGGGCAGGGCATGACCGGCAGAGACTTTGCGCGCGGCAATAATGCCTATCAGGCTGCCGCCGTGGCGATTGCGCAGTTCATGGAAAAGTTCGACGTGATCTTGTCGCCCACATTATCGGCACCGCCGCTGCCACTGGGCCGGATCGGGCTGAATACCGGGCGCAGCATGGCCGAATGGGGGCGCGAGGTGGGCACATTCACCGCGTTTGCCGGGATAGCCAATGGCACCGGACAGCCAGCCATGTCACTACCGCTGGGCATGTCTGCCGACGGGTTGCCCATCGGCATTATGGCCACAGGCCGTTATGGCGAGGAAGGGCTGCTGTTCCGGCTGGCCGGACAAGTGGAGCGCGCCGCGCCGTGGATCGGGCGGCGGCCAAGGCTTTGAGATCTCATATCGGAGAGGCATTATGCCGGCGTGCACTTTGGAACTGCAGCCGCGCAATCCTCGTGCCTTTGGTGATCGCCTTGGTCGCCTTATCGAGCGCGCTAAAGCATAATTCCAGCACCGGCTCCCCAAGGTGCAGGCTTTGACCCAGCGTGCGGAAATTTGGAAATATGTTCGGCAATTTCGTCGGGGGATGATGGGATGACCAAACTCCATCTCCCAATCCGACCCAGGTCCTTTGCGAAAACCTTCGCAAAGAAATGCAGCGCGCTTGGGAGACGATAGCACAAAATCATGGCCTGGTTGTCAAAGCCGGTGCGCTCCGGGAAGCAAAGTTGAGACATGGTTTGAATTTCGTAGGGCCTACTTCCGGATGAGTTCCACCGGCAACTGGTCGTAGGAAGAGAGGGAATTGTTGACCTCGCGCACCGGTTCTCCCGCAGCGCGGATTTCCGAAACCTTTTCGGCCAACATGCCCAGCAGGATTTCAGCCTCCATTCGCGCAACCATCTGGCCTGCGCAGCCGTGAATACCGTGTCCGAAGCCCATGTGCCCAGCAGTGCGGCGTGTGATATCGAACTTCGCCGGATCAGGGTATCGTGCCGGATCGCGATTTGCACCGGCAAAGCAAAGGCCTATACGGTCGCCCGCTCGCAGCGCGATATTGCCGAGCGTGACGTCGCGCGTGGCTACGCGGTGCAGAGTCTGGACCGAGACACGGTGCCGCATCACCTCTTCGAAGGCATCTCGGGCAAGCGTGCGGTCTTCGCTCAGGAGCGTCCATTGGGCCGGGTTGTCGACGAAATTCTTGAAGCCGTTAATAAGAGTGTAGGTCGTGGAATCTACTGCGGCCCCGAGGAAAATGCGCACGAGCATTCCCGCCTGGATTTCGTCAATATCACCTGAATCCACCGAGGCATAGATCTGCGCACCGAGGCCGTCGGGCGAAAGTGCCTCACGGCGCATCATCTGCTCAACCCATTCAAAGGAGCCGGCTTCGCGCGCTTTAGCCACAGCGCGTTCGAAGCCGGGCGTGACCGGCCCGAAAGTGGCGAGGATTACCGCGCCATAATGCCACATGTTCTCCCGCCCTTCTTTGGGCAGGCCAACTGCATCACCGATCGCGTTGAGAATGAAGGGTCGGACGAGATCTTGTGCAATGTCGATCTTGCCCCGTGCAACCGCAGCTTCGACCAGCGGGCGAGCGGTATCTTCGAACGACGCGCGCAGCTTTTTGAGTGCAACGGGCGAAAGCAGACGCACAATGATCGAACGGAAGGCGCCGTGATCAGGGGGATCATTTTCCAGCAGCAATCCCGGCTCACGCAGTAGTTCTCGTTCCTCAAGGCCAAGGTGGCCGACCCCTTTTGCCGACGAGAAGTCCTGCCAGGACGCAAATCCCTGCTTCACCAGATCGTAGTCGACCGTGAAGTAGTTGCCGGTTTTCGGGAGGAAGACGGTGCCCCCCATATCCCGAATACTTTCGTAAACCGGATAGGGATCGGACATGACTTCTTCAGAGAGGATGTCCACTTCCAACGTGGGCGCGGCAATACAGGACTTTATTTCAGCCATCGACTTTCCCGATCTCGGTTTGCAGGCAATTGCCCTCAGTAAAGCGCCAGCCTTCAGGCCTTGCACTTGACCCCGCTTTGTTGATGCTTAAAAACTAGGGGAAGCTAGTTGAGCGGGCAATCCGTGCACATGCAAGACCGTTATGGCACTTGCGCCTACACCCTCTTCGGATAGCGTGCGTCCCGCCGCGTCATGTCGGACCGGGTGACATGTATTTCATGTCACGGATCACGGTTCGTGCAGCGAGAGCATAATGGAGCGCGCTCCATGCCATGAAAAAGCCCGCGCAAGCGAGTGCATAGCGCAGACCGTTGGATGAGGCGGCGTCGCAGGCTACTTGTACGGTCATGGCGGACACGCCGCCCGGCGCGTGGAGGCAGGTGACAACATAATCCGCGCCGAAAATGTGCGAGGCAAACTGGTCGCTGGCAACGCCCAGCAGAGTCGGCCCGAAACTGCTGCCGATGATCCCGAGCAACATGGCCATCAATCCGACGACTGAGGCGCGCATGCGCGGGCCGACCATGTTCTGGATCATGGCATAGCTGGGCCCCATGTAGAACGCGCTCGCTATGCCGCCTGCGAGTAGCGACATACCGGTGACAGGCAACGATTCGGTTAGGAATGCAATGGGGAAAGCGACGGCCGCAATCGCGCTGCCAATTGCAGGCACCCAAGCATACCAGCGCATGTCGAAACGCCGTGCAAAGTCGGCACCCAGCCCGCCCATCAGGATCCCGATTACCCCGGAAAAAAGCGTGATGATGCCGAACAGAAAACCCGCCTGTGCCAGCGGCAGCCCGTGCGCGCGAATGAAGAACGGCACTTGGAACGGCATGACGATGTTGATCGCCAGAGCAACCAGGGCACTCCCGGCCAAGATGTGTCGGAAAGCGCGCAGCGGCATGGTCATGCGAAGGACATCGAGCAGGCTGGGTGGCGGCGTGCTTTCAGGCTTGGCACCATCGGCCAGCCCGCGCGGCGGTTCGCGCAGAAGCACGTAGATCGCGAGCGATACCATGGCTCCGGGAATGGCCGAGGCGAAAAAGACCATCCGCCAGCCCCAATTGGCCGCAATCCATCCGCCCATGCTGCTGCCGACGAAATAGCCGATCGGTGCGCCCAACCCGATCATCGTCATGATAGACGCGCGGCGGCTGGCGCGGAAATGGTCTGACAACAGTGACGATGCCGGCGCCATGTAGGCTGCTTCACCCGCCCCGACAGCCGTGCGCAGAATGAACAGCTGGCCGAAATTGGCAGCAAGGCCGCAAAGCGCCGATGCTGCTGAAAAGAACGCGACCGAACAGGTCAGAATCCTCACGCGACTGGCCCTCTCGGCCAGTCTGGCAATCGGCAAAGTCAAAGCCGAGTAGATGATGCCGAAGGCCAATCCTTGCAGCAAACCGATCTGGCTGTCGCTGAAACCGAGGTCGCGCCGCATCGGCTCGACAATGGCGTAGAGAAGTGTGCGGTCGGCATAGTTGAGGATCGAAGCAACAACCATGATGACGACGAGCCGGGTGCGATAGCCTCGGCTTAGCAGCTTTGCGGATTCGTCTGCGATGTTCAGCATTCCGGCCTGCTCCCCGATCCGTTTCTTTATGCCCGCAGCAACGGCAATTAGCCCCTGCCCCGACAGCTACATTTCGCTGACCACAGTCCGTATCTGCTGGCGCAGCCACATGTTCATCGGCTCGCTATCAAATCGCTTGTGCCAGTATTGGCTGATTGCCATGCGCGGAAGGGCGAAAGCGGTCTTGACCATGCGGACATTTGGGATCGGCATGATCTTCCCAAGCTGGCTCGGCAGCGTGGCGACCATCGTTTCATTCTGGGCTACGATTTGCGGTATCGCCAGGACATGGGGGCTTCGTACCGCCACAGTGCGGCTTATCGCCTGGCTGTCTAACCATGGTTGTACAAACTGGGTTCCATCAGCCGGCATGTAGCCGATGTGCTGGAGCCGGGAATACTCTTCGGCCGTGATCGGATCTGAGACGTCAGCGTTGACGTGAACCATGACTTGCAGCTCTTCATCATAGAGCTTTTGCTGCATCATCTCGCCAAAAGGTGGCGGCGTTTCCTTTATGGCCAGACTGGCCGCGCCATGCTCCATCGCTGATCGGAAATTGGCATCGCTTGCAGGTACTGTCCGGACCGAGCAATGCGGCGTAGCGGCCATCAGAAGGCGCATAAGACGCGGTAAGATGATGGCTTCGGCCATGTCATCGAGGCAAAGAATAATGGGCCGCGTAAGGCGGGCGGGATCGAAACTCAGGTCCGGCAGCAAGCGTTCACGAACCAGCGAGACAATTGCACCTACTGCGTCAGCGAGTTGAAGTGCCTTGGCGGTTGGCAGCATGCGGTTGTTGGTCTTGACGAAAAGATGATCATCAAACTGAAGGCGTAGCCGCGAAAGCGAGCGGCTCACCGCACTTTGCGTCAATCCCATTTGGCGCGCTGTCTCACCAACGCTGTTTGTTTCAAGCAGGCTTTCAAGAACGAGTATAAGATTGAGATCAATATCCCGTACCGGATCGTTGATGCCGTTGGTGAATGAGCCACTCATGATTTGCGGGCGCCGCGATCTGGTTTGGCAGCCCCCTTCAGCAAGGCGTTGTTATGACGGTGTTCCATGATCCCTTGCCTTCCCCGATTGTCATTGCGAACAAAACTAACCAGTATTTGGCGCAATCGGAAGAACCGGTCTAGCGTGACTCTTTCCTCTGACGGCGTTGCACCTTTTGACCGGTGCATTTAACCGATGCCTGTCCATGATTTGGCGCGTTCAAAGGCCGCCAACAGGTTTTGATGCCTGAGATCAAGTGCACTCGAAAGTTCCGGATGGGTCAGAATGTATAGGTGATTGTGCTCGATCGCATCAATCACCTGAAGGGCAATCTGCGCTGGCGTCCGGATTACTTCGGGCGGAAAGATATTGGCAATATCGATGTCTGCCAAGGCGCCTGTGCCCTGCCGATTGCGCAAGCTGGATTTGATCTCGGAATGGACCGGACCGGGGCACAGCACCGTTGCGCCAACTTGTGCATCACTTGCCTGAAGCTCCAGATGCAGAGCTTCGGTCATCGCAATGACAGCTGCCTTTGCCGCCGAATAACTACCCAGCTTCGCCACGGACCAAAGCCCGGCAAGCGATGCCGTGTTGACGATCTGCCCGCCGCGCGGCGCGGCCAGAAGATGCGGGAGGAAAGCCTCGATCCCGTGGATCACACCCCACAGATTAACACCGATCATCCACTGCCAGTCATCGTGAGTCAGGTCTTGGATCGCCGCAACCGGGCCAACGCCGGCATTGTTGCACAAAATGTTGACGGTTCCGTACTTGGCCATCACATCTGCAGCAAGTTGCAGCATGGCCTTGCGGTTGGATACATCGGCGACCATCGGGACCGCTCCGGTTGCCGCTGCAGCTTTACACAGGCGTTCCTCGTCATTGGACACGATAACCACATGTGCTCCCCGCAGCACAAGGGCTTGCGCAATACCTTGACCGATGCCCGAAGAACCGCCGGTGACGACGGCAACAGCGCCCTCGAAATTCTGGAAACCTTTCGATCCCACACGATTCCCCCGGTCCGGCAAAACAGTGTTGCGGGCAGGATTGCCCCTGCCCGCAACAACCCGATCAGAACCCTTTTCTGACGGTGATTGCCCATTCGCGAGGGCGTGCCGGAGTGGCCGAAACAAAGCCGTTCGCGATATCGAATATCCCTGCATAATAATACTTGTTGAACAGGTTGCGAACCTCAAACGTAAAGCCGAGGTCACTATCGGAATTGTTGAGCGTTACCCGCCCGTTGGCCAGAAAATAACCGTCAATACGGTTGCGCGGAAGATTGTTGGCCCGGCTGAATATCTCCGATTGGTAGGCCCCGTCAAAGCGCGGAGAAAGTTCCCAGTCCCCGCCCAAAGGCAGGTCGTACTGTATGCCAAAACTGTACTTCCATTCCGGCGTGTTGACCGGTTGGTCATTCAGGGTGATCCCGCTGACGATCGCCAGCGCGCTCAGGCTCTTGTACTGGAAATCGACATAGCTCACGGCCCCGTCGATGGTCAGACCATCAACCGGTCGCAGGGTCGCTTCCACTTCGAAACCCTTGATATCAGCCGTGCCGGAGTTGGCTGGTACAAAGCAGGGCTGGATCGGCGCAAGGTTCGGCGGACACGTGTTGAGCGTGACAATCAAGTCTTTGTACTTGGAGTAGAACGCCGACGCGTTGAGCCGCAACTTCCGATCAAAGAGGTCAGACTTGAAACCGAGTTCCCATGATGTCAGCGTTTCGGGATCAAACGAAACCACTTGTGCAGAGCTCTGCGGACGCGGGTTGACCCCGCCGCCCTTGAAGCCGGTCGAGAACTGCGCGTAAGTCATGAATTCATCAGACCAGCGATAATCGATGGCCACGCGATAATCGACGTTGTCGCCGCTGAAAGTCGATGTCTGGCCATTCGTGCCTGACACCAGCGGGCTGAAGCTGCCATCTTTCTGGAAGCGGAAGAAGGTGTAGTCCTTCCTTTCGTTGGTGTAGCGGATGCCGCCAGTAATATTCAGCTTGTCACTGGCATGCCATGTGCCCTGGGCGAAAACAGCCTCTGTGCTGGCATCGACTGGCTCATTGATCGCGGTGAATCCAAGCGGTACCGGTGCGAAACCAACCTGGGTGGTCACGCTCGTGGTCGACTTCTGATCCTGATAAAACCCGCCAACGGTATACTCGAACGCATTGTCGGCACCAATGGAACCATTCAGCCTGAGTTCCTGGCTGACTGACCAAAAATCGAGGTCATTTAGCGTAGTGGCAAAGCCGAGCGGTGACCCATCGTCATCGCTGCCAAAACTCGTGGTATAGCCACGATAAGCCGTAATCGATTTGACTGACATCGTGTCCGACAACTCATAAGTCAGGTTCAGCGATGCACCGCCACCCTTGTATTTCACGCGGTTGGGCACATTGAGTTCGGTCACCGCAAACGGCCCCAGCGCTCTGGCCGGGCTGTTGAAGGTTGCGTAAGTGTAATATCCGCCTTCGGGCACGACGAAGTTCTGGAAATTGAACGTTGATGGCAGATCCGACACCCGCGCAAAATTGCCGGTGAAATTGAGATCGGTCAAAACCCCCGGCGCGCCGGTTCTGTTCTCGCTGGTGAAATCACCCGAGAGAACCACGTCAAGGCCAGGCGTACCCTCCCAGCGCAGTGAGCCGCGCACCGCTTGGTAATTGACCTCGCCCTGCTTGTCGATCACGCAGTCGCTACCGGCAGACAGCACCCGGGGAACGCCACTGGTGGGGAATGCGCATCCGTAATCGATGCGATCAACATAACCGTCCTGGCGCTTGGTCACGCCCGCGAGACGCATCGCCAGATTTTCGGCCAATCGGGCATCAAAACTACCTCGCAAGTCAAGCCGGTTGCGCTGGCCGTAAGTGGCCGAAATGTAGCCGGTGTTGCTGCCCTGTGGCAGAAGGGAATAGAGCTTGATGGCACCGCCGATCGAGTTTTTGCCGGCCAGTGTCCCCTGAGGCCCACGCAGGATCTCCACACGGTCCAGATCAAGCAGATCGACGATCGAACCTGTCAGCGTGGCATAATAGACATCGTCGACGTAAAATCCGACACCCGGCTCCAGCGCCGGATTGAAATCGAACTGCCCAACACCACGAATGGACGCCGCAAGCGAGGGACCAAAACTTGCTCCCTGGTTATTGAGCGTTACGTTAGGCGCTTGCTGCGCAATTTCGGTAACGCTGGTTTGGCCTCGGGCCTCCAGCGATGCCGCACTGAATGCGCTGATCGCAAGCGGTGTATCCTGCAAGTTCTGCGAGCGAAACTGCGCAGTTACGATGATCTCGTCGACGCTTTCAACATCGTTTGCGGATTGCGGAACTGCCTGAGTGGCTGGATTTGCCGCCTGATTTTGGGCCATCGCAGGGGCGGCGACGATGGCTGCGGACATTACCGCCAGACTGGTGCCGCTGCGCAGCTTAGAAAACAGGTATACCATTCAATTCCTCCCATTTTGTCATTAACTTAGGATGACCATTCTTATAAAAGTCCGTCCGGCGGCTTGGGCCGCGCCGTTCGCCTATTCAGTCGCCCGGCATTCTGCCTGAATCAGTTGGTCCAACAGGCGGCGTGCACGGATGGCACCTGCGTCCTCGGCCAAAATCAGCGGCTGCTTGGCCCAGAATTCATTCGTGCCCATGCGCTGCTGCACGGATTCGATCATGGGACGATCTTCTTCCTCGAACGCCTGTCGAACTGCAGCATTGACGACATCGTGCATCGCATTCGCCGGCCCGGGCACGCTGAGCCCCCAAAAGTAATGGGTCGTGTGCTCGGTTTCTGGCGTGGCAAAATGGGCCTGCAGGGAGAAGAAACCGTCCTGCCGAGGCTTGCCTGCCAAGGTTGCGCCCGTATCGAGACGTAGCAGCGCCGGGGCATCCCAACGCATATCCATCCAATGATCGACCTTGGCATCACCGGGTTGGAGAAACGGCACCAGTTGCGGCGGACATTCTATCCCGTTGCAGGTCCAGCAGGAGTGGACGGTGCGCCCCTCCTGCACGACGCTATGCTTGCCCTGCAACGTGGCCCCGGCGCCGATGGTGCCAACATGAACATAGTCCAGATGGCTCAGGTCCATCAGGTTATCAGTTTCAAGCTGGTAATTGGCCTTGACGTGTGTGTAGCCAAAGAAGCTGGACCGGCCTGGATCGGAGAAGAACGAAAAATCCGGAATGCCGGCAGGATCGACGCGGTCTGCATCGCCCATCCATATCCAGATCATCGCGTCACGTTCGATGACAGGGAAGGACCGGACGCAGGCTCGGGTCCGGTTGATTTCGGTGAACCGGGGATCGACACATTCCCCTGAACCGGCAAAGCGCAGCCCATGATAGCCGCAAACCACCGTGTCTCCATCCAGCTTGCCAGACGATAGCGGCGCGAACCGGTGCGGGCATTCGTCAAGAAGCGCCCGCACTTCGCCGTCCGACGTGCGGAACAGGACCACAGGCGTATCAAGCAAAGTGATCGGCTTCAGCGCGGCATCTACCGTCTCGCTCCACGCAGCCATGTACCAGGCATCGAGGAGGTATATGCCCCTGTGTGTTGCCCCATCAGACTTTTGCATTCTTCAACTCTCCCAGGCTCCGGTTGTCCGAAGCGTCCGTGTTCGTGCTTGCGCTTCCGACAGCTCTTGTGGTGGCGGCTCGCGGAAAGCATTCCGAGAATGCGTAGCGCCACCAGAGCCCCCGCAATTTGGCATGGCTCGCAGTCTAGATTTCTAATCGGACGGTCAGCTCTTTAACCTAGCGTGAAAGCTATTTGGTCGCCTTGGGCTCCGCAAGTAAGCGGGATGCAACACGGTTATGCGCCAACTGCATAAATGGCACTGCAGACAGTGCCGGGACTTTGTAACCTTGTTCGCGCAGTGGCGGAATTGCGTGCCTATTGGGCTCTGCGATCAATCGCCCCGAACCCTGTCGACGCCTTTGGTCAAGTGGGTGGCTTCGCAATTATGCAAATTAAGGTCCCGCAGAATCCAAGTATGCGGGCGCTCAATTGCATAGACGTCATTTTACCGGGTGGCGCAGCGCTTGCCGGTACGAAAGGCCCCGAACGGGCCACGTTCATGCCTTCTCCCGGCAAAGGTTGGGTGATGGTTTGGGCAAAAAGACAAAGGGCGAAAGATGGCGGAAGCGAATGTATCGCACAACCAAGCGGACTATCTGGCGCTGCTGCGTCGTATGCTGCTGATCCGCCGCTCTGAAGAGCGGCTTTCGGCACTGTGCCGGGAAGGCAAGTTTCCCGGCGCCGTGCATCTCTACATCGGCCAGGAAGCCAGCGGTGTGGGTGCATGTTCGGTCATCGAGGATCGTGACTGGATCACCAGCACCCATCGCGGGCACGGACACTTCCTTGCCAAGGGCGGCGAGCTTAAGCGTATGTACGCCGAGATCTGGGGTAAACGCGAGGGTATCTGCAAGGGCATGGGCGGGTCCATGCACGTTGCTGATTTTTCCAAAGGTATCCTGGGTGCGAACGGCATCGTCGGAGGCGGATTTGCCATCGCCACCGGCGCGGCGTTTGGTGCAAAGCTGCGGGGTGACGGGCGTGTGGCGATGTGCTTCTTCGGAGATGGCGCCGCAAACCAGGGTACGTTCATGGAAAGCATGAATGTCAGCTCGGCATGGCAATTGCCGACCATCTTTCTCTGCGAAAACAACGGCGTGTCCGAGTTCACGATTTCGTCGACCGTCACCGGGGGCAAACTCGTCGACCGCGCCAAAGCCTTCATGCCGACCGTGATCGTTGACGGGAACGACGTTCTGGCGGTTCAGGCCGCTGTCCGCGAAGCGGTCGAGCGGGCAAGGACTGGCGGTGGGCCGTCTTATGTGGAAACCACCACCTACCGCATCCAGGGACACCTTGAAGCCGAAGATGCCTTTCTTGGCGGCGGGACGTATCGTAGTGCAGAAGAAATTTCCGCTTGGCAGCAGGCAAACCGGGATCCGATCCTGCGTTTTCAGGCGTTCCTGACCGGCGAGGGGATTGCTGATGCTGCGGATCTTGCTGCGGTCGAACAGTCCGTACTCGAAGAGGTGGAAGAGGCGGTCGCCTTTGCCGAAGCAGGCGAAGATGCTGATCCCGAACTTGCCTTTTCGCTCATGTTTGAAAATCAGGAGGCCTGAGCCATGCCACGCAGACGCTATATCCAGGCAATTAACGACGCGCTGTTCGAAGAGATGGAGCGCAATGAAAATGTGATCGTCATCGGTGAAGATGTCGAACTGGCCATTTTCGGCGATACGCGCGGACTTTATGACCGGTTCGGTCCGAACCGCATCCGCAATACGCCCATCTGTGAAGCGACGATGACGGGCATGGCGCTGGGTGCCACGGCCGCGGGCTTCCATGTCGTTTTGCACATGATGTTCGCGAACTTCGTCTATACCGGGTTTGATGCCATCGCCAATCAGATCGCCAAGATGCGGTTGATGACCGGCGGGCAGATCGCGCTGCCCATCACCATTATCGCAGGTTACGGCGGCGGGGGATCAAATGCTGCGCAGCATAGCGACAGTGCGCACCCTGCGCTCATGAATCTTGGCGGGATCAACGTTGCCATGCCGTCCAACTCGGCAGATGCCAAAGGTCTGCTCAAGACTGCCATCCGCAGCAATAACCCGAGCTTCCTGCTCGAGGCGAGTGCCCGGGGGGGACAGATGGGTGATGTTCCCGATGGTGACCATCTGGTCCCGTTCGGCAAGGCTGCCATTGCGCGAGAAGGCAGCGACGTGACGATCGTGACCGTCGGTTCGATGGTCAAACCCAGTCTGGATGCGGCCAAAGCTCTCTCAGAAGAAGGAATCGAGGCCGAAGTTATCGATTTGCGCACCGTCGTTCCGATCGATGAAGCCGCAATTCTGGCTTCGTTGGCCAAGACCGGCCGCCTTGTGGTGGTGGACGAAAGCAGAGACCGTTGCGGCGCTGGCGGGTACATCGCAGCAATTGCAGCGGACAAGGGCTTTGCCAGCCTCAAGGCGCCGGTGAAACGCGTGAACATTCCTAACGTCGCGATTCCGTTTGCACCGATCGCGGAAGCAGCCGTCCTGCCTGATGCGAACAAGATTGCTGTCGCCGTACGCGGGATTGTCTCGAAGGTGGCTGCATGAGGATCACGCTCAAGCTTATCCGGGTCGGCATGAATATGTCGGAGGCAACTATCGTCGAATGGTTCAAGCAGCCGGGCGAACGCTTCGAGGTTGATGATGCACTTTACGCGATAGAGACGGAAAAGGTCACGCAGGAAGTGCAGGCAACTGCGCCCGGCACGATGATCGAGATTCTCGTTCCGGCAGGGGAGGATATCGAGGTTGGCACGCCTGTCTGTGTCGTTGACGCAGAGGTGGCGCGGTGAACAAAGGCCGCGTGCTGAGCGTGGGACATACGGGCATTACGGTGTCCGACATGGCCCGCGCCATCCGGTTCTTTGGCGATGCCCTTGGCGGCACGGTTACTGCTCCGGTGCGCCACGATGACCCTGTATTCGAGCGGATCACCGGGATGGAGGGTGCGCAGATCACGATCGCATATGTCGATCTGCCCGGACACAAACTGGAATTGCTGGAATATGCGCGGCCGCTTGATCGCCGTGGTTCAACCGCAAGGCCCTGCGATCCCGGCCATCTTCACATCATGCTGCTGGTCGAAGGCATCGATGATCTCCTGCAAACCCTTGCCGGGCACGGCTTCAAGCCGGTCGGCCCGGTCCAGCACGTTGATGAAGCCGGTGGGTTCAAGGTCATCTACACTTACGGGTTCGACGGGATCGTCGTGGAACTGATGGATTTCAGCTGATTAGCCGGCAGATCTCCTGACGAGCACCCGTCGCAACACAGTATAACAGTCAGGAATAGGCGAAAACCATGGGAAAGAGACTGGAAGGGCGCGTCGCGCTGATCACTGGGGGCGGCGGCGGACTTGGTGGCGCGGCGGCACGCGCTCTGTCGCAGGAGGGCGCAATAGTTGTGGTAACCGATATTGCCCATGCCGCCGCTAGCTCCGTCGCGGAAGCGGTAGGCGGTCATGCCCATGCCCAAGACGTGACGGATGAGGCACAATGGGCTGCAATCCTCGCAGACGTGATTGGCAAATTCGGGAAAGTCGACGTCTTGCTGAATGCTGCAGGCATCGAGGGTGATCTTGCCCAGGCAGGGTTGGATACCAGTTTGGCCGAATGGCGGCGCGTTCTTGGAATCAATCTCGACGGGACATTTCTGGGGTGCCGCACGGTCATGCCGTACATGCTGGAGCGCAAGAGTGGCTCCATCATTAACATTGCGTCGATCGTTTCGATGATGGGATCGCCCAGCGCAATGGCCTACGGCGCAAGCAAGGCGGCTGTGCAGCAATTGACCCAGTCGTTCGCGCTGATTGGCGCGAAGGACGGGGGCCGCGTTCGCTGCAACTCGGTGCATCCCGGCCTCATCAAGACGCAGATGACAGACCGCATCTTTGCATCGTTTGCGCGCAATTCCGGCGGAACCGAAGCCGAAGCCGAGCAGGCGCTGTGTGCTGCGGTCCCATTCGGACAGCGCGGCACGCCCGATGACGTGGCGGCAATGATCGTGTTCCTTGCGTCCGACGAGAGTCGGTACGTCACCGGAAGCGAGTTCAAGGTTGATGGGGGATGGCTGATCACCAACGCAGGTTGATGCATCGTCCGCACGTGCTCGGAAGGAACAGACCACATGAGAGCAGCCGTTTTTGACGGGATCGGTCATCCGCTGCGGATTTCGGATGTGGCCATGCCGCAGCCCGGACCGGGAGAGGTCCTGATCGAGATCGAGCGTTGCGGCGTTTGCGGCAGCGATCTGCACATGACAGAAGATCCGGTGTTCTGCGTCCCTTCTGGCGCGATCCTCGGCCACGAAATGGCCGGGCGCATCATCGAACGCGGCAAAGGCGCCGAACGCTTTGCGATCGGTGACCGGGTTTCCGTTCTGCCCATCAGCAGTTGCGGAACATGCGCATCATGCCTTGCCGGTGAGCCGGCGTGGTGCGCCGGAATGGCGCTTCATGGCGGCGGCTTTGCGCAATATTTCGCGGTGTCTGAGCGGCAATGTATCGCCTTGCCCTCCACGCTTTCGGCCGAAGACGGTGCGCTGGTCGAGCCGCTTGCCGTCGGCCTCCATGGCGTGGTCATGGCCGCAATGGAGAAAGGTGCGCGCGTCTTGGTGGTTGGGGCAGGTCCGATCGGTCTTGCCACGATCTATTGGGCGCGAAAAATGGGAGCCGGTCGCATTGCCGTGACAGCCCGGACCCGCCAGCGCGAGGACATGGCTCTGGGCATGGGGGCCGACCTGTTTATTGATCCACAGGCTGCAGATGATCCGGCACAGGTTTCAGCAATTATGGGCGGCTTGCCGGACATCGTGTTCGAATGCGTCGGCCAGCCCGGACTGATCGATCGTTGCATCAAGCTGGTGCGCCCGCGCGGGACGGTCGTGGTACTGGGGCTTTGCACCAAGATGGACCAGATCGATCCGTTTTTCGCGATCTCGAAAGAAGTCCGTATCCAGATGGCAGTATTCTATGGCATCGCAGACTTTGAAAATTCGGCGCGGGCGCTTGATGCAGGAGACCTGTCGCCGCGTGCGATGATAACGGATTCGGTGGGATTGAGCGATTTGCCCGAGGCGTTCGAGGCGTTGCGTCAGCGTACCACCCAGTGCAAGATCATGGTCATGCCGCAATCCATGGAAAAAGCGTCTGCGCTATGACCGTTATGTAAATGGCGCATTTGGCCGCGTTAATAGGGCTGTGCTAGATCGGGGGAACAACGAAAACGAAACTGGAGCAGGAGAATGGATGCGGCGGGCGCGCAATTTCTGTCGACCAGATCACTCAAAACCCAGTACAGACTGAAATTCTGGAACGAAATCACCGGAACAGCCTATCACGGGACGAGGATTTTTTCGGATGTTGAGGATTTCAACGCTGATCTCTGGCGCTGGAATCTGCGCGATCTGGTTCTGATCCGGCCGCGGTCTCCCAGAGCCAGAATCGAACGCCTGCCCCCGACCCTAGGCTCGTCGGAATGCAAGCTCGTGTTGCACATCCAGCACCGCGGCCGGACCCAGATCGACCAGTTGGAAAGGCATGCATTGCTGGAGCCCGGCGACATGGAGTTCAACATCGGCGATTCCAAATACTGCTTGGACGTCTCCGATTCAAACGACATTCTGTCGGTCGAGCTGCCCTTGCAGCCCTTGCGTGTACGCATCCCCGACATTGAGGATCTTGCCTGTCGAACGTTCAGCGGCAGAGCCAGCGCTGTGCGACTTCTGCACAACTATATCCTGTCGCTGTGGCAAATCGGGCGCAGCGGGCAAGTGGGCGCGGCCTGGTGCGACGGTGCCGTAGCGGCGTTCTACGCGCTTCTCGAATCAGCAATCTTTACCGCAGGCGCTGAGGATAAGGAAGACATGCTACTGAAGAAGCTGCGGTCCATTGCCGACACACGCTTCACCGATCCTGACCTTACGACATCGTCATTAGCCCACGCTGCAGGCGTAACGCCCAGAAGTGTGCAATCATCCTTTGCCCGGTTAAACTGCACACCATCGGGCTATATCGCCGATGCACGTTTGCAGCAGGCGGCTGAATGGCTGCGCATTGATACAGAGCGCAGCATTACGGACATCGCCATTTCCGCCGGTTTCAATGATATCGCTTACTTTTCGCGCTGCTTCCGGAAGCGTTTCGGCCTTTCGGCGCGCGAGTGGCGCAAGGCTTAGGTCGCGAACGCCAAGGACGATGACGGCCCTATAAAAGATAAACGTTATTGTAGATATGTTCCCGCTTCTGCCGAGGTGGGAACAGCGCCCGCCAACAATGGAAACAGGCTAAGGCGCGGAAATCTGCCGATCAGCGGCAGCCGTTCCCATGTTCCCGACGTTCTCATAGTTCTAGGAGATACCCCCAAGCAAAGCGCCTCTCTCGCGCGACTGGCCGAGGCGATTTATGCGCCCGAAATCTTGCGCTGTGCGGACTCGTACAATTCAGCCCACTTGGAACGTTACTCAAAGTGCCTGAAAAGATTGGTGCACTCGACATGAAAGCGATGGGCGCTCAAATTACTGGGAAATTTTGGTGCAAAGGGCTGCTTAAGCCACAAAATGAACCCAAATGGCAGAGAATAGCGAGAGACCGGAGGGGCATCTGTCGATCCAACTTCGGTCGATTGTTCGCATCAGAGCGAACGTCAGTTCCCGCTGAAATCTGCTGCCAGCGTCAGTTTCATTCCGGCAGAAAGCGCCTTGATCCCGACCGTTCTCTAAAACGGTCGGACCAATCGATTCCTGCCGTTGGTTCATTGGGCGACGGGCCCGCCGACCCCTTGCGAGCCTGCGCCACACTCGGTCAGATTTTCTGTATGGTCCAAAAGCGTGATGGCGTCGTCAACAGCAACACCGACATATTGAACGGTGTTCTGAATGTTCGAGTGGCTCAGCAAGATCAAAGACGCTCTGCGTTTAACGGCCTACTTGTATGATAGCGATGCCACGAGCGGAAGCCGCTCTCCGAATAGGGTGTTCACTTCGCGTTCGCGCAAAAGTGCTGGACCTACGAACCGATCACCCAGCAGTGAATGTCGCGATCGGGATGCGCATTCGGCCCATGCTAAGCAATAGGGTCGCCCAAGATTCTGTTGGCGACTTTCGTGTCGCCGCATCCGAACACGATTTCGGCGATAGCTGGCATTGCATATATATTGATATCGATATAAAGTGCCAGTCTTCTTCGACGTAGGCGACTGGTCCGATGAACGATGTTAAAGACAACAGACACGGCTTCCTGATCGAAAACTGTCGTGTTTTTGATGCTGTGAGCGGTGAGGCGGTCAAGACGGCGATCGCTTTCAACGATCGGATAATCGGGACTAGGCAGGCTGCCCATGACTGGGCCGCCAGCCAAGCCGAGGTTAACCGTATCGATGGTTCGGGCATGACAGTAATGCCCGGCTTGATCGATGCACATTGCCATATCAGCTTCGACGAACCCTATTCCAACGACGAGCTGTTCTTTCACCGGCGCGAGGGTCTTGCGGCAATCGTTGCTGGGCATAATGCGCAGAAGCTTCTGCGCGCCGGAGTGACGGGATTTTTCGATGCGGACACGATCTTCAATGTGTCGCTCGATCTGCGCGATGCGATCGAGGGTGGGGTCATACCCGGGCCGCGTATGACCTGCGGCGGGAACGCGCTGTTCACTTCGGTCGGCGGAACTGCGGGAATGCTGGTGCCGGACGAGGGCCGCATCGGTTATCTGAAAGTCACGCGCACCCGCGACGAAATTGTGACCGAAGTGCGGCAGCAAGCCAAGCGCGGCGTCGACTGGATCAAGATCCACGTGACCGGCCTCATCCCGCGCCAGCGTGAGGAAGGCGAAATTCAGGTCTGGACGTTAGACGAGTTACGCGTTGCCGCAGATACCGCTCACGACCTGGGTTTGCCGATCGTCGGCCATTGCAGGAATGCATCCAGCACGCGGGATGCGGCGCGGGCCGGTTTCGACATGATCCTGCATGCGACCTATATGGACGAGGAAGCCTTGGAGGCGGTGATCCAGCGCAAGGTGCCGATCGTACCGACGCTGACCTTCCAGGCCGTGCTAGCGGATCATGGGGACAAGGTCGGGGCAAGCCCGTACCTGCAAAAGCTGTTCGCCAAGGAAATTGCCGAGAGCAGCGTACAATTGCGCCGCGCTTACGATGCCGGGGTCCCCCTGTTGTGCGGCACCGAAAGCGGCTTTTCGATCACGCCCTATGGCGAATGGCATTGGCGCGAATTGCAGGTGTTCGTCGACAATCTGGGGCTGACACCGGCGCAAGCGCTGATTTGCGCCACGCGTGAGAGCGCACGCGCGCTGCGTCTGGAGGGGAAGGTCGGTACGCTGGAGCCGGGCCGGATCGCCGATGTGATTTTAGTACGCGGCGATCCTCTTGCCGACGTTACCCTTCTGGGGAAGCCCGGCGCCATCGCGCGTGTTTTCGTCGGCGGACGTTCGCTCGACATTGACACACCGCTGCCGAGCCGACTGCCGCTGCCGTCTTGGCGCGTATCCAATTACTCGGCCATCCCTGCGACCCGCGCGGCGACGCTTGGTCATGGCGAGGAGCTTAAGCAGCAATGACCGAACATGAGGTCATGTCGTTCGACGGTTGCGTTCATGCGCTTAAGCAACTGGATTTGCGCCAGTCGCTTTATGACGAAGCGTCGCTGATGATGGAGCATGTTCTGGTCAACCTGCATGGCAGCGCGCATCGTGCGCGCCGCAATGTCGAGGCGACCGTGTTCCGCAAGGACGTGTTTCTGCACTATGAGAAGTCGGTTTTGCCCCAGACGCTGGAGGAAACCCTGGCTCCGTTTCGCGCTGCGGGGCGCGGCGACATGGTCGATATCGGTTACCGTATCATGATGAACCTGACCGTCGATTTCGCCGGGATCGACCGGCCACTGCGCACCCCTGAGGAAACCGGGGAACTGCTGCGGCTGCTGATGGAATTCAGTCTGGCACCGGCGCTGGGGCAATCACGTCCGGAAGACATAGAGCCAAAGAAAGCGCGCATTCGAGCGGCAATGGAGGCCTTCGACAGGCAGTTTTTGGCCCCCTCGTTGGCGCGTCGACAGGCACTATGGGCAGAGTGTCAGGCAGGACGCCTTTCTGCCGACGCTTTGGACAAAGACGTGCTGATGGCGCTGGTCATGGGGCAGGACAAGCTGCAGATGTCTCCGGAAGAGTTTGTCCAGGAAGGCATATTCTACCTGATGGCAGGGGCCCACACGACCATCCATTCGCTGTCACATGCCATCCATGAAATTCTCGAATGGATCGACGGGCATCCCGAAGACCGTGAAACCTTGCGTACCGATCCTTACTTCATCCAGCGATGCGTCTATGAAAGCGTACGGCTTCACCCTTCCAGTCCGGTCGCCAAGCGACGCGCGCTTTGTCCTGTCACATTGCATGACGAGATTGTCGCGCAGCCTGATGATCAGATCGTCATCAATCTGCGCGCGGCCAACCGCAGTTCTGAACTTTTTGGCGATAATGCCGATCGGTTCGATCCGCATCGCGAAATCGCCAAGGGACCGTTCCGTTATGGTCTGTCGATGGGCCATGGCATGCATGCCTGCCTTGGCCGTAATCTGGCGATCGGCGTCGATCCGCGCGACGGGCAAAGCTCGGCCGATCACCAATACGGCACCGTTCCGCTGATCGTCGAAGCCTTGCTAAAATGCGGCATTCAGCGTGATCCTTCGGATAGCCCTCAAAAGGATGAAACGATCACGCGCATAACCTGGGCACGCTATCCTGTGCTGTTCCTTTCGCAGGATGCTATTCTGTGAGCCGGACTTTTGAACTCGAAAGTTTCAGGGATTGCGAAGCGGCCCTTCGCAACATCAACCTGAAACAGGCCCTTTATGATGCTGGAAAAGTAGTGATGGACGGCGTGCTGCTGACGCTGCACGGCGCAGCGCATAGCGAGCGGCGCGCCGTCGAAGTGCGCGTATTCAGGCGCAATTTCTTTCGCCACTATGAAAAGACGGTGTTTCCCGCGACGCTGGCGGAAACGCTGCGGCCGTTTGTCGCGGCGGGTCGGGCCGACCTGATCGAACTGGGATATCGGGCGACTGCCAATCTGACAGCCGACTTTGCCGGCATCGATCGACCCGAAAGAACCGTCGAGGAAACCGAGCTGCTGATCCGTCTGGTCAAGAAATTCAGCGAAGGTGCAACGATGGTGCACTCGACGCGCGACAAGGTCGAGCTGGAAGGCGAAGTTCTCGATGCCCTTGCCGTTTTCGACAAGCGGTTCAATCAGCCTTCGGTCGCACGCAGGCGCGAATTGCTCGCCGATCCCCAGACGCCATCAGAGGCTCTGCCCCGCGACGTGCTGACGGTGATCCTGCAGGCGGGAGACGAGTTGGACATGGATGGCGCGGCCCTCAATCGGGAAATGGCGTTTTACATGCAGGCAGGCGCGCATTCGACCGCCAATGCCGTGGTCCATAGCGTGCACGAAATCCTGTTGTGGGCAAATGACGATGCGGAGCGCTGGGCGCGTCTGGCCGATCCCGTGTTCGTGCAGCGTTGCGTGCACGAAAGCCTGCGCCTGCATCCAGCCAGTCCGCAGGCATGGCGATCCGGGACTTGCCCGATGCATGTTGCGGGCGCAGGCGAGATCGCGGCGGGGGACAAGGTCGTCCTCGACTTGTTCACGGCCAATCGCGACCGCGACCTGTTCGGAGAAGGTGCGGACCGGTTCGATCCCGATCGCACCATGCCCGCCAATATGCTCCCTTCGGGACTGACGTTCGGCATCGGCCTGCACACCTGCCTTGGCCGCGAACTGGACGGGGGTGTCCCGGTCAAGCCCGGAAGCGATCCCGCAACGCATCAGTATGGCATCGTCGCGTTGTTGGTCATTGCGCTGCTGGAACTGGGGGCGCGGCTGAATCCCGCAGATCCACCAACCCCCGACCCCAAGACGAGCCGCCCCAACTGGGGTCGCTATCCGATCATTTTCACAAAGGTCTGACTATGGGCAAGATAGCCATTATCACTGGCGGCGCGAACGGTATCGGCGCGGCAATCGGACGCGCACTTGCCAGCAACGGGTATCGCATCGGCGTGCTCGATCGCGTTGCTGCCGAAGTATCGCAGTTTTGCGATACGCTGCCCGGATCGGTGCCAATGGTGTGCGACGTCACCGACGAAGCCGCTGTCGCCGCAGCCTTCGATGCTATCGATTTTGTGCCCGACCTCGTGGTCAACAATGCCGGTATCGTCCGCTTCGGATTGTTGGCCGAGCAAAGCGCAAGCGATTTCCGTGCGGTCATCGAAGTCAACCTGATCGGCGCCTATATCGTGACGCGGCAGGCCGTATTGCGCATGATGGCCCGGCAATCGGGACACGTCATATCGTTGACGTCGATCAATGCCTACAGCCCCGGTCCGGGGGCAGGCGCCTATCCAGCGAGCAAATGCGGAGTCAAGCAACTCATGCGACAATTCGCGCTGGAGTATGGCGAAGCTGGCCTGCGCTTCAACAGCATTGCGCCAGGCTTCATTGACGGCGGCATGTCGACCCCCATTTATGCTGACCCAAAGGTGCGCGCGGCGCGGGCAGGGGGGGTGCCGCTGGGGCGGCTGGGAACGCCCGAGGACATCGCTCATGCGGTGCTCTATCTGGATTCCGACGGTGGCAGTTACGTCAATGGACATGATCTGGTGGTCGATGGCGGCGTAACGCATGCCGTCCTCAAGAGCCTGCCGCGCGGATGAGCACCACACCCACAGCTGTGCTGTTCAGCGGCGGTTATAACCATCCATTTGCGGAAACCTCGCCGGTGCTGGCGTCATTCGCCAGAGCAGAGGGATGGACCGTCGCTATCGAGACCGACCTCAACGCTGCTCTGGTCGCGCTCGGATCGTCGCGATTGCTGATCGTCAATGCGCTCTGCTGGTCGATGACGCAGCACGAAAAGTACGCCCCGGATCGCGAAATCTGGGCGCGCGAGATGAGTGACGATCAAATTGCGGCTCTTGACGCTTTCGTTTGCGAAGGAGGCAGCCTGCTGGTCATGCACACCGGAACGATCTGCTGGGACACGCAACCGGGATGGCGAAGGATCATGGGCGGCGGTTGGCAATGGGGCCTGTCGCAACATCCACCGCTCGGCCCGGCGATGGTCGCCATGACGGCAGCGGGCCTAGCATTTTGCCCCGGTGCGGAGGACTTTTCGATCGTTGATGAAGTCTATCACAATCTGGGTCTGCAGACAGATTGCGACGTCCTTGCTACTTGCGAAATTTCCGAGGGACCACAACCGATCGCGTGGATGCGCAGACATGGGCAGGGCCGCGTTTGCGTCGATGCCCTGGGCCATGATGCCGATGCGCTGCTCACGCCGGGCCACAGCCTGCTGATACGGTCGATGCTGCAATGGTTGCAGGAAGGGGCATCACATGCGCGCGATTGAGGGCATGAGTATCCTGATCACAGGCGGCGGATCGGGGCTGGGTGAAGCCACCGCCCGTTACCTGGCGGCGCGCGGGGCCAAAGTGACGATCACCGGTCGGCGCCTCGAAATGGTTTCCGCAGTGGCGCAAGCCATCGGCTGCGCCTGGGTGGCCGGTGATGTCACCGTATCCTCAGACCGGCAGCGCATGATCGATGCTGCACTGGCCCATGGCGACGGCAGGCTGGACGCGCTGGTCAACAACGCTGGCAATATGCTGCGTGGGCCGATCGAGCAGCTCGACGAGGCAGCATTGCTGGGGATTTTCCATAGCAATGTCGTTGGTGCGATGATGCTGACTGGGCTTGCCTCGCGCCATCTCGAATGCACCAAAGGAGCAGTGATCTTCGTCGGGTCGAGCCATACTCGCCGCGCATTTCCCGGCGCATCGCCTTATGCCGCGACCAAGGCGGCGGTTCAGACCCTGACGCAAGTGCTGGCCGCAGAACTGGGCGACCGCGGGATCCGCGTCAATTGCGTGATCCCGGGCGGCGTATTGACCGAGCTGAATGTGCGCGCCGGGTTCTTGACTGCCGAGGCCGCCGCCGAGCGGCTTGAAAAGATGCTGCCGATGCAGGTCATCAACCGGATCGGCGTGGGCGAGGATATCGCCGAAGCCATCGACTATTTGATCCGCGCCGACTGGACGACGGGCGCCGTACTGGATGTTGATGGCGGGCTCGGGCTGGGTGTGACCAACGCCTGAAGACAAGCCTCAGGCGCGCAACAAACGCCGCGCGTTGTCGGCAAGGGGCGCGTCGCAGATGGGAGCCACGAATGTCTCAGGTGCATCCCATCCGGCAAAGTTGGTGCCGTAGACCAGCCGCTCGGTTCCGACCCGCTCGACCAGGAGATCCAGCGCGCGGTCGTCGTGCATGTGGACGTCGTACCATATGCGCCCGAGTTGTTCAGCAAAAGCACCGTCGCGCTTAAGGTGATCGGGCGCCCACGTCCGCTTTTGCACCGCATGATGCAGCCGACCCCACAGCAGCGCGACGGCGCCCCCGCCATGGCTGATGCAGATATCAAGTTCCGGATGGCGATGAAGTACGCCGCCGAAAAGCAGTGTCGCGACCGCAACCGTCTCTTGGGCTGTGAACCCCGCCATGATATCGAGTTCGTATTTCTTGAGCGCTGGACTGCCCGGCGGGCCGTCGATGCCGTCAGGCGCTGGATGGATGAACAGCGGCACGTTCAATGCGACAACGGCCTCGTAAAACGCGTCCATGGCCGGATCGTCCAAGCCGTGCGGCATGTTCGTGCCCATGTAGGCCGCCATCATGCCAAGTTCGCGCACGCCCCGCCTCAGTTCCGCGATTGCGGCGGGAATATCCTGCATCGGCAGCGCGACGGCAGCGCCTAGTCGATCGGGAAAGTCCGCAACGACCTTGGCCAGGACATCATTGTGCCGACGGCAGAATGAGATCGCCTCGGCAGGCGGGATATAGTGAAAATAGGTCAGCGGGTTGGGCGACAACAGCTGCCAGTCAATGCTCGATCGATCCATTGCCGCGATCCGCACGGCGGGGTCCATGAAGGCACTGCCACGATAGCGCACACCGCGCAGGTGATAGCCGCCTATGCGAAAGACAGGCGTGCCATCGGCTTCGGCATAAAGCTCCGGCCCGAAGCTGCCTGCTGTTCCAAATGTGCCTTCCAGAACTGCATGTGCATGGATGTCGACGACGGTCGCGGCCTTGAGTGTCATGCGTAGCCTTGCACTGCGCCGCCATCCACCTGAATGGCGGTTCCGGTTATGTAACTCGCGGCTTGCGACCCTAGGAAAACGACAAGGTTAGCAATCTCGTCCGCTTCGCCCATCCGGCCCAGCGGGACTTGCGCGGTAATCGCGACAGCTAGATCAGCGGCTTGCGATCCTGTGTCTTTAGCCTGCTTTTCAAGCAACGACCGGACGCGGTCTGTTCGGGTCCAGCCCGGGCAGACCGTGTTTACGAGGATATTGTCGGGGGCCACTTGTGCAGCAAGGGTCTTGGCCCAGCCAAGCACCGCGAGGCGCACGGAATTGGACAAGGTCAGCCCCGCGATCGGCTGCTTCACTCCGTAAGACGAGATATTGATGATACGTCCCCATTGACGAGCGCGCATCGACGGCAGGACAGCACGCGTCGCTCTGACCGCGGACATCAGCGTCAGGTTGACGGCGGCTTCCCAATCGTCATCCGAGAGATTGTCGAACAGCCCTGCCGGCGGCCCGCCGCTGTTGTTCACCAGGATATCGACCGATCCGAAATGCGCGAGCGCCTGCGTCACAACCCGATCGATATCTGCAGGCTCCGACGCATCCGCTACGATCGCCAGACATCCCGGCATGGCGGCGGCAGCAGCTTCAAGCGCTTCGCGACCGCGCGCGCAGATCGTCACACGGGCGCCTTCAGCGTGAAAACCCAAGGCCGATGCGAGCCCGATCCCTTGACTTCCAGCCATCACCAGCACCGATTTGCCCTCGAGCTCCAGTCTCATGCCGGTTTTGCCTGCGGCCATTGCGCCTGATAGGATGCCAGATCGAAATAATCACGCCATTGGCAGATGAGGCCATTTTCGACCACGAACGCGCCCATGACCGGCAGCGTTACGGCAGTTCCCCTGACAACGAACCGGTCGATCCGTTCGGTCAGCACTGTCGCGCCGCTGGCCGCGATCGACAGAAGCTCCCAACTGCATGCCTCTATCGCGTCGAGCGATTTAAGATAGGCGGCCACCGCCGACTTGCCGTGAAGCGGCTCCATCGGGACATTGTGGTAATGGATATTGTCGGCGAGCAGTGCGCAGATTTCGTCCATATCGAGCCGGTCCCAGGCGCGGCAGAAGGCGAGCACAACGTCAATTGGGTAGTGTTGCTCCGTCATCGATTACCGACCCTGCCCTATGTCTTGCCGTCTGACGCAGCTTGACAGCTTCGCCACAACTTGTGAAGTATTGATTTCGATATATCTCGTTGAGAGGTTGGAATGGGCGTTCTGTCACGCTGCAATGATACGGGTTCGATCGTACCGGCAGCGGTCCCCGCATGACGCGAGAGGACGAGTGTGCCGAGATGCTGGAAGGTGGGCCTGAACACCCCGGAACCGATGCTGGGCATCATCTATGGCGACAGCGTTCTGCCGGATGGCGCAGTTCTCGACTTGCGCGACGCCGGTACACCCAGAATCGAGGGGGAAATCCTGCTCCGGATCGGTCAGGTGCCCTATCCGGAATGCGAGAACGCAACCCTGCTCGCCTCGATCGCTTTGATACAGGTGGCGATGGAAATCGCAGACTGCCGGATTACCAACTGGGCCGCGCCGATCGATCACTGGGTCGCGGACAACGCCTGATGTGGCTGGAAAGTGCCTGCAAGCGTTAGCTTTGCGCCAGACAGGTTCGATCTGGCAAAGGTGCGGATGCAACTGACGGGCAACGGGAGCCCAATCGCTGAGGGCCGAGGCGGCAACTGCATGGGCGGGGCGCTGCAAGATTGCTGGGCAGGCCATAGTGCAACCATCGGTTACACAGCGCGTCACAGTGGGTCTTGCGACTGTGGCTCCAAAATCAGGGTCGCGAACCGGCCGAAGAAGTCGTCAGCCATGGTTCGTGCCGTGCCTTCGATCAACCGTGCGCCCATCTGCGCCAGCTTACCGCCGATCTGCGTGGCCGCGACATAGGTCAAGCGGGTTTCGTCGCCTTCAGGCACGAGCGTCACATCGGCATGACCCTTTGCAAAGCCCGCAACGCCCCCTTGCCCCTCGAACCGCATCTTGCAGCCGGCCGGCGCGTCGATATCCTCTTGTGTCAGCTTGCCCGAAAAGCGCGCGGTTACCGGCCCGATCTTGGCTGCGACCGTGCCGCTGTACTCGGTCTCCGAAAGCTTCTCCAATCGCTCGCAACCCTTGAGCGAGGCGCGGAGCAGTTCCGGATCGTTGAGCGCCTCCCATGCGCGCGCTTGCGAACACGGGATCAGATAGCTTCCACGAATTTCCATGATACAATCCTCGGTCTATCGGCCCAATGCCGCAAACGCGCGCGCCGCGATTATCCGAGTCATATGCATCCGATAGTCGGCCGAGCCGTGCAGATCCCCGGTGAAGCAATCTGCATCTAGCGGCACGTCGGCAAGGTCATTTCCGGTGCCGCCTGCATCGAGACACGCTTCGCCTGCATGCCAGCGAAACACGCCAAAGCCTGCGCCGGTCACCGCGATACGCGAACCTTCCGGTAACGAGGCAACGCATACCCCGACCAGTGCGAAGCGGGACGCCGGATTGCGGAATTTCTCGTAATGAGCGCGGTCGCAGCGGGGGAACGAGACCGCGGTGATGATTTCGCCCGCCTTCAGCGCGGTGGCGAACATGCCGGTGAAGAACGCATCTGCCTCAATCACGCGTTGCGTCGTGATGATCCGCGCGCCAAGTGCAAGCAAAGCCGCTGGATAGCAGGCAGCGGGATCGTTGTTCGCAACAGATCCGCCGATCGTTCCACGATGACGCACCTGCACATCACCGATACCGCCAGCCAGAGCCGCCACTGAGGGCAACAGCGCCAGAACCTGCGGATCGGATGCGACCTGTGCGTGGGTCTGTGCCGCACCAATAACCAGGCGCTCATCTGCCAACGTGACGCCCTTGAGCGCTGCAATCCCGCCCAGGCTGATAACGTGGGAAGGAGCAGCCAGCCGCGCACGCAGCACAGGCAGCATGGTCTGGCCACCGGCAAGCAGCGATGCCTCGGGATGCTCGGCCAGCAATGCCGAGGCATCCTCGATCCGATCCGGGCGGAGATAATCGAAGGCGTACATCAGCTGCTCATCCGCGCTTGGCACAGCCGCCAGATCGTCTCCGGAGCGGCCGGCATATCGATATGCGTGACGCCGAGCGCGTTGCAGATCGCATTGATGACAGCGGGCGGCGCACCGATCGCGCCTGCTTCACCACACCCCTTCATCCCCAGCGGATTGGAAGGGGACGGCGTCGGGGTGAATACCAATTTGTAGTTCGGAAGCGAGACGGCACGCGGCATACCGTAATCCATGAACGATGCCGTCAGCAGTTGCGCGGTATCGGGATCATGGCGCGCATTCTCCCACAGCGCCTGTCCGATGCCCTGCGTAACCCCGCCATGGACCTGTCCCTCCACGATCATCGGGTTGGCGACCGTGCCGAAATCGTCGGCTGCACTGAACGCGACGACGTCGGTTGTCCCGGTTTCCGGGTCGATCTCCACCTCGCAGACATAGACCCCCGACGGATATGTGAAATTGGGCGGATCGAAGAAGCTTGTTGCCACCAGCCCCGGCTCGATCTGGTCGGTGGGGAAACCCGCGGCGGTGTGCGCGGCGTAGGCCATTTCGGCAAAGGCCACTGTGCGGTTCGTCGCGCTGCTCGAGAAAATGCCATCGCTGAACGCAACCGTCTCAAGATCGACATCAATCAGATGGGCGACGATCGCCTTGCCCTTGGCGATGATGCTATCGCAAGCCCGCAGAGTCGCACTCATCCCGACCGAAGCGCGTGAACCGTATGTCCCTGTGCCAGCCTGAATACGATCGGTGTCGCCCTGCACGACACTGATCTTTTCGATCGGAACGCCGAAGCGGTCGGCGGCAACCTGGGCAAAGGTCGTCTGGTGTCCTTGGCCATGCGAATGGGCACCGGTCAGAACTTCGACGGTACCCATCGGATGCACGCGCACTTCGGCGGATTCCCACATACCTGCGCCGCCGCCGAGTGCTGCAAGCTTGGCCGATGGGCCGATGCCGCATGCCTCGACATAGGCGGCAATACCGATGCCCCGCAGTCGCCCGCGCGCGGCTGCCTCCACCTGACGCGCCGGGAAGCCGGCATAGTCGGCCAGCGCCAATGCTTCGTTCAGCGATCGCGTGTAGTCGCCACTGTCGTATTCATAGACGACCGGGGTCTGGTACGGAAAATCGGTGATGAAGTTTCGCCGCCGGATTTCTGCCTGGTCCAGACCGATTCGCTCGGCCGCAACATTGACGATCCGCTCGACGACATAGGCAGCCTCTGGCCGACCCGCGCCTCGATAGGCGTCGACCGGACAAGTGTTGGTATAGATCGCCCGGACGCGGCAATGGATCGCCGGAATAACATACTGGCCCGAGAGCATCGTGGCATACATGTATGTAGGCACAAGCGCGCCGCTGCTCGACAGATAGGCACCGATATTGGCCAGCGTATCGACCCGCAGCGCCAGAAATCGCCCGTCACTATCGAGCGCCAGTTCGGCCGTTGTCAGATGATCCCGGCCATGCGCGTCGGTCAGAAAGGATTCGGTGCGTTCGGCGGTCCATTTGACCGGCCGGTCGACCAGCTTGGCCGCAAATGCGATGGCCAGTTCTTCAGGATAATTGTGCGCCTTGGAGCCGAACCCGCCGCCGACATCGGGCGAAACGATCCGCAGCTTATGTTCGGCGGCCAAGCCATAATAGCCGGCGATGAAAGCGCGCATCCCGATCGGATTCTGGTGTGCCATGTAGAGCGTCAGTTGCTCGTCCACCGCGTTCCACACGGCATTGGCAGCGCGCGGCTCGATCGCGTTCGGAATCAATCGGTTGTTGCGCAGCGTCAGGCTGACGACGTGAGCCGCCGATGCGAATGCGTCAGTCACGGCAGCGGCATTGCCGATATCCCAGTCGAACGCGCGATTGCCGGGAATATCGGCATGTATCTGGACGGTCGTATCGCGCAGCGCGTCGGCGCAATCGGCAGTTACGTCCAGTTCCTCATAGTCAACCAGCACGGCTTCTGCCGCATCGCGCGCCAGATCCCGGGTATCGGCGACCACGATCGCGACCGGCTCTCCGACATATCGGACGACGTCCTGCGCGAGCATGGGCCTTACGCCCATCTTCATCGGCGCGCCGTCCGTCGAATGAATCATCCAGCCACATGGTAGAGGCGGTAGTCCAGCGGCGGCGACATCGGCTCCGGTCACGATACGGATCACTCCGGGCCGGCCGAGCGCATCCGCCGTATCGATGCTCGCGAGGCGCGCATGGGCATAGGGGGAGCGGACAAAAGCCGCATAACTCTGGTCGGGTAGGATGATATCGTCGACGTAACGACCTTTGCCGCGCACGAGCCGCGCATCTTCGACGCGGCCGACCGAGCGCCCGAAGCTCGTTCCCGCCATGATGGCCGGCGCTTCGGGAGTCATACGTGCGCCATCGCGTCGGCACCGGCTAGAATGGCGCTGACGATATTCTGATAGCCGGTGCAGCGGCACAGATTGCCGTCGAGTTCCTCTCGCACGGTGGGCTCATCAAGTTGGCCATGCCGCGCCACCATATCGAGCGCCAGCATGATCATGCCGGGTGTGCAATAACCGCATTGCAATCCATGATGCTGACGAAACGCCTCTTGCATCGGGTGCAGCGCGGCATCGCTGCCCAATCCCTCTATCGTGGTAACCTCGCAACCGTCGGCTTCTGCGGCCAGCATCGCACAACTCTTGATCGCCTTTCCGTCGACATGGACGGTACAAGCGCCGCATTGACTGGTGTCACAGCCGATGTGCGAGCCGGTTAGCCGCAAATGGTCACGCAGCGCATGGATCAACAGCGCCCGACCGGGCAGATCGAGTTCTGCCTCTTTCCCGTTCACCCGCAACGTAACTTGTACCATCGCTTCCTCTTTCCAATACAATGGCACGCCTTGGCGTTGCGCTACGTATCCGCCATCATCCCTAGAATTTGAATTCCAGTTCTACCCCGTAGGTGGTCGGTGGATTGATCGTACCGAATGTGAACAAGGCAAAAGTTGGGACTGGTGCGTTGCTTGCCGCAGTGCGCCCGAAGGTCGTACCAGCATCAAGCACATGCTGGAAGTAGTCCACACCCGTCAGGTTGCGACCAAACGCCGAAATCTTAAATTTTTCAGCCTTGTAGGTAATCGACGCGTTTACGTTCGCATATCCGTCGATCAGACCGGGGTTAACAGCATGCGTGTTGATCGTATTTGCCACGATCGAATAGTCGCTCTTGTAGTCAACGTCTGCATTGACGATGATCGAAGCCGTATCGGACACCGGAAACTCATAGTTCGTGCCAAAGGCGACAGTCCATTTCGGGGCACGCCGCAGTTGAAAGCCAGACTTGTCAATCGGACCAAGCGCGCCGGCATTCGGCCCATCGAGGAATGGTGCCTGATCGAAATAGCTGTCATAGGCCGCAAGGAGGTGACCGACGTTCAGGCTAAGCGTCAGACCATTGGTAGGGATCGCTTTGATCTCGGCCTCTAGCCCCTTGAGCGTTGCGCTCGCAGCGTTCTGGACGACAGTGACCGTTGCCCCTGCCGGATCCGGGAACACAACATCTTCCTGCTTGTTGCCGTATTTCGCATGAAACGCTGAAAGGTTGACCTGAAGGCGGCGGTCAAGGAACTCGCTCTTTAGACCAATTTCAAAGTTCTTGACGTTCTCTGGATCATATGGCCCGAGCGTCAGGACGCTGCTGCCTCGGCCATTGAAGCCTCCTGAACGGAACCCTTCAGCATAAGAGCCATAAAGCAGGATATCGTCATTGGCGTGATAGCTCAGGCCGACCTTGGGCGTAAACTTGCTCCAGTTTTTTCTTCCTGTAGCGGTACCGCCGCCAGGAATGGCATTGCTGAATCCGGGCGCAGCGCGTCGCACGTCGCTACAATCACCATAGGACACCAGGTAAGTCCGCGCATCGATAGCGCCTTGGGCCAAGCCGCCGCAAGCTTGCTTCTCGTCCCGGAGGTATCGCCCACCCGCCGTCAGCGTAAGATTTTGAACGACCTCCCAATCGACTTGGGCGAAGGCTGCATAGCTCTTTGCCCTTTGCTGATAGTCGGTCCCTCCGATCTCGCCGCCGAAAAAATAAGTCCGCTGGTTTACGGAATAGTCGCTACTGAAGTAATAAACACCGGCAACCACCTTGGCAGCGCCCAGATCGCCTTGGTAGCGTAGTTCGGTGGAGAACTGATTGATCGTCTGTGGGCGCTCGGTGTTGAACAGCGTTGCTGCGACCCCGTCAAATTCCTGGATCGCATTTTCTTTGGTGTCACGATAATTGATCACCGCGAAAATCTGATGATCATCAGCAATATCGAACTGCGCATTGGCCGTAATGCTATGCGTGGTTAGCGATGCCTTCTGCTCTAGCGAAGTGGTTGGCCTGCGATGATAATCGCTATCGGTTGCAGGACGCCCCAACCCGCCAAGCGCACCGAACAATTGATTTGCTTCCGTCAATGCAGTGACTGGCCGTGTTGGCGTGCGATCGCGGATATAGTCGTAGGACAGATTGATGAGTCCCGACGCACCAAAATCGAACTCTACTTGCGGGCTGATCATGAGAAGATCATTATCACCTTCCCGCTTGCCGCGCGTGACGTTCTGAAAATAGCCACCACCATCGAGCCGTACGAATGCAATTTTTGCTCTGATCGCGTCATTGGCAAACGCGGGCAGGTTGAGCACACCCTTCAGATCGAACTGGTTGAAGCGGCCATAAGTTGCGCTGAACTTTCCGCCAAACTCTCCGGTTGGCTTGGCGCGCTGAACATGCAGCAGGCCGCCGATAGTATTGCGGCCAAACAGCGTGCCCTGTGGGCCACGCAGGACTTCAATTGTAGCCGCGTCGTAAACCGTCAAGAGCGCGCCAGTGGTCGAAGCGAGATAGACTCCGTCCAGGAAAACGCCGACCGGCGGATCGAATGATTTTTCGACATCGTTGAGCTGGATGCCACGGATAGAGATTGCAGCTGTCCCGTTACCTAGCACAGGATCCACAATCAGATTGGGGGCGATGCTCCCGAGATCGAGCAAATCGCGCGAGAAGCGCTGCTCGATAAGCTTCGCGTTCAATGCCGTAATCGGGATGGATACATCCTGCACGTTTTCCGCGCGCTTGTTGGCGGTCACGATGATGTCCTGCAATCCGCTGCTGGCATTCTCGGACTGCGCCTCTTGCGCGACCGCACCTCCGGACATTGCGACAAGCGCCGCACCCACCAAGCCCGATCTAATCTGAACCGACATGATTTTTGCCATCCTCACCCCCCTAAGTCGCGGCTATTTAGCACGCTTGAATGCACAGATATATCGTAATCAATATATATCGCAAGTTTTATCTATTGATTATTTTTAAGGGATAATCCTTGCTCCTTGGCAAGTTAGATTGACATAAATTCGGTGAAGGCGAAGGCGGTTTGCGAGAAGATGTACGACAAGGAAATTTGACCCCGCGCTTCTGCGGTGTTTGTGCTGCACGCAAAGATGCGTAAATGAAGAGACGTCAAATTGATGAAAGGAAAGGCAATGGCTGATGGCAAAGATGGGGACAAAGCGCTTGCTTTTCCGCCGGTCTATGAACGCCTGTCTTTCCGTATCCACAAGGTTAACGCCCAGCTGGCCCGTTTGTGCAACCCCCTGTTCCGCCAATATGGCCTCGACCTGATCAGTTCGCGAATTCTGGTGCTGATGCTGGAACTGGGGCCGATTCGCGCAGGCGCGCTTGTCGAGCATATGGTGCTGCCGCAATCGACAATTTCTCATCAAATCCAGCGTCTCGAAAAGCTGGGTTATCTCAGCCGCGATCGCCGCGATTCGGACCAGCGCGTTGTCACCGTCGCGCTGACGCCGACAGGTCGGCTGGTCGCAGAAGCCTGCGAAAAGTTGAGCATGGACGTTTATGCCATGATGGTGAGCGAGATGGACCCCGCGATCCTCGCCCTGATAACCACCGAGTTCGACAAGATGCTGTCGCGGCTATCCGGAACGGACAATATCTGAACTGGACTTGTAACGGTTTCGCGCCGGTCACCTATCTCATTATGCCACCTTGGCCTCGAATGCGAGCGGACTGATGCCGCCCGGATATGAATGACGTCGTCGGGTGTTGTAGAATCCGTTGATGTACTGGAAGATGGCGGCCTCTGCCTAACGCCTGGTTGGCCAGTTCTGACGCCAGATCAGTTCAGCCTTCAGCGATTTGAAGAACGTCTCGACGGAGGCGTTGTCGTAACAGTTTCCTTTACCGCTCATTGATGGACGCAGGCCGTGGGCCTGCAGCTTTTTCTGATAAGCATAGGAACAATATTGGCTGCCACGATCTGAGTGGAAAAGGCAGCCTGGCTACGGATTACGGAGGCGAACCGCCATATCGAGTGGCCTGATTGCCAGATGCTTCTTCATCCTGTCACTGACCGCCCGACCCACTACGCGGCGGCTATGTAGATCGAGGATGACGGCGAGGTAGAGCCATCCTTCGGACGTCCAGACATAGGTGATGTCACCTGCCCCCTTTTGGTTGGGCGATGCAGCAACAAAATCGCCGTCCAGCCAGTTGGCTGCGACGCCCAAACGGTGGTGGCTGTCAGTCGTAACCTTTTGCCTGCGGGTGCGCACTGGCTTAATCCCGTTGGCACGCCTCAGCCGTCCGACACGGCGCTCGCCGAAAGCGAGGCCTGCCTCTTTGAGCTCCATCGTCATGCGAGGACGGCCATAGCTACCAAGGCTCAGGCTGTACTATTCCCGGATATGTGCCAGCACAGACATATCCGTGCGCGCACGTTGGCTGATCGGTCGTGTGCGCCATGAGCGATAGTCGCGCGGACTGACCCGCATCACCCGGCAGATCATCTCCACCGGCCAGACATGGCGCCAGGTCTCCACGAACGCGAACCTCACGGCCGCTGGCTCGCGAAGAACTGCGTGGCCTTTTTTAAGATATCCCTCTCCTCCTTAAGTACGCGGTTCTCAAGGCGAAGGCGTTCGTTCTTGCGGGCTAAATCTGCCTGCGGCGCTGAGGTCAAATCTGTTGGCCGATACTGTGCAAGCCACTTCCCCAGCGTCGACTTGCCGATCCCCAAATCCGATGACACCCGCTCACGCGGCAACCCACTGGTCAGCGCGATGCGCACCGCCCCCCGCTTGAACTCTTCTGAATGCTTGATCATCTCTTCGGTCTCCTGTTGCGAGCTCTAAACGCTCAGGTAACCGGCATAAAACCGTTACAAGTCCAGGTCAGCAATCCGCCACGCAGCAAATGCGGGATCGCCTCTACAATCTGCCGATAATCCCAAACCGGCAATCGTCCCGTATGCCTGCGCGCTGGCAGCAGGGGTGCCGGAATTTCGCGGTCTGCGTCCATCAAATCGCTGTGCAAAAGCAGGACAGCTCTGGCATACTGCCGCCGGACGATGTCGGTCCATATGTGTCGTTCCGTCATCTTCTCGCAACCACGACTGAATCACATCCCATTGATATTTCGCACCTTCTTTTTCTGCCAGCCGCTACGGGAGAAACATAACATGCTGTCTCGCCGATTGATGATGGCCAGTGGTGCAGCAGCACTGGTTGCGCCCGGTGCTCTCTCGCCCGGCCCTGAGTCTGCGCCATCGCGAGCGCAAGCGCAAACCCGGCGTGGCACAATCCCGCGTGATCCCGCCATGGCTGCTGCCGCGCCGCCTGTGGGGCTGGACGATACTATCTTCACTGCCGATGATCCCGAAGCTTTGTGGCAAAGGGCGGGGCTGCACACAGTGCGGGTGTTCCTGCGCAAGGGACCATGGGCGGTGATCTGGTATCTCCAAGCGGCATCCCCGGTGGATGGCAAACCATTTGATGTGGTGGTGGTAGAACGGCAACGCTGGACCAATTTGGCGGCAGAGACTCCTGCGATCAGCTATCAGGCGAGTGTATTTAACCGCAGCTTCCCGATCTACGGCCATGGCGACTTCCAGCGCTGGGTGATCGCATCGCGCACCTGGCCTGTCTCCGACCGTGAATTGAACCGCTGGCAAGCCGAGGGCCTGTTGCTGCCGTGGGGCATCGGGCCAAAGCTGCAAGCACCATCGCAATGGGCCTATATGGACCCGATTCCGAACTATACTCCGCTGGCCAAAGGCGGGCTGACGCCGGCCATGGGGATGACGGGATTGCGCGATGACGTGGGGCCGATTGTCCACCGGCAGGCGCGCTACATCATGGAACGCAGCGCAGAGATGCGGCGCATCAGTATGAATTACGGGCTGAGCGCGGCATCAATCCCGTGGCATGTGCGCGGGGCCGATGGATTGCCACTGCTGCTGGATACACCCAATATACCATTGAAAGTGCAGCAATATTACCAGAATTATCCCGAAGAAAAAGTCATCAGTGTCAGCCCCGGGATGCCGGTGGCATGGGATATTGATAACGCGCATCGCCCGTGCCCATCGTTCATTCCGGCTTTGCTATCCGAATTGCATCCGTTTTTCGTTGAGGAACAGGTGTTTTCTGCGTGCACCGCGCTGAATACCGTTGGCCCCGATTATCGCGGCACCAGCGGCAAATTGATCGATCAGGGGCAGGGCCGCGATTGGGCGTGGTCAATGCGCGATCTGCTGTTGGCATATGCTTTGCTCCGATCCATGCCGACGCTTGATTGGTTGCCAGCGGCAGAGCGTTTTGATGCGATCCTCTCTGCCAATCTGGACCGCGCGGTTAGGGCACTCGCGGTGCCGGGGATGGGGCAATTGGGAATGTTCTGGGAAGGCGATGCCAGCGATAACTCGCCCAATCCGACATTCTGGGCATCGATCCAGGCGCAGCAGCGGCCCGGCGTTTATTCCGGATCGATCGCCAATTATATTGCCTATACGCTGGATTGGGGGCGGCGATTGCATCGCGATCCGCGTTGGTCCCAATTGCAAATCGCCTTTGCAGAGAGGTTTCAGGCGCGGCGCTTTCTGGCAAGCGGGGCTTATTGCTTCCTCAATTTGCCAGCGCGGTTGGAAGGGCGTTGGCTCAGCGATTGGCAGCAAATGGCGCAGACCGTTGGCCTGCCTGCGGATATTGCGCGGCAACCTTGGTATAGTTTTGATAAACCGGTGAATGATCCGCGCGTTTATGAATATGCCACCGAGTATCCCGCGACCTTCTATAATGGCCTGAAATTGGCACAGGCAACGGGGGCCACAAATGCCGATGTGGATACTGCGATTGTGCTGCTAGAGGCCCAGATGGGCAGGGGCGGTGCGGAAAGCTGGCCTGCCTTTGCCATGCGTCATTCGCGGTAAGGGGGCGCTTGCGTTAGGGGTTTTGCAAAAGGGTTGATTGCATTTTACCAATCTAGATCAAGACTGAAAGCAAATGTCCTAGCGTAACTCGACACTGACTTCCTGCATTTCGTTTCGGCTCAAAGCTGCTGCATTATCCTTGGCAACAAGTGATTGATAGGAGCTTCGACAAAGCGTTGGATCCATTCATGGAAGTGCTGCACACCCCCTTCATTGCGTCCGAATTGCACCCGCGCAAGCAAGCCTGACGAGAGCGTTTCCTGCTGGGCACGCGACATTGGCAAATCTTCTGTACCAACCACTTGCCCAAGAAATTCGGACATCGCGCGGGCATCTTCCAACAGCGCCTCGCCAGGCGGGTTTTCGTGCAGGAACATCTGCACGGTCACCGATTCCCCGACAGTTGCACCGGGAAAGACCTGCGAGATGATGACGCCGCGACCACCTTTGTAAAAGCAGTTGATCGACACGTTGGGAAAGATGATCCACTCCCCGAATAGCAGCGGAAGCAGTGGCCAGTCGTCTTCCGGAATATCGGCCAAACCGGCCACATCATCCTGCTCCAGCACATGTTCCGAACGCGACACCAGACCAAGGCGCTGGTGCGGGCCATAATAGAAATATTCCGCAAGATTGCTCATCTTCGGGCCGAATGTGGCACGGTGCAGCACCGGCAAATGGTAGAATTCAAGATGAGCGTCAAATGCCAGCTTCCAGTTCGCGCCTGCAAGGCTGCGGCTTTCGAAGTGGTGCCAATGTTCGAAACCGAACGCCGCCAGCAACTTGTCATATCCGCCTAGAAATGCATCGAAATCAGGCGCAGCTGCCGGGTCAAGTATCGCCCAGATCAGCCCCGCCCGCTCGGTGGTGGGGAAGGCAACCAGTCGGCTGTCATCAGGGTCAGGATCGCCGAAGGCCTCACTTGCCGGAACTGCCACAAGCGAACCGTCCAGCCTGAAGCTCCAGGCATGATATGGGCAGGTGAAGCGCGCGGCATGACCGCATTCCCGCATCAGCCGTGCGCCGCGATGCGTGCAGGCGTTCAGGAATGTCCGCACCACGCCATCGCGTCCCCGCACCACCAAAAGCGGTATTCCGGCAACGTCCATCACCTTGCAATCACCCGGTTCGCGCAATTCGCAGGACGCCGCCAGCATGAGCGGAGCTCGCCTGAAAAGTCGCTCCTTCTCAAGCGCAAAGCCTTCATCGTCGGTATAGATCGAAGCCGGGAGGCTGGTGATTGAAGCAGCCTGCGTAATCGAACCCGATTTCAGGCAATCCAGCATCCGCTTTGCATCGGCAACCAGCGCCGCACGAACATCCATTTCACATTCCTATCAAAGCGCGCAATCGAAGGTTCCGCTTCAGGCCGAGCGTTTTTTATCGTCCAGGATCATCCGTGCACCGCGCAACCCGATCGCCATGGCGGGCGCGTTGGTATTCCCGGTGATATGGCCGGGAATGACCGAACAGTCCGCCACGCGAAGCCCCTGCACGCCGTTCACCCGCAGGCGCGGGTCCACAACGGCGGTGGCATCGCTGCCCATCCGGCACGACTGGATCGCGTGCAACCCACAACTGGACAAACGCCGGAAGACGGCAAGCAGGTCTTCGTCGCTGCGCACATCGGCTCCGGGCAGCATCTCCTTGCCCACCATGTTCCCGAGCGGCGGTGATGCCATGAAGGCGCGCATCGCGCGCATCATGCGGACAGCCGAGGTGCGGTCATGTTCCGTGCTAAGCCAGTTCGGCAGAATTGTCGGCGCTGTTGCGCTGTCCGGACCATTGGCCCTTACAGAGCCTTCGCTCGTCAGTCGCAGCAATTGGCCATAGATCGTAATGCCGGGGCGGCGGTCGATCTTGTTCAGCGGAACCGGATCGTTGTCATCACCGACAGCGAAAGTATATCCTCCAAGATAGAACTGTGCGTCTGTCCGTCCGTCCGGATGCGCAACATTCAGAAACGCCCCAACTTCGAACGGCCCCGTCGCCATGATGCCATCGTGCCGCAACAGGTAACGCGCCATCGCCAGGGCAGCGCCGATTCCGAAGAAACTGCGATGCGTGCCAGTGCCTTTCGCAAGTCGGTAGGGCATTGCAATCGACAAGTGTTCGATCATTCGCTCGCCAACATCGGGCGAATCCGCAATGGTTGCAATGCCGACCGCTTTTAACCGTTCGCTATCGCCAATGCCCGAACGTTGCAGCAGTAACGGGCTTTCAATCGCGCCTGCTGAAACGATAATCTCAGCCCGGCATGCGAACCGTTGCGGTTTGCCGTCGACGATCGCGTCAACCCCGACAGCGCGCTTGCCATCAAAGATCACACGCTGCGCCAAGGCTCCTGTAATGACCCGGACATTTGCCCGCTTGCGCGCCGGAGCCAGAAATGTCCGGGCCGCGCTCTCCCGCTTTCCGGCGCGTATGTTGTGACTGTAAAGACCAACCCGTGGGCCATCCGTGCTATTCAGATCATCCACCCGGCTAAGCCCCATGGCTGCGCCTGCCTCGATCATGCGGTCGGCCAATGGGTAGCGGTAAATCGCGGGATCGACATGCACCCGGCCGTCACTACCCCGTGTCGGGCTGCTGCCTGCGGCATGGTCTTCCAATGTCACGAAGGCATCGGTCATAGATGCACCGTTCCAGCCCGTCGCACCCATCGCTTCCCATGCGTCATAGTCTGCCGGTTCGCCCCGGCTCCAGATCATGCCGTTGACCGATGATGATCCGCCCAGACCTTTGCCGCGTATCCAGAACTCGTTAGCAGCGGTGCCATCCTCGCGCGGCTGGGTCACGGCATAAGTCCAGATGTGTTCAGGCTTGCTCACCAGCTTGGCTACGCCTTTTGGCAAAGTTACCCAGAAGCTGTCATTCTCGCCGCCTGCTTCCAGCACGAGGATGCGGTTGGTGCCATCGGCGCTTAACTGCTCCGCCATGACGCAGCCGCTCGACCCTGCGCCGACAACGATGTAATCCCAGATTTCAGTCATGAAGCATCCTTGGCAAGGATCAGGCAGGGCTTAGCGGCTCCGCAAAACGCCGGGGCAATTATCGGCGACGATGTCTATTCGATCATGCCGGCAAGAACGGGCTTCACCCGCAGATGTTCAGGAATACGCTCAGGGCCAATGACGCGGTCAATGTGTTCGTGCGCATGATAGATACGCCGCTCCTGGTAATTGACGACGATTGACCGGAACGCAGGGGATTCAGCAGATTTCTGCACGCTCGGCAAAAACGTCAGATCTTCATCAAGAATGATGTTGAACTGTGCGATTTTCTCTTTCCAAGCCTCCGGCAATTCCGCCTCTCCATGCGGCATGCCCATCCAAACAACATCCATCCGGCAGGTGTTGATGCCCGTTGGCCAGAACAGCAGAAGCGGAAAACCGTTGGCATAGACAGGCGTGGTCAGGTTCGGGAAGCAGGTAAAGGCGGTGATGAATGTTCGCGGGATCGGCCCCACACTTTCAATATCGGCAATTCCGCCCATACCCATGGAAAACCCTGTTTCTTCAGACGCACTATCACGCGGTTCAAAACCATCGTTCCAAGGCAGAATGTTTCGGGAATGGCCGTTTTCGTAAAGCGCCATTACGGTGCCACGGTGTTCAACTGCGCATTTGGGACCGGGCAGGCCCACAGTGCCCCGATGGACAGATACGAAGTGATAATTCTCCGCAAAAGCATCCATCAGGATCTTCCAGTTGCACGCACAATCATAGCTGTATTGGTCAATCAGTACGAGATTATCGATATCGAACTGCGCAATTTGTGGCTGGAGACGGCGGACATATTCGGTAAGCGGCGGCGCGTTGGTATCGGAATTTATGAAAATCCATCCGCCCCACATTTCGCAACGGACCCGCGTTAAACCGCGTTGTGATTTATCGAGGCCTGCGAAATCACGCTGGTCAGGCACGCCAATAAGATTGCCTGCAAAGTCATAGGTCCACGCATGGTAGCCACACACCAGTCGCTTGCCCGGGCAAATGCCCTGTTTTTCCGTAACCAGGCAGCCGCCACGGTGCGCACAGGTGTTGTAGAAAGCAGCAAAACCATCATCGGTTCTGATGATGACGATCGGCATGCCGGGCACGCCGTCAAAAATCAGGTAGCTGCCAACTTGCGGGAACTGGTCCTTGTGCGCTGCATAAAGCCAGCTTTTTTGCCACAGGTGTTCCAGTTCGAGCTTATAGAATTCTGCCGAGACATACCGCTGTGCCGGAATGTCCGGGAGCGCGGGATAGCCCTCCGGATAGCCGGTGCGCGCTTTTTCATAAGCAATCCTGGCGCGCAAGGTTTCGATCGTTTCGGCGTCAGTCATTGCTCATGCCCCATCGTGCAAAAGGTGCGTTTCCAGTTGAAAAAAGCCGGATTCAAGAGTGCCGGACCAATTGGCCCGGGACTCGCAGGTCCGGCCATGACCGAATTGGTCATAGCCGGACCTTAGGGTGAGCCGATTGGTGGTCAGCTGTCTTTTTGGCTAGACCGTTCGGGCCTGAAAAGGCTCATTCACGGGCTTTTTGCATCAGATCCTGATCCCGGATTTGCCCGGTGCAAGGATGCCGTTGGGATCAAGTGCGCGCTTGAGGGTCTGATCGATCTTGCGCTTGACCGGACCAAACAGGTCGGCGGCCTGGTCCATGAATGCCGTGTTGACGCGGTAAACCGCGTAGCCGCGCTTACCAAATTCGCTCAGCAGCTTGGCGAAACATTCGTGCGCCCGTGCCATTTCGTCCGGGTCCGAGCGGTCGTAAAGCACGTCGACGACGTGGTGCATGTCGCGCATGCCGACGATATATTCGGCGACGTAATCAAGGCCGTATTCGCCAAGGATTTCCTTGGCAAGACGGGTCTGCTCGACTGTCTCGCTGCCCTTTGCGGCGGTGACGGGGGCAAACCACATCGAACCGCCACCGCCACGCCAGCGATAGAGGCCGAACTCCTGCAGGGTCATGTCACCGCGCATAAGCTTGGCGCGATAGTCGAAGGGCTGGGTCCCGGCTGCCTCCTCTTCGGTGATGATTTTGCCTTTGCCGCTGGCCTTGATTGCGCCGGTGATGATCTGCCAATTGACCTCGACCTGTTCCTTTGTGCCGTAAAGCGCCGCATAGACGTTCCAGGCGCCGAGGCCTTCCTTCGCCTTGATCTCTTCCAGCACGCTGTCCGGTGTCACGCCGGTACCGTCGTAGTACTTGCTACGTGGCATGATCGCGGCCGCTTCCCACATGACATTGGCAAAGACCATCGCGTTCGGAATGACGTTGGCGATGCGCAAGGGTCGCAATGTCTCCACGATGTCGTGGATGTCCTCGTCTTTGTCGTAACGGATGCAGAACGGCTTGTAGACCGGGGGTTTGGGCATCAGCCACATGCCCATCTTGGTGACGATACCATAATTGGACTGGGTGAAGATGCCATCGAGGTATGGGCCGTAGCCCCACTTGAATACCTGCCAAGCGCTGGTGCCCTCGACCCCGCCCATTCCGGTGCGCAGCACGTCGCCGTCGGCAAGGACCACTTCCATCCCGCACTGCATCATGAAGTGTTCGCCATAAGGCGTGTAGCCGACCCCGCGATCCACCGTGTTGCCCAGTGGTCCGGCAATTGCTGATGGCGCGGGGCACGAAAGCCACAGCGGAATGTCGTTCTCGTCAAGGTAATCCTTGAGCTGCTGATAGGTTACGCCCGGTTCAACCAACGCAGTGCAAAGCACCGGATCCACTTCGAGAATGCGGTTCATATGCTTCAGATCGAGCACGACTTGACCGGCGCTTTGCGGCGCGGCCGAGCCATAGCCGAAGTTGCGCCCCGTGGAGATCGTCCAGATAGGAACCTTGTATTCGTTGCAGACTTTCAGGATCTGCTGGATCTCGGTGACTTCGCGGGCATAGATTACGGCAGAAGGACGATGCAGGTCCTCGCTCTCGGCGATCATCACTTTTGTATAGGGTGCGATGTGATCGGCATCGGTCACGACATTCTGGGGGCCAAGGATCGCCACGAACTTCGCGATGGCTGCATGCATGTCTGCCGCGCTAACGCCGGCGGGCAGTACGGCAGGATCTGCCGGCGTGGCAGGCGTGGCGACGGGGGCTTGCTTCTTGCTGGGCATGATCTCTCTCCTTGTCGCTCAGCGTTTGGCCGCTGGCTTTGGCAGCTTGGAAGTGGAGACAAAGCGCGCGACGCCTTCGAGCGAGGCATCGTCTATCGCCGTGTGGGGAAATGCGGGCATCGCCAGCAAGCCGTTGCGGACAACGCTGGTGATGTATTCCGGCGGCAGGGCGCGGGCGCGCAGTTCGGGGCCGACACCGGTGGTGTGGCAGCGGGCGCAGGTCTTTTCCCATGCCACCTGTGGCGATGCCCACTGGCCAGATGGCGTCTGACGGGAGGACGTTGGAGGGGCGGCACCGGCAGAAACAGCGAGCATGGCGATAAATGCTGCGCCGACAGGGACCAGAGGCAGGATGCGCGGATTCATGCGTGGCCTCCCCGGGAGAGGATTACCGGGCGCAGCGTTGCACGGCGATCGATGTTTGCGATGTCGAACAGCACTGCATCGGCACCATCAAGGAAGAGGGCTATGTCCCTGCCGACGTTTGTGGCCAGCGCATCGCGAAGCTGTGTCAGCCGCTGCGAATAATCGCCCGCGAGCACGCACGCAGTTCCCTGCCAATCGGCGGGTATGGCCGTTGGCCGCGAAGCGATGGCCAGTGGTCCTGACCGGGCAATGGTAGTGGCGGCTAGCGGTGCAGCTACTGCTGCGCCTGCCAGTGCGCTGACAGAAAGGAAGGTTCTGCGACTGATCGCAGGCAAGGCGTCGGGCATGCACTTTCTCCTCTTCGCGGCCATTCGGATGGCATCGCCGCTGATCACGGCTGTGCGCAGGTCATCGCAATTGGCGTGCCAATTTTTCTAATGCCGCCAGTCACTCCGCGCATAATATTGATTTAAAGAACTATTTGTCCTTCAGCGAAGGTCCTTCGCGATGCAGGTGAGCGGAAGCGTTATCGCTAAAATCGTGTAATTTTAGACAATCCTTGCGCGGCTGTGTCTGAAAGAATACACTTTTTCGATGTCTGAAGACCTTTTAAGCCAGCTTCACTTCGATCATGCCCAAGGCCACATCTGGCTCGCCGGGCGGCGCATGATGATGATCCACGCCCGCGCCTTCGGGCTGTTGCGCCATGAGGTGATCGAAGCCATGGGTCTGGACAAAGCGCGGGGCGTGTTCACCCGCCAAGGCTACAACAGCGGTGCCATGGATGCCGAGATCGCGGCAAAGGTCAGGCCCGGAGCAACGATCGAGGAAATGTTCGCTGTCGGGCCGGAACTGCACATGCTGGAAGGCATGGTCCGCACCGATCCGGTAAGCGTAGAAGTGGATACCGCCACCGGTACTTTCGCCGCCGAATACATCTGGTGCGGTTCAACCGAATGCGGCGCGCATCTCGAACTGTTCGGGCGTGGGCCTTATCCTGCGGGATGGTCGCAAATCGGCTATGCAAGCGGATATGCCAGCGTCTTCCTCGGCCGCCCCATCCTGTTTCGCGAGATCGAATGCGTCGCGATGGGGCACGAGCACTGCCGCATCGTTGGCCGTCCGGCTGACGAATGGGGTGAAGGAGAGGATGACCTGCGCTACATGCGCGGTGCGCAACTCGGCGAGATAGGCTCATCAGCCGAAACGCTGGGCAACGGAAACGAGGGGAGGCACATTGTCGGGGCGTCAGCAGGTTTCAACGTGGCCTTCGACATGCTGGGCCATGTGGCTGACACAGATGCGGTCGTGCTGTTTTCAGGCGAAAGCGGGGTGGGCAAAGAGATCTTTGCGCGCAACCTCCATGCGATGGGGCGGCGTGCCGCAGGACCGTTCATCGGCGTAAACTGTGCAGCAATTCCCGAAAACCTGCTCGAAGCCGAACTGTTCGGAGTCGAGAAGGGAGCTTTCACCGGAGCGAATGCATCAAGGCCGGGGCGGTTCGAAAGGGCCAAGGGCGGCACCCTGTTTCTCGACGAGATCGCGACACTTTCCCTTGCCGCTCAAGGCAAGCTTCTACGAGCGGTGCAGGAGGGTGAATTCGAACGGGTCGGCGGTACGAAAGTGCAGAAGAGCGACGTTCGTCTGGTGGCTGCCACCAATACTGATTTGAGAACGGCGGTGGAGGCAGGCACCTTTCGCGCCGACCTGTTCTATCGCCTTAATGTGTTCCCCATCAGGATCCCGCCCCTGCGCGAACGCCGCGCCGATCTGCCACTGCTGATGGAACACTTTATTGCCCTTTATGCCAATCGCCATGGGCGGCGGGTAACCGGCTTCGAGGAATCGGCCATCGCCGCCATGCTTGGCTATGACTGGCCGGGCAACATTCGCGAGCTGGAAAACGTGATCGAGCGTGGCGTCATCATGGCGCGCGACGGAGAACCACTCCGACAGCACCATTTGTTCAGCGGCGGTGAAGTGCTCGGTCCTCCGGTGTGGCGGCCGGGCAAGGGCGCTTCTTTACTCGCAGACGCTGCCTCAGAATCGGCTGCCGAGCTTGTGGACGCCGGACTAGATCTTGCGACAGTCGAACAGCAGATGATTACAAGGGCTCTCGCCAAAGCTTCAGGCAACAAGACGCGAGCGGCAAAATTGCTGGGAATCACAAGGTCGCAGCTTCTCTATCGGCTCTCGGCGAACCGCTCTCAAAGTGAACCTGTTGAATAGCACCGAAAACTGACCGGGGAAGCGTCCGCAAACGCCCGCGCGATGTACCGATCTCCTCGCTCAACTGCGGCTCG
>NZ_LJHY01000080.1 GCF_001295795.1 Novosphingobium sp. AAP83
GAGACCCACCACCAACTGCGCGAGTACCTCGCCAACTTTATCGCAGCCTACAACTTAGCCAAGCGGCTCAAGACCCTCAAAGCCCTCACGCCCTTAGAATACATCTGCAGATGCTGGACAAAAGAACCCCACCGGTTCACATCAAACCCGCACCGTCAATCTCCGCGATCAGACAACTAAACTGCCGTTGCCGCATGTTCTGCGGCTAGGCGGTGGTCACTTTGCGCCTTGTTGTACGGCTGCCCAGCACATGCGCGCTCCACACCGTTGCCGCCGCCAAAAGCGCGCCGACCAACTGGTGCAGCACGGCGATCCATAGCGTAACACCGCTCCATACGGTGAGGATACCCAAAAGGACTTGCGTGCCAAACACCGCGTGGAGGATCACTGAGGCTTTACGGTTGAGCGGGCGCAATGCTCTGCCAACCACGACCAGCACGGCGACCACCACCCATGCCCACCAGCGGTGGATAAAGTGGACGAGGAAGGGGTCTGAAAGCAGGGCGTGACCTGCTCCGAGCGCCCAATCGACGCCAGCGGGGTAGAGGCTTCCCTGCATTAGCGGCCATGCGTCCCAATTGAACCACCCGCCGCCTGCAGATGTGCCCGCGCGCATGCCCGCGACCAGCGCACCGAAGAACAATTGCAGGACCAGCGCCGCAATCGCCAGCCCGCCAAGGCCGCCCAGCTTGGCGCGGCGCTCGCCCTTGGCCAGCGCAAGCAGATCCAGCGCAGTCCAGATCAAGCCGCCCAGCGTAAACAGCGCGACGAGCAAGTGTGTGGCGAGGCGGAAGTGGCTGACTTTCACATCGTTGACGATGCCCGATTTGACCATCCACCAGCCGACCGCGCCTTGTGCCGCGCCAAGCGCCAGCAGCGCAAGAAGGCGCGGCTTGTACCCTTGCGGAATGCTACCCTTGATCCAGAACCATACTAGCGGGGCTGCAAAGACCAGACCGATGGTGCGTGCTAGCAGGCGGTGGACCCATTCCCAGAAGAAGATGAACTTGTAGGCCGCAAGCGTCATCCCAGCAGGGCCATTGATCAACCGGTATTGCGGGGTGGCCTGATACGCTGCGAATTCGGCCTGCCATTGCACATCGGTGATCGGAGGGATCGTGCCGGTGACAGGCTTCCATTCGGTGATCGAAACGCCCGATTCGGTCAGCCGCGTAATGCCGCCCACCGCGACAATGGCGATCACCATCAGGGCGACGATAAACAGCCAGCGCGCAAGCGACCGGGCATTGGTCTTAAGTATGGGCGAAGAAGCGTTTAACATATGGTCGGGCACTGCTCCTGCGCCTGAAAAAGCGCAAGAGGCATTGTTTGACGGGGCGGCACGGCTCTTTGGGCAGGGTCTTGGGAGAGAGGCGAGCGCGCGGAAATTGAATCTGCCCCATCCCTTGCGTGATGATACACTATAACATATATGGGTATTGGATGAGTGATGCCATGATTGCCTTGCGTGCCCGGCTTGACCGGATCGGGGTGCTCCTTTCGGGACTGTGCCTGATTCATTGCGTGGCTGGGCTGTTTCTGGTGGGGATGCTAGGGCTGGGCGGCGGAGTTCTGCTCAATCCTGATATCCACCGCTGGGGACTGGTGTTTGCGTTGGTGATCGGCGCCGCCACAATTGGCATCGGCGCGCTGCGCCATGGCCGTTTCTTGCCGCTGGTGATTGGCAGCATCGGCCTCTGCCTGATGGCGGGGGCAATTGCGGTGGGTCATGGCAGCGCCGAAGTGGCGCTGACCGTCAGTGGCGTGTTGCTGGTGGCAACCGCGCATATCATCAACATGCGGCACGCGCATTGATCCGCTGAACAAAAGCGCACGCTTGCACCCTGCCTCACCCGCGCTAAAGCGGGCGGCATGAGCGATACCCTTTCCCTTACCGTCAATGGCGAACCGCGCCGCGCCGCGCCCGGATCAATTGCCGATCTGGTGCGTAGCCTTGAACTGGACCCGGCCAAAGTGGCGGTCGAGCATAATGGCGAGATCGTGCCGCGATCAACGCTGGCCAATGTGGCACTAGCCGATGGTGACGTGCTGGAAATCGTGCATTTTGTGGGTGGAGGACAGACCGACGTGACCAATTCTGATACGTGGCAAAAAGACACTTGGACCGTTGCGGGCCGGACCTTTACCTCGCGCCTGATCGTGGGCACCGGCAAGTACAAGGACTTTGAACAGAACGCAGCCGCTGTGGCCGCATCTGGCGCGGAAATTGTCACCGTGGCGGTGCGCCGTGTCAACGTGTCCGATCCCAAAGCGCCGATGCTGACCGACTTTATCGATCCCAAAAAGATCACGTACCTTCCCAACACCGCCGGATGCTTTACCGCCGAAGACGCGATCCGCACGCTGCGTTTGGCGCGCGAGGCGGGCGGCTGGGATCTGGTGAAGCTGGAAGTGCTGGGCGAGGCGCGCACGCTTTACCCCAACATGATCGAAACCATCCGCGCCACCGAAGTGCTGGCCAAGGAAGGCTTCGCGCCGATGGTTTACTGCACCGATGATCCGATTGCCGCCAAGCAACTTGAAGATGCAGGAGCGGTGGCGGTGATGCCGCTGGGCGCGCCGATCGGCTCGGGCCTTGGCATCCAGAATCGCGTGACCATCCGCCTGATCGTGGAAGGCGCCAAAGTGCCGGTGCTGGTCGATGCAGGCGTTGGCACCGCATCTGATGCAGCGGTGGCGATGGAGCTTGGCTGCGACGGCGTGCTGATGAACACCGCGATTGCCGAAGCCAAAGACCCGCTGCGCATGGCGCGCGCGATGAAGCTGGCGGTCGAGGCCGGGCGCGATGCCTACCTTGCCGGCCGCATGGGCACACGCAAATATGCCGACCCCAGCAGCCCGCTGGCGGGATTGATCTAACCGGCCCCTTCAACTCGTCATTGAGAGCCCCACGCAGCGGGGAGAAGCCATCCAGAGGGTGTGTTTCGACGCTCTGGATTGCTTCGCCGGCTTCACCTCCTCGCGATGATGACGGGGTGTTGGCAAGCCACATCAGCCCCAACAAAAAAAGCCCCCCGCGATCTCTCGCGGGGCCAGTTGCCTTACGCAGGGTGTAAGATCGTGAATTAGAGCGTCGGACTTGAAATTTGAATTGGTAGGGATTCTGTTCGGTCCCGGGGATTGATGGTGCATTATCCATGCAGGAATGGAAGGATGCGCTA
>NZ_LJHY01000081.1 GCF_001295795.1 Novosphingobium sp. AAP83
GTTTCAGTATCGTGTCCGTGTACCTGTCGATTTGAAGCCTGTTATGGGTTGTTCTCGTAATTTCTGACGATCTTCAGGTGTGATAAATCTAATTCCAAAAACTGTATGTCACTGATAGCTTCGAAGAGAATGCGGGGATGATAGCCATTGCCATATGCATCGGCTGCTTCACTTTGATTTCCACCTGTGATCCAACCACCAAGCGTTAGGACAATGTCTCGTGAAATACGGCCATTTCGTCCAGCATCACGGAAACCGTGCCTGAAGGAATGGAAGCAGGTCAGCGGGGCTGTTGCATTGCTGCTTGTCAGGAAGCGTGAGAACCACCGTGAGAACGCAACAGACCGAAAGCCTGTAACGCCTAATGGAACATCGTCGAACAGCTTGAGTGCCCCGCTCTGACGCTTCCGTTGCACGAAATCCATGAACCCTACTTCAAGCAGTGTTGGGTGGATAGGAACGGTTCTAGCACTGTTTTTGGTCTTCAGCGATTTGTCCCGTCCACCGGACAAGCTATCTTCGCATATGACGAAACAGGCAATTTCGTCGATAACCCTGATATCAGCCACATCAAGCTGACATATCTCGTTCAATCTCATGCCTGAAAACAAGCCAATGAGCGGTACCCAAAACCGTGCACCAGTGGCAATGACTGGCCCGATGGATGCATACCCGCTCTCTTCGTCCTTGCATCCTGTGTATATGGGGGCGGAAAATATCTTCTGAAGTTGCCAAAGTTCGAAAGGGCGACGACGATCTTGTGGGCGGACAGTTTCTGCCATTTGAAGACCCTTGGCAGGGTTCTTGGAGATATGCTCTTCCGTAACCGCCCAATTTAACATGGTGGCGAAGCGTGACATGTAGGCGTTGATGTTGGTCGTGTTGATAGTCCTGATTCTACGATCTTTTTTGGCCATTTCAACAATGTAGCGAACAGAAGCATCACCGTATGTCTTTGAAAAATTGACAGGAAGCCAACGCAGAACATCTAGAAACTCACGGCAGTTTTCACGTGTGATATCTGCAATCGACACATCTTTGCCGATCACCTCCTCGACGATTTTTCGAGTTGTCTGATGAGCAAGTATAGTCCGGTTGCTCCGCTTCTTTGTCGGGTCAGCAAGATACAAATCATAAATTTGAGTAAGTGTTTTTATGGGCTTACGGACAGGAGCAGGTGTTTTCACGACTGTCGCAGTAGGTGAACATTCCTGAATGCCAGCCACGGTCAATGATTGTCCCTGCTCCATTTGCAGCAGTCGCTCATCAAATTTTTTGCCAGCATCACGGCGTACAGCTTCAAACAGTGCCTCAATCTCAAATGCCACTTTTCTGCTCAGTCGAATCGCCAAGGATCGACTGTCAGTTTGCAATGACCGATTCACATGAGAACAACCCATAACAGGCTTCAAATCGACAGGTACACGGACACGATACTGAAAC
>NZ_LJHY01000082.1 GCF_001295795.1 Novosphingobium sp. AAP83
CCATTGAATCAATCAATCGTTCCCACCGCAAGTGATTTAATAGGTCCTGAGCCTAGTTGTTTTGTAATAATCATGGAAAAGCGCAGTTCCCTACTTAAGCTCGAGGTGCGACTTTACCTGCGTTGGAAAGGTTATTTGCAAGTTGGGCATTGACGAACTTCCTCATTTATTCAATGGGTTGAGGTGTGGCATTAGCTTAGTGGACCCGCGTCCGGAATCCGCCGGTCTGGCCGATCAATATGCAGAGAAAATTCCACTTTATGCTTATCTGTACTCGTTGTGTACAAAGATCACCGAATGGGTGGCAGTGCGTCAGGGAACTGACGCACACGGTCACGCGGAACGGCAAAAGCTTGAATATGGTTTCTACCGCATCAAGCACTTTTTCGTCTGGCTGGACATTCCGATCGGATTGCTCGCCTTTAAAACGGTTGTGATAGGCTTTGGGTTGCGATGAGCAAAAGCGCGAGTAGTTTGTTACAGCACTTGCCCCGGCTGTTGCTTCCTATGCGCATGCGCATGATGCGAACGGTCAGTGGTTGGGCTGGCTGGCCAGACATTGGTTCGGTTCTTGTTCTCGGTTTATGGCTGCCCCTGATCTTTCTGATGGGAGGGAGCGCCCGCCCGGATGTCGCGTCGCTGATTGTGTTACGGCCGCTTGCTATCGTGAGTTTTGGCATGGTGATGTACTGTGCGCCGCGTAGGCTGATTTTCCGAAACTACGCAGTTTTGGGTTGGGCAGGGGCCGTGCTGCTACTGCCTGCATTGCAATTGGTCCCGCTTCCACCGGTCATTTGGCAAGCTCTGCCGGGACGTGAAATCATTGTGGATATTGACCGTTACGCTGGAATGGGCGGCCTTTACAGGTCGCTTTCGATGACGCCTGAGGCAACGTGGAACGCGCTGTGGTCTTTGTTCGTCCCGGCCAGTGTTTTCGGGCTGATGTTAACTCTGGATCGAGCAGAGCAGCACTTTAGGGTTTTGGATATCTTGATTCTCGTTGGTGTTGGCAGCGCCATTCTTGCGTGCTTGCAAATGGGTTCCGATCCCAAGGGAGCGCTTTATTTCTATTCCGTAACTAATCCCGGAAGTGGCGTGGGTTTCTTTGCAAACCGCAATCACCAAGCCGTTTTTCTGGCCCTGCTTGCACCAGCTATCTTGCTCCATGCGCGTATCAAGGCCTTTCAGGCAGCGCAGAAAAATCAATCGTTGGAGGCGGGGCGGACGGTGTTTCCTGTCCCATGGTGGATTATTCCGGGCTGTGCGGTGATGCTTCTGGCTCCGCTTCTACTGGTAACGGGATCGCGCTCTGGCCTTGTCCTCGGGATGGTTGCTGCGCTTGCAACGCCTTGGGTCATTGCGCCCCTTGCGCAGCAGCGCACACGATCCATGGGCCGCCGGGTATTGCCAACGCTTGCCCTGCTGGCGGGGCTTGCTTTTGTGATGTTTGATCGGGATCTGGCTTTGGATCGCCTGTTTGCCTCCGATCCTGCCAGCGATGCAAGGATGCTGATCCTGCCAACGGTTTTTGCCATGATCGAGGATGTTTGGCTACTTGGCACCGGCTTGGGCAGTTTTGAAACGGTTATGATGATCTATGAACCGGATCATTTGCTCGCGCCAAACTACATGAACCATGCCCATAACGACTGGCTGGAAATCGTTCTGACTGGTGGTGTTCCGGCTATAGTCCTTGGTTTGATGGGGGGCTGGATAATCTGCCGGGGCATGTTGCGTCACGAACGATATGCTGAAGTGCCGGCTGAACTTGCATTATCACGCTTAGGCTTTCTCATGATCATCATCTTGGCACTTGCGTCATTCAGTGACTATCCCTTGCGTACGCCAGCTTTGATGAGTGTGATTGTGATCGCGCTGGTATGGGTAACGAAAAATCAAAATTTCTCGCTCGCAAAAATACATAAATCAATCTAATCGGTGGCAAGGCTTCTGAGATTAAGACAATTTATGCTGATAAATCAGTGGAAAAGCGGATGATTTTCATGATTAACGCTGTGAATGTTGCAAGGCTTGTGGTGGGTGTGTGCCTCGCTGCATCCTTATCTGCATGTGCGATATCGCGGCCATTGGGGGGTGATCCTGCGCTAAAAATCATCGAATCGGAATTGCCCAAGCCCGAGCGAGTAGATCTAACCGCAGTTACGGCCGAGTATTATGTCGGGCCGTTTGACCGGCTTTCGATCGATGTTTTCGGCATCCCCGTCTTGTCCCAGCGGGAAGTCCAGGTGGATTCTGGCGGGCGGATTTCCTTCCCGCTTATTGGTGTTCTGGATATCAATGGTCTGACGCTGGCCCAGGTTGAAGCCGCGATCATGCGCGGGCTTGGCGAGAGCCATGTGCGCAATCCCCAAGTCACGGTAAATCTGAAAGAAACCATTAGCCGGGTGATTACTGTCGAAGGTCAAGTGCGCAAGCCGGGACTTTATCCCGCCATTGGCAGGATGACTTTGATGAGCGCAATTGCGAAAGCCGAGGGCACTGACGAGTTTTCGAAACTCGATGATGTCGTGATATTCCGCACTGTCGCGGGCCAGCGCTATGCGGCTTTGTATGATTTGGACGCCATCCGCCATGGTGCCTATGCCGATCCGCAGGTCTTTGCCAGCGATGTGGTCATGGTGGGTGATTCACGTGCCCGTCGCCTTTTCAAGGATCTACTGGCGATAACGCCGGCTTTGGTCACACCTTTGGTCATCAGTATCGACCGGTTGACCCGGCCATGACGATCGCGAAAAATGAGTCCTTCCAGACTGAAAGAGTTGACGTGAACGAACGGGTACCTGCTTTGCAGCCATCAACAGATCAAATGGAAGACCGGTTTGATCTGGCCGCCGCGTTTCTGGAGCCTTGGCAGGCGGTGGTCCGCTGGCGCGTACTCGTGGGCGCTATCGTTTTTGGTGCGATTGTTATCGGGCTGGTGGCCACCCTGCTCATTGCGCCCAAGTTTACTGCACGCACGCAACTTGAGATCAGCCGCGAACAAAAAAACATCACGAGCGTTGAAGGACTTGAAGCAAGCTCATCAACGCGCGACGTCGAGTTCTACGCCACCCAATATGCTTTGCTGCGCGCCCGCTCGCTTGCCGAGAGAGTGGCAAAGCGGCTCGATGTGGCAAAGACCGACGCCTTCTTTGATGCGCACGGTGCAAAGCCGATTGCAGTAGATGATGTGCAAGTTCCGGACAGTGAACGCCGCGCTGCGCGTGAGCGCTCTGCGATTGGCTTGCTCCTGGCCAACGTCGAGGTTCTGCCCGTTCGTGGGTCAAGCCTTGTTGAGATCACCTACACAAGCAGATCGCCAGAACTGTCCGCACAAGTGGCGAACTTGTGGATCGATGAGTTCATTAGCGCCACAATGCAGCGTCAGTATGTCTCAACAGCAGACGCGAGGCGCTTTCTCGAAACAAGATTGGCTGATCTGCGGACCCGGCTTGAGCAATCCGAGCGCGACGCGGTCACGTTTGCGTCGTCCAATGACATCATTACCCTTGATGCCTCGCAAGACGCCAATGGCCGGACCGTTTCGCAAAAAACGCTGGCATCGGTTGATCTTGAGGCGTTGAACGCGGCGCTTGCAACGGCCCGCGCCGACAGGATCAGTGCCCAGAGCCGTGCGAGCGTTGCGGCAGGCGACAATAGCCCGGAGGCCCTAACGAATCCGGTCATTTCACAATTACGAGCCAAGCGCGCCGATTTCGCAGCGCAGTACGCCGATGTCATGGTGCGGTTCAAGCCGAGCTATCCCGAGGCGCTTGCCATAAAGCAGCAGATGGACACGCTGGATACCGCGCTGGCAAACGAACTTGGGCGTATTGTGGGTGGAAGGCGATCCACTTTTAATGAAGCACGGGCCCGCGAACAGCAGCTAGAGGCGAAAGTTGTTGAGCTTAAAGGTGAGCTTGACCGCCAAAAGCGTGCATCGATCCAATACGGAATTTATCAGCGGGATGCCGATACCAACCGGCAGCTTTATGACGCCCTTCTCCAGCGCTACAAGGAGATCGGCGTGGCAGGCGCGGTCGGGACGAGCAATATTGCTATAGTCGACAAAGCTGAAGTACCCGTATCGCCGTCATCACCAAAGCTGCTGCTGAACCTTGCGATTGCCCTGCTGCTCGGTCTTGGCGCAGCAGCTGTTGTCGTGTTCGCCCTTGAGCGCGTAGATGAAGGTATTCATAAGCCGGAAGATGTGCGTCAGTTCCTGCGAATGCCGCTGCTTGGTAATGTCCCGCTAACCGAGGAAAACACTTTCGAAGCGCTGGATGACCCCAAGACCTTTGTTTCCGAAGCCTACTTCTCCATCCATTCGACATTATCGTTCGCGACCGATCATGGATTGCCGCGATCGCTTGTTGTTACCAGTACCAAGTCGGGCGAGGGTAAGTCGACCAGTTCGTTTGCTCTGGCGCAAATCATCGGGCGCACCGGCAAGCGAGTCCTGCTGATTGATGGCGATATGCGTTCACCTTCGTTGCACAAAGTCATGAGCGTTCCAAACAAGGCAGGCTTTGCTAATGCTCTTGCAGGCGACGACCCTTTGCAGTTGGCATTGCAGACAGCCCATCGTGGCGTTTCGATCATAACGAGCGGCCCTCTTCCGCCAAGCCCGCCCGAGCTTTTGGCGACGGACCGTTTGGCAGAGGTAATTACGGCTTGCTTAACCGAGTTCGATTATGTGGTCATCGATGCGCCGCCGGTGCTGGGGCTGGCTGATAGTCCCATTATGGGTAGGGCCGTTGAAGGCGTGCTCTTCGTTGTCGAAGCTGAAAAAACAACCATTAGGTCCGCGCGCAGCTCGCTGCAGCGGCTCGCGGGCGTTGGCAACCGGCTGTTTGGTGTTGTGGTGACGAAGATCGATGTTCGCAGCCACGGTTATGGTTATGGCTACGGTTACGGCTATGGTTACGGCTATGACCGTAGCTATGGTGACGGTCCCAAACCTGCAAAAAGCGGATCGACTTTAAAGAAGATTTTTGGTCGAGTTTGAGGCGTTGGGCCGGCGAGGCTTTTCACCATCATTACGGTGGTTGATCCTGTTGCTGGCCCTGGTAATCGCCGTTGTCTCATTCTCCTATGAGCAGGCGCGGCTTGAACGGTCGAAGTCTTGGAGTGCTGGCGCGATTTGGCGCCCGCTTCCGGATTTGCCACAGTCTGATATGGCGCGCGAAGATGCCATTGCTGAGGTACGGGCGCGGCTTGGCTCTGATCCTCTGGCCAGCGGGGAATTGCGCAATCTGGTTCTGTTAAGGCGTAACCTCAGCTTAAGCCAACATCGTGCCGATCTTGAACTTGCGCAGCGGATTTCCCGGCGCGACGTTCCTTTGCAGATCGAGCTTCTGCGGGTCTCGGCGGAACTGGCCGACTTGCGTGGTGTCTTGCGCCACGCGGATCGCTTGATCCAAACATCACCCAATCTCAGAGCCGAACTATACAAATCGCTCGGTGCAGGATTGGGTGACCCAGCGTGGCGCGCTGTATTGCGAGAATATGAAAATAAGGCATGGTTCGAAGCCTTCCTTGTTTCCTGCTTGAGCTCTGCGCAGCCACGTGACCTGGCCGCGCTTATCGTTACTGGAGGGCGTGTTCTTCCTTCAGGCAGAGCAATCGTTCCACAGTTGCAAGTCCAATTGGTGAATAGCGGTGCTATAGACATCGCGCGCAACTTCGCAGTGCGTCACGGCGGAATTCCGCCGCAGTCGCTGGATACCATCGCCATATCGCCCCGGACATCCGATCCGGCGGGCGTGCCATTTACCTGGTCATTTCCATTGCTGAAAGATAGGCTAGGTCTTGAATTGCGCGAGGGTTCGGCAAGGTTTGAAATCGAGACGGGTGGGGGCGGGGTGCTTATGGAGCGTGTCACCACTTTGGCGCCGGGCCGTTATGCCTTCTTGCAGACCATAACCGAAGCAAGCGATCCCGCAACGAGGGTATGGTGGCAGGGGAACTGCAAAGGGCCAGACGTTCCAACCAAGGCGTTTTTGAAGCAATTTATGCCCATGCGCTCTGGCACATCACGTTACCGTATCATCGTTGATATTCCGGTTGGCTGCGAAACGCAGCATTGGCGTTTGAATGTGCTCCTTGCTGAAGGGCTGGATAACGCTCACTTCGCAGTCGAAGCATTGTCGATGGAGCGATTGACCGTCCGCGCCAAGCTTGACCGATAGCATTGCGCCACCGGTGCAAAGACTTGTAGAGTTGCATAGCGCGTGGGATAAAGCTTTGCACAGCAAGGCAGATCAATTTCGGCCTTGGGCTCAATCGTCGCCATGTCCCAAATTTGTCATAGCATCGGTGTGCTCACCGTGTGTCAGGCGGGAATAAAGCGTCTCGGACGTCAGAATTTTCTTGTTGCCGGGGCATCGCACTCATGTTCGCAAACTCCGCCGCGCGAGCGATAAACGGCTTTTGCATGCATGAATGCGTGCAGGAACTTTGTGTTCGAGCGTGCGCGTGGATTTTGCGCACCGTCACCGAAATGTGCCCCGATCTGTCCGAGGCCGAATTCGAAATCGTCGCGCTGTTCATTTGGGCCTCGGTGGAGGGCATGACGATCTTCGGGGACCACGAAAACCGTTCGAGAAACGCATGCCCGAGCTTGAACGCCCTGCGGTGCTGTCATTTTGCAATCTTGTCAAAACACTCGAGCCGGGCGAGCTTGCCAAGATTTAATGGGGATAATTGAAGGGTTGATAATCGTTCAAGTCCCTATGCATATAGAAATCCTTAGTTGAACTCCTGCAGCTGTGGCGCAGCAGTGAACACGTCAGTGTTTTATTAGGCCAACCAAATCTGGCCGCGTGGAGCAAAAGTTCGTTTCCTCGTTTCTTAACAATTCTAGCTGGATAGCATACAGTCAAATTAAATGCGGATCACGACCAAATTTAACGCCTTATAACACTTTTTGACTTCACAATTTTCTATCATATGTGATTAAAAAATGATTTTTATGATTAAAACGCAATAAAAAATGATGGCGACATGTGTGGATTCAAGATGGCATGTCGGGCTGCACATTTCATGCTTTTGGGTGTTCATCATGGTGTTGCACTCCAAAAGCAGTCGCCTCGTATGAAAAGTAATTAAACTATTGAAAAAATTGAAATTTTAAAATCTTAAGTTAAAAAATGAAAAAAGCGAAAGTCGGATAAACTTAAACCTCTGAGGTTCAACTTTTTGGAAATAAGCATATGATTTATATGTAAAAAATTGATTGAAAGATGATTTTTTTTTGATTTATCAGGGAATCCTTGACGTATGGGGTGTCCAACCGTAGATATTATGTGATTAAATTTTTTTAAGGCAGGCAAATCATGGCGTCATACTTGTACTCTGGGACTGCAAGCTCCGTTCTGTCTCAGGCACAGCAAGACGTTTGGGATTTCATTCGGGATCCTGATCAGGCTTATGACGCCAATCTGACGGGTGTTAATGCGGCATCTGAGATTACGATGATCGAGGCTGGGAACGGCAATGGTACGATCAATGGCTCTGCGATTACGGCGATCAACGGAACGGCCGCTGCGGTTGTGCAGGCGCTTACCGATCTGGATACCGATCCGACGAATTTCAATTCGACCGTCACGGGCGACATTTCTGTTGCGACGGCCAATTCTCTTGATGCCTTGACGTCAGGTGTTGTGACGGCGACGATTACGGAAACGGATGCTGCGACGCTTGCGACGCTGACTGGGACTGGCAATGCTTACACGATCACGGTGACGGGTCCGGCTACGGCTGCTGGACTCAACACCATTAACGCTGCCACGACGGTTCAGGTTAATGCGGCGGGTGTGACGGCGATTACCGGTTCCGCAGGGGCTGTGGCGGCGGTCTACGCGGGTATCAGCGGGTTCTCCGGCCTTGGCGACGAAGCGGTGGGCCTTGAATCTGGCACAGCGGCTGCGGCCGATCTGGTTGCGATCAACGCGGCCACCAGTGGTACTGTAGCTGCGCTTCATATTAACACCATCACCGGTACGGCAGCGGATGTGGTCGCGGTCTATGCGGGGATCAGCGGGTTCTCCGGCCTTGGTGACGAGGCGGTCACGCTGTCTGGCGCAACTATGTCTGCGGCTGATCTGATAACGATCATCGCTGCCACCACCGGTACCATCAGTGTGGCGAATGTGGACGCCCTCACGGGCACAACCAGTGACCTTGTGACGGTTTATAATTCCTTAAGAATTAGTGATTTTGGCGATGTGCCGATCACGGTGACCAATGCGAGTGCTCAGGCAAACGACCTTGTCGCTGTGACGTACATGACCACGGGCGTCGTCGACGCTTCGGCGGTGACGGCATTGACTGGCAACGCGAATTGGCTGGCGCAGGCATACAGCAATGTCGATATCACGGGCCTTGGCGAGGAAGCGGTAACGCTGTCTTCGGGTTCGGCGGGCGCGGCAAATCTGGTTACGATCAACACGGAAAACGACGGCGCAATTAATGCGGCCGCTGTGGGGACGATCCAAGGCACGGCAGCGGATGTGGCGGCAGTCTACGCAGGGATCAGTGGGTTCTCCGGCCTTGGAAATGAGGCAGTAACGGTTTACGACAGCGCGCCGGCGGCGTCTAATCTGGTTGCGATCGATGCGGCCACCAGCGGCTTGATCAGCTTGCCGAACGTGTCGAGCCTTACCGGTTCTGCAGCGGATGTGGCGGCGGTTTACGCATCGAGCGGGATCACCGGCCTTGGCGGTGCCGTGGTCGTGAGCCTGACAGGCTCAACGGCGGCGGCGTCTGATCTGGTTGCGGTCAACGCGGCCACCAGCGTCACGATCGATGCGTCGCTTGTGACGACGATCACCGGCACTGCTGTGGATGTGGCTGCAGTCTATGCGGGTATTGCTGGGTTCTCCGGCCTTGGCGGTGAGGCGGTTACGCTGTCCGATACCAGCGTGGCTGCAGCGACGCTGAATGCGCTGAACGCCGAGACGTCGGGCGTTATCACCTTCTCAAACGTGACGACCATTACCGGTTCGGCTGCGGACGTGGCGACCGCCTATGCGGCCTTTAATGCGGGCGAGATCACCGGCCTTGGCTCTGCAGCGGTGACTGTGTCAGCGGGTTCGGCGGCTGCGCTTGATCTGGATACGATCAACGATTTGACCAGTGGCACGATCAATGCGACCGATGTGACGACCATCACCGGCACAGCAGAAGAAGTGGCGGCGGTTTACGCGGGGATCAGCGGGTTCACCGGCCTAGGCAACGAAGCGGTGACGCTGGACGACACACCGGCGGCGGCGGCCGATCTGCTTGCGATTGATACAGCCACCAGCAGCACGATCACGGCGTCGGCCTTGACAAGCATCAACGGTTCGGCAGCCGACGTGGCGGCGGTTTACACGGCGAGCGGGATCACCGGCCTGGGCGGCGCAGTGGCGGTTAGCCTGACAGGCGCAACGGCGGCGGCCGCAGAACTGAATGCGATCGACACAGCCACCAGCATCACCATCTTTGCACCATCGATTACGACCATCACGGGCGCTGCTTCGGATGTGTTGACGGTCTATGATTCCAACGGATTTTCGGATCTGAGCGAGGCAAACATTACGCTGTCCAGCACGGCCAGTGTGTCTGATCTGGCAGAGATCGAAGCGGATACCAGCGGAACGATCACTGTGACGGGTGTAAGCCTGAGGGACACTGCGGCAAATGCGCTGGCTGGCGCTGCACAAAGCTGGAGCTTTGACTTCTCCACCCTGAACGTGGTGCTGACCGATACCGAAGTGACGGCATCCACGCTGGTCCAACTCTATAATGCCTTCTCCGAAACCATCGATGCAACGTCGGTGACGACGCTGACGGGCGATGCGGCGGACTTTTTGACGCTGGTTGCTGCATCGGGAAGGCTCTACGTTCAAGCGACTTCGACGACTGTGACAGGCGGCATTTCTGTTGAGACCGCCAATTCTCTTGATGACTTGACGTTAGGCGTTGTGACGGCGACGATTACGGAAACGGATGCTGCGACGCTTGCGACGTTGAGCGGGACTGACAATGCTTACACGGTCACGGTGACGGGTCCGGCCACGGCTGCTGAACTCAACGCCATTGATGATGCGACGACGGTTCAGGTTGCTGCGACGGGTGTGACG
>NZ_LJHY01000083.1 GCF_001295795.1 Novosphingobium sp. AAP83
CATTGGAATGACGTCGGATCGTACGTGCGCACGTGCCGTGGGGTGACGTGCACCCCCTACTCCTGCTTAATTAATTCCGCCACCTCCGCTCGGCTCCAGTAGCATGCCAAATGCTCGAAAATTCGGCGCTTTACGGTTTCAGGGAGTCGCATCATCAAGTACGTTCTGGGTAAGTTGTGGTAGGTCGACCAACTTATGGGCCGGCGTGCTGAAGTCGGTCGAACGTTGACCGTTGAGGTGCCACAACAATGGTCATCGAATCTGATTGGGAGCTGATTTTGCAGCACGTCTCGTTAAAGTTGCCACACGTCTTAGTGCACGCAGGGGAGGTCAACGACACGCGGCTGTTAAGCGTCAGTAAGATAGGCCAACTTACCAAGGGATACCTAGGTTTGGCACCTCTTAACGTGGGGCGTCCATGTGGAGGTCTTTGAGCCAGGTGGATTGAAGGAACTGATGCCTGTTAGGCCGCACTAGTGGCCTGCGCTTCCTTGAGCGTTTGTGGCAAGAAGTCTTTGGATGAGGTCGAATCAATTGCCTCGTAGAGTGCAAAAAGTTCGAAGGGATAGTTGTGGCGGAGTTGGTGATTAACTGGAACCCTCTGGTTCGCAGGGACTTTGACGGCTTTCGTCGGTTAGCGCTCGACGTGGAGGGCAGAGAAGAGCGGGAGAAGGCCCTGCTCAAGGCCGGTGGGGTCATTGACGCTCTAATGGGTGAGATTATCCGGGCGGGGTATTTCACTGACGCGGACACCTTTGCATACGCCGGAGAAAAATATCGCAAGGCTTGTGAAGAAGGGCTTGAAATGGAGTTGCGGAAGCGCCTGTTTCAAGAAGTGACGGCCTTCACGCAACATTTCGATGATTGCACCGCCACGGCATATTTGCCGTTTATATGCGATGAAGAAGATAAGGGCATCGTTTCCACGGCCACACTGGATTACGTCAGCGTTGGAAAGGTTGCAGAAGGGGCAGACCCTTTGCTTCTGCCTCGTCACCTCGTCCAGATGCTAGGCTCTCAGCATATTAATAACCGGGGAGCGGTGTTCGGAGGGCTTCTGACTACAGGCGACCCAAGGGTTTGCGAACTCCTCTGGGATATCCGATCAACGCTAACTGAGGAGGAAATCAACGAGGCGTGCCTTTGTCATAGCGGTTTCATCGGCGCTGCAACGGTCGAATTCTATCTCGGCTGGTTGGAGGAAATCGTGCATTCGGAGCGCAATAGTCTCTTCGGCAAATTAGCGTCTGGGTTAGCGCTGATACGACGCAATGTGCAAAACGACCTCGTTTTTACGGGCCTTCGACCATTCCCTTATAAAAGTCTTGAGGGCGATGCCCTTAAAGATTGTCTCAAGCCAGTGCTGCTTGACGATTATACCCGCGAAATCGGTCCGAGGATGTTGAAGCTCACCGCAGATGATGCACAACCAAAGGTAATGCCTGATGTTTTGAGCATTTGGGGTATTTGCAATTCAACCGATGCTAAGGGCATATTGATTACTGATGACCTAGCAGAACGATGCTGGGAAGTGCTCAACGATGAGAGCCTGCTCACCGAAGATCGGTACGGTATTCTTTCACGGCTCATCGATATTGGAATTGCGCGGGGCGGCAGTGTCATCACCAAAGTGGCCGATTCGATCTATCGCAAAGGTGAAACAAGAATTTGGGAAATAGTGCACGTCCGGTACGAGCTGTCTCTGGAACATCGAGAGCATAAAACGCAGAACGGTGATGTTTGGGGGCAGATCGTCGCGATGCCGATTATCTGCTCGACAGATATCCCTGACGCGAAGATTCCTGAGCTCTGCTTAGGTTTACCCGAGCTACCGTCAGGCGAAAAATTCAAGTTTGTCCTCACGACGTTTCGATGGGGCGATTTGTATAGCAACGAAAGCATCAATCGGCTGCTTCACACCATGCTCTTCCGTTGGCAAACTGGCGATACGCCTGATGTCGTCGAAAGGGACATGGCCACCGTACCGCCGCTGAACGACACCAAATCGGCCCTAGATGAGATTGTCGTCACTCGTGACCTAACCCTGAAACTGCGTTTTTTGGTTGGTTACCAATTGGCCAACGCCGACGGCGATGAAGTCTCCAATGAGCAGAAAAATTCTTGGATATCATCCGCTCAGTCGTGGATTGATGAGCATAACTTTGCTGCTAACTTTTATGTCCGGTATCCATCGCCTTTGGTTCCAGCGCTTTATGCCGGACAATCCACAATGATGTTTTATAGTGTGTATGCAAATTTCGTGGCCACCGAGAGCATGCACCCGTTACGAGACGCGGAAAAATTTGGCGTACGGATCGAATGTTTTGGTGATCCCAGCTCACAGCTGGCGAGCTGGTTCACTGTCACTTCATATGATCTCGAAAACGGTGACTCTATAGCCTATCGAGATATCCCCATCGCATTGGCGAGCACTACCTCGCGCTGGGCTTTAGAGATTGACCAGCTTAGAGTTCGTGCAGAGAGAGCTGGCCATCCCTTCGCTGTCTCGGCTCCGATATTGCAGCCTACCCAGATGCATCCGGCGGTTTTCGAGAAAACGAAATGCATCAAAATCACCCTTGGCGCACCGGTGCAGTTCGAAAAGCAATATACCGACACACTGTCATTGGACCCAGAAACCCACCTGCCTGAGGAGAAGGAGCGCTGGGCGCTTGAGCTCGACATTCTGCCTTTGGATGCTGATATTTTTCAAGCCAGCGTTGCAGCGGCGTTGGGCGTCGCAACCAAAGATTTATATGTTTGGGGAACCTACACGGTCGAAGGGGAGCGATGGCTCCCAACAGTGGTGCTCCCCTTTGATGGGGTTAAGTGCGAAAACGGATCAGAACTCAATTGGCCTCCTGAAAAAAGCGTACTTGAGGCGGCAATCGCTTTTGCAACTACGAACGCATCGAGGAAATGGTCGAATTATCAGGTAGGCGGGCTTGGTGGCGAAGTGAGTCATACAGAGAAGTCTGTCGAAAAAATTTTAGCTGAGGCCAGAAGCGGAGATCTGGCTTCACAACTATCAATGGCGGCAATGCTTTATGAGGGTAAGCGAGTTCCAGTTGACCTGACAACTTCCCTTCAATGGTATCGCGCAGCAGGCCAGAAGGGGCATGCGGGTGCGCAGGCGATGGTTGCCTACATGCTAGAGGAGGGCATGGGGTGTGACAAAAGCGATTCCGAAGCTTTCCTTTGGTTTCGGCTTGGGGCTGAAAATGGAGACGCCTATTGCCAGTACAAACTCGCCGTAGCGCTTGAGGCGGGATTGCACATCCAGAAAAATATGTCTGACGCCTTGAAATGGTATCGCAAAGCTGCCGAACAAGGCGATACAGACGCCCAGTGCGAACTTGGAATTAAGTTGTATTGGGGCGATCATGCTCCAAAAGATTTGAAAGAAGCTGCCGCGTTTTTCGAAAGGGCTGCCCGTAAAGGAAACGCTGCCGCTCAATACAATATTGGCGCAATGCTGGCCCACGGTGAACATGCTGAAGTTGATCGAGTTGCCGCCGCAGCATGGCTGAGGCTTGCGGCTGAACAAGATTACGACGGCGCAGAGGATGGCTTGGCTCAGATTAGTGGTGAAATGACGGCGAAGGAAATAGAGCAAGCAAAAGCGCTGGCGCAAAATCTGTGCCGAGGAGGATGACATGGCAAGTTATGCTGAACGTGCTGCCAGCCTTAGAGACGAGGACCTTCTGGAGATCGCCTTCTCAAAAGAGCGAGATGGGTTTGATCCTGTTTTTATCGCGGTAGCGCGAAAAGAAGTGTCTCGAAGGAAAATTGACAGCCCTACTCAAAAGTATGGGAGTGAGTTGCAGAGACAAAAGGAACTTAATGCGGCACTCGATGCGGTTAAGCACAAAACTCCGCTCAAGCGGGTTGGTACTTTGCTGTTCCTATTCTTTTCGATACTTGTTTTACCGTGCCTAATCGTTGCATTTTCCTTATTTTTAAAAGGTTATAACAAAAAGGCAAAGGACGCACTATCAGTCACGCTAATAGGCTTCCCTCTTTGGATTGCGGTGATTGTCATTGCTGGCATGGTAGCTGGTTGATGGCCACGCAAAAAATCCCGCCGATCACAACCATTCCCCTAAGTGGGCACCATACAGAATGACGAAGACCACAACTACGGAACATCGATTTAGGAAACGCACGCACGTTGGGCATTTAGAGACAGATGAGCACCTTAAGATCGCGGGCCGAGATGACCTTGCGGATCGCCGCTACCGCAGATTTTATCTTGTTGTGAACTACGTCTGCCGGGTTCGCCATCTCGACTTCGAATACGCGGTGGACAAAGTCAATGGCATCACACAACACCGTCAGGTTATGGTGGGCGTGGTCACAGTCGCTTTGGGCATCATGGTAGCGCCCATTGGTCGGCGGTCACTGTACACACATGCCACCCGTCTCAAGATGCTGGCCAAGAACGCTGGGTCACGGCCACTTCATCTTCGATCCGAAGAATGCAGGGTCAGCAGGCGCAACAAGCTAGGTCTATCTACCACCTGCAACAGATTTTGGCCATATGTCAGGCGCTGCTAGTAACCACGTTATAAGGTCTTCCTGAGGGCGACGCGGGTGTTGTTGAACATACCGCCGACTTCTTTCGCGGCCTGTTCCAGGGTATGCAGGGCAAGGGCCGCATTACCCGACGCAAGAGCTCGGTCATGGATCTTCTGAAGACGTCGAAGCCGGAATGCCCGACGTGCGATCGGTACGTCTGCCACCTCTTGCTCAAAACGCTTACGTGTTGCGGCATGCAGGTCGCGTAGCCG
>NZ_LJHY01000084.1 GCF_001295795.1 Novosphingobium sp. AAP83
TGCTGTGCCTGCTCGATCAGCGCCTTGAACATCATTACCGGATCGAAGGGAGGCCGAGCTTCGCTTCGGCACGGGCAAGGCCGATCGTGCGGATGAACAGCCCGAACCTGTTTTTCTGAGTAATCGCCCGATTGAAGCCGCCTACCGTTGTTAAGCAACGTCGTTATTGACGTCGTCATGCACGCCGTATGCGGTGGAGGCGAAGTTGGGGATGGAAGTTCTGGGCGTTGATCCATTTCCGCAAGCCCAAGGCCAAACCGATGGCGCTATCTGTCCGGGAACTGGTGTGCGGTTTTACCCAGGGCTAGACGGTACGCGAGTTTTCGACCTGATTTTTTGACACTGGAGCATTCAAGCGCACACTTCTTTTCGGCCATTTCTCCAAAAACTGCACCAGTGCGCTATAGGAAATTAGGACGAACAGAATGATCTGATAGCCTCGGCTAGGCATGATTTGATAGTGAATGATCGGCCCCGCTACGGCGATCATGTAGATGGTCCACCCAATTTTCCATCCGAAAACCGCATCAAGCAGGTGGTGCAAATGGCGACGATCCGGCGAGAGTGGCGAGCGGCCCGCTGCAAGACGACTGACCATCAATCGCAAGGTATCGATTGCTGGAATCAAGAAAAGCAGCACGCCTTCGGCCGAGCGCATGCCGCCGGCGGGGCCATTGTGAAGTGCGAGCGCTAGAATGCCAAAGAAACTACCGATTCCATAAGAGCCGCAGTCGCCCAGAAAGAGATGACCCTGCGCATTCAGGATGAACAGAACAATAAAAATCCCAGAGATACCTGCAAGGATCGGGAGAGTGTGTGCGGGCGCATGAAACAGGAAAAAGACATTCCACACAATCCCAAGGCCCAGAACGAGGCCGTTTCGTCCATCCGCCATGTTAACGGCATTCTTCAGGCCGACCAGGCAAACCAGCGCAATTGGAAAGCCGACCTTGCCAAGATCGAGGTGCAGGCCAAGGGATTCGAAAGAAACGTGCGTGAACCTGAGTGCGGGAATAACCCATAAAAGGACGGAAAACACTACAATGTCAGCCGCCAATCTCTTGGCCGCGGAGATGTGACGCCGATCGTCGCAGAAGCCGATTATCATGACAAGACAAATGGCCAGAGCGCCCCAAAGTCTTGCATTCTTGGCAGGTAAGTTTCCTGGATCTGACCATGGGATCGTAAGCAAGAGCACGGTGGCAGCTACCACCAAGGCGATGACCCCGCCGACTGCCGGGGTCGGCACATAATGTTGTTTGTGTCCGTCCGACGCGCTCGGTTCGTCGATCACGCCCAACACTTCGCCTATACGCTTTGCATACGCACCAATGGCCGCGGCCAGCCCTGCGCCCGCTATGAATGAGCAAGCCAATATGATGGCGCTGTTAAGATTCTGAAAAATTGGAAACAGCACTCAGAAAGGCCTCAAAGTTGGACCACACGGATGACATAATTTTTTCACAATATTTATCATTCTATATCACATATCGTGCATGCATAAATTGTAAAAATCATATTTCCAGATGCCAATGGGATGAGGTGTTTTGAAAATATGGCGAAGCGAGCGCTAAATCGTCGCCTGTCTCTAACAGCTCGTTTTGACGGCATAGATTTGTCGGGGTTGGTGAACGGTATCACTTCCTTAAACGGCATCGAGATCGATCTATCGTTCTAGGCTCAGGACCTATTAAATCACTTGCGGTGGGAACGATTGATTGATTCAAT
>NZ_LJHY01000009.1 GCF_001295795.1 Novosphingobium sp. AAP83
ACGGCTCTCCATGATCGTTCTCCATCAATGAATCACCATCGACGCCGAAACTCCATTAGTTTTTGCGGGTGTCCAGCTGGTCAAAAAGTGGCGCCGGGAATGGAAATTCGCGCTGGTAGAGGCGGACAATCCCGATTGGCTGGACCTGTGGGACCAGTGGTATCCGGCGGTGGAAGCGCGGGATGGCGAGGTCGAAAGGTAGCCAAGCCCCGTGTCAAGCACGGGGCGACGAGAAGTGGGGTGGTGGTTTTTTGGGGCTTTTGTTGAATTGGTTGAATGGCTATTCAGGGGTTTTTGCACTTGTCACCATTGTTTAGGACATAATTTCATAGAGTTTTGGCACTTTGTAGTGCTTTACTTATTTGTAATCCCGACGGAGTCTCCCGCGAATGTTGTTTCTAGTGTTTGCTGCCATGCTCACCCCAAACGACATCGGCAATGTCGCACCGCTCTGGAATGAGCTTATTCTCGGAGACAGTCCAGAAATCGTAGCTGAAAAGCTCGGGAAACTTCCCGAGGTTTCCAAGATCAAGGTTAAGCGATCAATTAAGGCCGGGAAAGAGCCTGATGTGGACATAAACCTTGTGGGTGCAGGCTACGAGATTCTTGGGGATGCTTACCAGATCAATCCAGTTTTCAATGCTGGAAAATTGAAATTTGTAAAGCTCTCTACAGGGCAAACATGCCGAAATACCGCTTTCACTCGCTATGCTTCGTTGACTGATGCGTTACGCGCAAAGTATCCTAACGTCGCACACGAAGGTTTCGAACAAAAGGATAAGGGCGCTTTTATCCAAGCCGAACTGGACCACCTAAACGGTCGGCGGGGGAGTCTCTACACAGCCCTGACCAACGGAGTAACTACAGTCCATGTTACCGTCGAAATCCTAACAATCGCTCGGCCATCAATTAACTACAATGGAAACGCAATAACCCGCTCGCTCAATGACTTACAATGGTCGATCTACCGGACGCAGTTGCAGGCTTGCGGTGGGACGGGAGACCAGCGGGCCATGATTTCGATTAACTATCACTCCGCCGAGAACTTCAACGCGATGATCGAGACGGTAAAAGCAACCATGACCGATGAAAAAGAAATGGCGAAAGACCGCCTTTAAGTTATGCTGAAAAACAACGGTGAAACTGCCCAATTCCGAGGACAGTATACCTAATTCCGGCTGCAAGCAGAGCCCCTCCGTCATTCGCTGGCGCGAATGCCACCTCTCCGTTTGTCCTTCGGAAAAACAGGGAGGATTGCGGCGGTTGTTCAGGCCTTCTCTGGCCCGCTAGCTCCCAGCACATGCGTGCAGCCCAGCGCTTCGGCGCTATCCGCATCCGTCAAAGCAGCAACCGTGCGCCAGCCTATCGAGCGCAGGCGTGCGGCTTCATTGCGGTTGTGGCCGAGTGGCAGGAACACGCGGTCTTCGGCGGGTTCGTGGGCGGCGAGGAGGTCGATCAGGGCGTCGGGGTAGAGCGAGAAGCCGGTGGCGGGTTCGCCTGCTCCTGATCCGGCGATGCGAAAGGTGCCGCCACGTCCTACGGGGCCGCGCACGCCTTCGGCATAGAGGGTGAAGCCGAACCATGTCTGGTATTCAAAGCCGTGGCGCTCGCTGGGGTCGAGCGTCAGGCGGGCCATGCCGTTCAGGCTGGCGGCGATTTCGCGCAGGGCCTTGATGCGGCTGGCGAGGGCTCCGCCTGCATCGATGGCGGCCAGTTTCTCGATGGCGCTATCGAATTCGCCGGTGGCATAGAGCAGCGGTACGTAAGCCTCGCCCCCTACATCGCGCAGGCCGCCTGCGTCCTTGGTATCGAGTTCGCGGCGGACGGCTTCGATTTGCGAAGGATCGAGCGGCAGGGCCTTTTCGGCCAGCGTATCGACCAGATCGGGCAGGGTGAAATCGACGCTGACGCCGCTTGCGCCTGCGGCCTGCAAAGCTTCAATCGCCAGTGCGACTGCTTCGGCGGCGGCGGCGACATTGTCTGCGCCGACGAGTTCGGCCCCGCATTGCAGCTTTTCACGCGCGGGGTTCAAGCCATCGGGCTTGATCGTGACGACTTGCCCCGCATAGCACAGGCGCAAGGGGCGCGGCGCTTCGGCAAGGCGGGTTTCGGCAAGGCGGCCGATCTGCGGTGTGTAGTCACTGCGCAGCGCCATCATCCGCAGCGAAAGCGGATCGACAAAGCGGAACATGCGGCGGCTCTGGATGCCCGCCATGCGCGCGGCAAAGCTGCGTTCGAATTCAATCGAGGGGGGCATGACGCGATCATAGCCGTGGCCGTGCATCGTGCCATGAATGGCGCGCATCACGCGCGTGGCAGTGGCCGCATCGCGCGGCAAACGGTCTTCGAGGCCTTCCGGCAGCAGATCGGGGTCGCTGGTATCCATGACGCGCGCCCTTAGCGGGGAATTTGCGGTGTGTCGAACATTGGTGTGGGGGTTTTTGGGTGTTAGGTGGGGAGTGCCGACCCCCGACCCCTCCCGCATGCGGGAGGGGGGAAGGTGACGGCCAACATCTGCGCCCCTTCCGCTTACCTTGCGTTTGCCGAAGGGGGAGGAGGGTTTCACGCAGAGGCGCGGAGAAGAAGGGGAGACGCGGAGGGGGAGCGTTGGTCGGCGAAGCCGTTTGCGGCTCGGGGCGTTGCGGTTGGTGCCAGGCCGGATTTTCGGGGGACCATGCGGTCCGGGACGACATCTCTGCGTCCCGCCTTCTTCTCTGCGTCTCTGCGTGAAACTTTGCAGCGTTGGAGTGCCCACCCCGCTGCGACTAAGACTTGCTGTGCAAGCCTAAGTCTCGCTCCCCTCCCGCAAGCGGGAGGGGGTGGGCATTCAACCTGGCAAAATTAGACGAACTTCAGGGCCTTGATCGTGCGGACGCCGGCAAGGGCGCCAGCTTGCTTGAGCACGTCCTGCGGCACGGGGGTGTCGAGCGAGAGCAGCAGCACGGCTTCGCCACCGGCATCGCGGCGGCCAAGGTGGAAGGTGCCGATGTTGATGCTGTTTTCACCCAGCAGCGTGCCGATGCGACCGATGAAGCCCGGCGCGTCGGAATTGACGATGTAGAGCATGTCACCGGCCAGATCGGCTTCGATGCCGATGCCGAAGATTTCGACCAGACGCGGCTGGCCGTTGCCGAACAGCGTGCCCGCAACCGAACGTTCGCCTTGGCTGGTGCTGACGGTGACGCGCACCAGCGTGCGGTATTCGCCTTCGCGATCATGGCGCACTTCGCGCACGTCCAGCCCGCGTTCCTTGGCGAGGAACGGTGCGTTGACCATGTTCACGGTCTGCGAATACTGCTTCATCAAACCGGCCAGAACGGCGGCGGTGATGGGCTTCTGGTTAAGCTGGGCTGCGGCACCTTCGACTTCGATCGAGATCTTGGTCAGGTTATCGTGCGCCAATTGGCCGACGAGGCTGCCGAGGCTTTCGGCCAGCGCCATGTAAGGCTTCAGCTTTGGCGCTTCTTCTGCCGAAAGCGATGGCATGTTGAGCGCGTTGGTGACGCCGCCGGTAACGAGGAAATCAGCCATCTGTTCAGCCACTTGCAGCGCCACGTTGACTTGCGCTTCATTGGTGGAAGCGCCCAGATGCGGGGTGCAGATGAAGTTTGGCGTGCCGAACAGCGGCGATTCCTTGGCAGGTTCCACTTCGAACACGTCGAGCGCTGCGCCTGCAACCTGCCCGGAATCAAGCGCGGCCTTGAGGGCCACTTCATCGATCAGGCCGCCGCGCGCGCAGTTGATGATGCGGACGCCCTTCTTGGTTTTGGCGAGGTTTTCCGCCGAAAGGATGTTGCGGGTCTGGTCGGTTAGCGGCGTGTGCAGCGTGATGAAATCAGCCTTGGCGAGCAGCGTATCGAGATCGGCCTTTTCCACGCCCATTTCGATGGCGCGTTCGGGCGTGAGGAACGGATCGAACGCCACGACTTTCATACGCAGGCCCAGCGCGCGGCTGGCGACGATCGAGCCGATGTTGCCTGCGCCGATCAGGCCGAGCGTCTTGCCGGTGACTTCAATGCCCATGAAGCCGTTCTTGGGCCACGTGCCAGCCTGCGTCTGTGCGTTGGCTTCAGGGATCTGGCGGGCAAGGGCGAACATCAGCGCGATGGCATGTTCGGCGGTGGTGATCGAATTGCCGAACGGGGTGTTCATCACGACCACGCCCTGTGCGGAAGCCGCCGGAATATCGACGTTGTCCACGCCGATCCCGGCGCGGCCGATGACCTTGAGGTTGGTGGCAGCGGCAAGGATTTCCTTGGTCACCTTGGTGGACGAGCGGATGGCGAGGCCATCATATTCGCCGATGCGCGCGATCAGCTGTTCAGGCGTTTCGCCGGTGATCACGTCAACATCGCAGCCCATTTCGGTGAAAATGCGGGCGGCGTTGGGGTCCATCTTGTCGGAGATGAGTACTTTTGGCTTGGTCATGATCTATTCCTCGTCATTCCGGCGACAAGCGGGATTCATTCCCGGCGTCGCGTGTGGGCGTGAGGTTGAAACTGGATCCCCGCCTTCGCGGGGATGACGAATTGGGGGTGTAGCGGGACCCCGGATCAAGTCCGGGGTGACGCCATTTGAGGTTGGTTAGGCGGCGGCCAGTTCGGCCTTGACCGTGGCATATGCCCAATCAAGCCAAGGGCCGAGGTCAACAATGTCCTCGGCGTTGACGGTTGCGCCACACCAGATGCGCAGGCCTGCGGGGGCATCGCGGTAACCGGCGATGTCATAGGCCGCATCGGCCTTTTCGAGCAGGGCGGCGAACTTCTTGATGAAGTCTGCATCCGCGCCTTCGACCGAGAGGCAGACCGAGGTTTTCGACCGGGTCGCTTCATCGGCGCACAAGTGCGAAAGCCATGGGCGTTCATCGACGATCTTGCCCAGCGCTGCGGCATTGGCATCACTGCGCGCCTGCAGGCCCTTCAGCCCGCCAAGACCCTTGGCCCATTCGAGCGCGAAGATGGCGTCTTCGACGGCGAGCATCGACGGGGTGTTGATGGTTTCGCCCTTGAACACGCCCTCGGTCAGCTTGCCTTTCGAAACAAGGCGGAACACCTTGGGCAGGGGCCATGCAGGGGTATAGCTTTCCAGCCGTTCGACCGCGCGGGGGCCGAGGATGATGACGCCGTGGCCGCCTTCGCCGCCCAGAACCTTCTGCCATGAGAAGGTGGCAACGTCGATCTTCGACCAATCGATGTCATAGGCGAACACTGCCGAAGTGGCATCGGCAAAGGACAGGCCTTCGCGATCGGCAGGGATGAAATCGGCACTGGGGACGCGGACGCCCGAGGTGGTGCCGTTCCATGTGAACAGCACGTCATTCGACCAGTCAATCGCGTTCAGATCGGGGATCTGGCCGTAATCGGCGCGCAGGATGGTCGGGTCGATCTTGAGTTGCTTGACCGCGTCGGTCACCCAACCTTCGCCGAACGATTCCCAAGCCAGCGTGGTGACGGGGCGTGCGCCCAGCATCGTCCACATCGCCATTTCGAACGCGCCGGTATCAGAACCGGGGACAATGCCGATGCGGTGCGTATCAGGCAGTTGCAGCACTTCGCGCATCAGATCGATGCTGTACTGCAAACGCGTCTTGCCGATCTTGGCGCGGTGTGACCGGCCCAGCGATTCGGTGGCGAGTTTTTCGGGGGAGTAACCCGGCGGCTTTGCGCAAGGTCCGGACGAGAAGAAAGGGCGCGCAGGTTTGCGTGCCGGGTAACCAACAGTCATGTAGTCTCTCCTTACAGAGAGCACGCGCGGCGTTGGGACCGCGTGGCCCGCTGACCGCTCTAGAGAGGTGGCCGGGATTGTCAATCGTGATGGGTACTGTGCTTTGGTGAGGGGGGGGCAGGCGTTGTGCAGTGTCCACCCTCGACACCTGCCGCAAGCGGGAAGGGTGAGTTCACGCAGAGGCGCAGAGAAGAAGGGGAGACGCGGAGGGGCGGCGGCGAAGCCGTATGCGGTTCGGGACGTTGCGATTGGTGTGATGCCGGATTTTTGAGAGACCTTGCGGTCCGGGACGACATCTCTGCGTCTCTACTTCTTCTCTGCGTCTCTGCGTGAAACTTTGAAGCGTGTGTTCGCAGCGTCGGAATGCCCACCCCGTTGCGACTAAGTTCGCCTAAAGGCTCACTAAGTCTCACTCCCCTCCCGCAAGCGGGAGTGGGTTCTTGTTCATTTCCGCTTACTTGTTTCCCCACTACCGCTTGCGGGAGGGGTTGGGGGTGGGCCCTTCTACTTCCCCACCGTCTCCGCCAGCATCGCCGTCGTGCGGGCGCTGGACCAATCATGTGCGCCGATCATGCGCCACACTTCCTTACCTTGTGAATCATACAAAACGGTCGTGGGTAGCATGCCGGTTTCGTAGAAGAAGCCGAGGTTGTTGTCCGGGTCCAGCCATGGTTCCAGCTTTGCAAACCTCCGTTCTGTGAAGAACTGCGCGACCTTGTTGTTGCCGCCCATGTCTTGCGAAACGGTGAGGACGCGCAGCTTGCCTTCATAGGCAACGCCCATCTTGTCGAGCATCGGCATTTCCAGCACGCAGGGCCCGCACCATGTCGCCCACAAGTTCACGAGGACGGGCGTGCCCTTGAGGTCACGCAGCTTAAGCGCCTTGCCCGAAGGGTCGGTCACGGTGAAATCGGGCATCTCTTTGCCGCGTGATGCGATGTCCAAAGTGCCGTTGAATTCGCCCTCGGCCGAACCTTCCGCAGAACTTTCCGCAGAACTTTCCGACGCTGTGGCACTGCTCTGCGGTTGCGAGTCGGGCGCAGCTTGCCTATCGCACCCCGCAGCGGCGAGCGCCGAGACCAACAGCAATATGGGCGAACGGAACGAGATGAGCGGCAATTCAGGCTCCAACCAAATGTGGGGCGGGCGTTTCGCAAGCGGCCCTTCGGCCATCATGCGTGAGATTAACGCCTCGATTCCCTTTGACAAGGCGCTGTGGCGGCAAGATATCGCCGCGTCAAAGGCCCATGTGGACATGCTGGCTGTGCAAGGCATCGTTTCGCACGAAGATGCGGCGCAGATTGCCGAGGGGCTGGATAGCGTCGCGTCGGAGTATGAGTTGAACGGAGTCCCCGAAAACTGGGACCTTGAAGACATTCACATGACCACCGAAAGCCGGTTGGCCGAATTGATCGGGCCGGTGGCGGGGCGGCTGCACACCGCGCGCAGCCGCAACGATCAGGTGGCGACCGATTTCCGCCTGTGGGTGCGCGATGCGATGGATCAAGCCGAATTGGGCCTGAAGCAATTGCAGATCGCGCTGGTGACACGTGCGGGCGAACATGCTGATTCGATCATGCCGGGCTTTACCCACCTGCAAACCGCGCAGCCGGTGACGCTGGGGCATCACCTGATGGCCTATTACGAGATGGCGGGGCGTGACCGTTCGCGCTTTGCCGATGCGCGCGTGCGGATGAACCGCAGCCCCTTGGGCGCAGCGGCGCTGGCGGGCACGGGCTTTCCGATTGACCGCGAGCGAACGGCCAAGGCGCTGGGTTTTGATGGTCCGACCGACAACAGTCTTGATTCGGTATCAGACCGCGATTTCGCGCTGGATTACCTGATGGCCGCTGCGCAATGTTCGTTGCACCTTTCGCGGCTGGCCGAGGAGTTCATCATCTGGGCGAGCCAGCCGTTCGGCTTTGTGACGCTGCCCGATAGCCTTTCGACCGGCAGCTCGATCATGCCGCAAAAGAAGAACCCCGATGCGGCAGAACTGGTGCGCGGCCATTCGGGGCGGATCGTCGGTTGCCTGACCGCGCTGATGATTACGATGAAGGGCCTGCCGCTGGCGTACTCAAAGGACATGCAGGATGATAAGCCGCCGGTGTTTGAAGCCGCCTCGCTGCTGGCGCTGTCGATCGCCGCGATGACGGGCATGGTGGCAGAGGCCAAGTTCCGCACCGAACGCATGCGCGCGGCGGCGGAACTGGGCTATGCCACGGCGACGGACCTTGCCGATTGGCTGGTGCGCCAGGCCAACATCCCGTTCCGCGAAGCGCACCACATTACCGGCAGCGCGGTGAAACTGGCGGAAAGCCGGGGCGTTGCGCTTGATCAATTGCCGCTTGAGGACTTGCAGGCCATCGACGCGCGGATCGATGATCGCGTTTATGCCGCGCTTTCGGTCGATGCCAGCGTCGCCTCGCGCGCGAGCCATGGCGGAACCGCGCCAAACGAGGTAAGGAAGCGAGTGGCCGAGGCGCGTGTGGCGCTGGGGCTGGAGGAATCGGCTTGAACGTCCGGCGCTCTTTATTGCTGACTGGCTTTGCCGCGCTCGCGCTGGCGGGATGCGGCAATCGTGCCGAGTTGAAGCTTGCACCCGATCAGACCTCGCCGCCGATCCCCTATGGCCGGGAGGTTCAGCCCGGGGCGGATGACTTGCTAAAACCTCCCGCGCAGGCAGCCCCTGCGCGCAATGTCGAGCCGCGCCGCCGCTCGCAGGATCGCGAAGACGATCCTTTCGACCTGCCACCCGAAAACTGAGAATTTCCGATGGACCATTTTGAATTGAACAACGGCGTGCTCCACGCTGAAGACGTGCCCTTGCCAGCAATTGCGGCTGAAGTGGGCACGCCCGTCTATGTCTATTCGCGCGCGACTTTGACGCGCCATGCCCGCGTGTTTCGCGATGCGCTGGGCATTTTGCCGTCAGTGAAGATCGCCTTTGCGGTGAAATCCAACCCTAACCTGTCGGTTCTCAAAGTGCTGGCGGCGGAAGGCTATGGCGCGGACGTTGTCTCGGGCGGCGAGATGGAGCGCGCGCTGGCGGCGGGTATGCTGCCCGATGGCATCGTGTTTTCCGGCGTGGGCAAGACCGAGGCCGAAATGCGGCGCGGGATTGAAGCGGGGATCGGCCAGTTCAACCTTGAGAGCGAGGAAGAAGGGCTGGAATTGGCCGCCATCGCGGTTTCGATGGGCAAGGTCGCCTCGGCGGCGCTGCGCGTCAATCCTGATGTCGATGCCGGGACGCATGGCAAGATTTCCACCGGCAAGGCGGAAAACAAGTTCGGCGTGCCGTTTGACCGTGCTGCCGCCATTTATGCGCGGCTGGCGCAGACGCCGGGGCTGAACATGCGCGGGTTGGCGCTGCACATCGGCAGCCAGTTGTCCTCGCTTGATCCGTTGGAGGCCGCCTTCACCAAAGTGGGCGGGCTGCTGCAGAGCATCCGGGCGAGCGGCCATGCGGTGACGCATATGGACTTGGGCGGCGGCGTGGGCGTGCCTTACAAGGCGGGCGAAGTGTTCCCGCAGCCTGCCGAATATGCCGCGATGATCGCCAAAGTGACCGCCGATTGGGGCGTGACGCTGATGTTTGAACCCGGCCGCGTGATCACCGGCAATACCGGTGTGCTGGTGACGCAAGTGATCCGCGTGAAGGAAGGGGCGAGTTCGCCCTGGGTTGTGGTCGATGCCGCGATGAACGATCTGGCGCGCCCTGCGATGTACGATGCCTGGCACGATTTTGCAGCAGTGGAGCCGAAGGGCGAGACCTTCGTCGCCAACATCGTCGGCCCGATTTGCGAAAGCTCTGACACGTTTGCGATGGCGCGCACGATCGATACGGTCGAGCGCGGCGATCTGGCGGTGTTCCGCACGGCGGGCGCTTATGGCGCGACGATGGCCAACACCTATAACTCGCGGCCCTTGGTGCCTGAAGTGATGGTGGATGGGGGCAAGTGGGCGGTGGTGGCAGACCGGATCGATCCGGCCACGATCCTTGCGGCGGAACGCCTGCCAGACTTCCTCAAGTAAAATGCAGTCGCTCCCCCTCTTTCACCGCATTGCGGGACAGCCGGTCATTCTGCTGGGCGAGGGGGATGCGGCAGAGGCCAAGCAGCGCCTTATCGAGCGCGCGGGCGGCAAGATCGTGCGCGACATGGCCGAGGGCATCGACGCGGGCGCGCGGCTGGCCTTCATCGCGCATGACAACCCCGATATGGCGCAAGGCGATGCGATCCGGCTGCGCTGTGCGGGGCTGCTGGTCAACGTGGTTGACCGGCCCGAACTGTGCGATTTCACCACGCCCTCGATCCTTGACCGCGACCCTGTGCTGATCGCGGTGGGCACGGGCGGGGCATCGGCGGGCTTGGCGAAGATTTTGCGGCTGCGGCTGGAGCGATTGTTACCGCAAGGGCTGGGCGCCTTGGCCCGCGCGCTGGAAGAGGCGCGCGAGGGGATGCGGGCGCGGTGGTCTTCGGTGGCGGATCGCAGGCGCGCGCTGGATGCGGCGTTGGACGAGGGTGGAGAACTCGACCTGTTCTGCGCAGGCAGCGACGCACGGGTTGGCGCTTGGCTGGCATCAGGCGCGGAGGGGCAATCAGGCCGGTTCGAGATTGTGCTGACGTCGAACGATCCCGAAGACCTGACCTTGCGCACTGCGAGGCTACTGGGGCAGGCGGATGTGGTGGTGCATGATGCTGGCGTTGCGCCGGAGATATTGTCGCGCGCGCGGGCCGATGCGGTGCGCGTGCTGGCGGGGGGTGAGGTGCCTGAGGGCGGGATTGTGGTGGTTCTCAAGCTCGCCTGATCGCGCTGACCTACGCTCGACACGAACGGAGGTCAGGGATTACCCCTTCATCGCCGCTTGCAATTGGCCGATGATCACTTGGCTCTGCTCTGGTCCTGAGCGGGGCACGAAGTCGCCGGTGCGGTCGCGGATCTTGTCCCAATTCGCCGCGAAGCCTTCGACGGTTTGTTCTGCGGGGGGCAACAACACGCCCTTGTTCATCGTGACCCATGCAGAGTGGTAGGCGCCTGCGCCTGCGCCGACGATGGCGTTGGTGGGGGCGTCTTCCGAGACGAGGAACAGGGCGGCGGGGACGACGCTCTCGGGGTTGAATAGCTTGAAGGCTTCTTCGGGGAAGATGTCCTCCGTCATGCGCGTGGCGGCGACGGGGGCGAGCGAGTTGACCCTGATGTTGTTCTTTGCGCCTTCAAGGTAGAGCGTTTTGGTGAGGCCTGCGACGCCGAGCTTGGCCGCGCCATAATTGGCCTGGCCGAAGTTGCCGAACAGGCCCGAGGAGGACGCGGTCATCAGGATGCGGCCATAGTTCTGCTCGCGCATCGTATCCCAGCAGGCCTTGGTGGCGAAGGCCGAGCCGATCAGGTGGACTTTCACGACCATTTCAAAATCGGCCGGGTCCATCTTGGTGAAGCTTTTGTCGCGCAGGATGCCCGCGTTGTTGATCAGCACGTGGACGCCGCCCCAGCGCTCTTTGGCGCGGGCGACCATTTCGGCCATCTGGTCAAATTCGGTGACCGAACCGCCATTGGACATGGCCTCGCCGCCCAAGGCTTCGATTTCTTCGACCACTTTGAGCGCGGCATCGGAATGGCCGCTGCCATCGCGCGCGCCGCCCAGATCGTTGACCACGACCTTTGCCCCGCGCCGTGCCAGTTCAAGCGCATAGGCGCGGCCAATTCCGCCGCCAGCGCCGGTGACAATGGCCACGCGGCCTTCGAAGGAAATGCTCATGCCACACAACTCCCCAGGGCGGGCTGACGGATCGATTAAGATGGCCGGTCGCTTAAGGTGGATTGTGCGATGCCATGCGCCGCAGCGCAAGGCAACTCCGCTTAAGCGATGCGCTTTACCCAGCCGTGGGTATCGGCAATTTCGCCGCGCTGGATTCCGACTAGCTTCTGGCGCAGCTTCTGCGTCAACTGGCCGGGGCCGCCCGATCCGATGGAAAATTCGCCGGTCTGGCTGGCGACTTTTCCGACGGGGGTGACGACCGCTGCGGTGCCGCAGGCGAAGGTTTCAAGCAGCTTCCCCGAGGCGGCATCGGCCTGCCACTGGTCAAGGCTGTAGCGGCCTTCGCGCACTGTCAGGCCTTCTTCGCGGGCCAATTGCAGCAGGCTCGAGCGGGTGATGCCGGGCAGGATCGTGCCGGTGAGTTCGGGGGTGAGGATCGAGCCATCATCGAACACGAAGAACAGGTTCATGCCGCCGAGTTCTTCAACCCACTTGTGCTCAGCCGCATCGAGGAACAGGACCTGATCGTGGCCGCGCGCAAAGGCTTCGGCGGTGGGGACAAGGCTGGCGGCATAATTGCCGCCGCACTTGGCCGCGCCGGTGCCGCCCGGAGCCGCGCGGGTATAATCGCTGACCCAGATCGAAACGGCAGGTGCGCCTGATTTGAAATAGTTTCCGGCGGGACTGGCAATGACGAGGAACTTGTATTGCTTGGCCGGACGCACGCCGAGGAAGGCTTCGCTGGCGAACATGAAAGGGCGCAGATACATCGATCCGCCCTCGACGCTGGGGAACCAGTCCTTGTCGGCGAGGACTTGCTGGCACACCGCTTCGATGAACAGGCTCTCGGGTAGTTCAGGCATGGCGAGGCGGCGGGCCGAGGCGTTGAAGCGTTCGGCATTGGCTTCGGGCCGGAACAGGGCGATGCCGCCGTCTGCGTCACGATAGGCTTTGAGGCCTTCGAAGATTTCCTGCGCATAGTGCAGGACGGCAGCGGCAGGATCGAGCGGGATCGGGCCATAAGGGACGACGCGGGCATCGTGCCAGCCTGTTCCTTCGGTATAATCGATCTCGACCATATGATCGGTGAAGGCACGACCGAAGCCCGGATCGGCCAGCACGGCATTCCGCACATCAACAGCCGTGGGGGCCGGATGGGGTGTGTGGGCGAATGTCAGGCTGGAATCGGCGGTCGTCGCCATGGGAAATCGGTCCTTGCGCAAAAGTTAAGAAAGCGCGGTTGAACGATTGTTGCGCAGATGGCAAGCGTTATGTAATAAATGTGAAGGGCCGCACCGGTCGATCCGGGCGGCCCTTCGCATGGTCAGCGGCCGGAAGTGCCGCCCACGAAGCCTCTATCGCTTAATCGAAACTCAGCGATAATGCTTCGCGCGGGACTGTACCGACCTCTGTGCTGAACCATGAGACATCGGATCACCTCCTTTCGCGCTGTTGAGCCATAATGCGCCACCCTTCCGGATGACTGGACCCCGGTTCAAACCCCGTTGGCCTTGCACCCAATGTGATTCATTCGGAGCCGAACAACAAGACTTGAATTCATTTTTTTTGGCGTCAGTATCCCGCCTTCGCAACTGCACAGGCGAACCGCCCTAACGGCTGCGGCAATCCTCGATCACCCGGCCGATTTCCGCCCACGCGGGCAGATAGAGCGTGGACAAGCCGTTCACCTCGACCGCAAACCGGCCCCTGCTGAATGCGATGGCATCGAGCAACGAGTCTGTGGTGCGGACGGTGGCGATCAATTGCGGCTGCTCTTGTGGCGCGGGCTCTGCCGACAGGGCGCGAATCTGGCTTGAGGTGACAATCGACATTGGCAGGGAAACCGCCGATGCGCCGCTGCGGATCAGCGATACGGTGCCGCTTGCGCGGTTGCAGGCGAGCATGAAGACCGTGCCGAATTGCGCGACGCTGCCTTGCTCACGCTGCGCATAGCGCCAGTCTCCCGGCGTTTGCGGGGCATCGCGCCATTCTTTGAAAGCGGCTGGCGGCGGCGATGGCGACGGCGGCGGCGGCGCAAGGGGCGCTGCGGGCCGTGGCACGGGCGGCGGCGGGGGCGGCGGTGCCACTGGCGGGGCCGAACAGGCGGCAACCAGCAGACACGCTGCACAGGAAAAAGCCTTGGTGATCGCAGATGCGCAATTGATTTTCATGGGACAACTATGGAAGGAACATCGCGTGACCTCAACCCATAGCCCCAAATCGAAACTGCGCGTTGACCAATTGCTGGTCGAGCGCGGCCTTGCCGAAAGCCGCGCCCGCGCGCAGGCGCTGATCCTGGCGGGGCTGGTGTTCTCTGGCGAAACCAAGATTGCCAAGGCGGGGCAGCCCCTTCCGCGTGAGGCGGCGCTGGAGGTGCGCGGACGCGATCACCCGTGGGTTTCGCGCGGGGGGATCAAGCTGGCGCACGCGATTGACGTGTTCGCGCTGGACCCGGCGGGCGTGGTTGCGATGGATATTGGCAGTTCCACCGGAGGATTTACCGACGTCTTGCTCCAAAATGGGGCAGTTCATGTCTATGCGGTTGATTCGGGCACAAACCAGTTGGCGTGGAAATTGCGGCAGGATGATCGCGTCACGGTTTATGAACAGACCAGCGCCCGCGTGCTGACCGCGCAGCACATCGACCGCCCTGCAACGTGGGTGGTGTGCGATGCCAGCTTTATTGCTTTGCGCAAGGTTCTGGAGGTGCCGCTGGCGCTCGCAACCCGCCCAACGCGGCTGGTTGCGCTGATCAAACCGCAGTTTGAGGTAGGCCGGGGCGAAGTGGGCAAAGGTGGCGTGGTGCGCGATCCGGTCTTGCATGAACGTGTGTGCGATGGCGTCCGCGACTGGCTGGAGAGTGAAGGCTGGACGGTGCAAGGCGTGGTGCCAAGCCCGATCACAGGCCCTGAAGGCAACGTCGAATTCCTTATATCTGCGACGAGAAGTTGATTTTTTCGCAGGTCTTGCCTGAAAATAAGATTGCTTATCGTTTCAGTGCACATTGCGCAGGGCCTTTTCCCCCGTCAATATCGAACGCGAATCGCGCTGGGGCGCTTAGCGTACGGGTGACATGAACTACCTTGCTTCTTCCGGCCAACTGCGGGCCAGCCTTTTGCGCTGGTCTTTGTTTACTGTGCCGCTCTTGTTTGTGCTTGGGTTCTTTTCGACACGGGTGGCCGGTGGCGGGCCGGGCGATCCGTGGTTCGATAATCTGGTCAAGCCGGTGTTCTATCCGCCAGCGATGGCCTTCCCGATTGTCTGGGGCGTCCTTTATGTTTTGATGGGCGTTTCGCTGGCGATGATTTTGTCGGCGCGTGGCGCTATGGGCAGGGGGCTGGCGGTTGTCGCCTTCGTGATCCAGATCGCGCTGAACTTCTCATGGTCGCCGGTGTTCTTCGGGATGCACCTGATTTCCGCCGCGTTCTGGGTTGCCGTGGCGATGGGTGTGGCCACGCTGATAACGACGGTGCTGTTCTGGCGCATCCGCCCTGTCGCAGGAATGCTGCTTTTGCCTTATCTGGCGTGGATATGTGTCGCCTGCGCTCTCAGTTCCGAGATCGGGCGTCTCAATCCTGAAGCCGATGGTGCATTTGGTTCATCAAGCACCGTGCGCGTAGAGATTTGACCCTTGCGGGCGGGCGATCGGCTGCCCACATAGCGGTTTAGTCAACTCCACGCAGGAACGTGCCATGCAAAGCGAAAATCCAGTGATCGCCGACTTCGTCAAGCTGCTCAACAGCGCCGCCGGCACGATTGCAGGCATGGGCCGCGAAGCCAGCGAAACCGCCCGTGAAAAGGCCAAGGAAATGTTCGGCGGCATGGATTTCGTCAGCCGCGAAGAATTTGACGCGGTCAAAGACCTCGCCTCTGCCGCGCGCGAAGAGGTGGAAAACCTTAAGGCACGCATTGCCGCGCTGGAAGCGGCAGCGAAACCGGACTGATTAGAGTCCGGCTTTGCGCAGCGCCTGATCCAGATCCTCGATCAGATCATCGGGATCTTCCAGTCCGACGTTCAGGCGCAGCATGCCTTCGCCAACGCCCATATCGGCGCGGGTTTCGGGGCCAACGCCATAGTGCGTGGTTGATGCCGGATGGCACATAAGGCTGCGCGAATCGCCGATATTATTCGAGATATCGATCAGTTCGAGCGCATCGAGCAGGGCATGCGCCTGTTCCAGCCCGCCATCGAGATGGAACGACAGGATCGTGCCGCCTGCCTTCATCTGCTTTTTCGCCAGATCATACTGCGGGTGGCTGGGCAGCCACGGATAGAGCAGGCGCGGCACGCGCGGTTCGATGAAGCTTGCCACCTTCATGGCATTCTCGCTCTGCCGGTGAATGCGCAAGTCGAGCGTTTCCAGCCCCTTGAGCACGACCCAAGCGTTGAACGCGGCGATGTTCGGTCCGGTGTTGCGCTGGAACGGCAGCAGCACATTGTTGATGAAATCTGCCGATCCGCAGACAGCGCCTGCCATCACGCGGCCCTGGCCGTCCATCATCTTGGTTGCGGAATAGGCAACGACATCGGCGCCGAAATCCATTGGGCGCTGCAAGGCGGCGGTGGCAAAGGCATTGTCCACCACGGTGGTGATGCCGTGCCGCTTGGCGAGCGCACAGACAAATTCCAGATCGACAATGTCCATCGTCGGATTGGCGGGGCTTTCGAAGAAGAACACTTTGGTGTTGGGGCGGATCGCCGCTTCCCATGCCGCATTGTCCGACGCGTCAATCGTCGTGCCTTCGATGCCGAAGCGCGGCAGCAGGTTATCGACCAGCCAGCGGCATGAACCGAACGCTGCCTTTGCGGCAACGATGTGATCGCCTGCGGAAAGCTGGCAGAGCAGCGCGGTGGTCATTGCGGCCATGCCGGTGGCTTGCGTGCGGCACGCCTCGGCCCCTTCCATCAGCGCGATGCGTTCTTCCAGCATCTGCACGGTGGGGTTTTGCAGGCGCGAATAGGTCATGCCCTCGGCTTCCCCGGCAAAGCGCGCGGCGACCGTGGCGGCATTGTCGTAAGCAAAGCCCGAGGTGAGGAACAGGGCTTCGGACGTTTCGCCCATTTCCGAACGCCACGTGCCGCCACGGATGGCTTGCGTTGCAGGGCGCCAGTTGCGGGTGATCGAGCGGTCTTGACCAGTGGTGCGTTTCATGACCCCTGCCTTAGTTTCCTGAAGGATGACGCGCAAGCGGCGGGATTGCGCACTTTGTGCCCTGCGCCTATTCGTGCGCAGGCATGACAGCCTTCACGCTTCCCCCTATCGACCATTTCCGCCCTGCTCAGCGTGACCCCGCAAGGCGTTGTGCGATTATCGCGGCGGCATTTTTTCTGCTGGTGATGCACCGGCTTGGCATTCCATCGACCCCGATGTTCGATGAAATCCACTATCTGCCCGCCGCGCGCCGGTTGATCGATCTGACCGCGCGGCTCAATCCGGAACACCCCTTGGTCGGCAAGCAGTTGATTGCGTGGTCGATGCAGCTTTTTGGCGATAATCCCCTCGGCTGGCGTTTCCCGTCTGCCGTGCTGGGCAGTATTGGCCTATGGGCGATGATGCGGGCGATGTGGTGGGCGAGCCTTTCGCGCTCTGCCACCGTGCTGTTCGGGCTGCTGCTGGCGACCGATTTCATCTGGTTCATGATGTCGCGAATTGCGCTGCTTGATATGGCGATGGCCGGATTCATGGCGCTGGCGATGTGGCAATGGGCGCTGGCGTGGCGCAATCCTTCGGGCACACTGTGGGCGGCGCGGGGCCATCTGGTGTTGACGGGCCTGTTCCTGGGCCTGTCGCTGGGTGGGAAATGGAACGGCGCGCTGCTGGTGCCGCTGCCAGGATTGCTGTTTGCGCTGAACCGCTGGCAGGCGCTCAAAGGCCGCCGGTTTGGCCTGCTATGGGCGTCGTCCGGGGCGGGGCCGGTGGCCGGTGTTTCCTTGATCGAGGCGGCGCTGTGGCTGGGCGTTCTGCCGCTGCTGGCCTATTTCGCCACGTTCTTGCCCGCGTTCTATTACAAGGTTGATCCGCTGACGGTGGACCGGCTGATCTCGTGGCAGGAGTATATGCTCCAGCTTCAGGACAGCGTGAAAAAGCCGCACAATTACATGAGCCAATGGTGGCAATGGGTGGCCAATATCCGCCCGATCTGGTTCCTCTATGAAAACATTGACGGTGCGCAGCGCGGCGTTTTGATGCTGGGCAATCCGTTCACGATGCTGGCGGGATTACCGGCACTGGCGCTTTGCCTGTGGGACGGGATCAAGGGGCGCGAAGGGACGGGCGCGCGCCTGCGTCTGCTGGTTGTGGCGGCCTATATCCTGCTGGTCGGCTTTTGGGCGATCAATGGCAAGCCGATACAGTTCTACTACCACTACATGCTCGCCAGTTGCTTCCTGATCGCGGCTTTGGCGCTGGTGCTTGGCGAATGGTGGGATTTGGGCCTGCGCTGGCCTGCCAAAGTCTCGCTGGTGCTGGCCTTTGGCGTGGCCATTGGCTTTTACCCGATCATCTCGGCAGCGGAACTGCCGAGGACCAATTCGTTCCTGGATTACACCTGGATGGATAGCTGGAAGTAACTCAGTACTTGCCCCAGACGAAGCGTGAGGACAGCGCGAAGTTCCAGACCGAGCCGAGCACGATGCCGACGATCACCGCGATCACGGCGGGGAATCCGATGGTCTTGAGAACGGCGGCAGAGCCCACGTTGGTTAGCAGGCCGAGCGAGCAGGTGAGGCCGAATTGTGCCCAGCCGCGCATGATCGGGCCGAAGCCGCGTAGACGCTTGTCGGAATAGGTAAGCTCGTTGTTCAGGATGAAGTTGAACGTCATTGCGATGATCGCGGCAAAGGTGTTTGCGGTGTTGAATGTCGCGCTTTCCGACCAGTTGCCATAGACGAAGCGTTCGCCCGCGATCAGTTTGAGCAGCACCCATAGCGCGCCCAATTGCACGGCGACGCCCATCGCGCCGACGGTGCCGAACAAGGCAAAGCGCGTCGGGATGATGCGGCCAAGCCACTTGTCGTAAAGGCCCACGAGGAATTCGAACACGACGGTCTGATCCAGTTTGCTTTCGCCCTCGGTACGTGCGGCGAAGTGGAGGGGGAATTCCTTGACTTTGAGCGGCTGGTCGACGGTCGCCAGAATATCGAGCAGGATTTTGAAGCCCACGCCCGAAAGGCGGTGCGCATCGGCGCGCAAGGTATCGGCGCGGATCATGAAATAGCCGCTCATCGGATCGGTCAATTCGACGCCGGTGACCTTGTTGGCGATGCGGTTGGCAAGGCCTGACGCTTTGACACGGTCAGGCCGGCCCCACGCTTCGGTGCTGGCCCCTTCGGCAAAGCGCGAGGCATAGGCAAGGTCATATTCGCCGCTTTCAACCACTGCCAGCATTTGCGGCAGTAGTGCAGGATCGTGCTGCTGATCCGCGTCCATCACCGCCACGATGGGGGCTGCGGTGGCGCACATGCCTTCGATAGCGGCAGAGGCAAGCCCGCGCCGCCCGATGCGTTCAATCACGCGGATGCGCGGATCTTCGAGCGATATGCGGCGCGCTTCATCGGCGGTGCCATCGGGGCTGTTGTCGTCCACGAAGATCGCTTCCCAAGCGACGCCTTGCAGCGCTGCATCGAGACGCGCGACCATGGGCGCGATGTTGGCCCGTTCGCGATAGGTCGGAAGGATGACGGCGAGTTGTAGCATATGCGTTGCGGCCCTTAGAGCCTTGCGAGCACCGCGTCACCAACTTCTGTCGTTCCCGCGGTTCCGCCAAGGTCACGGCCCAGAACACCATCGGCCAAAGTCTTGGCAACGGCGGCTTCGATCCGGTCAGCTTCTACCGAAAGGCCCAGTGAATGGCGCAGCAGCATGGCGGCAGAAAGAATTGTTGCCATCGGGTTGGCAAGGCCTTGTCCGGCGATGTCGGGGGCAGAACCGTGGATCGGTTCATAAAGGCCGAAGGTGCCGAATTCCGTTGCGCGCTCCCCCAAAGATGCCGAGGCGAGCAGGCCGATCGAGCCAACGCACATCGAGGCCTGATCGGACAGGATATCGCCGAAGAGGTTGCCGGTGAGGACCACATCGAACTTGCCCGGCGCGCGGACGAGCTGCATCGCGGCGTTATCGACATACATGTGTTCGAGCGCGACTTCGGGGTATTCCTTGGCCACTTCGATCACGACATCGCGCCAAAGCTGGCTGGTTTCCAGCACGTTCGCTTTATCTACTGAACATAAACGCTTGGCGCGGCCCATCGCGGTGCGGAAAGCGACGCGGGCGATGCGGCGCACTTCGCTTGTCGAGTAGGACATCACGTCATAGCCTTCGCGGTCACCATTGGCGGCGGTGCGGAAGCCTTTTTCGCCGAAGTAGACATCGCCGTTGAGCTCGCGCACGATTACCATGTCGATTGCGCCCGCCACTTCGGGGCGCAATGCTGAATGGCCTTCAAGCCCGGCGAAGACTTTGGCGGGGCGCAAGTTGGCGAAAAGGGTCAACGCCTTGCGCAGGCCAAGGATGGCCTGTTCGGGCCGCAAGTGGCGTTCGAGCGAATCGCAATCGGGATCGCCCACCGCGCCGAACAGGATGCCGTCCGACGCCTGCGCGATAGCCAGTGTTTCGGGCGGAAGCGGGTGGCCGTGCGCCTTGTAGGCAACGCCGCCGACCAAGCCAGATGTCATTTCGATGCCGTCGATGCCGAGAGCCTCGATCACGCGCACCGCCTGTGCCGTTACTTCAGGACCGATGCCATCGCCTGGCAGAACCGCAATCTTCATGAAAAACCCCTTAGCCCGTCTCGCTTATGCGCCGCAGCCGATCCAGCAGAATCGCGCGGGCCCCCATAACATCGCCCGCCCGTTCGGCAAGCAAACGGTTGCCGATTGCTTTGCCCTGCCGTTCCAGCCGGGACAGCAAATCGGGCCATGGCTCCTCTGGTGGCGGGGCAGGGGTGGCGCCATAACCCACTTCGCGCAGCAGCAGCACTTCGTATCCGGCCAGCACCCGCGCCCAACCCCGCGCCGATGGCGCATGACAAATGGCATCGAGCAAAGCGCCAAGGCCTTGATACAGTGGGGGATAGGAATGGCCTTCGGGCAGGCAGGCCGCGGTCAGCGCACAGGCCCAGCCGATCCCTGCACTGGGCAGGGGTTCGGAAAGCCAGGGGCCACGGCTGGAGACCAATTCCAATCGCGCCGAGGGCAGTTGCGAGGCAGTGCGTGCGCGCACTTCAACCTCAAGCAGATTGCCCGGGATCAGCAAAGGCCGCAACTCCCGGCCCCGCGCGCCAGCCACATAGGCAGCCGCAAGGCCATGGTCGGCCGTGAGCAGACGCACGATGGCCCCCGTTTCACCGTGGGGTCGTGAAGCACAAAGAATGGCGGGGGCGCGGATCAACATTTCTGGGCCCAAGTCTTTGCGCGTTTATGCCCGCCCGGGCAATATCGCTTAAAGTTACATAAGATCGTTGGAACATGCGGCATTCTGCGTTAGTTTAAAGAACATGAAGCAGCTCTTCCAGCATGCCGCAATCACGGACGGGGTGACAGTTCGCGTCGCCGTGAATTTCCTGCCTGAACAATCGCGCGTGGATGCGGGCAAATGGTTCTGGGTTTATCACATCCGGATTGAGAACGAATCGGACCAGCCGGTGCAACTCATCTCGCGCCACTGGCGGATTACTGACGGGCGCGGTTTGATCAATTTTGTCGACGGCGAAGGGGTGGTGGGCGAACAGCCTGTGCTCAAGCCCGGTCAATCACACGATTACGTTTCAGGGTGTCCGCTTGGCACCCATCATGGCAGTATGGAGGGGCATTACACAATGCAGCGCGCCGACGGCGGGCTGTTTGATGTGGCGATACCGTTCTTTCCTCTGGCGGCTCCGGCTCCTGCAAACTAACGCAAGCCGGATATGAAGCGTACCCACCTTCCTTTGAACGGCCTGCGCGTGCTGGATGCAGCCGCGCGCCATCTGTCGTTCACCCGCGCGGCAGATGAGCTGGCGGTAACGCCTGCAGCTGTCGGCCAGCAAATCCGCGCGCTGGAAGACCTGTTGGGCGTGGTGCTGTTCCGCCGCACGTCCAAAGGGCTGGAGCTGACGGACGAGGCGCTGTCAGGCCTTGATGCGATCCGCGAGGGCTTCCTGCGCTTCGAAGAGGGCGTTCAGGCGATGCAGGCGGGCCAATCAAGTCATGTCTATACCATCGCCTGCCCGCGCGATTTCTTCGCGGCTTGGCTCTCTCCACGATTGGCGGCTTTCCGGGCGGGCAATCCGCAAATGCGTTTTTCGCTGGTGGGCGGCGATGCCGATATCGATTTCACCGAAGCGAACCTTGATCTGGCCGTGCGCTGGACTGAAGGACCGGGCGATCTTGAGGGCATTGAACTGGGCGCACCGCTGATGGTCACAATCGCTGCGCCAGATGCTGCCGATGATTGCCCGTGGATCGGCTGGCCGGGCGATCCCGCGCCGGGTGGTGGCGATGTGGGTTTCTCGGTTGGCGATGCCGGCACCGCGATCAGTGCCGCACGGGCAGGCCTTGGCCGCGCCCATGTGCCGCACCAGTTGGCCGAAGCCCCCATCGCATCGGGCATGATCGTAGCCCAAGGCGAGCCTGAGCGTTCGCGGCGGGGCTATTGGTTGATTGCACCTTTGCCACAATGGAGGCAAAAAAAGGTCAAAGCGCTGGTTGCAGCCCTTTCTGGTCAATAAAACCCAGATCGGCCCTAGTTTTGGCCGAACAGTGGCCGCGGCATTACTCCATATTAACCTCGGGCATCTATTTCTCTTTTCATGGGGAAAAGCCACCTGACCGCCGCTTTGCTTACCGGGCCGAAAGGCTTGGGGGCAGCTTTGCGCCGCAGGTTTGGCGGGCATTGGGCACAGCGCAAAGGCGATAGTTTTACAAAGACTTATGCCAAAAATTTGTCGCATCGCTTGCCTCTGCTATATCTTGTCGTTGTGTTCAATTGCGTGCTGGTTGCTTCGCGCTTTCAAACGCTTGTACCGCCGTGGCTGTCTTTGTTTGGCCCGGTGGTGGTTGGCAGCTTTGCGATATGGCGCGCATACCATTGGTTGCCGCGCCGGGTAGACTCCCGCCCTTTGCCGATTTTGCGGCGCGATTTGCAGATGATGAGCTCCCTTGGCGCATCTTTCGCTTTTCTGATGGCTGTATGGGTGATGGGGCTATCGGCTTATGCCGATGCAACCGCACAGTCGTTCATTCACTATATCGTTGCCGTAACGCTGTTTTCCGGTGTTCTGGGACTTGGCCATACCCCGCTTACTGCACGGCGAATGGCGGTGGTGGTGGCGTTGCCGACATCGGTGCAAACCCTGTTGAGCGGGCATCCCAATGCGTTGGGAGTGGTTCTGGTACAGACTGTTGTGACCGCGTTGTTGCTGTTGATCACCAATGGCCATCATCGCGATTTCGTTAAACTTGAGCTGTCGCGCCAACGGCTTGTGCGCCGCGAACGCAAAGCGGCGCTGCTGGCGCAAGACAACATGCTGCAAGCCACGGTCGATCCGCTGACAGGGGCGCTGAACCGCCGTGCGATTCTGGCGCGGCTGGATGCAGAGCTTGCCGGAAAGCACACCGGGACTGCGGCGGCGTGGCTGGCCTTGATCGACCTTGACGGGTTTAAGCACATCAATGACACGTATGGCCACGCTGCGGGCGATACGGTGCTGGCCGCGATTGCGGCACGCCTTGCATCTGTTCCACGGGTGCGCTGTTTTGGTCGGCTGGGCGGCGATGAGTTTGCCGTGGTACTGGATGCCGCGTTGGATGAAGCTGCTATGCGCGCGCTTGCCAACGATCTGTCCGATGCGTTGCGTGCGCCGGTGCTGCACGGCAGCGTGGTGCTGCGGCTATCGGGTTCGATCGGTGTGCATCGTGTGGCCGGACGCAGCGCGAGCGATTGTCTGGAGCGTGCAGATGCCGCCCTGTACAAAGCCAAAGAGCAGTCAGATGGCACCGTGGTGGTGTTCAGCCCCGATGATGAAACCGAGCTTTTGCAACGCGGGGCGATTACCCGGCAGTTCAATGATTCCGATCTCGAACAGCGGATCAGGCTGGTTTATCAGCCGATTGTCAATCTTGGTGGCAACAGCATCACTGGGTTTGAAGCGTTCGCGCGGTGGAGCCCGGATGGACAAAACTGGCTGACGCCGGGGCAGTTTATGTCGCTTGCCGTGGCAACCGGCAGAACGGGTGAAATGACGCGGATGGTCATGGCCCGCGCCTTGTCTGAATGCCGGGCATGGGAGCAGGGGCGCACCCTTTCCATCAATCTTGCACCGCGCGATGTGATGCGCGCTGGCACGCCGGATGTTTTGGCGCGGCTGGCCGAAGATGCCGGTGCGCCGCCCCAAGCGATCATTCTTGAGGTGACCGAACGGGCGCTGATCGATGATCCCAAACGGGCCGAGGCACAGTTGAAGGCGTTTCGCGCGCGCGGTTTCCGGATTGCGCTGGATGATTTCGGCGCAGGCTGGTCAAGCCTGAGCCAGGTACACAGCTTGCCCTTGGATATGATCAAGATCGATCAGGCGCTGTCGCGGGCGTTAAGCAGCGATCCCGGCGCGCGCGCGCTGGTGAGCAGCATCGTTTCGCTTGCATGGCAATTGGGGATTGATTGCACGCTTGAGGGTGTTGAAGATGAAGTGCAGGCAGAAACCGCACGTTCGCTTGGGGTGCGGCTGATGCAGGGCTATCACTTTGGTCACCCTACGCCTGCGGCAGAGGTTATGGCCGGCCTTGCGGGCGTGAAATACAGCGCGGCCTAATGTTCAAACACCACGGGGCGTGGCGTGCCGGGGGGGTGGATGCGCCTGAACAACTTGCCCTTTTCGCTGAACAGCACAAGCAGCAGCGCAAATATGCCCGCTGCCAAAAGGCCCAAAGCCAGCGGGTGCGCCGTACCATCATAGGCCTGACCGATGGTAATGCCGACAGTCGATGCGGAGACCGTGCGCAGGAATGACTGCACCGAACTTGCAGACCCTGCGGTGCGTTCAAACGGTTGCAGCGCAATCGAGGTGAAGTTGGCACCGATAAAGCCGATCAGGATCATGTTGGTGATCATCAGCGGCAGGAATTGCCACAGTGTTTGCGTTGGCCAGCTTGAAACCCATGTTTGCAACAAGCTTACGGCGATAAACGCAAAAATTGCGGTGTGCGATACGCGCCGCGCGCCAAACCGCTCAACGATGCGCGAGTTCGAGAAGTTGGCAAAGGCCATCATCAGCGCAGACAAGCCGAACAGCAGAGGGAATTGGGCGCCTGCGCCGAAATGTTCGCCTACCAACTGTTGCGAGCAATTTACATAACCTATCAACGCGCCAAAGGTCAGCGAGCCACCCAGAACATAGCCGATCGAAGGGCGGTTGGTGGCAGCACGGATCATATTGGTGGCAATAGATCCCAGCCGGATGGGTTGGCGATGTTCGGGCCGCAGGGTTTCGGGCAGGCGCAGCGCCACCCATGTGGCCATGACACAGCCCATCACGGCCAGAAAGACGAAGATCCAGCGCCATCCGGCCATCAGCAGCACCAATTGTCCGATACTGGGGGCAAGCATCGGCACCACCAGAAACACGACAGAGATCATCGACATCTGCTTGGCCATTTGATCGCCGGAAAAACGATCGCGGATGACGGTAGCGGGAAGGACGGCCAGTCCGCCGCAGCCCATCGCCTGCAAAACGCGCATTCCCAGCAGCATGTCGAAGCTGGTAACCAGCGCGCACCCCAGGGAGAACAGCACGTAGATGCCAATGCTGCCGAGCAGGATCGGGCGCCGCCCGTAACGGTCTGCCAGCGAACCCGGGATCAGTGAAGCAAAGCCCGAAGCGAGCAGGAAAACACCTACTACCAACTGCCGCTGGTTTGGGTCTGGCACGGCCAATTCGCGTGCGATACCGCCCAGCGCGGGGAGCATTGCATCAATCGCCAGCGCCTGAAGCGCCATGACCAATGCCATCATCGCAATCGTTTCTCGCGCCCCCATTGTGCGCAACGGGGGTGGCAATTCTGGCTGATCGGAGGTCATTTGCCCCATCTGGACCAGAATGATTGTGAATCCCACCCTTTATGTTGCGCTGCGATACGCGCTACCATGCTGGCATGGTCAACGCCGCCGATGCCTTTCCCCGCGATAGCGAGCCTGATCGCAGCGCGATTGGCCTGCGCAAGGTGATCCATGTTGATATGGACGCCTTCTTTGCCAGCGTCGAACAGCGCGATGAGCCTGAATTGCGCGGCAAACCCGTGGCGGTGGGGGGATCATCGGATCGCGGGGTGGTAGCCGCCGCCAGTTATGAGGCGCGCGTGTTTGGCGTGCGTTCGGCCATGCCATCGGTGCGGGCGGCAAAGCTGTGCCCGGATCTGATCTTTCGCCGGCCCCGGTTCGAAGTTTATAAAGCGGTGTCACAACAAATCCGCGCGATTTTCCTCGATTATACCCCGCATGTGGAGCCGCTTTCGCTGGACGAGGCCTATCTTGATGTGACCGATGACGTGCGCGGGATCGGTTCGGCCACGCGCATTGCCGAATTGATCCGCAAGCGCATTCGCACCGATACGGGGCTGACCGCGAGCGCCGGGGTGTCTTACAACAAGTTCCTGGCCAAGATCGCCAGTGACCAGAACAAGCCCGATGGCCTCTGCGTGATCCGCCCGGGCGAAGGCGCACAGTTTGTTGCCACTTTGCCGATCCGGCGCTTTCACGGCATCGGTCCGCGCGGCGCGGAGAAGATGGCGGCGCTGGGCATCGAAACCGGCGGGGATTTGCGGGAGAAGAGCCTGGCGTTCCTGCGCGAGAATTTCGGCTCGCTGGCAGATTACCTCTATCGCGCGGCACGGGGCATCGATCTGCGACAAGTGAAGGCTGACCGTCCGCGCAAATCGGTGGGCGGGGAGCGCACGTTCGAGCGGGACATCTCGTCGGGCAGCGCGCTGCGCGAAACGCTGGAGAACATCATCGAGATCGTGTGGGAGCGCATCGAACGCAGCGGGGCGAGCGGGCGGACGGTGACGCTGAAGATCAAGTTCAATGACTTTACCCCGCTGACCCGCTCACGCTCGTTGCCACGGGCGGTGGCGGGAAAAGCGGAGTTTGCCGACATGGCCCGCGCGCTGCTGGATGCGCAACTGCCCTTGGCCAAACCGATCCGCCTGATGGGGCTGACTCTATCCGCGCTGGAGGGCGAGGAGCCTGAGCATCCGCCCGAAGGTGCGCCCTTGATCGCCAGTCAGAGCGAATTGCCGTTTTGAAAGGCCAGCCAGCGCGCGATCATGTCTTGCGCAGGCTTGCTGGTGGGGTGGGGCAGGGCTTCGGGCAGAAAAAACCGGGCCTCGATGATTTCCCGGCCATCGGGCGAGGGGGCATCGGCGGTTGTGCCTGCGACGAGTTCGATGACGTTGGTCCAACCGTTCCGGTCAAAGGTCAGCGTGTCGATGTGGCGGGGCGAGACGAGCGTGCAACCCACTTCTTCGGCCAATTCGCGGGCTGCGGCATCCAGCAGGCTTTCGCCTTTGCCCAAACCGCCGCCGGGCAACATCCAAAGATCAGTCAAATGGTAGCTATGCCGCACCAGCAGAATCTGCCTTGACGCATTGGCAGCAATGACATTGCATCCGCGCACGACCTTGCCGGTTGCGCGCCACCAGCGCAGGCGCAGGCCATGGGCCAGGCGCAAGGCCAGTCGATGGACAGGACCGGGAAGCAAACGGAGCATGGCCTGATCATGTACGCAGGATCAACGGTTGTCATCCATCCTGTCCACCGTCGCTGCGGGGTCGCAAATCTGTTGTCACACTACCGTAGCAAATCACTGCTTGAGCGTGTTTATCCCCGTGCCCTGGCGCGCGGCGTTTGTGAATCGCCTTTGGCAGAGTATGCCTGTGGCCTTGAAGGGAAACTGGACGTGGGATTTGGGGGTAAGCGGCTGGCGTTACCGGGCACTCGTCCGGCTTTGCCACCACTGCACGATGTGCTGTGGTGGGCATTGGCCGCGCTGATTGCCTTGCTGGCTGCTGCGCTGTTCTGGGCCGTGGTGACGCCGGTCTCTCCGCTTGGCGGCTGGCGGCCTGCCGGAATTCGCGAGATGACGCCTTCTGCCAGTGCCGCCCTTTTTGCCAGCATGGATCCGTTCAATCGCACCCCGCCTGTGGCAGAGGCCGCGCAGCAAAGTTCGGTGACCGCGCTGGCGCTGACCCTGTTCGCCACGCGATCCACGCCGGGTGGCGGTGGCAGCGCGATTATCGCAGGGGCCGATGGTGTGCAGAATGTCTACCGCATCGGGGCCGAAGTGCAGCCGGGTGTGACATTGTCCGGCGTTGCGTTCGATCATGTTGAGTTGACCCGCAATGGCGCCCGCGAATTGCTCTATCTTGATCAATCTGCCCCGGCCCCTGACGCTGAAGGCGTGGTGGCGGCCAATCCCGTAGCGGTGCCTGCCGGTGGAACGGGCGGTTCCGGCGCGATCAGCGTGGCCGGTTTGCGCAGCGGCGTGAATTTTGGTCCCAAGGCGGAAGGCGGCAAGATCGTCGGCCTTGAAGTGATGTCATCGGGCGATGGCGCGGTGTTTGGCGCTGCCGGATTCCAATCGGGCGATGTGATTACGGCGGTTGACGGCAAGCCCATTAGCGGCCCCGGCGATGCCGCGATACTTTCAGGCGCACTACGTCCCGGCGCATCCATTTCGGTTACCGTCAAACGCGGTGACCGCCAGCTTCCTCTTGCGATAACATTGGCTCCATGAAACTGCGCATGTTCTCCTGTTCGAAGATGCTCCTCGGAGCTGCCGCCTTGGCGCTTGCGACCCCGCAAGTGGCTTGGGCGCAATATACCCTCAACGTGCGTGATGCCGATGTGCGGGCGTTCGTCGCCGATGCCGCAGAGGTGACGGGCCGCACGTTCATCGTGGATGGCCGGGTGCAGGCAAAGATCAGCGTGGTGTCAGACCGCCCGCTCAGCCGCTCGGAATACTTCGAGGTGTTCCTGTCCACCTTGCGGGCGAACGGTCTTGTCGCAGTGCCCACCGGCAACGGGGCATTCCGCATCCAGCCTGCCGAAGGCGCGGCGACCAATCCTACGCGGATTGGCAGCCGGGGGGCGGCGCAAAGCCAGATGGTAACCGAGGTTATCCGGCTGAAAACCATTGATGCGGCCCAAGCGGTTGAGACGCTGCGCCCGCTGATAAGCCGCGAAGGCGCGCTGACGGCAAACAAGGCGGGCAATTCGCTGGTGGTGGTCGATTATGCTGATAACTTGCGCCGGATTAGGGCGTTGGTGGCCGATATCGATCGTGACAGCACGACCAGCCAGACCGTGATGCTCGACCATGCTGGCGCGCGTGAAATCGCCACGGCGTTGACGCAACTGGTGCCTGCTGCCGGAGAAGGCGGGCGCTCTTTGGCCACGGTTGTGGCGGTGGATAGCGCCAACGCGGTGTTGATGCGCGGCGATGCGACCACGCTCGCCAAGATGGCGGCCATGGCGCGGCAATTGGATGCCCGGGCTGCGCTTGGTGGCGAGATCAAGGTGGTCTGGCTTGATTATGCGGATTCTGCTGCGCTCGTTCCCGTGCTGGAACGCTTGATCGGCGGACAGGGCGGCGGCGAAGTGGCATCGGCCAGCGCTGCGCCGATCTCGCTGGGGGGGGTTGGCGGTAATGCTACCTCCAATGCCGGAACGCAGGGTAGCACCGGGCCTTCTGCGGGAACGGGAGGGGCCGCCAGCAGTCCGATAGGTGCAACGTCCGGCGGGCTTGGCAATGGTCCGATTAAGCTGGCCAACGGGCGCGGCAATGCTACGATCACGCGCTATCCCGGTGCCAATGCGATCATCATCGCCGCCCCTGCCGATGAACAGCGCCGGTTGAGCGAAGTGATCCGCCAGCTTGATGTGCCGCAAGAGCAAGTGCTGGTCGAGGCGATCATCGTCGAGATTTCGGATAACGTGGCGCGCGAACTGGGCGTGCAGATGCTGTTTGGCGGCAAGGACAAGCCGTTTGCGGTTACCAACTATTCCAACTCTTCGCCCAATATTATCGATATTGCGGGCGGATTGCTGGCGGATAATTTTAATCAGACGACGACCGTGTTGAACGGAGCGGTTGTGACAACCACCACCAACAGCCCGGCGGGCGATTTGTTGACGCAAAACGCGGCGAGCAAGGTTTTGGCGGCGCGCGGGGCGTATTCGGGTTTCCTGACCGAGCTTGGCAAGGACACCTATCTCGGCGCGATCATCAATGCGGTGCAGACGGATCGCAATTCGAATATCCTTTCGACCCCGCACATCACCACGAACAACAATGTGCCGGCATCCATCCTGTTCGGGCAGGAAATTCCGGTTGCGACGGGCGAGGCGCTGTCCGGCGGGAACTTTAACGATACGTTCCGCACAGTGACGCGCCAGAATGTCGGCATCGAACTGGACGTGACCCCGCAGATCAACGCGGACAACATGGTGCGGCTGGATTTGCGGCAGGAGGTATCATCGGTGGCAGGCCCGGTTGCACGCGGATCCAGCGATCTGATCGTCAACAAGCGCGAGATCAAGACGACGGTGACGGTGGGTGACCGCGAGATCGTGGCGCTGGGCGGGCTGCTGGACGATAACGAGAGCCGCACGTTGCAGAAAGTGCCGTTCCTTGGCGATATTCCGATCCTGGGCGAGGCGTTCCGGTCACGCGGGCGCAGCCGGGTGAAGACCAATCTGATGGTGTTTATCCGCCCGACGATCTTGCGCAATGCAAGGGATCGCGAGGCGCAGACAGCGCGCCGCTATGGCATTGTCCGCAAGGCTCAAGTCAACTTTGATCCCAAGCGCGAGCCGGGGATTGATGAACTGATCGTCGATTATATGGGCGCAAGCCTGCCAGCTACGCCGCAGGCCGAAGTGGCCGCGCTGAACGCGGGCGATACGCTGATCCGCCCGCGCGCTTTGCCTGCACCAATTGAGCAGACCGAGCTTCCGCCGAGCAGCGCGCAGAACTGATCCGATGGACGCAGCGCACGACATTGATGGCACTGACGCGACGCAATTTGCAGGCGCGATGACGGTTGCCTTGCCTGATCCCGGGCAAGTGTCCGCCGTGCCTTATCTCTATGCACGCGATCACGGGTTCATGGTCGAAGGCGAGGCCGATGGCGCGGTTGCGCTTGTCATGCGCGAAGGGGCCGATCCGCTGGGCTTGCTTGAAGTGCGCCGGGTTCTGGGTAAGCCGATGGTTACGCGCAAGGTGGCTGCGGGTGAGTTTGAGAAACTGCTGGCCGAAGTTTATGCGCAGGACGGCGCGGCGCAAGTTGTTGGCGATATGGGCATTGCGGGCGATGGGCTTGATCCCTTGGCCTTGGGCCTGCCCAGTGCCGAGGACTTGCTTGATAGCGCCGACGATGCGCCTGCGATCCGCCTGATCAACGGGCTGATTGCCGAGAGTTTGCGCCAGGGCGTTTCGGACATCCACATCGAGCCTTATGAAACCGCGCTGGTCGTGCGGATGCGGGTGGACGGTGTGTTGACCGAGAAACTGCGAATGCCGCCGCATGTGGCGCCGGTGCTGGTCAGCCGTATCAAGGTGATGGCGCGGCTCGATATTGCCGAGCGCCGGATGCCGCAGGACGGGCGCATTTCGTTGAGCCTTGGCGGCAAGCTGGTGGATGTGCGCGTGTCTACCCTGCCGAACCGCGCGGGCGAGCGCGTGGTGATGCGCTTGCTGGATAAGGACAATGCCGGGATCAGCCTTCCCCAGCTTGGCCTTGATCCCAAAGCCGAAGACACGCTGCGCCGCGCACTGGCCGAACCCAACGGGATCGTGCTGGTGACCGGGCCGACCGGGTCTGGCAAGACGACGACGCTTTATGCCGCGCTGCGCGGGTTGAATGATGGCGCGCGCAATATCCTGACGGTGGAAGACCCTGTGGAATACGCTGTGGATGGCGTGGGCCAGACGCAAGTGAATTCCAAGGTCGGGCTGACGTTTGCCGCCGGTTTGCGCGCGATCCTGCGGCAAGACCCCGACGTGGTGATGATCGGCGAAATCCGTGACCGCGAGACGGCGGATATTGCGGTGCAGGCCTCGCTCACCGGGCATCTGGTGCTTTCGACGGTTCACACCAACGATGCGGCAGGCGCGATTACGCGGATGCGCGATATGGGGGTGGAGCCGTTCCTGCTTGCCTCGACACTGCGCGCGGTGATCGCGCAGCGGCTGGTGCGGCGGCTGTGCGCGCATTGCCGCGAGGAACGCGCGCTCGATTCCGGCATGGCCGAGGTTCTGGGCATGAAGGCCGGACGCACGGTCCATACGGCCAAGGGCTGCGCTGAATGTGGGCAGACCGGATATGCGGGGCGTGTTGGCGTGTTCGAGGCGGTGCGGGTGGATGATGTGATCCGCCAGATGATCCACGATAACGCCGATGAAGCCGCGATTGCGCGTCATGCTTTCGCTGATTCGCCCACGCTGACCAAGGCGGTGCGGCGCATGGTGAAGGATGGCGTGACCAGCCCTGAAGAAGCGGCGCGGATCATGCGGCGGGACGGGGCCTGATGGCGCGCTTTGCCTATCACGCGATTGACCCCAAGGGCATCGAACGGCGCGGCGCGATTGAAGCGCCGGGCGAAGCGGCAGCGCGCGAGAAACTGGCGGCGCGGCAGTGGTATGTGGTCAGCCTTACGCCCGATGCAGCAGCATCGGCGCGGCGCGCGGCAACCTCGACCAGCGGCATCGCGCTGTTTGCCAACAAGCTTTCGGCCAAGCAATTGGCGCTGTTTACCCGCCAGCTTTCATCGCTGATGGTAGTGAGCCCGCTGGAAGAAACGCTGCGCACGATTTCACGCCAGACCGAAAAGCCCAAGGCGCAGGCGATCTTGTCCAACGTCCACGCAGGCGTAGTGGAAGGCCTGCCTTTGGCCGAAGCGATGCGGCGCGAAGAGCCGAGCTTTCCGCCGATCTATCGTGCGATGGTGGCTGCGGGTGAAAACTCGGGCAGCTTGCCCGCCATCGCTGACCGGCTGGCCGATATGTTGGAGCGTCAGGCGCAGGTGCGCGGCAAGATCATTGCTGCGCTGGCTTATCCCATCGTGCTGTCGCTGGTGGCGATTGGCGTGGTTACGGGGTTGATGGTCTCGGTTGTGCCGCGCGTGGTGGAACAGTTCGATAACGCCAGCCGCCAGTTGCCGATGCTGACGCGGGTGGTGATCGGGATTTCGCAGTTCCTCAGTGCGTGGTGGTGGGCTTTGCTGGCGCTGCTGGCGCTGGCGGTGGCCGGTTTCATCCGCGCCTTGCGCAATCCCGCGTTCAAGCTGCGCTTTGATTCCGCGCTGTTGCGCATTCCGTTTATAGGCAAGCTGATCCGCGATGTTCATGCGGCCTCTCTGGCGCGTACACTGTCGACGATGATCGAGGCGCGGTTGCCGCTGGTGGATGGCTTGCGCTTGGCCACGCGGACGGTTTCCAATGCGGTGCAGGCACAATCGCTGGCGGGCATCAGCGAAAAAGTGCGCGCGGGCGGATCGCTTTCCACCGCATTGCGCGAGGCCGGGACATTTCCGCCGCTGCTGGTCTATCTTGCCGCGAGCGGCGAGGCGGCGGGGCAATTGGGCGTGATGCTGGAACGCGCCGCCGATTACCTTGAGCGTGAATTCGAAGCCTTTACCGCCGCTGCGATGGCGCTGCTGGAACCTGCGATCATCGTTGTGATGGGCACGGCGGTGGCGCTGATCATCCTTGCGATCCTGCTGCCGATTTTGCAGCTTCAGAACCTGACGGGCCTGTGACATGACTGACATTGAACCAACCGAGACACCGGAAGCCAAGGCCAAGCGCCGTCGCAACGGTTTCAGCCTTGTTGAATTGATGGTGGTGATTTTCATCATCGGGCTGCTGGCCACGGTGGTGCTGATCAACGTGCTGCCGAGCCAGGATAAGGCGATGGTCGTCAAAGCGCGGTCGGATATCGCCACGCTGGAGCAGGGCATGGAAATGTACCGGCTCGATATGGCGAGCTATCCCGGCCAAGGTGAGGGTTTGACCGCGCTGCGCACGCCGCCTGCCAACCTTGCGATGCCGCAGAATTACCGGTCCGGCGGCTATGTGAAGGATCTGCCGAGCGATCCTTGGGGCCGCCCCTACCAGTATCAGGTGCCGGGCCGCGATGGCCGTCCGTTCGAGATCTTCTCGCTGGGGGCCGATGGGCAGCCGGGCGGTGCTGATCTGAACGCCGATATCTACGCCGGACAGGATTGACGCCGGGCCGATGGTGCAGCCTGAAACTTCCCCGGACGGCCTGATCGTTCTGGTCTCTGCCAGGCCGGACCACCTCTGGCATTGGTGGCGCGTGCGCGATGGCGTTGCTGGCGCGGCGCAGGCGTTTGATGCGAGTGCCGAACCTGCGCCTTGGGGCGAGGTGGGCGATGTGACCGTGCTGGTCCCGCCAAGCGATGCGCCGGTGCGCGATTGTGCCATGCCCGATATGCCGCTGGCACAGGCCTTGGCGGCTGAGCGCATGGGATTGGCGCAAGGCGGGCTGGAAGCGGCGACGCGGCATGTTGCGGTGGGGGCAGATGCGGGGGGGCTGCTTTCGTGCGCGGTTTCGGCATCGTATATGGACCGCTGGATTGCGGCGCTGGCCGAACACGGGATTGATCCGGTGGCCTTGGTGCCCGCAAGCCTTGTGTTGCCGCGCGCCGAGGGTTCATTGATGCTGGCCGACCTTGGCGGGCAATTGCTGGCGCGCACCGCCAATGCCGCATTTGCGGGCGAGGCGGCGCTGGTGGAGGCGCTGGCGGGTGGCCTGCCACAGACGGCGCTGGACGATGACGAGGTCTCGCAGCGGCTGGCGGAGGTTCATGCCAATCCGCCGTTGAATTTGCGGCAGGGTGTCTATGCCTTGCGCCGCGTATCGGTGTTCCGGACGGGGAACTGGATCGGCCTGCTGCGGATGGCGGCGACGGCGGCTTTGCTGGCATTGCTGCTGATGCTGGTGTGGGTGGTGAAGTGGAACCTTGATAGTTTAGTTGAGGAAACACATGCGCTGGAGCTTGTGCAAAAGCGGTTTCCGGGGGCGACCGATCTGGACAGCGCCGAGCGGTTGATCAATGCGGAGCTGGCCAAGCGCGGGCAGGGCGGGGCGAGTTTCAGCGCGCCTGCTGCGGCGCTGTTGGAAACGATCCGTCCGATCCCGGCGGTGCGACTGCGCGATCTGGGCTATAGCGCGGATGGCACATTGCGCTTTACGGTGGCCGCACCGCGCGCCGAGGATGTGAACACCGTATTGATTTCATTGCAAAATCAGGGTTGGAAAGTGACGGTTCCGCCCGCGCTGGCCCCCGATCCCACCGGCGCCACGGTTGCCGCCATAACCTTGAGGGCACCGTGATGGACCGCGTGAGTGCATGGTACATCGGCTTGACCGGGCGCGAGCGTGTGCTGGTGAGCGTGGCGGGCGGACTGATGGCGCTGATCGTGCTGGTATACGGGATTATCCTGCCCGTGGGCACGGCGCTGGATGAGGCCGCAGTGCGGCACCGGCTGGCGACCGAGCGCGCCGGACGGATCGCTGCACAGATTGAAACGCTGAAATCTGCCCCGCGCGTGAAAGCAGCGGCTTTGGCGGGGCCGATTGAACAAGTGGCAGGCGCAAGCGCACAGGAAGCCGGGTTTATCGTCCAATCCAACCAGCGGCGAGGGCAGGATGCGGCGGTGATCGTGATCCCCACCGCGCGGCCACAGGCAGCGTTGGCGTGGATTGACGGGCTACCGGCGCAAGGGCTGGCGGTGGAGCAATTGACGATGACGCCTGCGCCCGATGGCAGTGTTTCGGTGAACCTGACCGTGCGGCGGAGCGGATCGTGATCGGGCGCTGGATCTTCGTGCGCGAACGCGCGCTGACGCGGCGCGGGTGGCTGGCGCTGGCGGGCTTGACCGCGCTTGGCCTGATCGCGCTGGTGCCCTTGCGCGCCGTGTTGGGCATGGCCGCGCCGGAAAATGTGACCGCGCGCAGCATCGAAGGACCGGTGTGGAGCGGACGGATCGGCGATTTGCGGGTGGGGCCATTGCCGCTGGGCACGCTTGAGGCGGGCTTGCGGCCCTTGCCCCTGCTGCTGGGCCGCGCAGAGTTTGCGCTGGAGCGCGCGGGCAATGCCCCCTTTGCCGCCACGGCCTCGGCCAGCGGCGGCGATGTGCAGCTTTCGGGCGTGAATGGCGTGGTCGCCCTGCCTGACGGGCTGGGCGGGCTGCCGGTTACATCGCTGAGTTTCGGCGATTTTTCGGTGCAGATGGCCGATGGCCAATGCGCCGCTGCCGATGGCACGCTGGGCATGGACATCGCCTCGCCCGGGCCATTGCTGGCGCAAGCGATCACGCTTTCGGGCAAGGCGCGCTGCGAGAGCGGAGCGCTGCTCGTGCCGATGCAAGGGCCGGGCGGCATGGAACGCCTGACCCTGCGCATCGCAGGCAGCGGCCGCTGGCAAGCCGACCTCGTACTGACCGGCCTGCCCCCCGAAGTGAGCGGCCCCCTGATGCAGGGCGGCTTCACCGCGCGCGCGGGCGGCGTGGGCATAGGGACCAGCGGGCAGTTTTAAGGGTTGGGGGGCGGGGGTTTTGGTGGCTTTCGGTGTTATGTCATGATTGGTATGTCCTCGACATACTGAAAGGATGAGCACCATGCCGGTTACCCATGAAGAGCTGATGGCGCGCCTTCCCAAGGATCGGCAGGAGCGTATCAAGGCCCGCGCAGCCGAGCTTCAGGCGGACGTTGAAGGCCTCAAGGCGCTGCGCAAGCTGGCCCGGCGCAGCCAGGAGCAGATCGCCCAGAGCCTCGGGATCAAACAGCCCTCGGTGGTCAAGATCGAGCGTCAGACCGACCTCTATCTTTCGACCCTGCGCCGGTTCGTCGAGGCTGCCGGTGGCACGCTGGAACTGCGCATAGAGCTTCCCGGCACCGGCGCGTTTACGCTGACCGGCGTGGGCGAGATTGATGCGGGGAAGCAGGCGGTTTGATGGGGTTGCGGCGGATTGTGCAATTAGAGCCCGATCCGAAAGTTGTTGAGCAATACCAGCATGTTGTGATTCACACCTC